>NZ_JBEFLD010000002.1:272878-525183 GCF_040148885.1 Vogesella oryzagri
GGCAACGGTGTTGCTGTCGGTGACCAGTACGCTAGCGTCGTCTACCGGGGTGACGGTGATATTGAGGGTGCTGCTGCTACCGGTGTTGGTGGTGTAGCTGATGGTCGGCACTTCACCGTTCCAGTTGGCGGCGGGAGTAAAGGTGTAGTGGCCATCGCTGCTGATGGTCAGGATACCGGTCTCCAGCTCTACCAGCGTGTCCTCACCCGCCACAACGTCGTAGCTGCGGTCATCCACGGTGACTTTCACCACGCTCAGGGTGTCGTCGGCATCGCTATCGTTGACCAGTACATTGCCGGTAGCCGGGGTATCTTCCGCAACGGTATTGGTATCTACCTGCAGGATAGACGGCTGATTTTCCACAACGGCATCCAGCGTGCTGGTCGAAGCCTGGGTAGTGGTGCTTTCGTCGGTACTGATGCTGCTGTCCAGACTGGCGCTGGAAACCGACTCCGTCACGCGCCCCAGGATGGTGTAGGAGCTACCACCGTCCTCTGCGCCAGCGGCAGTCAAACCGGCGGCGGTGGCTTCCAGATTTTGCAACGGATCCTGGCCTTGCTGCAGCGCGCCCAGAATCTGTTGTGCTTCGGCCGGCAGCGTCGGCGTTGCCAAGGCGGCATCGGTGCTGTCATGGCCGGCATGGCCGAACACGTCATCGGTAATCGTCAAATCGCGTGCTTCAGCAATTTTTACGATGTTGCCATCATTCGTTTGCAGCTCGATATTACCATCTGCCGGCACAATGAGTCGTTCGCCGACAGCGACGATATCGCCTACTTTCAGGATGCGCTGCGTGCCATCGGCCGCAACTGCAATGATTTTGCCGCTAATTGCAACGATTTTGCCGTGATTGCCGATCGCACTCATTCAAACACTCCATACACTCTGACCATGATGAGCAGATTCTATGGCCCGGCAAATTCTTAATACATTGTACTGAAGGGCATAGACGCAAAAAAAACCGGCAGATGCCGGTTTTCGCGTATTTGATGCTGTTTCAATGACTTGCCAAGTCGCAGCTAATACTCAGCTGGCCAAGCGCAGCAGCAACTGCACTCGGTCTGGCACGCCAAACTTGCCGAAAATGGCAGTCAGGTGCGCTTTCACGGTGCGCTCGGCAATATCCATGTCCCGCGCGATCTGCTTATTACTCTTGCCGTCGCGCAGATGGCTGACCACTTCGCGCTCGCGCTCTGTGAGCTGAGCCAGCAGCGGGCTGTCGGTTTTGGCGACCTGGCCAAAGCGGGCACACAACTGCTGCATCAGATTCACGCCGATCCAGATGCCACCGGATGCTACTGCGGACGCGACCTGTTGCAAGGTCTCGGCGACAGCAAACGCATGCAGATAGCCGGCGGCGCCCATGCCCAGCCACTTTACCGCGGCAACATCGGTCGGGCTACTGCTCAACACCACCACCCGCGCCCGGCCGAAGTCGCCGCGGCATAGCCGCTGCACCAGGTCTTCATCCTGATTGTCGGCATCCACCCATACCAGCTCACTTTCCTGCAACCGCAACGCCCCAGACACATCCCACAGACTGGGATACTGGGTGCAATTACCGAACACCATTTGCAGATGCTGCTGCAGGGAGTTACTGGCGCTAATCAGCCGGATATCCATATCAACGCTCACTCAGGGCTTGGGCCTTGGCACGCAGTACCGGTTTGAGCAGGTAATTCAGCACGCTCTTGTGGCCGGTAATGATGTCCACTTCGGCCACCATGCCTGGTTTGATCGGGAGTTTCTTTTCGCTCAGGTGCGCCGAGTCGGTCTTGACCTTCACCACATAAAAGGTATTACCCTTCTCGTCGGTGATGGAGTCGGCACCGATCTGGTCCAACACGCCTTTCAGGCCGCCATAAATGGTGGAGTCGTAAGCAGTGAAGCGTACGAACACATCCTGCCCCGGGCGCAGGAAGGCAATATCGCGCGGCGAAATCTTGGTCTCGATCAGCAGGGTGTCATCCAGCGGCACGATTTCCATGATGTCGCGGCCCGGCTGCACCACGCCACCCACAGTATTCACCAGCAGTCGCTTCACTTCACCGCGTACCGGTGAGCGCACTTCCGACAGGCGCACCTTGTCCTGCAGTGCCGTACTGCCGGCCCCCAGGGTGCCCAGCTTGCCCATGGTTTCCGACAGTTCGGTACTGGCCTGGTTACGGAAGGTGAGCTCCACTTCCTGGATCTTGCGCGACGCCTCGGCGATGGCCGACTGAATCTTGGGAATCTGCGCATTGGCCATATCGCGCTCGCCACGATAACGCGACACATCGCGCTCCAGCCGCAGGATGTCCACCTCGGACACCGCCCCGGACTTCAGCAGCGGACGGGTGACGTTGAGTTCCTGCTGCGTCAGCTCCAGTCCCTGCGCGGCCTGGTCACGACGGGCGCGGGCCTCGTTCAGTTCCTGCGTGCGCTGCGTCAATTGCTGCCGGGCAATGGAAACGTTGGCATCCAGTTCCATCTGCTTTGAGCGGTACAGGTCCATTTCCTGGTTGGCGATATCCGGCGCCTGTTGCGTTACCTGCGCCGGCAGCTCGAACGGCTTGCCATCGGACAAGGCACGCAAGCGAGCGGCCTTGGCCTGCAACGACAACGATTGCGACTGGTTTTCGTTGAGCGACGACACGAAGCGGGTGTTATCCACCTGCAGCAGCAGCTGGCCGCGTTCGACGATATCGCCTTCCTTCACCAGAATCTTGGACACCACGCCGCCATCCAGACTCTGCAGATGCTGAATCTGGCTGGTGGGCACCACCTTGCCTTCGCCGCGCGCCACTTCGTCGATGGTCGCCAGGGCCGACCACAGCAGGGCTACGGTGATAAACAGGCCGATGGTCCACAGAAACAAGCGTGGCCGCTGCGGGTTCTGCTCCAGAATCGCCCATTCCGCATCCGCGGCGAAATCCTGGCGATCGCGCAGATCTTCCGCCGAGGACCAGTCCAGCAAGCGCTGGAAGAAAGTCTGCTTCTCTTTGTCTTGTTGCATGCTCATACGCGTGCCTTCCCGATACGGCCCTGTTGCAATGCCTGGATGATGTCGGCCTTGGGACCGTCCGCCAGAATCTGCCCTTGATCGATGACGATGATGCGGTCAACCAGATCAAGCAGATTGGTATGGTGCGTCACCAGTACCAGTGTCTTGCCGGCAGTGATCTTCTCAAAAGTCCGCTTCATCGCCGCTTCGGTACTGTGGTCCATATTGCTGGTCGGCTCGTCCAGCAGCAGCACCGGCGGTGCGTTCAACAGCGCACGCGCGATGGTCACCGCCTTGCGCTGGCCACCGGACAACGACTCGCCACGTTCGCCGATGATCATGTCGAAGCCTTCCGGATGGCTGTTGATGAACTCGCTCAGGCCGGCCAGTTCGGCTGCGGCATAGATACTGGCATCGTGCACGTGCGGCTGCCCCATGCAGATGTTCTGGCGCAGCGTGCCGTAGAACAGCACCGGATCCTGCGCCACATAACCGATATGCCGGCGCAGCTCGGCCGGGTCGATCTGTTTCAGGTCGACGCCATCGATGCGCACCGCCCCTTCCTGCGCCTGGTAAAGGCCCATGATCAGCTTCTGGATGGTGCTCTTGCCGGAGCCAACCCGTCCCAGAATGCCCACCCGTTCACCGGCCTTGAGGCGGAACGACACATTGCGCAACGCGCCCATCGGGCTGTTCGGGTAGTTGAACGACACCCCGGAAAACTCGATCTCGCCGCGGAAGCTGGTGCGATGGAAAAACGATGCCTCGCTTTCGCGTTCTACCGGCATCTTCATCATGCCTTCCAGCGAGGTCAGCGACGACTTGGCGTTGTTGAACTGGGTCATCAGCCCGGCAACGGCGCCCATCGGAGACAGCGCCCGCGACGCCAGCATATTGCAGGCGATCAGGCCGCCGACCGAGGTCTGGCCTTCCTTGATCAGGTACACGCCCAATACCACAACCGAAATGGACATCATCTGCTGGATGAAGCCGGCAAAGTTCATGGTCACCGCCGACAGCAGCTTGAGGCGGCTACCCACCTGCGCCAGGAACAGGGTGGCTTTTTCCCAGCGCCCCTGCAGCTCGCCTTCAGCACTCAGCGTCTTGATGGTTTCCAGCCCGACCAGACTTTCCACCAGGTGGGCATTTTTCTGCGCCGAGGCGCGGAAGGTGGTTTCGGTCAGCTCCTGCATGCGCTCCTGCACGGTGTAGGCCAGCAGCAGCATCAGGACCACCGCAATCAGCGGCGGCAGCACCATCCACGGCGAAATCCACATGATCACCAGCAGGAACAGCAGGGCAAACGGCACATCCACCAGCGTGGTCACCGTGGCAGAGGCGATAAAGTCGCGCACGGTTTCAAATGCCCGCAGGTTGGCCGCAAATGCCCCCACCGAACTGGGGCGCGCCTCCAGGCGAATGCCCAGCACCCGCTCCATGATCAGCGATGACAACATCACATCCACGCGCTTGCTGGCCAGGTCGATCAGGTAACCACGGGTCAGCTTCATCAGGAAGTCGAACAGCAGCAACAGCAGCACGCCCGACGCCAGCACCCACAGCGTTTCGAACGCCATGTTCGGCACCACCCGGTCGTACACGTTCATGGTGAACAGCGGTATCGACAGCGCGAACACGTTGATGAAGAACGCGGCGATCAGTGCATCGCGATACAGCGGACGCCCCTGGAAAATGGCATGCCAGAACCAGTGCTGACTGCGCGCCTGATTCAGCTCCGGCACACGCTTGTCGAAGCGGAAGCGCGGCTTCACCGCGATGGCGAGGCCGGCGTAGCGCGATTCCAGCGCTTCTGCCGTCAGCACCTGCTCGGCCTCCGGCAGCTCTGCCGGGCTGATATGGAACTTGCCTTCGTCATCAATGGCGCGCAGCAGGCAGGCATCATCGCCATTGAGCAGCAGCACCGCCGGCAGCAGCGCATGCGGCAAGCCAATCAGCGGACGGCGCAACACGCGCGAGGCCAAACCGGCACGACGCGCGGCACGGGCAAACATGGAGGGGGTTAAACGCTGGTTTTCCAGCGGGATACCGGCCACCAGCGAATCCCGGGTCGTGGTAATGCCGTGTTCGCGCGTGAGCTGGAACAGGCAATCAAGCAGGGGATCGAGGTGGGTGGCGTGTTGCGATATTTCCGACGGACTTCCTTGCTGCACCTGATTATTCATCATTACTGTCTTTTTCCAGGAGTTTGCGTGCGTGCTTTCATTATGGGATGAAATGTCGCTTTGACCATGGCGATGCCCGGTCCATTATCGGGATGACATGACAAATCTGCAATATATGTTTGATTGATATTAAACAAAATATTGTAGAAACGTGCAGTATTATTCAGCCATGAAAAAAGCCAGCCTGACGGCTGGCTTATCTTGTCATCAGTGCTGCGGCGCACTCACGCCGCCAATGCCTGGCGTCGCGCGCGCACGAACAGCACCACGCAACAGAAATAGCTGGTAGTCAGTGCCACCTCGCCCATGGCCAGGGCTTGCGCCAGGCCGCTATCGGCCCAGCTGCGCATCACCCCTTCGGCAAAATACGCCAGGATGAACATGCTGGACCACTGATAGGTATAAACACGTTCCCGCAGAATACCCATCAGCGGCAACAGCAGCAGCACCGCTTTCAGCATCAGCCAGGAACCGCCCGGGCGCAACGGCGCCAGCCACAGCTCCCACGCCAGGCACAGCAAGATCAACGCCACCAGGCTGGCCACCGCGCCCCAGTGAAACATGCGGGCCTTATTCATCGGTGCTTACCACTTTCTGTTTGTTTACCAGCCGTGCCATCAGGATACCGGCCTCGTACAGCAGGCACAGCGGCACCGCCATCATCACCTGCGACAGCACGTCCGGCGGCGTCACCACCGCCGCCACCACGAAGGCCACCACGATCATGTACGGCCGTCCTTCACGCAGTTTCGCCAGGCTGACAATACCCATACGGTTGAGCAAGACCACCACCACCGGCACTTCGAAGGTGACGCCGAACGCGACGAACATGCCCAGCACAAACGATAGGTACTTATCGATGTCGGTCATCATCGACACCCCGACCGGAGTCACCGCGCTCATGAAGCCGAACACCACCGGGAACACGGCAAAATAGGCAAACAGCATGCCGGTGACAAACAGCACCACACTGCTGACGATCAGCGGTAGCACCAGTTTTTTCTCGTGGTTGTACAACCCGGGCGCCACGAAGGCCCACAGCTGGTACAGGGTATTGGGCAGCGAAATCAGGAACGCCACCAGCATGGTGACCTTCACCGGCACAAAGAACGGCGCGGTAACGTCGGTGGCGATCATGCTGGCGCCCTTGGGCAGTACGTCCAGCAAGGGCTTGGCCATCAGGTGATAGATATCGCCGGACCAGTGGAACAGCGCCAGGAAGGTCAGCAGCAGGCCGGCCGCGATCCGCACAAAACGGGTACGCAGCTCGATCAAATGCGCAAGCAGGGGTTGTTGATCCATTTATGAACGGTGGTCGGCTGCAGGTGGGATGGCGGGGGCCGCCGGTAGGTCGAACAGGTCCAGCTGGCTATCGTCTTTGCGTGCCAGCTCGTCCTCGGCAGACGACAGGTTGGCCGCATTGTCAGGCGGGGCAATGCTGTGCGCGCCATCGGCTTGCACCTGTGCCGCCACCGCGGCCGCTTCATGCTCGATCTCGCGCGCCACGTCCCGTACCTGAGCCACCTCAGATTCCACCTGGTGGCGGAATGCCTCCGCCGCCTGCTGCATGTCCTGCTGCAGTTCCTGCAGGCCGGCCAACTGGCTTTGCTGCTGGATGTCGGATTTCACGCTGGCCACAAAACGCTGCGCGCGGCCAACCAGGGCGCCGATGGTACGGGCCACGGTGGGCAGGCGCTCCGGCCCCAGCACGATAAGCGCCACTGCCCCGATTATCAGCAGTTCGCCAAAGCTGATCTCAAACACGATGGCGGCTACTTATTTCTGGTCGCTATCGTCGGCATCAATGACGCGGCCCTTGCCGGCATCCTTGTCGGTTTCGCCCTTCATGCCTTCCTTGAAGCCGCGCACCGCACCACCCAGATCCTCGCCGATATTGCGCAGCTTCTTGGTACCGAACACCAGTACCACTACCAGCAACACGATCAACCAGTGCCAAATGCTGAAAGAACCCATGGAAACTTACCTCTAGCAAGAAACCGGCGCGTGCGCCGGAAAATGATTACTTGTCGCCCAGCACGTGCAGGTGCAGGTGGAACACTTCCTGGCCGCCAGCGACCCCGGTGTTGATGGCGGTCTTGAAACCGCCGGCCAGCCCCTGCTCCGCCGCGAGTTTCGGCGCCAGCAGCAGCAGCTTGCCCAGCATCGCCTGATGCGTTGCATCACAATGCGCCAGCGAATCCACGTGCTGCTTGGGAATCAGCAGGAAATGCACCGGCGCCTTGGGGTGAATATCGTGGAAGGCGAGCATCTCGTCGTCTTCGTACAGCTTCTGCGCCGGGATCTCGCCGGCGGCAATTTTGCAGAAAATGCAGTTGCTCATGCTGTTGTCTCCGTTTATTGCTGCGGGCGCGCGGCTTTTTCATCCAGGCCGGAAATGCCTTCGCGGCGCTTGAGCTCGGCCAGCACATCTTCGGCGCGCAGGCCGTGATGCGCCAGCAGCACCATGCTGTGGAACCACAGGTCGGCCACTTCGCGCACCAAGTGCAGGCGGTCCTTGTCCTTGGAGGCCATCAGTACTTCGGCAGCCTCTTCGGCCACTTTCTTCAGGATGGCATCCTCGCCCTTGTGAAACAGGCCCGCGACATAGGATGAGCTGGGACTGGATTCCTTGCGGGCTTCCAGGGTATCACCAATGGTTTTCAGAACTTCGGCGGCAATCATTGTGGCGTCCTTTCTGCAGCAGCAGCGGGGGCAAGTATATGTCGATTGTGTGACATCCACGTAACAAGGCGTATGGGGGTTGTCCCTGCTGCCGGGAGCAAGCTGCGGCCAACGTTTGGCGCAGCCCAACACCCGACAACGACATGTCAGTGCGAGTGATAGATGGCGTGCGGGTCTTTCAGTACCGCATCGGTCACCACCCAGTCACCGTCGCGGAACACGCGGTAGAAGCAGCTTTCACGGCCGGTGTGGCAGGCGATGCCGCCAGCCTGTTCCACCTGCATGGTGATCACATCGCCGTCACAATCCAGACGCAGCTCCTGCACCGTCTGCAGATGGCCGGACTCCTCGCCCTTCTTCCACAGCCGGTTGCGCGAACGGCTCCAGTAGTGGGCAATGCCGGTATCGGCGGTAAGCTGCAGTGATTCGCGGTTCATCCACGCCACCATCAGCACGCGGCCAGTGGCGGCATCCTGGGCGATGGCAGTAACCAGGCCCTTGTCATCCCATTTCACGGCATCAAGCCAGTTTGCAGTCATGTGGCCAACCTTTACAGACGAACTTCGATGCCGGCGGCGCGCATGGCTTCTTTCGCCTCGCGCACGGTGTACTCGCCGAAGTGGAAGATGCTGGCAGCCAGCACCGCATCGGCCTTGCCCAGCGTCACGCCTTCCACCAGGTGCTGCAGATTGCCCACGCCACCGGAGGCGATCACCGGAATCGGCACCGCCTCGGACACCGCACGGGTCAGCGGCAGATTGAAGCCGATCTTGGTGCCGTCACGGTCCATGCTGGTGAGCAGGATCTCGCCGGCGCCGTATTGCGCCATCTTCGCTGCCCATTCGACCGCATCCAGGCCGGTAGGGTTGCGTCCGCCGTGAGTAAAGATTTCCCAGCGGTCGTTATCTGGTGTCACTGCCTTGGCATCCACCGCCACCACGATGCACTGGCTGCCGAACTTATCGGCGGCCTGCTTCACCAGCTCCGGGTTGGTCACTGCCGCGGTGTTGATGCTGACCTTGTCGGCACCGGCGTTCAGCAGGCGACGGATGTCTTCCACCTTGCGCACACCACCACCGACGGTCAGCGGGATAAACACCTGCTCGGCCACGGATTCGATCACGTGCAGAATGATGTCGCGCTGGTCGGAGCTGGCGGTGATGTCGAGAAAGGTTAGCTCGTCGGCGCCCTGCTCGTTGTAGCGCTTGGCGATTTCCACCGGATCGCCGGCATCACGCAGACCGACGAAGTTGACACCCTTCACCACGCGACCGGCAGTCACGTCGAGACAGGGGATGATGCGTTTGGCTAGAGACATGATGTACTACGAATGAAGGTTGGCCGCACGGGGCGGCCAACCGGGGGTTAGGCTTCGGACAGTTCGTCCGCCAGCGTCTGCGCGGCGGCAAAATCGATGCTGCCTTCGTAGATGGCGCGGCCGGTAATGGCGCCCTCGATGCCCTCGCCTTCCACCGCGCACAGGTTGCGCACGTCGTCGAGGTTGGTCAGACCGCCAGAGGCGATCACCGGCACAGTCAGCGCCTGCGCCAGCTTGACGGTGGCTTCGATATTGACGCCGTTCATCATGCCGTCGCGGCCGATGTCGGTGTAGATCACCGAATTCACGCCGTAGTCTTCGAAGCGCTTGGCCAGATCGATCACGTTGTGAGTAGTGACCTTGGCCCAGCCGTCGATGGCGACCATGCCATCCTTGGCATCCAGGCCGACAATCACCTGACCGGGGAAGGCATCGCAGGCATCGTGCAGGAAGCCGGGGTTTTTCACCGCGGCGGTGCCGATGATCACGTACTTCAGCCCCAGGTCGAAGTATTTTTCGATGGTGTCGAGGTCGCGGATGCCGCCCCCCAACTGCACCGGAAGGTCGTCGCCCACCGCGCCCAGGATGTCGCGGATCACCGACAGGTTCTTGGGCTTGCCGGCAAAGGCACCGTTCAGGTCCACCAGATGCAGGCGCCGCGCGCCCTGGTCACGCCAGTGCACGGCGACCTTTACGGGGTCATCGGAAAACACGGTGGCATCGGTCATCACGCCTTGTTTCAGGCGTACGCATTGACCGTCCTTCAGGTCGATAGCGGGAATCAGCAGCATGGTGCGTAAGGATCTACGGAAAGTTAAACAGTGCCATCCCAGGCCAGGAAGTTCTTCATCATCTGCAACCCGGCACGGTGGCTCTTCTCGGTGTGGAATTGCGTGGCAAAAATATTGCCACGCCCGACGATACAACAAAAGCGCTCCGGATACTCGCTTTCCGCCAGGTTGATGCCGGCTTCAGCGGGTGCGAAGTGGTAACTGTGTACAAAATAGAAACGCTCGCCATCCTCGATGCCGGCAAACAGCGGGTGTGCACTGCGCTGGTACACACGGTTCCAGCCCATATGCGGCACTTTCAGGCGCTCGCCGTGCGCATCCAGCAGGTTGGCCGCAAAGCGCTTGACCTCGCCCTTGAAGATGCCAAGACCCGGGGTATCGCCCTCCTCGCTGTGCTCCAGCAGCAGCTGGGCACCGACGCAGATACCGAAGAACGGCTTGTTGCGAGTGCTCTCACGCACCGCTTCGGCCAGGCCGTGGCTGTTGAGCTCACGCATGCAATCGGGCATCGCGCCCTGGCCGGGGAAGATCACCTTGTCGGCCTTGATCACCTGCTCCGGGTCGGAAGTCAGGAAGATGTCGGCACCGATGTCGTTCACGAACTGTACGGACTTCAGCACCGAGTGCAGATTGCCCATGCCGTAGTCGATGACTGCAACTTTCATATCAGCCTTACAGGATCATGTTTGGGGTGTAGCAGAATTCCAGCACGATGCCAGAGGGATCGAGAAAGAACACTGCATAGTAGCCAGCGCTGTACTGCGGGTATTCGGCCGGGGCATCACTGATGTCGGCGCCCATTTCCAGCAGCAGCGCATGCAGGGCATCCACCGCTGCTCGCGACGGCGCATTGAACGCCAGGTGCTGCAGGCCGATGCCATAACGCTGGAAACCAGCGTCCGCTTGCTTGCTCTGCTGCAGATACAACTCGTAATTGCCGGCCACATAGGCGCGGGATTCAACCGAACGGCGCGGCTGCCAACCCATGGCCGGCATCACGCGGTCGTAGAAGGCCAGCGCCTCGTCCAGATCGCGCACGCACAGGCACAGGTGGTTTAGGCCGGCGATGCCGGGCTGCACGGCGCTCATGCGGTCAGCGTGCCCTTGGTGGACGGCGTGATGCCGGCCATACGCTCGTCGAATTCCACCGCCATGCGCAGCGCGCGGCCAAAGGCCTTGAACACCGTCTCGGCCTGATGGTGGCTGTTGACGCCGCGCAGGTTGTCGATGTGCAGCGTCACCATGCTGTGGTTGACGAAGCCGTGGAAGAACTCGCTGAACAGGTCAACATCGAAACTGCCGATGGCGGCGCGGGTAAACGGAATGTGGTACTGCAGCCCCGGGCGGCCGGACAGGTCGATCACCACCCGCGACAGCGCCTCGTCCAGCGGCACGTAGGCGTGGCCGTAGCGGCGGATGCCCTTCTTGTCGCCGATGGCCTTGGCAAACGCCTGGCCCAGGGTGATGCCGATGTCTTCCACAGTGTGGTGGGCATCGATATGCAGGTCGCCACGCGCCTGCACATCCAGGTCGATCAGGCCATGGCGGGCGATCTGGTCCATCATGTGGTCCAGGAACGGCACGCCAGTATCGAAGCGGCCAACGCCGCTGCCATCCAGGTTGACGCTGACGGTGATCTGGGTTTCCAGGGTATTACGGGTAACGGTAGCAGTACGCATGATGGCTCAGGCAAAGTAAGCGTGAATGGCGGCAAGCAGCGCGCTGTTTTCGTCAGGGCTGCCCACGGTCAGGCGCAGGCAGTTATCCAGCAGCGGATGATAGCCATGCAGGTTCTTGATCAGGATACCCTCGGCCTTCAGCTGCGCAAACAGCGCCAGCGCATCCGGTACGCGAATGGTGAGGAAGTTGGCCTCGGACGGATACACCGTCAGCAACGGCAGCGTGCCCAGGCTTTCGGCCAGGCGGCTGCGCTCACGGCGCAGCTCGGCCGCCTGCGCGGCGAACACATCCAGGTGGCGCAGCGCGAACTTGGCGGCGGCCTGGCTCAGCACGTTGATGTTGTACGGCGGGCGCACCTTGTCCAGTTGCGCGATCACTTCCGGGTGGCCGGCGGCATAGCCGAGGCGCAGACCGGCCAGCCCCAGCTTGGACAGCGTACGCATCACGATCAGGTGCGGCTGGCTGCCGGCCAGGTCCATGAAACTGTCGTCGGCAAACGCCTGATAGGCTTCGTCCACCACCACCAGCCCTGGAGCGGCAGCCAGCACCGCCTGCACTTCTTCGCGGGCAAAACGCGGCCCGGTGGGGTTGTTGGGATAGGACAGGAACACCACCGCCGGGCGATGCTCATGGATGGCGGCCAGGGTGGCCGGCAGATCGATGCCGAAATCCGGCTTGAGCGGCACGCCGACATAGCGCACGCGCGAGAACTGCGCGTTGAGCCGGTACATCACGAAGGACGGTTCCAGCGCCAGCACCACGGTATCGGCGCTGGCCAACGCCTGGGTAATCAGGGTGATGATTTCGTCGGAGCCATTGCCCAGCACCACGTCGGCGGCCGCCGGAATGCCAAAGGCGTCCTTGAGCTGGTCCTTCAGACCGTCGCCGTGCGGATCAGGGTAGCGGTTCAGCGCCACCTCGGCCAGGACCTGGCCCAACTCGGTGCGCAGCGCCTGCGGCAGATGGTAGGGATTTTCCATCGCGTCGAGCTTGATGTAGCCCGAGGCATCGGCAACATGGTAGGCCTGCATGGCCACCACGTCGGGGCGGAACAATTGCTGTATAGACATTTTCATCGACATTTGTTACCGGCCGGGCCGGTAACAAAGTGTCGGTAGTGGCCCGACGCGGTTCTTGCAACAAGGGCTTCATCGTAACCTGAAACCCCGTTACGGGCTACCGCCGCAGCACGGCAGCGGCCCGGCGGTCATCACTGATCTAGGCGCAACTCGGCGGCGCGGGCATGAGCGGTGAGTCCCTCGCCGTGGGCCAGCACGCTGGCAATCTTGCCCAGCTTTTGCGCGCCGGCATGCGACACGCGGATCAGGCTGCTGCGCTTCTGGAAGTCGTACACCCCCAGCGGGCTGGCAAAGCGTGCGGTACGACTGGTGGGCAGCACGTGATTGGGACCGGCGCAGTAGTCGCCCAGGCTTTCCGAGGTGAAGCGGCCCATGAAGATGGCACCGGCGTGACGAATCTTGCCGACATAGTCTTCCGGCTGGGCCAACGACAATTCCAGGTGCTCCGGGGCGATGTAGTTGGCGATGTCACAGGCTTCGTCCAGATCGCGCACCTGGATCAGCGCGCCACGGTTGGCCAGGCTTTGCTCGATGATGGCGCGGCGTGGCATGGACGGCAGCAGCTTTTCGATGCTGGCCTCCACCTTGGCGATGTAGTCGGCCGACGGGCACAGCAGGATGGCCTGCGCGATCTCGTCATGCTCGGCCTGGCTGAACAGGTCCATGGCGATCCAGTCCGGGTCGGTGTCGCCATCGCAGATCACCAGGATCTCGGACGGGCCGGCCACCATGTCGATGCCCACCACGCCGAACACGCGGCGCTTGGCTGCAGCCACGTAAGCATTGCCCGGACCGGTGATCTTGTCGACCTGCGGCACGCTGTCGGTACCGTAGGCCAGCGCCGCCACTGCCTGCGCGCCGCCACAGGTGAACACCTTGTCCACCCCGGCGATATAGGCTGCGGCCAACACCAGGTCGTTCTTTTCGCCGTTCGGCGTCGGCACCACCATGATGATCTCGCCCACGCCGGCCACCTTGGCCGGCATGGCATTCATCAGCACCGAGCTGGGATAGGCCGCCTTGCCGCCCGGCACGTAGATACCGACGCGGTCCAGCGGCGTCACCTGCTGCCCCAGCAGGGTGCCGTCTTCGTCCTCGTAGCTCCAGGAATGCGCCAGCTGCTTCTCGTGGTAGCGGCGCACGCGCTCGGCGGCAGCGGTCAGTGCGGCACGCACATGGTCCGGCAACCGGTCATGCGCGGCCTGCAGCTCTGCCCGGCTCAGCGTCAGCTCGGCCATGCTGGCCACGCTCATGCGGTCGAAACGGTTGGTGTATTCCACGACGGCGGCATCGCCACGGGCTTTGACGTCGTCGCAGATGGCGGCGACGGCGGTGTCCACCGCCGGGTCCTGCGCCGTTTCAAACGCCAGCAGCGCTTGCAGGCGGGCGTCGAAATCGGCTTGGGAGGAAGACAGGCGTTGCATGTTTACGGCTCCATAGACTTGCGGCCAACCTGCAGGTTGGCCGCAACGGGCATTGGCTTACTGCGGCACGGCGCCGGCAAAGGCATCCAGCACCGGCTGGATGGTGTCGTACTTGAGCTTGAGCGCAGCCTGGTTCACCACCAGCCGCGAGCTGATGTCGATGATGTGCTCCACCGCCAGCAGGTTGTTGGCTTTCAGCGTGCCACCGGTGGACACCAGGTCAACGATGGCGTCGGCCAGCCCCACCAGCGGTGCCAGCTCCATCGAACCGTACAGCTTGATGATGTCGACGTGCACACCCTTGGCGGCAAAGTGTTCGCGGGCGATCTGCGGATACTTGGTGGCCACTTTCAGGCGCGCGCCGTGCTTCACCGCGGCGTCGTAATCGAAGCCGTTCTCCACCGCCACCATCATCTTGCACTTGGCAATGTTCAGGTCCAGCGGCTGGTACAGGCCGGCACCACCATGCTCGATCAGCACGTCGCGGCCGGCGATGCCCAGATCGGCGGCGCCGTACTGCACATAGGTGGGCACGTCGGAGGCGCGCACGATCACCAGACGCACGTCCGGGCGGTTGGTACCGATAATCAGCTTGCGTGACGATTCCGGCGCTTCGGCCGGTACGATGCCGGCCGCGGCCAGCAGCGGCAGGGTTTCTTCAAAGATGCGGCCCTTGGACAGGGCAATAGTCAAAGTCATGATTTTGTTGCGTTGCAATAGTTAGGGCTCAGCGTACCAGAGCTCGGCGCTCTCGCTCAAGGTGAGTGATGTAGCGTTGTACCAGCGTTTCACGTGCCATGTTCATACCGATGAAAGTGCAGCCGGCCCGGTAGTGCTCCTGCCCATCGCGCGCGCTGATGAGCATGACATGGCGGACTTCCAGCCCCACCTGCAGCAAACCGACGCCGGGCAGGTCGATATCCACCTGCGACAGAATCTGCCCCGACTGCAGCCAGGCATGCTGATCCAGGCTCAGCGACAACGCCACGCCGCCCAGGCTGATGTCGAACAAGGGCAGCACGCGCCCCGGCGGTTCATGCAGCCGGCACCATACCGGCTTGGTCAGCGGCGAATGGATGCGGTAAAACTCGCGACGCTGCAGGCGGATGATTTTTTCCGGCAGCGGCATTTCGAATGCGCGACGGCCTTCGTACGTCACCGCCTCGGCCGGGCCGCAAATGAATTGCGTCTTGACCCCGGCCGGCGCGGTCACCAGCACATTGCGCTCGCTGGCCAGCAGCTTCTGGTTGGAACCATCGTCGGCGCTCATGCCGAACACCAGCACGCTGCGCGGCACATCGACGGCCAGCAGGCGGGTAACGATGAAGGAGTTTCCCTTGTTGGAAAATATCGTCACCGCCTGCTTCAGCTCGGCAATGCTGTGCAGGTGCTGCAGGATTTCCAGCGGATTGCTCAGGGTGAACCTGGCCAGTTCCGCCTGCTGCGAGCCGCTGGCGAGGGGGGGATTTTGCTGACTCACGATAGTGATGCGTTCCAGAACGGTTGTGGCGTCTTCTTCGAAGTCTAACGCAACAACTGCTGTAGATCATGGACGATATCGGCCGCCGGAGTGCCATACGGCACATAAACCCGCAGCTGGCCTTCGCGATCGAACAAATAACTGCCGGCGCTGTGGTCCACACTGTAGCTGCCTGCGGCAGTGGCCTGCTTCTGCGCCACTACCTTGTACTGGTTGGCCACGGTCTGCACCAGCGGAGGAGCCCCGGTCAGGCCCATGAAACGCTTGTCGAAGAACGGCACGTAACCGGCCAGCACCTGCGGGGTATCGCGCTCCGGGTCCACGGTGATGAACAGTACTTGCACGCGGTCGGCATTCGCCCCCAGTTTTTTCATCACCTGCTGGTATTCCAGCATGGTAGTGGGGCACACATCCGGGCAGTGGGTATAGCCAAAGAACAGCACCACCGCCTTGCCGCGGTAATCGGCCAGTCCGTGCGGCTTGCCATCCTGGCCGGTCAGGGTAAAGGGTTTGCCGAATTCGGCGCCGGTAATGTCGGTGGCCTTGAACGACAGCTTTTCGCCTTGCGGCGAGCAGGCCATCAGCGCGGCGGCCAATAGCAGCGCCGCCAGGCGTTTCATCAGTCTGGGCATTCAGAATCGCAGTGCAATGAAGAGATAGTGATCGAGCAGCAACGCGGCAAACAACCAGCTTAAATAGTGGATCGACCAGCGGAAGCAGCGTCGCGCGAGCTCGTCAGCATAGTTTCGATGCAGGCAGGCGGCAAGCCACAAAAACCGCCCCCCCAGCAGCACGGCGGCCAACAGGTACACGGCACCGCTGGCGCGCAGCGCCACCGGCAGCAGGGTCACCGCCAGCAACAGCACGGTGTACAGCACGATGGACAAGGTGGTGAAGCGCGCGCCATGCGTCACCGGCAGCATCGGCAAGCCGGCGCGCTGGTAATCGTCGCGGCGGTACAGCGCCAGCGCCCAGAAGTGCGGCGGCGTCCAAGTGTAGATAATCAGGAACAGCAGCATGGCCATGGCGCTGACTTCGCCGGTCATCGCCACCCAGCCCAACAGCGGCGGCATCGCCCCGCTGGCACCGCCGATCACGATGTTCTGCGGCGTATTCGGCTTCAGCAGCAGGGTATAGACGATGGCATAGCCGGCAAAAGTGGCCAGCGTCAGCCAGGCGGTCAGCGCATTCACCAGCCCGATCAACAGCGCCATGCCCAGCCCCAGCGCCGTCAGCGCCACCAGCAGCGTGGCCGCCGGACTGACGTCGCCGCGCGCGGTGGCGCGCCAGGCGGTACGCCGCATGCGCGCATCGATGGTGCGCTCCACTAGGCAATTGATCATCGCCGCCGCCCCGGCCACCAGTGCGATACCCACCGTTGCGGCCAACATGCGCGGCAGGTCCGGCCGGCCGGGTACCGCCAGCAACATGCCGATCACGGCGCAGAACACAATCAGCAACACCACGCGCGGCTTGGTGAGCTGCCACATTGCCCGCCACTGCTGGCGGTGCAGGGAAAAGGTCAGGCTGGCCATGTCGTTCTCCTTCCCTTGCCATGCCGCAGCCGCGGCAATGCCATACGCTGCCGCGCCGCTTGCAGCTGTGCTGCCTGGCGGCGGGCAGCACTCAGCAACAGCAGCGTCGCCGTCAGCAGCAGCATGGCGCCGATGTTGTGGCCGACCGCCAGCGGCAGCGGCAATTGCAGCAACACGTTGGCCGCCCCCAGCAGCAGCTGCAGCAACAGGGCGGCAGCCAGCAACAACAGCCGTGACCGCAGTGCCTGATGCCGCCAGCAGGCCAGCAATGCGGCCAACATCACCAGGCTCAGCAGCAGCGCCCCCAGCCGGTGCAGCCAGTGGATGGCGGTGAGTTGCAACAGGCTCAGCGGCGTGCCATCGGCGCTTTCGCCCAGCGCTCGCTGCCAATGAAAGGCACCATCGAACTGCATCTCCGGCGGCAAAAAGCTGCCGTTACACGTCGGGAACCCCTGGCACGCCAGCGCCGCATAGTTGCTGGACACCCAGCCACCCAGCGCCACCTGCCCCAGCACCAGCAGCGGCAAGGCACACAACAACCAGTACAGCCGCGGCGACACTGCCACCACTTGGCGACCACCGAAGCGCCAGGTGGCCAGCAGCGCCACGATGCTCATGCCGCCCAGCAAATGCGCGGTCACCACCGCCGGTTTCAGCAGCAGCGTTACCGTCCACATGCCCAGCAAGCCTTGCAACAGCAGCAAGACCAGCAGCCCGGTAGCGGGCAGGCGCTGCTGGCGGCGATACCAGGCCAGCGCCGCCGCCAGCAACACCAGCAGCCCCAGCGTGGCGGCCAGATAGCGGTGCGTCATTTCCTTCCACGCCTTGGCCGGACTGACCGGACCATCCGGCTGCACGCTCATGGCCTGGCGGATATCGTCGGCGGCGTGGTGTGGCGACAGATGGCCATAGCAGCCAGGCCAGTCCGGGCAGCCCAGACCGGCGTCGGACAACCGCACGTAGGCACCCAGCGGCACCACGATGCAGGCCAGCAGCAAGGCAACGGCGAGCAGACGTTTCATGAACACCCCCTGTTGCAGCATGGGCGGCACGGTTGGCCGCAAGGGCCACGGTCAGCCGAGGCCGTTATTGGTTTTCAGCACCTTGCCGATTTCCCGGATCACCGCGGTGGGCGGGATGCCATCGGCGTAGAACAGCACCAGATTGCGCAGTGGGTCTACCAGATAAAAACCGTCTTCACGCAACCCGCTGCGATTGGCCTGCTGCAGCAACTGCACGCGCTCAGCCGCCTCGCCCTGGGCGGTGCGGATCTGCTGCATGGCAAAGTGCCGTTGCCGGCACGCCGCATCACAGTTTTGCCCTACCGACAGCAGCACCCAGCGCGCTTGCGGCCAACCTTGCGCCTGCACTACCGGCAGCGGCTGCACCAGCAGCGTGCCGACACTGTGCGTGGTCTGTGGCTGCCACCAGAAATACAGCGCGGTAGAGGCCACTACCGGCGCCAACGCCAGCAGCAGGATCAACCACAGCGGCCGCAGATTGCGCCGGCGCAGCTCAGTCCCCGGAATGCTGTACTCCATGCTGCCTCCTTATCATCACCAGTGCGCCAATGACTACGCCTACCGCCAGCAGCAGCCATTGCAGCGCATACGCATAATGCCGCTGCGGATCGAACCCTGGCTGCACCGGCCAGGTGGTGTACGGGCGCAGTGTCGGCTCCAGCACCACCAGCCCGGTACGCAGCGGCCCCGGCAGCGTAGCGGCCAGCGCCGGCCAGTCCAGCGCATCCACCTCGCCCTCGATGCCGATGCGCGCCTTGCTCAGCAGATAGGGTGCCGGCCGCGCTACCCAGCGGCCACTCAGCCGGCCGGTAGGCAACGGCAGGCTCATGATGCCCACCGGCCGCGGCAGCCAGCCGCGATCGACCACCACCCAGCTGCCGTCCACCAGCTGCACCGCCTGCCACTCGCGCACCCCGTCACGGCCGTTCAGCACCGCGCCGGCTAGCCGCAACGATGGCGCGCTGTCGCGCACCGTCAGCCACACCCGCTGGCCGTTGGGCGCCGCATCGCGCGCAATCTCCGCCAGATGCCGTGGCGGCAGGTTGGCCGCACGCTCAAACGCCGCCAGCTGGGCACTGCGCTGCTGCCCCCGCTGGTACTGCCACACCGCCAGCGCCAGTGGCAGCAGCGCCAGCAACAACAGCCACGCGGCGCTACGCGGCCGTCTAGACTGGGGTGTGGACACCGGGGGAGTGACTGTCATGAACGCGATCGTACCGTTGCTGTTGTTATTGATTGTCGGCTCGCTGGGCTATGCTCTGCGCTCGCTTACTCGCGGCGGCGACCCGCGTCGCACCGTACGGGCACTGACCCTGCGGGTGGCGCTGTCCATCAGCCTGTTTGCCCTGGTGATGGCCGGCAAGCTGTGGGGCGGCTGGTAAGCCTTTACAGCCAGTACACGAACACGAACAGGATCAGCCACACCACATCGACAAAGTGCCAGTACCACGCCGCGGCTTCGAACGCGAAATGGTGCTCGGCACTGAAATGCCCGCGCTGCACCCGCAGCCACATCACCGACAGCATGATCGCCCCCAGCAACACATGCAGGCCGTGAAAACCGGTAAGCATGAAGAAGGTCATGCCATAGGCACCCGCCGCCAGACTCAGCCCCAGCTCGTGCATGGCATGGGCGTACTCGTACATCTGCAGCGACAGAAAGCTCACCCCCAGCACCACGGTAATACCCAGCCCGGTAGCCAGCTGCCGACGCTTGCCGGCCAGCAGCCCCCAGTGTGCCCAGGTCAGCGTGGCGCCGGACGACAGCAGGATCAGGGTGTTGATGGCCGGCAGCCCCCAGGCTCCCATCGCCTGGTAGTGGGCGGTAATGCCCGGCCCGGTCTGCAGCGGCCAGCTGGCAGTGAAATCCGGGTACAGCAGCTTGTGCACCTCGTTGCCCAGCTCCGGCACCGAGATCACCCGCACGTAGTACAGCGCACCGAAGAAAGCGGCGAAGAACATCACCTCGGAAAAGATGAACCAGCCCATGCCCCAGCGGAAGGAATGATCCTCGCGGCCGTGGTAGCGCCCGGCCAGGCTTTCGCGGATCACGTCGCCAAACCAGCCGAACAGCATCCAGAACAGGATGCCGAAGCCCAGCAGCAGGCCGAACTTGCCCGCCGCCACGCTGTTGACGGCTAGCGCCGCGCCCAGCCCCATACAGAACAGCGCCAGCGAGCCGATGATGGGCCAGCGCGACGGATCGGGTACGAAGTAATGGGTTTGCTCGCTGTGTTCCATCATCACGCTCTCCTCATGGGCCGCCTGCCGCTAGCCCGTCACCAGCTGCACCAATAGCAGCAGCAGCCCGATCAGCATCGCCACCAGCACGATGGCGGCGGTGACCACGTCGGCAAAGCTCAGCTTGCGATCCTGCCGCGCGCTCTGCCCCTTGCGGATGCCGACAAAGGCGGACAGCACCGCCCGCAGGGCTTGCAGCGGGTTGTTCATGACCGCCCCGGTACATCGAAGATGGTGTAGGCCAGGGTGATGCTGTCGATACCGGCCGGCACGCTCTTGTCCACCACGAACACCACCGGGAAACGCTTGGTCTGCCCCGGCTCGAACACCTGCTGCGCAAAACAGAAGCAATCCAGTTTTTTCACGTACTCCGCCGCCGCCGCCGGCAGGTAACGCGGAATCGCCTGCCCGATCACCCGCCGGTTGCTGGCATTGGTGATCTCGTAATCCACCCGCACAAACTCGCCCGGACGGGCCTTGAGCGTGGACACCAGCGGCCGCACCTGCCATGGCAATCCCGGCTGCACCGTGGCGTCGAAGGTCAGCACGATGGGTGCGGCCAACGTTGCCGCCGGCGTGGCACTGACCACATCCGGCTGCAACAGCTTGCCCAGCCCGGTTACCCGGCACAGTGCGTCGTACACCGGGATCAGCCCCCAGGCGAACACGAACATCACACACGCCAGCAGGCTGAGCTTGAGCAGCAGCGTGCGGTTGTCACGAGCCGGGGTCGCCTGGTGCGTAGCCATGTCAGTGATGCTTTCCGCCCTGCATGGACTTGATGGCGCCGTTCTCGCCTACCTCCAGCGTCGGCGCCTCGACAAAGCTGTGATACGGCGCCGGGGTGGGAATCTGCCATTCCAGCGTATCGGCGGTTTCCCACGGCTTTTGTGGCGCCGGCTGGCCGTGCCGGATGCTGCTGATCATGTTGTAGAGGAAGATCAGCTGCCCGAGGCCAAAGCAGAACGCTCCCACGCTGGCCATGGCGTTAAAGTCGGCAAACTGCAGGTTGTAGTCCGGAATGCGCCGCGGCATACCGGCCAGCCCCAGAAAGTGCATCGGGAAGAAGGTGACGTTGAACCAGATCATCGACCACCAGAAATGGAACTTGCCCAGCTTCTCGTGGTACATGCGCCCGGTCATTTTGGGGAACCAGTAGTAGACGGCGGCGAACAGGCTGAACAGTGCGCCGGCCACCAGCACATAGTGAAAGTGCGCCACCACGTAGTAAGTGTCCTGCAGCTGGATGTCCACTGCGGCAATGCTCAGCGTCACCCCGGACAGACCGCCGACGGTAAACAGGCAGATGAAGCCGATGGCGAACAGCATCGGCGTCTCGAAGCTCATGCTGCCCTGCCACATGGTGCCGATCCAGTTGAACACCTTCACCCCGGTGGGCACCGCGATCAGCATGGTGGCGTACATGAAGAACAGCTGCGCGGTAGCCGGCATGCCGGTGGTGAACATGTGGTGCGCCCACACCATGAAGCTGAGGATGGCGATGGAGCTGGTGGCATACACCATCGAGGTGTAGCCGAACAGCGGCTTGCGGCTGAAGGTGGGAATGATGTGACTGACGATACCGAACGCCGGCAGCGCCATGATGTACACCTCCGGGTGGCCGAAGAACCAGAAGATATGCTGGTACAGCACCGGGTCGCCGCCACCGGCGGCATTGAAGAAGTGGGTACCAAAGTGGCGGTCGGTCAGCACCATGGTCACCACCCCGGCCAGCACCGGCATCACCGCGATGATCAGGTAGGCGGTGATCAGCGTCGCCCAGGCGAACATCGGCATCTGCATCATGCTCATGCCCGGCGCGCGCAGGTTGAGGATGGTAACGATGATGTTGATCGAGCCCATGATCGAGCTGACCCCCATGATGTGGATGGCAAAGATGGTGAGATCCATGCCCATGCCCATCTGGGTGGACAGCGGCGCGTACATGGTCCAGCCCGCCGCCGCCGCGCCACCGGGGACCGCAAACGAGATCAGCAGCAGCAAGGCAGCGGGCGGCAGTAGCCAGAAGCTCCAGTTGTTCATGCGCGCAAACGCCATGTCCGGCGCACCGATCATCAGCGGCAACAGCCAGTTAGCCAGCCCGGTAAACGCCGGCATGATGGCGCCGAACACCATGATCAGGCCATGCAGGGTGGTGAACTGGTTGAACAGCTCCGGCTGCCAGAACTGCAGCCCAGGGCGGAACAGCTCGGCGCGGATGCACAGCGCCAGCACGCCGCCGAAGATGAACATGCTGAAGGCAAACCACAGGTACAGGCTGCCGATGTCCTTGTGGTTGGTGGCATACAGCCAGCGTGCCAGCCCGTGTGGCTTGCCGTGATGGTCGCCGTGCCCGGCGTGGGTGGTGTCTGCGATCGCCATGCTCCCTCCTTACGCCTTGCCGCCACGGGCAGCCTTGATGTCCTTGGGCTGCACCACGTCGCCAGTCTGGTTGCCCCACGCATTGCGCTCGTAGGTAATCACCGCCGCGATATCGGTATCCGACAGTTGCTTGCCCCAGGCCGCCATGGCCGGGTTTTTCTTGCTGCCGTTGAGCACGATATCGATGTGCGCCGGCTTGTCCTTGGTGGCGATCGGCGAGCCGTCCAGTGCCGGGAAGGCGCCGGGGATGCCCTTGCCGTTGGCCTGGTGACAGGCCACGCAGTTCTGGCTGAACACCTTCTCGCCGCGCGCCTTCAGCTCATCCAGCTTCCATACCTTGTTGGGGTCGTCAGCATTGGCCGCAGCGGCTTTCTGCTTGGCGGCCAACCATTGCAGGTACTCGGCCGGCGCCTTGGCCACCACCACAATCGGCATGAAGCCGTGATCCTTGCCGCACAGCTCGGCGCACTGCCCGCGATAGGTGCCCGGCTGTTCAACCTTGAACCAGGCATCGCGCACGAAGCCCGGAATGGCATCCTGCTTCACCCCCAGCTGCGGCACCCACCAGGAGTGGATCACGTCGTTGGCGGTCAGCAGCACCCGCACCTTGACGCCGGTGGGCACCACTAGCGGCTCGTCGACTTCCAGCAGGTAGTTGTCGCCGCGCCCGGCGGCCTTGACGATGGCGTCCTGCGGCGTGGCCAGGTGACTCATGTAACGGACGTTTTGCTCCAGGTAGTCGTACTGCCACTTCCACTGGTAGCCGGTGACCTTGATGGTGAGCTCGGCCCCGGCGCTGCTCTTCTGCTGCAGGATCAGCCGCGTGGCCGGCAGCGCCATCGCCACCAGGATCAGGAACGGGATCACCGTCCAGATGATCTCGACCGTAGTGTTCTCATGGAAGAGTTTGGCCTGATGGCCGGCTGACTTGCGGTGGCGCAGAATGGCCCAGAACATCACGCCGAACACCAGTACAAAAATGCCGCCGGTGATATACAGCAGCAGCAGGTGTAGGTCGTAGATGTCTTGCGCCACTTGCGTGACAGGTGTCTGGAAATTCAGGTTGGCCGCAGCCGCGCTCAGCGGTGCGCCCCCCAAGATCCCAAGATGGGTATAACGGGAAAGCATGGCGTCTCCCTATGAATCACCCCGTCCTGGCCGCCACTAGCGGCGGCCTGCCGGTGTGATCCTGTTGGTGACGGCAGTATTGTCTGCCGACACCTATCCTCTCGTGTTGGCCGGAAACCCGGTCACTCCCTGCTCTATTTCAGTGGCAGTGCAGTATCGAGATTAGGAATTCGCCGTAAAAAAACAAGGATTTATCATGATGCACCGCAGCAATCGGCACCATTGGTGACGCGCTACATGCCCGCCGCGCGCCTGCCAGCGGCACGCAGCGGAGCCCCCTGCCGGGCGACTAGCCCTCGTAGGGTAATTCCAGCAGCGGCTCACCCAGGTACTGCTTAAGGGTGGCCAGATTATCGGCGTAGGCCAGCTGGTTGGGCACCACGCGGTTGGCAATCCAGCCCGCCAGCTCACAACCGGCGGCGCGGATGGCCTGCGCGGTCAGCAAGGCGTGGTTGATGCAGCCCAGGCGCATGCCTACCACCAGAATCACCGGCAGCTGCAGTTGCTGCGCCAGCTCCTGCATGCGGTGACCATCCGATAGCGGCGCCAGCCAGCCGCCGGCGCCCTCCACCAGCACTACATCGGCCTCTGCGGCCAACCCTTGGTAATGATCGGCGATCAGCGCCAGATCGATTTGCACGCCAGCCTCGCGCGCGGCGATGTGCGGCGACACCGGCGGCAGGAAGCGGTACGGATTCATCAGCGCCAGATCAGTCTGGCCGGTAGCCGCCACCAGCCGTGCCACGTCGTCGTTGTGCCAGCTGCCGTCCGGCAGGATGTCGCAGCCGGAGGCCACCGGCTTCATCGCCAGCACGCTCTTACCCTGCGCCTGCCAGTGGCGGATCAGCTTCACCGCGCTGTGGGTCTTGCCGATCTCGGTATCGGTGCCGGTAATGAAATAGCCTTGTGCCATGGGCAGTGTCCTTGTGGAAAGCTTCGCCTGCAGATGCGGCCAAACCGGAAAATGAAAAGACAGACGCGACAAGGCCGACCTCGTGGGTCGGCTGTCTGCGTCTGCCGTGGTGCTGGCAAAGGCGAAAGGGGGCGGCCTTGTGGGCCTTTGATCTTTACCGCGGCGGCCAACCTTTCCGGGTCGGACGTTTTGCTGCCGCGGTTGCGCGCTCGGTTTAGACCGGGCCCTGGGCGTATACCCGCTCGGTCTTGCTGTGCAGCTTGTTCAGTGCCGCGAGGTAGGCCTTGGCACTGGCGACGATGATGTCGGTATCGGAACCCTGGCCGTTGACGATGCGGCCGTCCTTGGCCAGGCGCACGGTCACTTCGCCCTGCGATTCGGTGCCCTTGGTGATGGCATTGACCGAGTACAGCTCCAGCTCGGCCTCGCTCTTCACCACGCTCTCGATCGCCTTGAACGCGGCATCGACCGGGCCGGAGCCGGTGGACTCGGCACGCTGCTCGTTGCCGTGCTCGACGAACACGATCTGCGCCTGCGGCGCCTCGCCGGTCTCGGTCGCCACTTTCAGCGACACGAACTTGTAGTCTTCCTGCTCGGCGGTGACCAGCTGGTCGGACACCAGCGCGTGCAGGTCTTCGTCGAAGATCTCGCGCTTCTTGTCGGCCAGCTCCTTGAAGCGGGCGAACGCGGCATTCAGTGCCTCTTCGCTGTCCAGCACGATGCCCAGCGCGGTCAGCTTGGTGCGGAACGCGTTGCGACCGGACAGTTTGCCCAGCGTCAGGCGGTTGGCGGTCCAGCCCACCGATTCGGCGGACATGATCTCGTAGGTTTCGCGGTGCTTGAGCACGCCATCCTGGTGGATGCCGGATTCGTGGGCGAAGGCGTTGGCGCCGACGATGGCCTTGTTCGGCTGCACCGGGTAGCCGGTGATGGTCGACACCAGCTTGGACGCCGGCACAATCTGGGTGGCGTCGACGCGGGTTTCCACGTTGAACACGTCCTTGCGGGTACGCACCGCCATCACGATTTCTTCCATCGCGGCGTTGCCGGCGCGCTCGCCGAGGCCGTTGATGGTGCATTCCACCTGTCGCGCACCGCCCAGAACCGCGCCGAGGCTGTTGGCGACCGCCATGCCGAGGTCGTTGTGGCAGTGGGCCGACCACACCACCTTGTCACCACCCGGCGTCTTGGCGATCAGCTCGCGGAAGAAGGTCTCGGTAATCTTCGGCACCGCGTAGCCGACGGTGTCCGGCACGTTGAGCGTGGTAGCGCCGGCCTTGATTACTTCGCCGAAGATGCGGGCGAGGAAGTCGATGTCGGAGCGCAACGCGTCCTCGGCGGAGAACTCGACGTCGTCGGTGTATTCACGCGCCAGCTTCACCGCCTTCACTGCAGCTTCGACCACCTCGTCCGGGGTCATGCGCAGCTTCTTCTCCATGTGGATCGGGCTGGTGGCGATGAAGGTATGAATGCGTTTTTTCGCCGCCGGAGCAACCGCTTCGCCGGCAGCGCGGATATCGCGCTCGTTGGCGCGGGCCAGCGAACAGACGGTGGACTCCTTCACCACCTCGGCGATGGCGCGAATGGCGTCGGCATCACCCGGGCTGGCGGCGGCAAAACCGGCCTCGATCACGTCCACCCCCAGACGCTCCAGCTGGCGGGCGATACGGACTTTTTCTTCCTTGGTCATGGCTGCGCCCGGCGACTGCTCGCCATCACGCAAGGTGGTATCGAAAATGTAAAGACGGTCGCCCATGTCTGGTGATCTCCCATGCACCGAAGCGGCGGCTCCGGTCAGATAGTCGTTGAAATCGAATCTCTTGCCTTGTTGTACGGCGAGCAGCGCCAGCTTGTTCAGCTGCGCCAGCGGCAGACTGCCGCGCTCCCGCCATTTATAGACAGCAGCCCGGGTCACCGGCTCATCGGGAAAGCTGGCCGTCAGTGCCTCCGCGAGCACGCTAGGGCCGCCAAAATCCTCGATTAGACGCTCGATGTCCAATTGCATACTGCTCTCCTGTTTGTCTCTGTAACCACCTTACCGAAAGCGGCGACATTGTGTCAAACAAAAATGTCCAACATACGTGTATCACGCTGAAAAGCTGTTGTCTAAAACATAAATTTAGACATTATGTAGAATTTCAGTCGCAACAAAGGGCGCCCGAAGCGCCCTTGCTGTCACTGCCAGCCGTTTGGCCAGCCATTCGACACCGCTATTCGGCAGCAACCGGCGGCGACTTTCTGCCCATGCCCAGGACCGCCATCACGTAACCGGACAAGGCATAGCAGACAAAGAAGCCGAACAGCACCAGCGGCGGCTCGGACATCAATAACAACAGCCCGACCACCAGCGCCAGCAGCATCACGAACGGCACGCGACGACGCAGGTGAATCTCCTTGAAGCTCCAGAACTTCACGTTGGTGACCATGGTGATGCCGGAAAAGGCGGTAAAGCCCAGCGCGATCCACTTCAGCCCCGGCAGATCGTTGTAGCCGTAGGCATGGCAGATCCACACCAGCCCGGCCACCAGCGCTGCCGCCGCCGGGCTGGGCAGGCCGATGAACCAGCGCTTGTCGGTGGAGCCGATCATGGTGTTGAAGCGCGCCAGCCGCAGCGCTGCACCGGCACAGTGAATGAACGCCACCATCCAGCCCAGCTTGCCCAGGTCCTTCAGCATCCACTCATAGGCCACCAGCGCCGGCGCCACGCCGAAGCTCACCATGTCGGAAAGGCTGTCGAATTCGGCACCGAAGGCGCTCTGGCTATGCGTCAGCCGCGCCACGCGGCCATCCATGCCATCCAGGATCATGGCGATAAAGATCGCCACGGCAGCATGTTCGAAATTCTGGTTCATCGCCTGCACGATGGCATAAAAGCCGGCAAACAATGCGGCCAACGTGAAGGAATTGGGCAGCAGGTAGATGCCCTGGCGGCGCAGGGAAGGTTTGTTCGGGGCCGGATCAATATGCATGGGATAGCCCTGGTCGTTATTGTTGGCAACAGGTTAAGCGGTAGGGCCAAAGGTTGGCCGCAGTCAGCCGTCCATTCTAAAACGGCATGCGATGCGGCAAAAGCCAAACCGTGTTGCGGAATGCAAAAAGCCGGACAATGTCCGGCTTTGGCTAGCTGCTGACTGGTCCAGATTAGTTCTTGGACTGGTCAACCAGCTTGTTCTTGGCGATCCACGGCATCATTGCGCGCAGTTCGGCGCCAACCTTCTCGATCGGATGCTCGGCGTTCAGACGACGACGGGCAGTCATGCTCGGGTAGTTGGTTTTGCCTTCCAGGATGAACATCTTGGCGTATTCGCCGGACTGGATGCGATACAGCGCTTTCTTCATCGCTTCCTTGGTGGCGGAGGTCACCACTTCCGGGCCGGTCACGTACTCGCCATACTCCGCGTTGTTGGAGATGGAGTAGTTCATGTTGGCGATACCGCCTTCGTACATCAGGTCAACGATCAGCTTCAGCTCGTGCAGACACTCGAAGTAGGCCATTTCCGGTGCGTAACCGGCTTCGGTCAGGGTTTCGAAACCGGCTTTCACCAGTTCTACCGCGCCGCCACACAGTACAGCCTGTTCGCCGAACAGGTCGGTCTCGGTTTCTTCGCGGAAGTTGGTTTCGATCACGCCGCCCTTGGTGCCGCCGTTGGCCGCAGCATAGGACAGGGCGATGTCACGGGCCTTGCCGGACTTATCCTGGTACACGGCGATCAGGGTCGGCACGCCGCCACCCTTCACGTACTCGGAACGCACGGTGTGGCCCGGGCCTTTCGGGGCAATCATGATCACGTCCAGGTCGGCACGCGGCACGATCTGGTTGTAGTGAATGTTGAAGCCATGAGCGAACGCCAGCGCAGCGCCCTGCTTGATGTTGGCGGCGATTTCGCGGTTGTACACGTCCGGCTGCGATTCATCCGGCAGCAGAATCATTACCACGTCAGCAGCTTTTACCGCGTCTGCAACTTCTTTCACCTGATGGCCAGCGGCCTCGGCTTTTTTCCACGATGCGCCATCTTTGCGCAGACCGACGATCACGTTAACGCCGGACTCTTTCAGGTTTTGCGCGTGGGCATGGCCTTGCGAGCCGTAACCGATGATGGCGACCTGCTTGCCCTTGATGATGGAGAGGTCAGCGTCTTTGTCGTAGAAAACTTTCATTTTATGTCCCTAGTTGTTCTCGGGCAGCGGGTAGCCGCCCTGGTGATATCAGATCTTCAAAATACGTTCGCCGCGACCAATGCCGGATGCACCGGTACGCACCGTTTCCAGGATCACTGAACGGTCGATCGCCTCGATAAAGGCGTTGAGCTTTTCGCTGGTACCAGTGAGCTCGATGGTGTAGGTCTTTTCCGTCACGTCGATGATGCGACCGCGGAAGATATCCGCCATGCGCTTCATTTCTTCACGGTCCTTGCCGGTGGCACGGACCTTGATCAACATCATCTCGCGTTCGATATGGTCGGACTCGTTGAGGTCAATCACCTTGACCACCTCGATCAGCTTGTTGAGCTGCTTGGTGATCTGTTCGATGACTTCGTCAGACCCGTGGGTGACGATGGTCATCCGTGACAGTGTCGGATCTTCGGTAGTCGACACCGTCAGCGAATCGATATTGTATGCGCGGGCGGAAAAAAGTCCTACTACTCGCGAGAGTGCGCCCGCTTCGTTTTCCAGAAGGATAGAAAGGATGTGTCGCATTCTTACGCCTCAGCACATGTTGCCGTAGTCACGGTTGTTCTCGAACGGAGCAATCTGCAGCTCGCGCATGTGCGGCGGCAAGTCCATCTGGTCCAGGCCTTTGCCGTTCTGGATCATCGGGAACACGTTCTCGGACTGATCGGTACGGAAGTCAAGGAACACCAGACGCTCTTTCAGCGCCGGACTGAAGGCTTCACGCAACACCGGCTCGACATCGGCCGGGTTTTCCACCTTGATGCCGACGTGGCCGTAGGCCTCGGCAATCTTCACGAAATCCGGCAGCGCGTCCATATAGGACTCGGAATAGCGGGTGCCGTAGAAGAACTCCTGCCACTGGCGCACCATGCCCAAGTAGCGGTTGTTCAGCGCCACCACCTTCACTGGGGTGTGGTACTGCTTGGCGGTAGACAGCTCCTGGATGTTCATCTGGATGGAGCCTTCGCCGGTGATGCAGGCCACCTGGGCGTCCGGGTTGGCCAGCTGCGCACCGATGGCGGCCGGCAGGCCAAAACCCATGGTGCCGAGGCCACCGGAGTTCAGCCACTGCTTGGGGCGCTTGAACGGGTAGTACTGCGCCGCCCACATCTGGTGCTGGCCCACATCGGAGGTAATGATGGCATCGCCACCGGTAATCTCGTACAGCTTCTGCACCACGTACTGCGGCTTAATCAGCTCGGTGGACGGGGTGTACAGCAGGCTGTTGTAGCTGCGCCATTCTTCGATCTGCTTCCACCAGCCGGCCAGATGCTGCTCGTTGGTCTTCAGGCCGCTCTGCTTGAACAGGTCGATCATGTCGCGCAGCACGTGTTTCACGTCGCCGACGATGGGCACATCCACCTTCACGCGCTTGGCGATGGAGGACGGGTCCACGTCAATGTGCACGATCTTCTTCGGCTGCGACAGGAAGTGCGACGGGATGCTGATCACGCGGTCGTCAAAACGCGCACCGACGGCAATCAGCACGTCACAGTACTGCATCGCCATATTGGCTTCGTAAGTACCGTGCATGCCCAGCATGCCGAGGAACTGCTGATCCTGGCCCGGATAGGCGCCCAGACCCATCAGGGTGTTGGTACACGGCACGCCCAGCATTTTCACCAGCTCGGTGACTTCGGCCGCGGCATCGCCCTGCACCGCGCCACCGCCGACATAAATGTACGGTCGCTTGGCTTCGGCCAGCAGGTTGACGGCTTTCTTGATCTGGCCGGGATGACCGCGGGTGACCGGCACGTAGGAGCGGATGCTCACGCTTTCCGGGTAATGGAACTCGGCCTTGGCCTGGGTCACATCCTTCGGCACATCCACCACTACCGGACCGGGGCGACCGGTCTTGGCAATGTAGAACGCCTTCTTGATGGTGGACGCCAGTTCGTTGATGTCCTTCACCAGGAAGTTGTGCTTCACGCACGGGCGGGTAATACCCACCATGTCCACTTCCTGGAACGCATCCAGACCGATGGCGGGCGTCGGCACCTGGCCGGAAATCACCACCATCGGAATAGAATCCATGTATGCCGTCGCAATGCCGGTTACCGCATTGGTTGCGCCCGGGCCGGAAGTGACCAGCGCCACGCCCACCTTGTCGCTGGAACGCGAGTAGGCATCAGCTGCATGTACCGCGGCCTGCTCGTGGCGGACCAGTACGTGCTTGAATTCCTGCTGCCGGAAAATTGCGTCATAAATTTCGAGAACCGCGCCGCCGGGGTAGCCGAAAACAAATTCGACCCCTTCTTCCTGCAGGCTGCGAACTACGATCTCCGCGCCCGATATCTGCATCTTTGCCTCTTTATATTCAGGTTATTTTTGTCCCGTGATGAACGAACTTAGCTTAAGACCGAAAGACCGGTCAAGCGCTTTTGTGCAGGTGCAAAAAAGCGGCAAAAACATTCAAAAACAGCCACTTTTACAGGGGTAGGCGGCTTATGCGCGCTTTGGTAACATGCTGTGTTGGCTGCGCCTGCGGCCAACCTTTTCCGATGGTGATCTTCCCCTCATGACTTCCGCTCCCACGCCGGGCCTTGGCCGCCGTTTTGCCAGTCTTTTCTACGAGTTGCTGCTGCTTGCCGCCATTGTGTTCACCACCGCCGCGGTATTCACCCCGCTGCTGGCCTGGAGCAACCATGCGCCGGTAATAGAGTGGTTATATCGCCTTGGCATGGTGGGAGTACTGTTCGGCTATTTTGGCTATTGCTGGGTAAGGAGCGGACAGACCCCGGCGATGAAGACCTGGCGCATCAAGCTGGTGCTGCGCGATGGCAGCCGGCTGGGCTGGCAGCATGCCGCGGTGCGCTTCGTGGTGGCGCTGCTGCTGTTTGTCGGCGTACCCATCCTGTCCTTCCTCGCCTGGCAGCGCGCCAGCGGCGACACCCGTGCCTCGATGTGGATTGCCATGGCGTGGTGGCTGCTGCCGCTGCTGTGGCCACTCACCGACCCGGACCGCCAGTTCCTGCATGACCGTCTGGCCGGCACCCGCCTGATTACTCTGGCCAAGGGCGAGCGCGCCTGATACGGCCAAGCTAGCTGGCTGCGCCATGAAAAAAGCCACCGTTACGGTGGCTTTTTTTGTTGGTCGCTCACGGCAACGCGGCAACCTTGTCACTGCCGGGACCCAGCCACTGCCAGTGCCGCTGCCAGGCACCTACCACCAGATTGGGGTATTCCGCGCGGCCCAGGCTGCCATTGAAGCGCCCCAGTGCGCGGAACAGGTTACCGCCCTCGATATCGATATAGTGGCGCAGGATGGTGCAGCCATAACGCAGGTTGGTGGTGAGGTCGAACAGGTTATGGTTGGCCGCACCGATGCTGTGCACCCAGAACGGCATCACCTGCATCAGCCCGCGCGCGCCCACCGGCGAGATGGCGTACTTGTTGAAGCCGCTTTCCACCTGGATCAACCCCAGCACCAGCTGCGGGTCCAACCCGGCGCGGGTGGCCTCGTACTGCACCGCCGTCAGCAGCCGCTCGCGCATCCATTGGTCCGGGATGCGCGACTGCAGCCGGCGCGACATTTCCGCCAGCCACAGTGGCCCTTCCCGCGGGTTTTCAAACACCAGTCGCGGCGCGTTGACATCAGACACGCTGCGCGACATCGCCGATGCCACGTTGGCCGCCAGTGCCTCTTCCCGTTGCGCACCGGCCCACGCAGGCGTTGCGGCCAACGTGGCAAGCAGCAGGAACAGGCGTAGCGGTTTCATGCTTGCGTTTTAGCCCAGTTTCGCCAGCAGGTGGGCCAGAATCTCGCCGGCTGCCACCGCGGTGGCTTCGCTGTCGCGACGATGCTGGTATTCCACCTTGCCTTCCTTCAGGCCACGGTCGCCGATGGTGACGCGGTGCGGCGCGCCGATCAGCTCCCAGTCGGCGAACATCGCGCCCGGGCGCTCGCCACGGTCATCGATGATCACATCCACGCCCTTGGCCTGCAGTTCGCCGTACAGCTGGTCGGCTGCGGCCTTCACTGCCTCGGAACGGTCGTAGCCTACCGGGCAGATCACCACGTTGAACGGTGCGATGCTGTCCGGCCAGATCATGCCCTTGTCGTCGAAGTTCTGCTCGATGGCGGCGCCCAGAATGCGGGTCACGCCGATGCCGTAGCAGCCCATCTCGAAGTGCTTGGGCTTGCCGTCCTCGTCCAGGAAGGTGGCATCCATGGCCTGGGAGTACTTGGTGCCCAGGTAGAACACGTGGCCCACCTCGATACCGCGCTGGATCGCCAGCTCGCCCTTGCCGTCCGGCGAGGCATCGCCCACCACCACGTTGCGGATGTCAGCCACTTCCGGCTCCACACAGTCGCGCACGAAGTTGGCGCCGGTGTAGTGCTGGTCGTCCTCATTGGCGCCGATCACGAAGTCGGCCATCTTGGCCACGGTGCGGTCGGCAATGATGCGGCCCTTGAAGCCCACCGGGCCCAGCGAGCCGGGGTTGGCGCCGAATGCCTTGTTGATCAGCGCCGGGGTGGCCATGGTCAGCGGCCGCTTGATGCCGGCGATCTTCTCGGCCTTCAACTCGTTCAGCTCATGGTCGCCGCGCACCAGCATCAGCACGGCGGAGCCCTCTTCCTCGCCTTCCACCACCAGCGCCTTCACGGTGGCGGTGATGTCGATGTTCAGGAAGCGCACCAGGTCGGCGATGGTCTTCACGCCCGGGGTGTGCACCTTGGTCAGCGGCTGGCTGGCAGCCGGGCGCTCGCCGGCCGGGGCTACCGCTTCGGCCAGCTCGATGTTGGCCGCGTAGTCGGAAGCCGGGCAGTAGACGATGGCGTCTTCGCCGGTGTCGGCAATCACCTGGAATTCGTGCGAGCGATCACCGCCGATGGCGCCAGTATCGGCCGCCACCGCGCGGTAGGTCAGGCCCAGGCGATCGAAGATGCGGCAGTAGGTAGCGTACATATTGTCGTAGCTCTTGCCGGCATCTTCCGCGCTACGGTCGAAGGAGTAGGCATCCTTCATGGTGAACTCGCGGCCGCGCATCACGCCAAAGCGCGGGCGGCGCTCGTCGCGGAACTTGGTCTGGATCTGGTAGAAGTTCTTCGGCAGCGCGCGGTAGCTGCGCAGCTCGTTGCGGGCGATGTCGGTGACCACTTCCTCGGAAGTCGGCTGGATCACGAAGTCGCGCTCGTGGCGGTCCTTGAAGCGCAGCAGCTCCGGGCCCATGCCGTCGAAACGGCCGGTTTCCTGCCACAGGCCGGCCGGCTGCACCATCGGCATCACGATCTCGATGGCGCCGGCGCGGTTCATTTCCTCGCGCACGATGCTTTCCACCTTGCGCAGCGAGCGCAGGCCCATCGGCATCCAGTTATAGACACCGGCGGCAACTTTACGGATGAAGCCGGCGCGCAACATCAGTTTCTGGCTGACGATGTCGGCATCGGCGGGGGCTTCCTTCAGGGTGGAAATGAAAAACTGCGAGGCGCGCATGAGTTGTCCTTGAAAATTCTGCGAAACAGCGGGGATTGTAGCGGTTTGCCGGGCCGGCGCGAAAGCGTGGCGCCACGAGCGCTCATCCGCCGGGGCGCGCCAAGTCGAAACGCTGCCGAATACTGCTATAGCCATCACCGCCCAACTTGCCAATAACGTCCAGCAGCTGGCTATCCGGCAAGCCGTCGCGCAACACGGCATCGTCCACACTGATGCCCAGCACATCCAGCAGCATCAGCGTGCCGCCCAGCGGGTTATGACCGATCTGCAGCACCTCGCGCAAGCGGCATTCGATACGCGCCGGCGCCGCGGCCACCCCAGGTGCCGCTACCCAACGCCCGCGGCAGGATTCGATACCAACAGCAGTGAATTCACTGTTGCCATAGGGCAGGCTGGCGCAGCTGGCATTCATCTGCACCGCCAGGCCGTGGCTGACAATATTCACCACACAGTCGCCATTGGCGCGCAGATTGCGCAGCGTGTCCTTGTCCTGTCCGTCGCGCGGGTTGACCTGACTCACCAGCAGCACCGGCGGCGCCAGGCTGGCAACGGTAAAGAAAGAATACGGCGCGAGGTTGGCCGCACCGTCCGGGCCGATGCTGCTGAGCCAAGCAATCGGCCACGGCAATACCAGGGCGGTCAGCAGGCGGTACAGCTGCTGGTTATCAAGTTGGTGGCAGGGAAAATCCATGAGCATCTGGCCCCGGTTAGCCGGGCACATCCCGGCACCATCACCATGCCGGCTGGCCGCCGCTCAGGTAAGCCGCGCGTCAGACCGGCGCGCGGTAGCAGTGCTGCAGTGCCTGCTGCAGGCGGGCAGCAAACTCCGGCCCCTGGCGCAGCAGAAAGCTGCGCGACAGATACAGGCCCAGCGGTTTGTCCTGCGCCAGCACCGATTTCACTTTGTGGCCAACCCCGCGCGCGGCGATCAGTTCGTCCATCGCCAGGTTGGCCGCCAGCACGGCATCGGCACGGCCGGCCAGCAGCACGTCCAGCATCTGGTCATGCCCCGGCGGGCTGACGCTGATCTGGTAGCCGTGATCTTCCAGCCACTGGTGCATATTGGAGCCGGCATAGGCACCGACGCGGGCGCGCTGCACGAAGTCGGCATCCAGCGGGTTGAGCGGGTTGTCGCGACGCAGGTACCAGCGCCACTGCTGCGGTGCCGCCGGGCCGAACCACTGCGCCAGCTCGTCGCGCTGCGCATTGCGCGAAGCCGGGAAGTAGCCATCGGCGGCGCCGGTTTCCACCAGCCGCTGCGCCCGCGACCAGGAAATAAAGCGGATACTGGCTTGCAGCCCGCTGCGCGACATGGCGCAGCGTATCGCCTGCAGCGCGATGCCCTTTTGCTGACCATTGTCTGTCTGCATGGCGTAAGGCGCCTGCTGCTGGGTCAGCAGCAACGGTGCGGCCGTGCTGCTGCCGGCGCAACACAGCAACACGCTGCAGGCGGCAATGATTACGCGCAGTGACACCGATGACTCCTTGCATTCAGACAGGCTGTCAGCATACTCAATACAATTAAATAATGAACAATTTTTTATTGAAAAATATCAAATAAAGCCCGGCCAGCTTGCAAGGCGCGGCCGCCAGCCGCCAGCGGTACACCATCTGTGGCAAACCATCTACACAAACGACATAAAGCGCTCCCCGCCACCAGTGGAGCGTGGCAGTTTCCCAGGCACAGGAGTACCCTGCGCGCTCACCTGTGGTCGTTTTTGCAATGCAACATTGCCTTGCCGACAGACTCTCGAATCCATAAATACAAACATCATGCAGGCACACAATAAGCAAGCACTGGCCGGTATTACCCTGGCGGCCATGGGCGTGGTTTACGGCGACATCGGCACCAGCCCGCTCTACACCCTGAAAGAATGTTTCAGCCCCCACCTTGGTCTTGCCGTCAACGAGGCCAACGTACTGGGCATCCTGTCCCTGATCGTCTGGGGGCTGCTACTGATCGTTTCCCTCAAATACCTCAGCTTCGTGCTGCGCGCCGACAACCGCGGCGAAGGCGGCATCCTCACGCTGATGGCGCTGGCGCGCCGCTACGTGGTCGGCCCCAAGGCCTGGCTGCTGGGCATGCTGGGGCTGATGGGCGGCGGCTTCTTCTACGGCGAGGTGGTGATCACTCCCGCCATCTCGGTGCTGTCGGCGGTAGAGGGCCTGGAGGTGATCACCCCGGCGTTCAAGCCCTACGTGCTGCCGATCGCCATCGTGGTGCTGGCCGGGCTGTTCCTGATCCAGAAGCACGGCACCGCCAGCGTCGGCAAGCTGTTCGGCCCGGTGATGATGCTGTGGTTCGGCTCGCTGGCGGCGCTGGGCCTGCATGGCGTGATCAGCAACCCGGCGGTGCTGGCGGCGCTCAACCCGGCCTGGGGGCTGCAGTTCCTGCTGCATCACCAGGCGGTGGGCTTCCTGGCGCTGGGTTCGGTAGTGCTGGCGCTGACCGGGGCCGAGGCGCTGTACGCCGACATGGGCCACTTCGGCGCCAAGCCGATCCGCCTGGCGTGGTTCTGCTTCGTGCTGCCGGCGCTGCTGCTGAACTACTTCGGCCAGGGCGCCGAGATCCTGTCCAACGCGGACGCGCGCGCCAACCCGTTCTTCCACCTGGCGCCACAGTGGGCGCTGCTGCCGCTGGTGATCCTGTCCACCTTCGCCACGGTGATCGCGTCGCAGGCGGTGATTTCCGGCGTGTTCTCGCTGACCCGCCAGGCGGTGCAGCTGGGCTTCCTGCCGCGCATGGAGATCACCCATACCTCGGACCATGAAATCGGCCAGATCTACATCCCGCTGATCAACTGGGGGCTGCTGGTGGCGGTGATTGCCGTGGTGGTGATGTTCCAGAGCTCCAGTGCACTGGCCGGTGCCTACGGCATCGCCGTCACCGGCACCATGGTGATCACCTCCATCCTGGCCTGCTCGGTGGCACTGCGCGGCTGGCACTGGCCGGCGTGGCTGGTGGCGCCGCTGCTGGCGGCCCTGCTGATCATCGACGTGCCGCTGTTTGCGGCCAACGTGGTGAAGATCCTGGCTGGCGGCTGGCTGCCACTCACCATCGGCGTGGCGGCGTTCATGCTGATGAGCACCTGGAAACAGGGCCGCAAGCTGCTGATGGAGCGCCTGAACGAGATGGCCATTCCGCTGGAAGGCTTCATCGAGAACATGGAGACCTACTCGCCGGACCGGGTGCAGGGCACCGCGGTGTTCCTCACCAGTACCACCAACGGCGTACCGCACGCGCTGCTGCACAACCTGAAGCACAACAAGGTGCTGCATGAGCGCGTGGTGCTGATGACCATCCGCAGCGAGGAAGTACCGTACGTGGAGCAGGCGCAGCGCATCCAGATCGAGCGGCTGTCCAACAGCTTCTGGCGCGTGCTGGCCGCCTACGGCTTCAAGGAAACGCCGAACGTGCAGGAAATCCTCGACCTGTGCGAACAGCAGGACCTGCACTTCGAACTGATGGACACCTCGTTCTTCCTGTCGCGTGAAACGCTGATCCAGACCGAGCGCGAAGGTATGGCGCCGTGGCGCGAGAAGCTGTTCGTGTGGATGAGCAAGAACGCGCTGCGCGCCACCGACTTCTTCCAGATTCCGTCCAACCGCGTGGTGGAGATGGGCGCCCAGGTCGAGCTGTAACGGCACTGACCGATGCGGCCAACGTTGGCCGCCAAACAACAAGGGCAAGCCATGCGGCTTGCCCTTGTTGTTGCCCGAGCGTCATGCCGGTAGGCGCTCAGTTCTCCGGCAGCGGCCGCCCGATGCTGGCCGACAAGCGCGCCCAGTCGAAATACGGGCCGGGATCGGTCTTGCGCCCCGGTGCGATGTGCTCGTGGCCGGTAATCGCACTCACCCCGCAGTCGCGCTGCAGCAGCTGTGCCAGCGCCGTCAGCGTGCGGTACTGCGCATGCGTAAACGGCTCGAAATCGCAGCCTTCCAGCTCCACCCCCAGCGCAAAATCGTTGCAACGCTCGCGGCCACGCCATTGCGATGCGCCGGCATGCCAGGCGCGGCGGTTGGTGGGCACGAACTGCAGCAGGCGGCCATCGCGGCGGATGAAGAAGTGGCAGGACACCCGTAGCCCGGTGATGGCGGCGTAGTACGGGTGCTCGTCCGGGTCCAGCGTGTTGCTGAACAGCTCGGCCACGCCATCGCCGCCATACTGGTACGGCGGCAGGCTGATGTTGTGCACCACCAGCAGCGGCGTCGCCGACGCGGCGCCCAAGGCGGGATACGCGTCGCAATTGGGCGACGGCAGCCACTCGGCTTCCTGCACCCAGCCCGACGCATCCAGCGTCAGCGGCAGCGGGCTGTCGTCGCGCTGCCAGCGCAGGCGGGTCAGCAGCAGGCCGTCCGGCGCGGCCAACTCGCACTCGCGGCGGAAGCCGGCCTTGCGGTAGCAGCGCAGCGCGGCATAGTTGCCGCTGGCCGTCTGCACCGTGGCGCTGCGCTCGCCGGCCAGCAGCGCGGTGAGCAGGCGCCCGGCCCAGCCTTCGCCCAGCCGCTCCGGCGCCACCAGGGTGCGCTCGATGTCCACCGCGCCCTCGCCGCTGCGGCTGGCCACCAGCAGGCCACACAGCGTGCCGGCCTCGTCATACGCCGCCAGCACGCTGTGCCGATCGCCGGCGATGGCGGCGACATCCGGCCACAGCCGTGGCAGCGGGTAGCCATCCAGCCAGGCGACCTCCAGCGCATGGGCGGCATCGTGCAGCGCCAGCGCGGCGGCAAGGTTGGCCGCATCGCGCGGCAGCGGGCAAACCTGGAAGGGAACGGTCATCGCGGCATTCCGTCTCAACGGGCAAAGGCGCACTTTACCGCAACACACCGGCGGCGGCACACGCCGGAAGTTGAGCGCCGTCATAGGCCGGCAACAGCGGCTGGGTGATACTGCGGCCAACCTTTATCGCTGGAGACTGCCATGCTCAAGCTCGATTCCCTGTCCGCCGCCGCGCCGTCGTTCGATGCGCCGCTGGAGATGCTCAATGCCTGTCACGACAAGGTGCGCCACTTCTGCGTGCAGCTGGATGCCCTGCCGGACTACATCCAGCTGCATGGCCACAGCCAGGCTGTGGTGAACAGCATTGCCGGCATCGTGCGCTATTTCGAGGTGGCCGGCCCGGCGCACCATCAGGATGAAGAAGACGAGCTGTTTCCGCTGATCATGGCGCGGCAGCCGGATGCGGCGCCCAAGATCGAGCAGCTGCTGGGCGAACACGGCTACCTGCATGCGCGCTGGAACGCCATCCGCGACGACCTCAACGCCTACGCCGCCGGCACCCTGGGCGCGCTCAACGCCAGCGAGATCCACGAATTCACCCGCCTGTACCGCGAGCACGCCGCACGCGAGGAAGCCTGGCTGTTCCCCACCGCCGCGTCGCTGATCAGCGACGCTGAACTGCACGCCGCCGGCCAGCGCATGGCGGCACGCCGCACCACGCCACGCTGACGCGCTACGCCGGCAACTTGCCGGTCATGCAGCGGCACCAGGTCCATGCGGTGCTGGCAAAGCGCGCGGCGGCGCACCACTCCCGGTCCAGCCGCGGCCATGCACCGCTGCGCCGCGCTGGGCATCGGCGGCACAGCTGCTACCATCAGTAGCGGTAGCCGCGAATTTTCACCGGCCGCGGCATCCTACAGAAGCACCTTGGCATGTGCCGCCCCCTGCTGCCTCGCACCGGGGAACAGCGGCGCAATCACGCCTTGTCCTGCGCGCCCGCGCGCCGGAGCACTGAGTCACGGGAGGCACCATGCGCCAGATCACGCTGCCCATGCTGTGCTTGCTGAGCCTGCTGTGGCCGGGTCAGCACGCGCAGGCACAACTGCAGAACGAAACCCTACTGCAGACCCTGCCGCCCGGCTACAAGATCGACTACCGGCTGCAGCAGGAGCAGCTGCTGATGACCGAGATGGTGCCCACGGCACAATCGGCGCAGCACTGGGACGAGATGATCACCACCCAGGTGTTCCAGGGGCTGAAGGTCACCTCCCCGCAGGCGTTCCGCGACATCATGGTCAAGCAATGGGATTTCGCCTGCCCCGGCAGCGGCTACGATGTGGTGGCCGACGGCCGCGAGAACGGCTACCCGTACGCGCTATGGTTCCTGGCCTGCCCCAACAACCCGGCCACCGGCCGCCCGGAAAACACCTGGTTCAAGAGCATCCAGGGCCGCGACAGCTTTTACGTGATCCAGAAAGCGTTCAAGTTCTCGCCCAGCAAGGCGCAGCTGTTGCCGTGGCTGCAGTATCTGCGCAGCGTGCAGCTGTGCGACAGCCGCCAGCCGGCCAGCCCGTGCCCGAAAACCGGCAACTAGCGTCAGCTGCCGCCGGCAACAAAAAAGCTCCCCGCGGGGAGCTTGTTGCCTGGTGCCAGCCGGCTCAGGCGGTGAGCTGCAGCAGCTCGGCAAACGCCTTTTCGAACAGCACCAGACCGTCCTGCTGCAACTGCTCGCCCACGGCGTCGAAATCCACCCCCGCGGCCTGCGCGGCAGCCAACGTTGCCGCGGCGGCGTCCACCTGCTGCGTCAGCGTGGCGGCAGCTTGGCCATGGTCGCGGAACAGCGCCAGCGTGGCATCCGGCACCGTGTTGACGGTTTCGTCGCCGATCAGGCTTTCCACGTACAGCACGTCGGAATAGGCCTTGTTCTTGGTGCCGGTGGATGCCCACAGCAGGAACTGTGCGCGGGCGCCGGCGGCTTTCAGCGCGGCGAACTCGGCGCCGTGGAAACGCGCCAGATAGCGCTGGTACGCCACGCGCGACAGCGCCACTGCCACCTTGCCCTGCAGCTCGGCCGGCAGCTGCGCATCCAGCAGGCTGTCCACCCGCGACAGGAAGAAACTGGCCACCGCCTTGATCTGCCCCAGCGGCTGGCCGGCGGCATGGCGCGCGGTGAGGCCGGCGATGTAGGCATCCCACACCGCTTCCACCTGGCGCAGCGAGAACAGCAGGGTGATGTTGACGTTGACACCCTCGGCGGTCAGCTGGCGGAAGGCGACAATGCCCTCGGCGGTGGCCGGGATCTTGATCATGGCGTTGGGGCGGTCGATGGCCGCCCACAGCCGGCGCGCGGCGGCCAGGGTGCCGGCCTCGTCACGCGACAATTCCGGCGATACTTCCAGCGACACATAGCCATCGCCGCCGCCGGTGGCGCGGTACTGCGCCAGGTTCAGATCACAGGCGGCCTGGATGTCGGCAATCACCAGCGTTTCGTAGCGCTGTTCGGCGCTCAGTGCCGGGTTGGCTTTCAGCTGCGCCAGCTCGTCGCGGTAGCGCGGGTCGGTGCTGATCGCCTTGTGAAAAATGGCCGGGTTGGAGGTCACCCCGGCAATGCCGTCTTCTTCGAGCAGACGGGCCAGCTCACCGGAGGCCAGCAGTTCACGGGACAGGTTGTCCAGCCAGATGCGCTGGCCGAACGGGCGGATGGCTTGCAGTCGATTCATGTGTGCTACTCGGGCAAAGGCTGGAAACATGGCGTGCATGACGCCGGAAAGTCTTGGGCACCTCGAAAAACGCCAGCTTTCGTTGCGATACTGCGTTGCTCACGAAAAATTTCTCCTTACATATCAAATATATGCTGCGTCGAAATTTTCCGTTCGCGCCTTGTCTCGCTTAGAAACCAGGGTTTTCCGAAGCGCCCCTTTGTCGGACAAGGCATCCTAACCCGATGCTGCGCTGAAGCAAAGCCACTACACGGCTGGCGCGGCATCGGCAAAATCGAATACCAGCGCGGCGGCCAGCAACGGCTGCACGCTGGCGACAAACTGCTGGTGCGCCGGGTGTACCAGGTAGACATCGCGCTCGGCCGGGCCGGCAAACTGCAACAGCCAGGCGTGACTGTAACCCTGCGCCAGCCCTTCCACGCTGATGTCGGGGCCGTGACAGAAGTCGCGGACCACCCCGGTGGCCGCCACCAGCGCGGCAAAGTCGGCTTCGACGGCGGCAATGGCGGCGGCGTCGATATGGTCATGAAAGCGGAACAACACGATGTGATGCAGCATGGTGAGCCTCCGGTAACAGCGCCAAAAAGACAAAAGGTTGGCCGCGGCCAACCTTTTGAGTATCGCTCATCTCGCGTCAGGCCACCTGCTCGGGGCTGAACACCACGCTGAACTCGCTGCCCTTCTCCGGCTCGCTGCGCACTTCCAGCTTGCCATGGTGCCGCATCAGCACATGCTTGACGATGGCGAGGCCGAGGCCGGTGCCGCCGTTGCTGCGCGAACGACCGCGATCGACGCGGTAGAAGCGCTCGGTCAGCCGTGGCAGGTGCTCCGGCGGAATGCCGATGCCGGTATCCGCCACCGAAAACGCGGCGCGGCCATCATCCAGCTCGCGCCAGCGCAGGGTGATGCTGCCGCCTTCCGGCGTGTAGCGCACCGCGTTGGACACCAGGTTGCCAAAGGCGGAGTGCAGCTCCTGCTGGTTGCCCAGCAGATTGTGCGCACTGTCGCGCTGCAACTCGATGCGGTGCCGCCCCTGCGACAGGCCTTCGGCCTCCACCAGCAAGGTATCCAGCATGGCGCCCATGTCCACCGTGTCCGGCGCCACGCCGTGCGGACTGTTTTCGATGCGCGACAGCGTCAGCAGATCTTCCACCAGGCTCTGCATGCGCCGCGACTGCTCCAGCATCATCGGCAGGAACTGGCGCAAGGTGGCATCGTCCACCGCCGGCATATCGGACAGCGTTTCCAGAAAGCCGCCCACCACCGTCAGCGGCGTGCGCAGCTCGTGCGATACGTTGGCGACAAAGTCGCGGTGCACGGTCTGCACCCGTTCCAGCTGGGTGATGTCGCGCGTCAGCAGCAGCTTGCGCTTGATGTCGAACGGCACCAGCTGGATCGACAACACCAGCTCCGGGCCATTGCCGGTGCTGCGCAGGATCAGCGGCTGGCTGTAGCGCTGCTCGGCCATGTAATCGTGGAATTCCGGCTCGCGCACCAGGTTCAGGATCTGGCTGCCGACATCCTTGCGGCGGTCCAGCCCCAGGTGATCCACCGCCATCGGGTTGATCCACTCGATGCGGTCGTATTCGTCCAGCACCACCACGCCATCCGGCATCGCCTCGCTGGCGTTGATGAAGCGGTCCAGCACGATGGCTAGCCGGCGCTTGCTCTGCTTCTGCCGCCGCGCCTGGCGGTACAGCGCCATGAACACGGTGTTCCACGGCCCGAAGCCATCCGGCACCCGCCGCGGCGCCGGGCGTTCCAGCCAGCGCAGCAGCTGCCCCAGGTGATACAGGTGAAAACCCAGCCACGACACCAGCAGGCCCAGCATCAGCGCCAGCCCGGTCAGTTCGCCCCACACCAGCCCGCTGATCAGCGAGATGACGGCGATGACCACCAGGGTCACCAGCCGCACGACAAGAAATTCGGCCAAGACTTACCCCTGCGCCGAGAAGCGGTAACCGGTGCCGCGCACGGTCTGGATCAGCGCATCGTGACCGGTGCCTTCCAGCGCGCTGCGCAGGCGGCGGATGTGCACGTCCACGGTACGTTCTTCCACGAACACGTGGTCGCCCCACACCTGGTCCAGCAGCTGGGTGCGCGAGTGCACGCGCTCGGCGTGGGTCATGAAGAAATGCAGCAGGCGGAACTCGGTGGGGCCGAGGTCGATGGTGTCGCCGTTGCCCTGCACGCGGTGGGTCACCGGGTCCAGCCGCAGGCCTTTCACCTCCACCGCGTCGTCGGTCATCTGCGGCGCGCGGCGGCGCAGCACCGCCTTGATGCGCGCCAGCAGCTCGCGCGGCGAGAACGGCTTGGTGATGTAGTCATCGGCGCCGGCATCCAGCCCCTGCACCTTGTCCTGTTCGTCGGAGCGGGCGGTAAGCATGATGATGGGAATCTGGCGCGTGCGCTCGTCGGCGCGCAGCTTGCGCGCGATTTCCACCCCGGAAGCGCCCGGCAGCATCCAGTCCAGCAGCACCAGGTCCGGCAGTGCGTTCTTGACCAGTGTCAGTGCCACCTCTGCGGTGCTGGCGCGCAGCACGTGGTGCCCGGCCTGAACCAGGTTGAAAGCAATCAGTTCCTGAATCGCCGGCTCGTCTTCGACAAGCAGAATATTGGCTGGCATGCGCGTAAATCCTCCCGGTAGCAATTATGGCAAGGATAGAAAGCAGCCGTTACAGAAATATGACACTTCACCTTGTCGCGCCATTTATTACACCGCCGCGGGCGATAGCAGCCATGGCGGCCGGCTCAGGCAGGGCGACAGACAAAAAAATGGCCTGTCCGGTAAGGGACAGGCCAGAAGAGGTCAGCTGCCGGCGCCAGGCGCCAACAACCATAAAGACCAGGGACAAAGAGATCACCAGAACAGTTCAAAGATGCTCAGGGACATGAGCACCCTCACAACAGATCCAGAAGTCGAAGCACTCGGGCGCGGACCCTACTGCTTCAACACGAGGCGAATTTTACGGAGGATAATCGGTCAGGTTAATAGTGAATCGAAGGTTTTTCGGCCTCGTCACTTTGTATACAATCTATTTTCGCATACTTCGCTTTGGAATCGAAAACATGGACAAGTTCGACCGCAAAATCCTTGCTGCGCTGCACGAAAACGGCCGTCTGAGCTTTGCAGAACTTGCCCGCCGGGTAAACCTTTCTGCGCCGGCAGTGGCCGATAGAGTGGAAAAACTGGAACGAAGCGGCGTTATCAGCGGTTATCGCGCAATCATCAACCCCGACAAGCTGGGTTACCCGATCCAGTGCCTGATCGAACTGACGGTGAAAAACCTGGAGTACTACGGCGTGGTGGAAACCCTGAAACGCATGCCGGAAATCACCGCCTGCGACTCCATCACCGGCAGCAGCGGGCTGATGATCCGCGTGGCGGTGGACGACATGAGCACGCTGCAGGCGGTCATCGCCCGCCTGATGCAGTACGGCGATACCAAGACCTCGATGGTAATCGACCAGCCGGTACCGCCGCGCATGCCGGCGCTGCGCGACGACGACTAGCCGTAATCGCGCCACTACAGCCACCGCCCCTACTGTTGCCAGGGGATTTCGCCACGTTGGCGCCGCATTACAGCCCGGCCGCCGTTACGGGCGGCCACTCAGGTGGCGAACGCCTTGCGGCCGCCGCGTCAACACGGTTGCGGCCAACCTTGTCCCGCCACGCGCAAAAAAATGCCAGCCCTTGCGGGGCTGGCGAGCGGGTCTAAGCACAAAGAAGCAACAGAAGAACTAAAGAGCGAGGCGGCCGTCTCCACACGGCCACCGGTATGAAACCATCGCCGCCGGCGCCGCAAGCATTGCCGCGCCGACAGGCGCATTACTTGGCCGCGGCCCAGGCCTGGGCGGTATCCAGCATACGGTTGGAGAAGCCCCACTCGTTGTCGTACCAGGACAGCACCTTCACCTGACGGCCTTCGATCACGCGGGTCAGCGACGCGTCGAACACGCTGGAGGCCGGGTTGTGCATGAAGTCGATGGACACCAGCGGCAGGGTATTCACCGCCAGCACACCCTTGAGCGGACCATTGGCGGCGGCGCTGACGATCTCGTTCACCTCGGCCACGCTGGTATCGCGCTTGGCGGTGAAAGTCAGGTCCACCAGCGATACGTTGGCAGTCGGCACGCGCACGGCGAAGCCGTCCAGCTTGCCTTTCAGCTCCGGCAGCACCAGGCCCACCGCGGCGGCGGCGCCGGTCTTGGTCGGAATCATCGACAGCGCGGCGGAACGGGCGCGGCGCAGATCGCTGTGTTCGGTATCCAGCAGCACCTGGTCGTTGGTGTAGGAGTGCACGGTGGTCATCAGGCCGTGGGCGACGCCGATGGCATCGTTCAGCGGCTTCACCAGCGGGGCCAGGCAGTTGGTGGTGCACGAGGCGTTGGACACGATGCTCATGTCGCCGCGCAGGGTGTTGTCGTTGACGCCGAACACGATGGTGGCGTCGGCATCATCCGCCGGGGCGGAGATCAGTACTTTCTTGGCGCCGGCTTGCAGGTGCAGGCCAGCCTTGTCACGCTTGGTGAAGATACCGGTGCATTCCAGCACGATGTCCACGCCCAGCTCGCCCCACGGCAGCTCGGCCGGGTTGCGGACCGACAGCAGCTGGATCGGCTTGCCGTTGACCACCAGCTTGTCGTCCTGCAGTTCCACGCTGCCCGGGAACGGGCCGTGGATGGAATCGTACTTGGTCAGGTGGGCGTGCAGCTCCGGATTGCCCAGGTCGTTGATGGCAACGATTTCAATGCCCTTGTCGGCAAAACGTTCCTGCCAGGCGCGCAATACCATGCGGCCGATGCGGCCGTACCCGTTGATGGCCAGTTTTAGTGCCATGTGTCTCTCCTTTATGCGGGTGATTCCTGCGTGCCTGCTGCACGCTAGCGGTGCGACCATCGTTCTCTCATTCCGTCTTGTACTCAACGGTTTTCATGTTTGTAGTGGGTGCACTACCAACACTTTTCACCGTAGCAGAGCGTGTTTCTGCCACACGATGAATTTGATGCTTGCCTGGTATCGATACCAATTCGTTTGCCAGCTGTTGCCAGAACCGGCTGCCGTAGCAGCCGCGGAGGGTTGCAAGCAGGCGGCGTGCGGCGTTAAGTGCCTTGTCAGGTGAGACATCCGCTGCACGGGGATGGTTTTACGTCGCCGCTTCTATCCGACGCTGGCAAGCAGTCGCCAGGCAGCGAATTCCGCCCCCGGCACAGCGCAAACGTTGGCCGCAGGCCAGCCATAGCTGGCGGCATAAAAAAGCGGCGGCAGGCATGGCTGCCTTGCCGCCGCCAGTCCCGCCGGGTGGCGGGCTTGGGAGGAAATACTGGCTGATCAGGCCTGCAGCAGCCGTGCGGTCAGCGCCACGTCGCCGGCCACCACCACGTGCAGCAGGTTGCCCGGCAGCGTCATCACGCCGCTGGCGCCCAGCGCCTTCAGCTGTGCCTCGTCGATGCGGCCGCTGTCGGTCAGCTCCAGCCGTAGGCGGCTGCCGGCTACCACCGATACCCCGCGCAGGTTGGCTTCGCCGCCCAGTGCGGCCAACCATTGCTGGCGCTCACCGCTGGCTGCCACGCTGCCCACGCCCTGCTGCAGCGCGTCGCGGATCTGGTCGGCCACCAGTTCGGCTTCCGGTCCCAGTACCACCTGCACGCTGCCGGCCGCCGGCTTGATCAGGCCACGCGAGCCCAGTGCCTTCAGCGCCGCCTCGTCCACCTTGCTGTTGTCCACCACCTGCAGGCGCAGGCGGGTGGTGCAGGCATCCACGTTCTTGAGGTTGGCCGCACCGCCCAGCGCGCTGATGAAGCCACCGGCACGGCCGCCGATGCTGGCGCTTGCCGCTACCGGGGCAACCACGCTGGCGGCGTCTTCACGGCCCAGGGTCTGCAGGTTGTATTTCTTGATGAAGAAGCTGAACAGGCCGTAGTACACCGCAAAGTAGGCAATGCCCACCGGCACCAGCAGCAACGGCTTCTGCGCGATACCGAAGTTCAGCACGTAGTCGAACAGGCCGGCAGAGAAGCCGAAGCCCAGGTGCACGCCCAGCGCATGCATCAGCGCCATGGAGATGCCGGTGAGCACCGCGTGGATGGCGTACAGCGCCGGCGCCAGGAACATGAAGGCGAATTCCACCGGCTCGGTGACGCCGGTCAGCGCGGCGGTAAGCGCCATCGACAGCAGCACGCCAGCCACCGCAGCCTTGTTTTCCGGACGCGCGGCGCGGTACATCGCCAGGCAGGCGGCCGGCAGGCCGAACATCATCACCGGGAAGAAGCCGGACATGAACATGCCCGCGCTCTTGTCGCCGGCAAAGAAGCGGGTGAGGTCACCGTGCACCAGCTTGCCGGCGGTGTCGGTGAAGTCACCCAGCTGGAACCAGGCAAAGGTGTTGATGATGTGGTGCAGGCCGGTGACGATCAGCACGCGGTTGAGCACGCCGTAGATGAACAGGCCGAACTCGCCGGCGCCGATGATCCAGTGCCCCACCGCGTCGATGCCCTGCTGCACCGGCGGCCACACATAGCCCAGCACCACGCCGGCCAGCAGCATGGCAAAGCCGGTGGCGATCGGCACGAAGCGGCGGCCACCGAAGAACGCCAGGTAGGACGGCAGCGCGATGTCCTTGTAGCGGTTGTACAGCAGGCCGGCGCTGATACCGGCGGTGATGCCGGCCAGCACGCCCATATTGATCTTGGCGTCGATCACCTTCAGCACCGAGGTCAGCACCAGGTAGCCGATGGCACCGGCCAGGCCAGAAGCACCGTTGTTGTCCTTGGCGAACCCCACCGCCACGCCGATGGCGAACAGCAGCGCCAGGTTGCCGAAAATGGCATCCCCCGCCTGCGCCATCACCGCGATGCCCAGCAGATCGGGCTGACCCAGGCGCAGCAGTAGACCTGCCACCGGCAGCACGGCAATCGGCAGCATCAGGGCGCGGCCCAGCTGCTGGATGCCGGCAAACTTGCTAGATGTAGTCACTTGTTTCTCCCTCATCTCTCTCTGTGTGTGGGCCGGCAGCCGTAGCTGCCTGTCCGTGTTGCCCCGCCGTGCCGGCAAACCGGCTACGGCTGGGTTCTGCTTACGATCTGCCGCGCGGCGGCGATATCGCGGTGGCACCGTCTTGTTGCGCCCCAGCGCAGCAGATCGTGAAGATGCTCACTGCGCGACAACGTTGGCCGCAGCGGCCAGCATCGCGCGCACCTCGGCGGCGGAGCGCTGCTGCTGCAGCGTCAGCGCCAGCTCCTGGCAGGCGGCGGCATCCAGCTGCCGCACGCGGTGCTTGATCTCCGGTACCAGCGCCGGGCTGACCGACAGCTCGGTCACACCCAGGCCCACCAGCGCAGGCGTGGCCAGCGGATCGGACGCCAGCGCGCCGCACACGCCCACCCAGCGACCATGCTGGCGGGCGCCGTGCACGGTGAGGGCGATCAGGCGCAGCACTGCCGGGTGCAGCGCGTCCTGGCGTGCGGCCAGCGCCGGGTGGCAGCGGTCCATCGCCAGCGTGTACTGGGTAAGGTCATTGGTGCCGATGGAGAGAAAGTCGGCATGCTCGGCCAGCTGTGCGGCCAGCAGCGCCGCCGACGGCACTTCGATCATCACGCCCAGCTGCGGCCGTTCCGCCAGCCCCAGCTGTGCGGCCAACTCGTCGATACGCTGGCGCACCTGCAACAGGTCGGCCACGTCGGTCACCATCGGCAGCAGGATGCGCAGCTGCGACAGCGGCTTGAGCTGCAGCAGCGCGCTGAGCTGCGCGTCCAGCACCTGTGGCATCGCCAGGCTGGTGCGGATGCCGCGCAGGCCCAGCGCCGGATTGTCCTCGGCTGGCAGCGGCAGGTAGGGCACGTCCTTGTCGCCGCCGGCATCCAGGGTGCGGATGATGGCCGGACGGCCTTCCAGCGCATCCAGCACTGCCTGGCAGGCAGCACGCTGTTCTTCGCTGCTCGGTGCGTCGGTGCGCTCGGTAAACAGGAATTCGGTACGCAGCAGGCCCACGCCATCGGCACCGTTCAGCACCGCGTCGCGGCTTTCGGCGGCGTTCACCACGTTGGCCGCCACTTCGATATGCACGCCGTCGCGGGTCAGTGCACGGCCGGCGGATTGCTCGCGCAGCGCCAGGCGGCGCGCCTCGTGGGCGGCGATCTGCTGCCGCGCCAGCGCCAGGCTGGCCGCATCCGGCTGCGCATCCAGCCAGCCTTCGCCGGCATCCAGCACCGCCTCGGCACCAGCCGGCAGCTGCAGCGCCGCCGGGCCGCAGGCCACCAGCGCCGGAATGCCCAGCGCACGCGCCAGGATCGCGACGTGGTTGCTGGCGCCGCCACGGGCCAGCACCAGGCCGGCCACCTGCGCCCGCGGCAGGCGGGTAAGTTGCGACGGGGTCAGGTCGTCGGCCACCACCATGGCTTGCGCCGGCAGCTGCGGCGCGCCCTGCGCGCTGCCCAGCAGCACGTCCAGCACGCGGCGCTCCAGGTCTTTCAGGTCGCCCACGCGCTCGGCCAGCAAGGCATTGCCAAGCCCCAGCAGCACGTCGCTCTGCGCACGGATGGCGCTGCGATAGCCATGGGCGGCACTGCTGCCGTCCACGATCAGCCGTTCGGCGGCCAGGCTCAGCTCCGGGTCGTCCAGCAGCGCCAGATGCGCGCCGAAAATCTCGCTTTCAGCGCGAGCGCCACGCTGGCCGGCCAGTGCGATGTCGGCCTCGATATCGCCGCGCACCTGCGCCAGCGCGCCGTGCAGCGCGGTAAGTTCGGTTGCCACGCCGGTGCCGTGTTCCGGCACCGTGCGGTCCTGCTCGGCCAGCAGCACCAGCGTGCCCACCGCCAGACCGGGGGCGGCACAGACGCCGCCCAGCTTGCCGTCGCTACGGGCGGCGAGCGTGCTTGCAGGCAACGGGGCAGCAGCATGGCCGGCTTCGCTGCGGGTCTCTACTGCGGCCAACATGGCGGCCAGTGCCGCCTCGGCATCGGCGCCGCTGGCATGCACGCTGACGGTGTCGCCTTCGCCCACGCCCAGGCCCATGATGGCCACCATGCTGCGGGCGCTGGCCAACTTGCCGCCAAAGCCGATATCGATATGGGAGGCAAAACGCCGCGCGGTGTGCTGCAGCAGTGCCGCCGGGCGCGCATGCAGGCCGCTTTCGTGCGCCACCACTGCCTGGCCGCCAAGGCTGTTGCCGCTGGCGGCCACGCTGTTGCCTGCCTGCGCGCCGCTGGCGCGGATATCCAGCAGCGTGCTGCTGCCGGCCTGAACCATTTCACCTGCCGCACCGCTGGCCAGGCTGCTCAGTTGCATGTCGTCGCTATTGGTCACCACCACCACGGTGATCAGCGACAGCGCACGCTGCGCCACGCTGTCGATATCGATATCCACCAGCGGCTGGCCACAGCGCACGCGGTCGCCAAGCCGGACACGCGGCGCAAAGCCCTGGCCGCCCAGCTTTACGGTGTCGATGCCGATGTGCAGCAGCACCTCGGCGCCGTTGGCCGCACGCAGCGCCACGGCATGGCCGGTGGACGACAGCTGGCTGATCTCGCCGTCGCACGGCGCCAGCAGGGTGGAGGACAGCGGCTCGATGGCCAGGCCCTGGCCCATCATGCCGCCGGCAAATACCGGGTCCGGCACCTGGCTCAGCGGCAGTACCACGCCGCTAAGCGGCGCGCGCAGGGTAACGGTTGCAGTCATGTAACGCCTTTCTCTGTGCCGTGTTGCGCGCGCAGCTTCCCCCGCCGGGCGCGCAGCTTGGCTGGTATCGCCACGGTGGGCCGCGGTCGAGGTATCTGTTGTATCGGGGTACTGCGTTCGGGTGCGCCTGACGGTTTACAGCGTGCAGGTCACCTTGTTCAGGTGCCGTGGCATATCCGGGTTCAGCCCGCGCGCCTCGGACAGCCGTGCCGCCATCAGGTAGAAGCTCTGGATCGCCAGCAGCGGGTCCAGCGCCTCGTCACCGGCCACCGCCAGGCTCAGGTCGCGGCTGGCGACATCGGCCGGTGCGGCCAGCAGCACGCGGGCGCCACGGCCGCGCATCTCGTCGGCCAGTGCAATCAGGCCGGCCTGTTCCGGGCCGCGCGGCGCGAAGATCAGCAGCGGGTAGCCGTCGTCGATCAGTGCCATCGGGCCGTGCTTGATCTCGGCGCCGGAGAACGCTTCCGCCTGGATGGCACAGGTTTCCTTGAATTTCAGCGCCGCCTCCAGCGCCACGGCAAAACCGAGGCCGCGGCCAACCACCATGATGCGTTCGGCCGGCTGCAGTACCTCGATGGCCGGCGACCAGTCCTGGCGGGTGGCTTCCAGCAGCGCCTGCGGCAGGGTTTCCAGCGCCGCCAGCAGGCCGGCGTCGCGCTGCCAGTGCGCCACTAGGCGGGCAACGGCGGACAGCGAGGCGATATAGCTCTTGGTGGCGGCCACGCTCTTTTCCACGCCGGCGCACAGCGGCAGCGACCACTCGCAGGCCGCGGCCAGCGGCGAATCCGGCTGGTTCACCAGCGCCACGGTACGGGCGCCGGCTTGCGACAGCGCCGCCATGGTGTCCACCAGGTCCGGGCTGCGGCCGGACTGCGACAGCGCCACCGCCAGCTGCCCGCGCACCGCCAGCGGCGCGTGGTGCAGGGTGATCAGCGACATCGGCAGCGACACCACCGGGGTGCCGGTGCGCTGCATCGCCAAGTAGGCGAAATAGTTGGCCGCATGGTCCGAGCTGCCACGGGCCACGGTCAGCGCCAGCTGCGGCTGTGCCTTGGCCAGTTCGCGCCCCAGCAGCGCCAGCCCTTCGTCGGCGTACATGTGCTGGGCGGCTACCGCCTCGGCGGCAAACAGGGCTTCATCAAGCATCAGGCTCAAGGCACTCTCCTTCTACGTAAACGTGTTGCAGTTGCAGGTCTGTATCCATCACCACGATATCGGCCCAGGCGCCGGTTTCCAGCCGGCCACGGTCGACCACGCCCAGGTAATCGGCCGGGTACAGCGACAGCCGGTTGCTGGCCTGTGCCAGCGGCAGGCCGATCTGCACCAGGTTGCGCAGCGCCTGATCCATGGTCAGGGTACTGCCGGCCAGGGTGCCGTCGGCCAGGCGCACCCCACCCATGCACTTGGTCACGGTGTGGGAGCCCAGCTTGTACTCGCCGTCCGGCATGCCGGCGGCGGCGGTGGAATCGGTGACGCAGTAGAGGCGCGGAATGGCGCGCAGCGCGGCATGCATGGCCCCCGGGTGCACGTGCAGCAGGTCGGGGATCAGCTCGGCGTATTCGGCGTGCGCCAGCGCGGCGCCCACCATGCCCGGCTCGCGGTGGTGCAGTCCGGTCATGGCATTGAACAGGTGGGTGAAGCCGCTGGCGCCTTGCTGCAGCGCGGCCACGCCGTCTTCGTAACTGCCCAGGCTGTGGCCGATCTGCACGCGGATACCGTCTGCGCTCAGGCGGCGGATCACCTCGTGGTGACCGGCGATCTCCGGCGCCAGCGTCAGCACCTTCAGCGGTGCCAGCGAACGGTAGTAGTCGATCTCGTCCATCACCGCCGCCACGGCGTCGTCCGGCTGGGCGCCGAGCTTGCCGGGGTTGATATAGGGGCCTTCCAGATGCACGCCCAAAATGCGAGCACCGCGGGCGCTGCCGGCGGCGCGCTCCTGCGCTACCTTGCCCAGCGCGGCCAGTACCTGCGCCAGTTCGGCGCGCGGTGCGGTCATGGTGGTGGCCAGCAGCGACGTGGTGCCGAAGCGGGCGTGGGTGCGCGCCACATGGCCCGCCGCATCGCCTGCCTGCATGATGTCCACCCCGCCGCCGCCGTGTACGTGCAGGTCGATGAAACCGGGCAGCAGGTAACGCGCCGGTGTGCCCGCGCCGGCCAAGCGGCCGTCGATGGCGGCGATGCGGCCGTTGTCGTCCAGATGCAGCTCGCCGTCCAGCCAGCCGGCGGTGGTCAGCATGCGTCCCTGCAGTACCCGTGTGTTCATCGTCTCAGCTCTGCCACAAAGTCGTAGTAATCGTTGCGACACCAGGTGTCGGTCAGTTCTATCGCCACGTTGTCGGCGGTGTAGCCGATACGCGTCATCAACAACATCGCCTCGCCCTGCTTGATGCCGGCGCTGGCGGCAATATCCGGCCCGGCGTTCACCGCGCGGATGTGCTGCAGCGCGCGCACCACCGGGTGGCCGGCGGCATCCAGCCAGGCATACAGCGAGCTGCCTATCGCCTGCGGGTCCGGCAGGTAGGCCAGCGGCAGCGTGCTCTGCTCGATGGCCATCACCACGCCGTCCGCCAGCCGCTGGCGCTTGAGCCGCACCACCTGCGCGGTGGGCGACAGCCCCAGCTTGATCACCTCGTCGTGCGTCGGCGTGGCGATGCTGCGCTCCAGCCATACCGACGACGGTTCAAACCCCTTCTGCTTCAGCATCTCGGTGAAGCTGGTCAGCCGCGACAGCGGTTGCTCCAGCCGCGGGGTGATGAAGGTGCCGGAGCCATGCCGGCGGCGGATCAGCCCCTGCTCCAGCAGCACGTCCAGCGCCTTGCGGGCGGTAACGCGCGAGATGCCCAGCTCGTCGGAGAAGGTGCGTTCCGACGGCAGCGCCTCGTCGGCCTGCCACCAGCCGGCGTTGATGGCCTCGGCCAGCTTGCGGGCGAACTGCAGGTACAGCGGCGTGCTCTGCGCCTCGTCCGGTTTCAGTGCCTGCCAGCGTTCATCCATGGCGAAATCCTCAAGTGGTCTTGGAAAGGCATCAGTTTACGTGTTGGCCGCCTGCCGTCCCAGCCGCTCAGTTGCCGCAAAATTAATACCACTACCCAACCACGTCAATACCAGTTGTAGACCAGTCACCGATATTGGCAACGCTGCAACGCAGCATTTTCAACGGAAATCAGCACCGGAAAATGCCGGGCCTTGCCAGTGCTGGCGCTGCGGGGTGTCGGGTGAACGGGGAAACTGGTATTGGAAAGGTATCAAAAACGCAACACTGCGGTGCGAGGGGGCATGGTTGCGGCCAACGTTGGCCGCATCGGGTTTGCTATCCACGACGCGGATTACCCAGCCGTGACGGCGGCAGCCAGCGTACGCGGTAAGCGTTGGCCGTCGCGACGCGCAAGCACAAGCGATGTGCGCAATCACCGCACACAAGAAAAAACCGCCCAGCCGGGCGGTTCGATGTTGGTGGCAGCGAGTGCTAGCGCGGCGCCTTCTTCCAGCCGATCAGCAGCACGCCGGCCAGGATGATGGTCATCGACAGCAACTCGGCCGCGCCGATGTGCTCGCCCAGCAGGCCGACCCCCAGCAGCACCGCGATCACCGGATTGACATAGGCGTAGCTGGTGGCGGCGGCGGCGCTGACGTGCTGCAGCAGGAACATGTAGGCGGTGTAGGCGATCAGCGAGCCGAAAACGGCCAGGTACAGCATCGCCAGCCAGCCGGACAGCGGCGGCAGCGCCAGCAGCTGCTCGCCACTGGCGAAACTGCCCAGCAGCAGCGCGATGCCGCCGGTGAGCATCATCATCGCGCTGGACATCAGCCCCTTGGGCTGGGTCAGATGCTTGCTCCACGCCGAGCCCAGCGCCCAGCCGGCGGAGGCGAACAGCAGCGCCGCGGCCCCCGCCGGCGATGCCTGCAGGTTGCTGCCCATGTTCAGCACTACGATGCCGACGATGCCCAGCAGCACGCCGGCCAGCTCCATCTTGCGCGGGATGTGGCCGAACAGGCGCGCGAACAGGATGGCGAACAGCGGTACGGTGGCCACCACCAGCGCCGCCACGCCGGAGGACACCTCTTTCTGCGCCAGGGTCACGAAGCCGTTACCGATGGCCGGCATCAGGATGCCGAGAATGGCGGAGCCCTTCAGCTCCGCCAGCGTGGGGTTGGCCGCACCGCGCCAGCGCAGGTAGCCGTACATCAGCAGGCCGGCCAGCACGAAGCGGGTGCCGGCCATCAGGAACGGCGGCCAGGAATCCACGCCGATGCGGATGGCGAAGTAGGTGGAGCCCCAGATCAGATACAGGGCGAGAAAAGCGGCAGCAAGCTTGAGCTGGTGGCGGGTAAGGGTCATGTCATCAATACCGGGCGGGGGCCTGCACCGCGCCGAGATAACGCTTAGCCTGCCCGAGAGCATGCACAATGCCGCTGGCGTGCACCGCGCACAAGGGGCAAACACAGAAAACGCTGTTCTGCCGCCGGCCACGTCGCACTGGTAGCCGGATGGCAAATGTCGGCCGGGCTTCCTATGCTGGAAACGCTGCCTGTCACACGAGCGCCCCAGCCCATTGCCATGCCCGACTCCCGACCGCCCCTTTTCGCGGATGCCCACTGGCTGCATTCGCTGCTGCAGCACCTGCCCGATCCGGTATGGCTAAAAGACCCGGACGGTGTCTACCTGTATTGCAACCGCGCCTTCGAGCAGCTGTTCGGCGCCGAGGCCAGCACCATCATCGGCCGCCGCGACCGCGATTTTGTCGATGCCGAGCTGGCGGATCTTTTCCGCACCCGCGACCTGCTGGCAATGCACCTGAACACCGCGCTGAGCAACGAGGAATGGGTGACCTTCGCCCACAACGGCCACCGCGCGCTGCTGCACGTGATCAAGACCCCGCTGCATGCTGGCAGCACGCTGCTGGGCGTGCTGGGCATCGGCCGCGACATCACCCGCCTGCACCAGGTCACCGAGCGGCTGGCGCAGCAGGAGCGCACGCTGCGCTACGTGATGCAGGCCACCGGCGAGGGGGTGTGGGACTGGGACACGCGCAGCGGCATGCTGCAACACAACAGCCGCTGGAGCGAGATCACCGGCATCGCCCACGACCAGGAACAGCACCCGCTGGCCGACTTCGTCGCCCAGGTGCACGAAGACGACCAGCTGGCGGTCAACAGCCTGATTGCCCGCTGCCTGCGCGGCGAGGCGCCGTACTACAGCGAGCACCGCATCTACCGCAGCGACGGCCGCATCGTCTGGGTGCAGGACCGCGGCAACGTGGTGGAATGGGACGAGCACGGCCTGCCCACGCGCATGGTGGGCAGCATCAGCGACATCACCATCCGCAAGCAGGCGGAGCAGGCGCTGCGCGCCAGCGAGGCGCGCTTTCGCGCCATCTTCGAAAACGTGGACGCGCTGGCGATACAGGGCTATGCCCCGGACGGCACCGTGCTGTACTGGAACCGTGCCTCGACGCTGCTGTACGGCTATGACGCGCAGGACGCCATCGGCCGCTCGCTGTACGAGCTGATCATTCCGCCGCCGGCGCGCGAGGCGGTGCGACAGGAGGTGCACTGGATGTTCGCGCAGCAACAGGGCGCGCCGGCGGCGCACCTGCAGCTGCAGCACCAGGACGGCCACCTGGTGGACGTGCACTCCAGCCATACCGTGGTGAATACCGGCGACCAGCTGATGCTGTTCTGTCTGGACATCGACCTGGGTGCACAGGTGCGCGCGGAAAGTGCGCGCCAGGAAAGCGAGCAGCGCTACCGCGCGCTGTTTGCCGCCTCTGCCGACGGCGTGCTGGTGGTGTGCGGCCAACATATCGTGGATGCCAACCCGGCGGCGGCGCGGCTGTTCGCCTGCGAAGTAAACGACCTGCTGGGACTGTCGCCGTGCGCGCTGTCGCCGCCGACGCAGCCGGATGGCCGCGAAGCCGCCATGCTGACCGAGCACTATCTGTCGCTGACGCAACAGCAGCACCTGCTGCAGTGCGAATGGCGCTTCCGCCGCCCGGACGGCAGCCAGTTCGACGCCGACCTGCAGCTGGCCGCGGTGGTGCTGGGCGACACCAGCCACGTGCTGGTTTCCTGTCGCGATGTCACCCAGAAAAAGAAGGACTCGCAGCTGATCTGGCAGCAGGCCAACTTCGACCAGCTCACCGGGCTGCCCAACCGCCACATGCTGCAGAACCGGCTGGCGCAGGAGATCGCCCGCAGCCAGCGCGACGGCCTGCAACTGGCACTGCTGCTGCTGGACCTGGACCATTTCAAGGAGGTCAACGACACCCTGGGGCACCGCGCCGGCGACGAGCTGCTGCAGCTGGCCGCCCAGCGGTTGCAGACCTGCGTGCGCCACATCGATACCGTGGCGCGGCTGGGCGGCGACGAATTCACCGTCATCGTCAGCACGCTGGACCACGCGCAGCAGGCCGGCGAGATGGCCGAACGCATCCTGCTGGCGCTGAGTGCGCCCTACCATCTGGGCGACGATATCGCCTACCTGTCGGCCAGCATCGGTATCACCATCTGCCCGGACGACAGCAGCGAGCTGGAAACCCTGCTGAAAAACGCCGACCAGGCGATGTATGCCGCCAAGGGCCAGGGGCGTAACCGCAGCTGCTTTTTCACGCCGTCGATGCAGCTGGCGGCGCAGACGCGGGTCCGGCTGGGCAAGGACCTGCGCCAGGCCATGGCCTGCGGGCAGTTTCGCCTGCACTACCAACCTATCCTGGCGCTGCACGATGGCCGCATCCGCGGCGCCGAGGCCTTGCTGCGCTGGCAGCATCCGGAACGCGGCTGGATCAGCCCGGCCGAGTTCATCCCGCTGGCGGAAGACAGCGGCTTGATCGTGGAGCTGGGCAGCTGGGTGTTTGCCGAAGTGTGCCGCCAGCTGCAGCAGTGGCGGCAGCTGCAGCCGCAGCTGCACATCAGCGTCAATGTGTCGCCGATCCAGTTCTTTGCCGACAACGCCAACCTGCTGCAATGGCCGGCACAGTTGGCCGCGCACGGTCTGCCCGGCGACAGCGTGGTGTTGGAAATCACCGAGCGCCTGCTGCTGGACAACCGCGACCAGGTCAGCACCCAGCTGCACGCGCTGCGCCAGTGCGGCATCCGCGTGTCGCTGGACGACTTCGGCACCGGCTACTCCTCGCTGTCCTACCTGAAGAAGTTCGCCATCGACTACCTGAAGATCGACCAGTCCTTTGTGCGCCACCTGGAAACCGACGGCAGCGACCGCGCGCTGTGCGAAGCCATCATCGCCATGGCGCACCGGCTGGACATGCGCGTGGTGGCGGAAGGCATCGAACTGGCCGCCCACCACGACTGGCTGCGCGAGGCCGGCTGCGATTTCGGCCAGGGGTTCCTGTTTGCCCGGGCGCTGCCGGCGGCGGAGTTCGAAGCGCTGCTACGCCAGCGCAGGACGTTCTAGACGCCCCACCCGCGCGCCCGGCGGCCGCGCATCGCCCCTGCACGCCCATTCCGCACACCCCGCCCGGGCCTGGACATCTCCCGCCCAGCCGGCCGGCGGCGCCGCAGTGCGGCTGCCCGCCTTTGTGTCCGCTTTGTGTCTGACCGGAAACAATCTGACAGTGTTTTTACTGTCGTCGACACACTAGGCTACACGCAGCAACAAGGCAGACACATGCCGGTACATTGGCAAGCACATGGAAAGGGCGACAGATGAGCATCAATGGTCTGATTTCGGCCGGCACCACCATCGGCAGCGGCCTGCGCCAGGTTGGCAGCGGCGTCGGCAAGGTGGTCACCGGCAGCAGCGAGGCGCTGGGCGGCGCCACCACGGTCGGCGTCGGCGTGGTACGCGCGGCGGCGGAAACCGCCGATCTTGCCACCCTGGGCGTGGCCGGCCTGGCCGGCGTGGCGGGACTGAAAGCCATCGGCAGCCTGATCGACACCGTGGCCTGAGGCGGCGGCCAACCTTGCGGCACGCGGGCGGCTACAATCCGGGTATCCGTTCAGCCCGCCACAAGGAGCTGCCATGAGCATCTGTGTCCTGTTTCCCACCGCCAGCGAGGCGGCCCTGTTCCAGCGTGACGGCGTGCACACCGTCATCAGCGGCGTCGGCCTGACCGCTACCGCCTACAGCACGCTGAAAACCATCCAGCAGCAGCGCCCATCACTGCTGATCCTGGCCGGCATTGCCGGCATGTATCCGCATGCCGATCTGGCGATCGGCGATGTGGTGCTGGTGGCGTCCGAAGTAGAGGCCGACCTGGGCTTCTTCACCCCGGAAGGCTTTACCCATCTGGCGCACCTGCCGCTGGACATGGATTTCGTGCGCCGCCATACCCTGCCCTGCCATCACCTGCCGGCAGCGGCGCCATTTCCACTGGCGCGCAGCGCCTCGTTGAATGCCGCGCTGGCGCCGTTTATCGATAGCCGCGGCGTGGATATCGAGAACATGGAAGGCGCGGCGTTCTTCCACGTCTGTCGCGAGGAAGGCGTGCCGTTCCTGCAACTGCGCGCCATTTCCAACGTGGTCAAACCCGGCCATGACGACTGGGACATGGCCGGCGCGGTGCAGGCACTGACCACCGGGCTGCACCGGCTGCTGGACAGTCTGGATACCGCCGAACCGGCCGCCCAGCCATCGGCCATGCCAGGTGGTTTCGTGCCCTAGATCAAAGTAAGCGCCCGCGGCCAGCCATAGCATGGTGTTGAAACGAGCACGTTACCAACCCCACCCAAGGAGTCATCATGTTTCCGGAATTCCGCGACCTGATCAGCAAGCTTAAAATCGAAGATGCCCACTTTTCCCGCCTGTTCGACCGTCACAACGAGCTGGATCAGCAGATCAAGAACATGGAGGCGCGCATCGAAACCGCTTCGCCGGTGGAGATCGAAGGCCTGAAAAAAGAAAAACTGAAGCTCAAGGACGAGCTGTACGTGATCCTCAAAGCCGCCGCCTGAAGCGAGCGCCAACAACAAACCCGCCATTCCTGCTGGATGGCGGGTTTTTGCATGTCGACACCAGCCGCACGCCGGGGCGACGGTACTAGCCGGGGGTGGCCAACAGCGGCTCGCAGTCCGGGTTGTCGACCAGGGCCAGTCCGCCGCGGTGGAACGCCGCCACCCATGCCCGGCAGTTGCTGCGCGAGCAGCGCGTGTGCAAATGGTGGCTGGCGCAGCGTCAGAAAATGTCCCGCTTCCACCGTGTCGTCATGCCTGGCCGCGCTCCGCATGACGGGATGCCACCGTACAAACGTAGCGATTTATGTCAGTTTGGCGACAATTTGCCTCTCGCCAATATCTTCAAGTCATAACTTGCAGATGACTTAATCATTTACAAGCTGACAATAGCTTATAGTTTATAGAAATACCGGCCGCCCCCGCCGACCAACCAGCCGGTACCACAACACAGATTCTTGGGAATGAGCGCTCGTGAGTGAGTTGAACGAAAAAACCACTGTCCTGATCGTCGATGATTCGTTGACCATCCGACAGTCGCTGCGCGCCATGCTGGGCAATGTCGACATTACCCGTTCCGAGGTATGCGCCAACGCCGCCGATGCCCTCAGCCGGCTGAAGAACCGCCAGTTCGATGTGGTGCTGTGCGACTACCACCTGGGCGAAGGCATGAACGGGCAAGAGATTCTGGAGCAGCTGCGCAGCTCCGGCTCCTTTCCGCTGACCTCGGTGTGGATCATGATCACCGGCGAGCGCAGCTACGAGCGGGTGGTGGCGGCGGCCGAGGTCGCCCCGGACGATTACATTCTCAAGCCGTTCTCCAGCCAGATGCTGCTGGACCGCATGCACCTGGCGTTTACCCGCAAGTTCTTCCTGCGCCCGGCGCATGAGGCGCTGATGAGCGGCCGTGAGAAGGAGGCCATCGAGCTGCTGCAGGAGCTGCTGCCCAAGGCCGACACCATGGTGAAAAAGCTGGATGTGCTGCGGCTGCTGGCGGAAACCCACCTGGCGCAGGAGCAATACGATGCCGCCGCCAAGCGCTACGGCGAGATCATGCAGCTGCGGGTGATCCCGTGGGCCAAGATGGGCATGGCGCGCATCCTGCACGCCCAGGACAAGCCGGAGGAAAGCTCGGCGCTGCTGCAGGAAATCATCGAGGAAGCCCCGCACTACACCGATGCCTACGACACGCTGGCGCACAACCTGGCGCGCTGTGGCCAGTTTGCCGAGTCGCTGGCGGTGCTGGAAAAAGCGGTGTCGCTGTCGCCGCGCAACTTCCGCCGCCTGTGCCTGGCCGGCGAAAGCGCGCTGAACTCCGGCGACCCGGCCAAGGCGGCGCAATTCCTGGAAAAAGCGGTACAGGTTGGCCGCAACAACAGCGCCTTCGGCCCGGACGTGCTGGTCGATCTGCTGCAGGCGCACAGCGAGGCCGGCAATACCGACAAGATGGACCAGATCGCCAACCAGCTGTCGAACATGTTCAAGAACGGGCAGGACGCCTTCCTGCCGCATGTCTGCCGTGCCGTCAGCCTGCTCGGACGCCAGGCCTATGCCGAAGCGCAGGAATCGTTGCGCCAGGCCGCCGCCCTGCTGGGCGAAGGCCGGCTGGCGTGGCGCAGCGGCGTGCGCTTCCTGGAAGCGGTGGCACGCCTGCCGCCGGAGCTGGAAGGCTATTGCGGCGCGCAGTGGATACACCAGTTGGCGATGCGCTTTGTGCGCACCCACCAGGACGTGGAGCAGCTGTCGGCGATGACGCGCAAGCGCGAGGCGCTGGCGCAGACCATCCACGACGCCTACGCCAAGCTGCAGGTCACCAACGACGAGGCCGTGGCGCTGACCAAGGACAAGAACAAGGCCGCCGCCGCACGGCTGCTGTATGAAACCGCACGCGAGACGCTGAACGAACGCCTGGGCATGAATGCCTGTGCGCTGCTGTTGCAGCAGGGCGACGCCGAAAGCATCAAGCAGGTGCATGAAATCATGAGCTGGCTGCCACTGGAGCACGAACGGGTGCAGGGCTTCCAGCGCGCACTGGACAAACTGCACAAGGCCGCCGCCGCCGCCGAAATCTCCGAAGAATAAGCCGTCCGGCGCGACTTTTTACCGCGGCAGCTGTCCAAGCCCTCAGGCCTTGCGGCCAACGTTGGCCGCAAGGCGCGCCTGATGTTGCACCCGCAACCGGTAAAGGAGCGATCATGCGACTGCCCTGGTTTTTGCTGCTGCTGAGCGGCCTGGCTCAGGCAGCGCCGCCACTACCCGATATTGAAGGCTGGCAGGATTATCAGGCCGGGCGCTGGCAGCAGGCGCGCGACCGCTTTCAGCGCGCCGCCGCCGATGGCAACCGCGTGGCGGCGTTCAATCTGGCCATCATGCACTGGCGTGGCGAATCGGTACCGGTGAACCGCGACAAGGCCATCCACTGGCTGCGGGTGGCGGCGGACAGACATCTGCCGCAAGCGCAGTACGCGCTGGGACTGCTGTACGAAAACGGCGACGGCGTACCGCGCTCGCAGCCCCAGGCCACGCACTGGTTCATGCGCGCGGCGCTGCAGGGCCACCGCGTGGCGCAGCTGGATCTGGGCACCCAGTACTATCTTGGCCGTGGCGTGAAGCAGGATCTGCGCATGGCGGCGTACTGGTATCAGCAGGCGGCGGAACAGGGTGATGCCGGCGCGCAATACCTGATTGCCAGCATGTACGAGCATGGCGACGGTATCAGCCAGGATCTGGAAAGCGCCATCCGCTGGTATGCGCGCGCCGGGGTGCAGGGCGATGTGGCCGCCAGCCTGAAAGCCATCGCGCTGGCACGACGCATCAGCCCGTCACCGTCACCATAAAACCATTGCTAATCAATGCATTAGCAATTAGTGACGCAGACATGCGTCACGAAACCAGTGGCAGCACTGTTTTCCGCCGCCAGCTGTGGATAAGGTTATCCACAGCCCTGCGGCCAACGTTGGCCGCCGCATGACAGGCCATAAAAAAGGCCGCCCCTTGGGCGGCCTTGCTCATGCAGCGCCGGCTTAACCCGCCAGCGCGGCGGCCAGCTTGCTACGATGCGCGGCCAGCTGCGGCGGCAGGCGGTCGGCCAGCTTGGCGAACCAGTCGTCGTGCGCCGCCAGCTCCTGCTGCCAAGCCTGCGCATCCAGCGCCATCAGCTGCGCAAAGTGCTCGGCGCTGAACTCATCCAGCCCGGCCCAGTTCAAGTGCGCGTATTCCGGCACCCAGCCCAGCGCGTTGCGCTGCGCCTCGGCCTGGCCCTGCACGCGGCCAACCATCCACTCCAGCACGCGCATATTGTCGCCGAAGCCCGGCCACAGGAAGTTGCCGTCCTTGTCGGTGCGGAACCAGTTGACGCAGAAAATGCGTGGCAGCTGCGACACTTTGCCGGCCATCTGCAGCCAGTGGTTGAAGTAGTCGCCCATGTGGTAGCCGCAGAACGGCAGCATGGCGAACGGATCGCGGCGGGTGACGCCCTGCGCGCCAAAGGCGGCGGCGGTGGTTTCCGAGCCCATGGTGGCGGCCAGGTATACGCCCTCTTCCCAGCTGGCGGCTTCGAACACCAGCGGTACGGTGCTGGAGCGGCGACCGCCGAAGATGAAGGCCGAGATCGGTACGCCGGCCGGGTCGTTCCAGGCGGTATCCAGCGACGGACACTGCTTGGCGGACACGGTGAAGCGCGCGTTCGGGTGTGCTGCCTTGCGCCCGGTCTGCTTGCCGATTTCCGGCGTCCAGTCCTGGCCCTGCCAGTCGATCAGGTGTGCCGGCGGGATCTTGCTCATGCCTTCCCACCACACATCGCCGTCATCGGTCAGCGCCACGTTGGTGAAGATCACGTTCTCGCGCAGCATGGCCATGGCGTTGGGGTTGGATTTCTCCGAGGTGCCCGGCGCCACGCCGAAGTAGCCGTTTTCCGGGTTGATGGCGTACAGCTTGCCGTCGGCAGCCGGCTTGATCCAGGCGATGTCGTCGCCCACGGTAGTGACTTTCCAGCCATCGTAAGTCTTGGGCGGGATCAGCATGGCAAAGTTGGTCTTGCCGCAGGCGCTGGGGAAGGCGGCGGCGACGTAGGATTTCTCGCCCTGCGGATTTTCCACGCCCAGGATCAGCATGTGTTCGGCCAGCCAGCCCTGGTCGCGGCCCATGGTGGAGGCGATGCGCAGCGCGAAGCACTTCTTGCCCAAGAGCGCGTTGCCGCCGTAGCCGGAGCCGTAGGACCAGATCTCGCGCGATTCCGGGAAGTGCACGATGTACTTGGTGTCCGGGTTGCACGGCCACGGCTGGTCGGCCTCGCCGGCGGCCAACGGTGCGCCCACGGAATGCACGCACGGCACGAAGTCGCCGTCGCTACCCAGCACTTCGTACACATTGCGGCCCATGCGGGTCATGATGCGCATCGACGCCACCACGTACGGCGAATCGGTAATCTCGATGCCGATGTGGGCGATCGGGCTGCCCAGCGGACCCATGCTGAACGGGATCACGTACATGGTGCGGCCGGCCATGCAGCCGTCGAACAGGCCGTTGAGCGTGGCGCGCATCTCGGCCGGCTGCTGCCAGTTGTTGTTGGGGCCGGCATCCTCGCGCTTTTCGCTGCACACAAAGGTGCGGTCTTCCACTCGCGCCACGTCGGACGGGTCGGAGAAGGCGGCGTAGGAGTTGGGGCGCTTGGCCGGATTCAGCGGCTTGAGGGTGCCGGCGGCCACCATCTGCGCCAGCAGTTGCTGGTTCTCGGCTTCGGAACCATCCACCCAGTGGATGGCGGCCGGTTTGGTGAGGGCGGCAACTTCAGCCACCCAGTTGATCAGTTGTTGATGCTGGATATAGGAAGGGGCTTGCAACGACATGGTTACCTCTGCAGTTGGACAGCAGAGCAGCCGACAAAACACGCCCTTGAGCCAGACGACAGGGCGGGTCTGGTAGGCCGCCCTGAAACGGGGGCTGCGGCATTATCGCCGAGCTGTAGTCGCAAAGGTTCAAAGGCGACCGAAATATGCCGCTACACGACGCTTTTTATGCATCACGCACGGCTTTTTGTTGCGCAAAAAGCGCAAAACAGCGGGTTTACGCAAACGTAAAGTAGTGTGAAAACTACTTTATTGCAAAATCCTGCCCCGCCAGCCACCCGCCCCCCGTGCGGTAACAGCAACACAGCCCGGCCAGGCCGGGCTGTTGCCTGCGGCAGCGCCGCCCTAGCTGGTCAGCGCCGCCTCTTCGTCCGGGTCCAGCTCCTCGCCAAGGAAGCCGCCGCTCTGGTGCGCCCATAGCCGCGCGTACAAGCCGCCGCGCGCCAGCAGGCTGGCGTGGTCGCCTTCTTCCACGATGCAGCCCTTGTCCAGCACGATCAGCCGGTCCATCGCCGCGATGGTAGACAGCCGGTGCGCAATGGCCACCACGGTCTTGCCTTCCATCAGCCGGTACAAGCTGCCCTGGATCGCCGCTTCCACCTCGGAATCCAGCGCGCTGGTGGCTTCGTCCAGCAACAGGATCGGCGCGTCCTTCAGCATCACCCGCGCGATGGCCACCCGCTGGCGCTGGCCGCCGGACAGCTTCACGCCGCGCTCGCCGACATGGGCATCGTAGCCGCTGCGGCCGTGCGGGTCGGTCAGCCCGAGGATGAACTCGTGCGCCTCGGCCTTCTGCGCGGCGGCGATCATCTGCTCGTCACTGGCCTGCGGGCGGCCGTACAGCAGGTTGTCGCGCACCGAGCGGTGCAGCAGCGAGGTGTCCTGCGTCACCATACCCACCTGCGCGCGCAGGCTGTCCTGCGTCACTTCGCGCACGTCCTGGCCGTCGATCAGAATGCGGCCGCCCTCCACGTCGTAGAAGCGCAGCAGCAGGTTGACGATGGTGGACTTGCCGGCGCCACTGCGGCCGACCAGGCCGATCTTCTCGCCCGGGCGGATGGTCAGGTTCAGCGCGTCGATCACCGGCTTGCTGCCGCCATAGGCGAAGGTGGTGTTGTCGAAGCGGATCTCGCCGCGGCCAACCTTGAGCGGCTTGGCGCCCGGCGCATCGGTAATGGCAATCGGCCGCGCCAGGGTGTTGATGCCGTCCTGCACCGTGCCGATGTGCTCGAACAGGCTGGACATCTCCCACATGATCCAGTGCGACACGCCGTTGAGGCGCAGCGCCATGGCGGTGGCCGCCGCCACCGCGCCGATGCCCACCTCACCGCGGCTCCACAGCCACAGCGTGGCGCCGGCGGTGCTGGCGATCAGCCCCATGCTCAGCACGTGGTTGACCACTTCAAAGCCGCTGACCAGCCGCATCTGGCGGTAGGCGGTGGCCATGAACTCGCGCATCGCGCTCTTGGCAAAGCCGGCCTCGTGCGCGCTGTGCGCAAACAGCTTCACGGTGGCGATATTGGTGTAGGCATCGGTAACGCGGCCGCTCATCAGGCTGCGCGCGTCGGCCTGCGCCTTGGCGGCGCGCCCCAGCCGCGGTACGAAGAAGCGCAACGTCAGCACGTACAGCACCAGCCAGGCGACGAACGGCCACAGCAGCAGGCGGTCGAAACTGCCGGCCACCGCCACCATGGTGACAAAGTAGATCACCACGAATACCAGGATATCGGTGACGATCATCACCGTATCGCGCACCGCCAGCGCGGTCTGCATCACCTTGGCGGAGACGCGGCCGGCAAATTCGTCCTGGTAGAAGCTCATGCTCTGGCCCAGCAGGTGGCGGTGGTAATGCCAGCGCAGCCGCATCGGGAAGTTGCCGGCCAGGCCCTGGTATTTGCACAGCGCCTGCAGCGCGATCAGCAGCGGGCTGGCCAGCAGGATGCCGGCCAGCAGCAGCAGATTGTGCTTTTCCTTGGCCCACAGCTGATCCGGCTGCACATGGCTGAGCCAGTCCACAATCGAGCCGAGCATGGAGAACAGCAGCGCCTCGAAGGCGCCGATGATGGCGGTGCACACGGTCATGGCCAGGATCAGGCCGCGCAGGCCGTCGGTGGCGGACCAGACAAACGCCAGGAACCCAGCCGGCGGCTGCGCCGGCGGGGTGTCGGGATAGGGGTCGATACGACGCTCGAACCACGAGAACATAAAGAACACTCCTTTGCCGCTGCGGGATCGCCATCGCGGTCAGGTTATCAGGGAGGCGAAAAATAACATTGGCATCAATAGCTTGCAACGCGCCCCGGCCAATCGGCCAGTACCGCGCCAAGGCCACGCTGCGGCAAGGTGCCGCTGCGGCAAGGTGCCGCTGCGGCACACCCGCCGGCCCATTCTGGATTTTAATGCGGCCAACGTGTTCTGCCGCCTGCGTTATGCTGCACACAGTGTTTTCTGCCCGGATGTCATCATGAGCCACCCCCAGTTATCCCTGCCCGCCGCCCGCGCGCTGCACCTCGCCGCCCAGGGCATGTTGACCACCCCGCGGCGCAAGGCAACCAAGGCCGATGTGCTGGCCGCCATCCGCCGCATGGCGCTGCTGCAGATCGACACCATCAGCGTGGTGGCGCGCAGCCCCTACCTGGTGCTGTTCAGCCGCCTAGGCAACTACGACCCGGCTTGGCTGGACGAACTGCTGGCCGAAGGCGCGCTGTTCGAATACTGGGCGCACGAGGCCTGCTTCGTGCCGCGCGAGGACTACCGCCTGTTGCGCCACCGCATGCTGAACCCGGCGGCGATGGGCTGGAAGTTCTCGGTGGAGTGGATGAAGAAGCACCACGCCGACATCGAACAACTCATCGCCCACATCCGCGAGGCTGGCCCGGTGCGCTCGCGCGATTTCGAGCGCCAGGGCGGCAAGGGCAACGGCTGGTGGGACTGGAAACCGGAAAAACGCCACCTGGAAGTGCTGTTCACCAGCGGCCGGCTGATGGTGCGCGAACGGCAAAACTTCCAGCGCGTGTACGACATCGCCGAGCGCGTGTTGCCGGAGTGGGACGACGCCGCCCACCTGCCCGCCGATGACGAGGCGCGGCAGGACATGATCCGCGCCAGCTGCCGCGCGCTGGGGCTGGTGAAGACCGGCTGGGTGGCCGACTACTACCGGCTGCGCCGCGGCAACGACAGCGCCAGCCTGCACGCGCTGGCTGACGGCGGTGAGCTGCTGCCGGTGCGGGTAGACGGGCTGAAGGGCGACTTCTTCGTGCACCACAGCCTGTGCGAGCAACTGACGTTGGCCGCAGACGGCAAGCTCGGCGCCAGCGCCTGCAGCCTGCTGTCGCCGTTCGACCCCATCGTGTGGGACCGCAAGCGCGCCAGCGAGTTGTTCGGTTTCGACTACCGCATCGAGTGCTACACCCCGGCGCCCAAGCGCCAGTACGGCTACTTCGTGCTGCCGCTGCTGGTGCGCGGCAAGCTGGTGGGGCGGCTGGACGCCAAGGCGCACCGCGCGCAGGGAGTGTTCGAAGTGAAGGCGCTGTACCTGGAGCCGGGCGTGCGCCTGAGCCAGCGCCTGCGCGACGACATCATGACCGCGCTGCAGCGCGCCGCCGACTGGCACGGCACGCCGCAGCTGCGCTTCGGCAGCGTGCCGGACGGCTGGTAAGCCTGCGGCCAACGTTGGCCGCAGCGTTCACGCCAGCCGGCGCTGCTGGCGCAGGGTGTGGATGCCGGTGAGCAGGATCGCCCCCCAGATCGGGCCGTAGGTCAGCAGCGCGCCGGCGGTAACCGGTTCGCCCAGCAAGGTAATGGCCAGCACGAACAGCAGCGCCGGCTCGACATAGCCCAGCAGCCCCCACAGCCCCATCGGCAGCAGGTGGCTGGCGGCGATATTGCATAGCAGCGCCACCGAGCTGACCAGCCCCAGCCCCGGCAGCAGCAGCCAGTATTTGATCTCGTGCAGCACGATCCAGCCAGACGGCTGCTGCCAGGCCAGCATCAACAACGCCAGCGGCAGCATCAGCGCCATCTCCAGCGCAAAGCCGCACACCGCATCCAGCCCGGTCATGCGCCGCAGCACGAAATACGGCGGATAGCCCAGCACCACCAGCAGCGTCGGCCACGCCAGGCCCTGGGTCAGCCAGATCTCGTGCCCCACCCCCAGCAGCGCCAGCGCCACCGCAATGGCCTGCAGCCGGTACAGTTTTTCGCCGTACAACAGGCGGCCGACCAGCACCATCACCAGCGGCGCCAGGAAGTAACCCAGCGACACCGCCACCACTTGGCCATGGAACGGCGCCCACAGGAACAGCCACAGCTGCACCCCCATCAGCGCCGCCATCAACGGCACCAGCAGCAGCAGTTTCGGCTCGCGCCACAGACGGCGGCAGGTAGCGACAAACAGCGGCATCTTGCCGGAAAGCTGCAGGATCAGCAGCACCCCGGGCAGGGTGCAGACGATGCGCCAGGCAAAGATGGCGACGCTGTCCAGCGGCGCCAGCAGGGTGACGTAGCCCGGCAGCATGGCAAACAGGGACGAGGCCAGCAGCGACAGCGCGATGCCGCGCGGCGACGGGGCGGTGGGGTGGGACATGACAAAACCGTTGGCTAGGGTGGAGGCGCTATGCTGCCTGTGCTGCGTCGCAGCAGCAAGCCTGCCGTGGCCGCGGCGCGCCGCCATCTTGGCCGCCCGCGATCCACATCAGCCAGCGCCAGGCCAGTCCGCCGTGTGCGGCGGCCGCGCGTTTACGGCGCCGGGTGCTCCGGCTGCAGCAGCGCGCGCAAGCGTGGCAGCACGAAATCGAGGAACACCTGGTATTTGCGCGGCATCGGCTGGCGGTACGGGTGCACCAGGAACACCGGCCAGCGGTCGCTGTACCAGCCGGGCAGCACGCGTTGCAGCTGGCCGCTGACCAGCGCCGGCTGCACCAGGAAATCCGGCAGCGCGCCGATGCCATGACCCTGCAGCGTCAGCATCAGGTTGTTCTGGTACAGATTGCAGTCCAGCAGCGGCGGCGCCGGCTGCAGCGGGTGCAGCTCCGCACCACGGCACAGCGTCAGGCAGCTGCCGTCCATGATCAGCCGGTGCGTGGCCAGTTCATCCGGCGTCTGCGGCCAACCTTGCGCCGCCAGGTAGTCCGGCGTGGCGTACAGCGCCTCTTCCACCCAGCCCAAGGGCCGCGCCACCAGCGACTCGTCGTGCACCTTGCGCGAGCGCAGGCAGAAGTCCAACACGTCGGCGATCGGGTCCTGCACGCGGTTGTTCACCTCCAGCCGCAGCCGCAGGCCGGGCTGCTCGCGGGCGAGATCCGCCAGGATCGGCGCCAGCAGCTGCGACACCGATACATAGGTGCTCACCACCAGCGGCCCTTCCACCGCGCACTGTGCGCTGTCCACCGCCGGCTGCATCTGCAGCAGGCTCTGCCGCAGCGCCTGGGCGTGCGGCAGCATGCGCTGGCCGGCCTCGGTCAGCGCCAGCCGCCGCGTGGTGCGCAACACCAGCACCGCGCCCAGCTGTTTTTCCAGCGCCTTCAGCCGCAGGCTGACCATGCTCTTGGTGCAAGCCAGTGCCTCGGCGGCGGCGGTGAAGCTGCCGCAGCGCGCCAGCGCTTCGAATGCCAGCACTTCGTCTGGCGACGGCATTGTTTTCATTTTCTCGACAAACCATCAAGGAAACTGCGGTTTATCTGCACCGATCAGCAGATTAGGCTGACAACTACGCCAACCACTCAACAGTGAGGATGCCATGAAGCTGTTACGCCGCCTAGTTACCTACTGGTCCAGCCGCTGGACGCTGCTGCCCGACACCCAGTTATCCTGCGCCGAGCGCACACTGGAGCAGTTGCGTCATCAGGCCGAAAGCCTCAGCCGCGGCCGCTGGCTGTGATGGCCATGCGGACGGCAGCCGCCGCTGCCGTCCGCGGCTACAATGCCGTTTTCCCGCCACGCCAGCTGCCATGTCAGTGATCTACCACGCCCACGTCTACTTCCTGCCGGAACAGGCCGAGTTCGCCGCCGCACTGCACACCACGTTGGCCGCACAGCTGCCGCCCGGCTGCTGGCTGGGGCGGCTGATCCACCGCGAGGTGGGGCCGCACACCCGGCCGATGTTCGAGATCGACTTTGCCGACACGCTGCTGCCGGCGGTACGCGCGCTGCTGGAACAACACCGCGGCCCGCTGCCGGTGCTGCTGCATCCGCAACTGGCCGATGAGCTGGCCGCCCACACCACGGCCGCCAGCTGGCTGGGCCAGCCGCTGGCGCTGAAGCTGGACACCCTGAGCCGCAGCTAATCGCCGCCGGGCTGGTCGGCCGCCTCCGGCGCTGACGGCGGCTGCTTGCCCGGCTGCTGCAACAGCTGACGCTGGCCCTGCTTGATCAGGTCCAGGTCCGACAGCAGCTCCCAGGTCAGGTGATCCATGCGCTTGTGCAGGCCGTCGATCGCCGCCTCGGCCTTCAGGTTCACTTCGAAGTCGCGAATCATGGTCATGCGGTCGCGCGCCGTCTGCCGGTTCTGCGACATCATGATGATCGGCGCCTGGATCGCCGCCAGCATCGACAGCATCAGGTTGAGAAAGATGTACGGATACGGGTCGAAGGCACGGGTGCCGAGCAGCTCGCTGTTGATGAACGCCCAGCTCACCAGAAAGCTGCCGAAAATCATGATGAAGGTCCACGAGCCGCCAAACTCGGCCACCCGGTCGGCCAGCCGTTCGCCGAAAGTCGGCCCCCGGTCCGGCAGCGCGTGCTCCGGCCGCACCGACTGCAGCTTGCGCGAGATGCGCATCAGCGCCTGCAGCTCGCGCTCGGCCAGCCCGCCCACCCCGGTATGCAGCAGGTGTTCGGCCAGGTATTTGATGTCTTTGCTGGTGGGATTCATGCTGCACCTCCGCACGGATGGAATGGATTCTGCCGCCATTGTCCTGCCATTGCCGTGCCGCCGGCTGTATCTGCATGTGTCCACATGTAGCCGCCGGCAACGACAAACAAAACGGGCCGCCCGAGGGGCGGCCCGTTGCACGCGAGCAGACTGGCGTTAACCGCTGTTGCGCAGGCCGGCGGAAATACCGTTGATGGTGAGGTGGATGGCGTACAGCGCGTCCTCGTCGTCCGGGTTATCGCGCAGGCGCTTCAGCAGCTCTACCTGCAGCAGGTTGAGCGCATCCAGGTACGGCAGCCGGGTGTCCAGCGAGCGCGCCAGCGTCGGGTTGCCCTGCAGCAGCTTGTCCTGGCCGGTGATGGCGAAGAAGGCGGCCAGGGTGGCGTCGTACTCCGCCTGCAGGCGGCCGAACAGGCGGTCGGCCAGCGCCGCGTTGCCCACCAGCGCGGCGTAGCGGCGCGATATCTGCAGGTCGGCCTTGGCCAGTACCTGCTCCATGTTGGACAGCATCACCTGCAGGAACGGCGAACCGGCGTACAACTCGCGCAGGCGCGTCAGGCCGGCTTCCTCGCCGTGGGTATCCAGGAACGCACGCACCGCGCTGCCGAAGCCGTACCAGCCCGGCAGCATCACCCGCGACTGCGACCAGGAGAACACCCACGGAATGGCGCGCAGGTCCTTGATACTGGCCAGCGTCTTGCGCGACGCCGGGCGGCTGCCGATGTTGAGCTTGGCGATGGCGCCGATCGGGGTGGCTTCCATGAAGTACTGCATGAAACCGTCGGACTCCACCAGCGCGCGGTAGGTCTTGAAGGCGTGGCCGGACAGCTCCGCCACCGCGCTTTCGTCGGTGATGCGGCTGTCGCCGTGCGCCAGCGTCGATTCCAGTGTCGCCGCCACCAGCGCTTCCAGATTGCGGGTGGCGTTGTCCGGATCGGCGAACTTGGCGGTGATCACCTCGCCCTGTTCGGTAATGCGGATGCGGCCAACCACGGTGCCGGCCGGCTGCGCCATGATCGCCTCGTAGGACGGACCGCCGCCGCGACCCACCGAGCCGCCACGGCCGTGGAACAGCCGCATCTTGATGCCGGCGTTGTCGAACACGCGCACCAGGCGCTGCTCGGCCTGGTACAGCTGCCACTGGCTGGTGACGTAGCCGCCGTCCTTGTTGCTGTCGGAATAGCCGAGCATCACTTCCTGCACCCCGCCGCGGCTCTTCAGCAGCTGCTGGTACCACGGCTGCGCGAACAGCTGCTGCATGATGCTGGCGGAGGCGTCCAGGTCGGCAATGGTTTCGAACAGCGGCACCAGATTCAGGCTGATGGCCGGCACGCCGCCGTCCAGGCGCAGCAGGCCGCATTCCTTGCACAGCAGCGCCAGCGCCAGGATGTCGGACACGCTGGCGCAGTTGGAGATGATGCACTGCGCGATGGCGCCGTCACCGAACTGGTGCTGCACCAGCGCCGCCTCGCGGAAGATGGCCAGCTCTTTCTCGCTGTCGGCGCTGTAGCTGAGGAACGGCGAGTACAGCAGCCGCGGGGTGGCCAGCTCGCGCAGCAGCACGCGCACGCGCGCCGCCTCGTCCAGCGCGTCGTATTGTTCCAGGTTGGCGTGGGCGAACAGCTCGCTGACCACACCGGCGTGTTTCTCGGCGTGCTGGCGCAGGTCCAGCGGCATCAGGTAGAAGCCGAACACGTCCACCGCGCGCTGCAGCTTGCCCAGCCGGCCGTCCACCAGCAGCGCGCTGCCGTGCTCGATCAGCGAATCGATCAGTGTTTGCAGCTCGGCCTGCAGTTCAACGGCGCTGTGGTACGGGTTGCCCGCCGTCCAGCGACCGCGCAGCGGCAGCCCAAGGTTGGCCGCCGTGGCCGACAGCCGGCCTTCGATGGCGGCCAGCGCCAGGCGGTACGGTTCTTCCTTGCGGCTGATGGCGGTGTCCGGCGAGGCGGCGGCCAGGCACTTCACCCCGGCCGATACCTGCACGTGGCGCTGCGATAGCGACAGTTCGCGATACAAACCCGCCAGTTCGTAGAAGTAATGCTTGAACGCCACCTCGGCCTGGCGCGTTACCGCATGCCGCAGCACGCCGGCGTCGACATTGGGGTTGCCGTCGCGGTCGCCGCCGATCCAGCTGCCCACGCGCAGGAAGGACGGGATGTCGGCCTGCTCGCCCCACAGCTCGCGGATCTGCTTGCCCAGGCGGTCGTACAGCGCCGGGATGGACTGGAAGAACGACAGCGGGTGGTAGGCGACGCCGTTTTCGATTTCGTCAGCCACCGTCATCTTGAACGGACGGATCTCGGTGGTCTGCCACAAGGCGTGGATCACGCGGGTGAGCTTGGCCTCCACTTCCTGCTCTTCTTCCGGAGTAATCTCGACGGAAGACAGCTGTTGCAGGAACTTGCGCACCGCGCGGTGGCCGTCCAGCACGCTCTGGCGCTGCACCTCGGTGGGGTGGGCGGTGAGCACGGCGCTGACGCTGGCATCCTGCAGCGCGGCATTGAGCTGGGCAAACGGCACGCCGGCTTCGTGAATGGTGGACAAGGCGCGCGACAGGCTGCCGCGCTGCGGCGCACTGCCGGCACGCTGGTGCGCGCGGCGGCGGCGGGCGTGGTGCAGGTCTTCGGCAATATTGAACAGCTGCGAATACAGGCCGCAGGCACGCACCAGCGCACTGGTTGCCGCCGGGGTCAGCCGCTGCACCAGCTCGTCGGTGCGGCGGTCGTGCTGCAGCGCGCCGGCCGGGATGGCGCGGATTTCGTCCACCACGTCGTCGCCGGCCTGTTCGCGCAGCAGCGCCTCCAGCAAGCGGTTAAGGCGCGCGAGGTCTTCGCGCAGCGGCAAGTCCTTGTCCAGATCTGTCATGCTCTGTTTTCCCTGATAGTCATTGTCATCAAATCCCTGCAGAATCAGCGCCATGCATCCAGCCCTCGTGTTACTACCGGACTTTCTGCTGATCCTGTGCGGCTTCGCACTGCGGCGCAGCGGCTTTATCTCTGCCGCTTTTCTTGCCGAAGCGGAACGCTTCATCTATTTCATCCTGTTTCCACCGTTACTGTTTCGCGCCCTGGCGCACGCAACGCTGGATATTGCCGCCAGCGTGCCGATGCTGGCCGCCGGCCTGTTGTTTACCGTCGCCGCCTTCCTGCTGGGCAGCGCCGCCAAACCATTGTTCAAACTGCCGCAACCGTCGTTTGCCGCCGGCAATCAGGGCGCCTACCGTTTTAACAGTTATGTGGCGTTTGCGGTAATGGGCGCGCTGGCGGGCGAGCCCGGCATCGCCACCATCGCGCTGCTGTGCGGCGCCATGGTGCCCATCGTCAACCTGTTCGCCGTCTGGCAGCTGGCGCACGGCAGCGGCCGCGGCATGGGCCACGAGCTGATCCGCAACCCCATCATCTGGGGCATCAGCAGCGGGTTGGCGGCCAACCTTGCCGGCCTGGCCATCCCCGCGCCGCTATTTGCCGCCATCAGTCACCTGGCCGATGCCGCGCTGCCGCTGGGGCTGATCACCGTCGGCGCCGGCCTGCGTTTCGAAGCGCTGCGCCGCTTTGCCGCGCCGCTGCTGTACTGGAACGGCATCAAGCTGCTGGTCGCACCGCTGATCGCGCTGGCGGCGGCCCAGCTGCTGGGCATCAGCGGCCTGTATCGCCAGGCGCTGCTGGTGATGAGCATGCTGCCCACCGCCACCTCGGCCTACATCCTGGCGGTACGCATGCAGGGCGACGGCAAACTGGCGGCGGCAGTGGTCACCAGCTCCACGCTGGCGGCCATGCTGACCATGCCGCTGCTACTGTCTTGGCTGCAGTGACGGCCTTGTTCATCCTGCCGCAAAAATCCGCCTTCGTGTAGTTAAACTACACGTACTGTTGCAGCTACACACACTGCCCTGCGTCAAGGTGGCGCCGGGCGGCCATGCTAGAATCGCGGCCATCCCTTTTTACCTGCAGGACCGCCCGTCATGAACAAGCTCGTCATCGCCAGTCGCGAAAGCAAACTCGCCATGTGGCAGGCCGAACACATCAAGGCCCGCCTCGAAACCCTGTACCCGCAGCTACAGGTGGAGATCCTCGGCATGACCACCCAGGGCGACCAGATCCTCGACAAGACCCTGTCCAAGATCGGCGGCAAGGGCCTGTTCGTGAAGGAGCTGGAACAGGCACTGCAGGATGGCCGCGCCGACATCGCGGTGCACTCCATCAAGGACGTGCCGATGAACCTGCCGGCAGGCTTTGCCCTGGCCGCCATCTGCGAGCGCGAAGACCCGCGCGACGCCTTCGTCTCCAACAACTACAGCAGCCTGCACGAGCTGCCGGCCGGCGCCGTGGTCGGCACCTCCAGCCTGCGCCGCGAATCGCAGATCCGCGCCCGCTTCCCGCACCTGACCATCAAGCCGCTGCGCGGCAATGTGCAGACCCGGCTGCGCAAGCTGGATGAAGGCGAGTTCGACGCCATCATCCTGGCCGCCGCCGGCCTCAAGCGCCTGGAACTGGCCGAACGCATCCGCGCCGAGCTGGCACCGTCCGAGAGCCTGCCGGCCGTCGGCCAGGGCGCACTGGGCATCGAGATCCGCGCCGACCGCAGCGATCTTCTGGAACTGCTGGCACCGCTGAACCATGCCGACACCGCCGCCTGCGTTAGCGCCGAGCGTTCGCTGTCGCGGGTGCTGGGCGGCAGCTGCCAGATTCCGATCGGCGGCTTTGCCACCATCACCGACGACGTGATCACCCTCGGCGGCTTCGTCGCCCACCCGGACGGCTCGGTAATGCTCACCGCCAGCGCCAGCGCACCGCGCGACTACGCCGACGCGCTCGGCCGCGCAGTCGCCAAGCAGCTGCTGGAGCAGGACGCCGCCCCGCTGATCGCGGCGGTGATTGCCGAACAAGCCGACAAGTAATATGCCCGCCCCGCTGCCGCCCACGCTACTGCTGGTTCGGCCACAGGCGCAGGCCATACGGCAGCAGGCCGAGTTGGCGGCGCTGGGCATCCGCAGCCTGCCGTTCTGCGCGCTGGACACCGTGGCCGATGCCACGGCGCTGGCGGCCTTGCCGCAGCAGGCCGCCGCCTGCGACGGGGTGATCTTCGTCAGCCCGTCCGCCATCGACATCGGCTGGCCGGTAATCGCCACCAGCCTCCCCCCAAGCACCATGCTAGCCTGTGTTGGTGCCGGCAGTGCCGGCAAGTTGGCCGCCAGCAGCCAGCGCGCCGTCATCGCACCGGCACAGGGCAACGATAGCGCGGCGCTGCTGGCGCACCCGGCGCTACTGCAACTGGCGGGGCAACACTGGCTAATCGTGCGCGGAGCGGACGGCCGCGCACAACTGGGGGAGACCCTAGCCAGCCGCGGCGCGACAGTCAGCTATGCCGACATCTACCGCCGCCAGCCGCAGCCGCTGGACTGGGCGCTGTTCCGCCAGCTACAACACAGCGGGCAACTGGCCGGCCTGCTGGTGGCCTCCAGCGAGGCGGCCGAGGCGCTGTTTGCCGCCGCCGGCCACGCCGGCATCACCACGTTGGCCGCACAGCGTTTCTTTACCCTGCACCCGCGCATTGCCCAGCGACTGCAGGCGCTTGGCGCCCAGCGCATCACGTTGTGCGATGGCAGCAGTGCCGCCGTGGCCCGCATGCTGAGCGCTTAGCAGCGGCGCACAATTCTGGCAGCCCCACTACTTGGGCGTTACAATGCCCCAAAGTTTCTGGCGTAATGCGCCACCCTGCTAACCCGGCCGCGCCATGCGGCCAACTTGTGGTTACCTGCATCCCATGAGCGAAGCCAATTCCGTCAACAGCGGCAGCACCCTGCCCGCCAAGAAATCCGTCAATCTGGCGCTGATCATCGCCATCGCGGCGCTGGGCGTGACCGGCTGGCAGTATTTCGAAACCCGTCAGCAACTGACCGACGCGCAAACCGCGCTGGCCACCCGGCTGGCCGAAAGCGGCGGCAGCACCAAGGCCATCCAGACCCAGACCGAGCAGGCGCTAGCAGCCACCCGCGCCGCCGAAGCCAAGCTGGCGTTGCTGGAAGCGCGCGTCAACGAATCCGCCGGTCAGTACGCCACGCTGGGCGCCATGTACCAGGAACTGACCAAGAATCGCAGCGACTGGCTGCTGTCTGAAGTGGAGCACACGCTGGCAATCGCCAGCCAGCAGCTGCAGCTGGCCGGCAATGTCAGCGGCGCCATTACCGCGCTGGAGATGGTCAACGATCGCCTGGGCCGCTTCGACAGCCCGGCGCTGATCCCGGTGAAAAAGACCGTGGCCAAGGATCTGGAAACACTGAAGGCGCTGCCCTACCTCGACAGCGTCGGCCTGACGGTGAAGCTGGACACCCTGATGCTGGGTGCGGAAACGCTGCCGCTGGTGATCGACCATCACCGCCTGGCCAGCAGCACTGCGCCAAGCGCGCTGCCGGCCGATGCACCGTGGTGGGAGCGGCTGCTGGCCGATGTCAGCCACAGCCTGGGCGAGATGGTGCGCATCCGCCGCATGGACAAGCCGGAAGCGCTGCTGCTGGCGCCGGAGCAGGCGTTCTTCCTGCGCGAAAACCTCAAGCTGCGGCTGCTGGATGCCCGCCTGGCGCTGACCCAGCGCGATGGCGCCACCTATCAGGCCGACCTGGCCGCCGCCGGCCAGTACGCCAAGCGCTACTTCGACGGCGATGCACCGGCGACGCAGAAATGGCAGGCCACCCTGGGCGAGCTGGCCGCAGCGCAGCTGAATGTCACCCTGCCGGACCTGTCCGCCAGCCTGAAAGCCGTGCGTGACGCGCAAGGCACCAGCGGGAGTGCGCCGTGAGATTCGTATTCTGGATTGTCGGGCTGTTTGCCCTGGCGGTGCTGATCGGCCTCGCCTCCACCCTCAACACCGGTTACGCCATCCTGTTCGTGCCGCCGTACCGCATGGAGGTGTCGTTCAACCTGCTGATCGTCGCCATCGTAGTGCTGATCCTGCTGGCCTACGGCGCGCTGCGCCTGATCGGCATTGCGGCCAACCTGCCGGCCGAGGTGCGCACCTTCCAGCGCCAGAAGAAGCTGAAGGCCGCGCGCCACGCGCTGCGCGAAGCCGCGCTGGCGATGTTTGAAGGCCGCTACCAGCGCGCCGAACGCGAAGCGCTGAAGTCGATCGACGACGAATACTCCAGCGAGAACCAGGCGCTGGCGCTGCTGATCGCCGCCCGTTCCGCCGCCAGCGTCGGCGACAACGCCAAGCGCGACGGCTATCTGGCGCGGCTGGAAAGCATGCCGGAGCGCAGCCAGCTGGCGCGCCACATGGTGGAGGCGCAGATCCGCATGGATGCCAAGCAGCCGCTGGAAGCACTGGCCGCCATCGAGCGCGCCCGCGCCATCAGCAGCAATCTGACCTCCGCGCTGCGGCTGGAGCTGAAGATCCGCCTGATGCTGAAACAGCCGGAACAGGTGCTGCAACTGACCGAAAAGCTGCTGAAAGCCGATGCGCTGGAAGCCGAGCAGGCACGTCGCTACCGCCTGGCCGCCTACCGCCAGCAGCTGGCCAGCTTCACCAGCGAGCAGGAAGTCCGCAGCTGGCTGAAACGCATTCCGGAAGTGGAACGACAGAACCCTGACCTGGTGTCCGACACTGCCAAGCAGCTGATCGCGCTGCAGGCCTTCGGCGCGGCTGCCGAACTGATTGCCGGCGCGCTGTCCAACGACGAGCAGGCCACGCCGGAACTGGCGCGCGAGCTGGGCATGCTGGCGGAGCATATCGACAGCCAGCGCCGGCTGACGCTGATGCGCGATGCGGAAAACTGGCTGAAGTCCCGTCCGCACGACCACATGCTGCTGCTGGCACTGGGCCGCCTGGCCCGCGCCGAGCAACTGTGGGGCAAGGCGCAGAGTTACCTGGAGGCCAGCCTGTCGCTGCAGCCCACCCTGTGCGCCCACGCCGAGCTGCATCAGCTGTTCGACACCATCGGCCGCGAGGACAAGGCCGCGCAGCATCAGGCGCTGGCACTGGAGATCGCGCTCAAGCAGGGCTGCTAACGCCTAGCCAGGCAGCCACAATGCAAAAAACCGCCGGTAACGGCGGTTTTTTTATTGCCGGGCGCCAGCGCTCAGATCGCTGCCACGCCCAATGCGGCCAACTCGGCGGCACTCAGGTGCCGCCACTGCCCGGCCGGCAAATCACCCAGCGTCACCTCGCCCAGCGCCAGACGGTGCAATTGCGCCACGCGGTTGCCGGCGGCCGCCACCATGCGCTTCACCTGGTGGTACTTGCCCTGGGTGATGCTCATGTCCAGCACACAGTCGCCGACTTGCGCCACGCTATCGGCGCGCAGGGTTTCGTTTTCGTCGTGCAGCAGCACGCCCTCGCGCAGGCGCTGCAGCAGCGCCTCGGTCACCGGATGCTTGGTGGTGACGCGGTACAGCTTGGGTACCTGCTTCTTCGGCGACGTCATCGCGTGCACGAACTGGCCATCGCTGGAAAACAGCAGCAGCCCGGTGGTATCCACGTCCAGCCGCCCCACCGCGCTGAGATCCAGATTACTCATCTGCGGCGGCAGCAGCCGGTACACGCTGGGATGGTGCACCGGCTTGTGCGAGGTTTCGTAGCCTGCCGGCTTGTGCAGCAGCAGATACAGCGGCAGGGTCAGCAGCGGCCAGTCCTGGCCGTCCACCGTCAGGCTGCGGACGTTGGCCGCATCCACCTGCTGGCGCCAGTCATCCGCATCGACGCCATCGACGGCGACCAGGCCATAGTCAATCAGTTGCCGGCATTCCTTGCGGCTGCCAAAGCCTTGTTGTTGCAGCAATCGGTACAGTTCCATCGCGCCATTCTAGCATTGTCGCCACTGCGGCCGCGCTGGCGGCCGTTCAGCCAAACCACCGGCCATGGCGCCGGAACCCGCTCCCACAATGCCAAACCCCGCGGCAGCGGGGGGGGCTGGCCAATTAATTACGTAATAAATAAATGTAAAGCGTAAATTTATTACGAATTCACACGCACAGGCCATGCCACCTGCCCGCGCAAGCAGATAAGTAGCAGCCAAAAATCCAGCCACCTGCAGCGTAAAAACAGGCTGTTCACCCGGTTCCCAAGCCGACATCCGGCCATGCACAATGCGACATGCCGCGCGCCGCCTCGTGGCCGCCACCACCCACCCAAGGAGAACACCATGTCTGAAATCAGCCTGCGGCTGGCCACCCGCGCTGACCTGCCCGCCATTGTTGCCATCTACAACAGCACCATCGCCGGCCGCATGGTGACGGCCGATCTGGAGCCGGTATCGGTAGCAAGCCGGGAAGACTGGTTTGCCGCCCACAGCCCGGATCGCCGCCCGCTGTGGGTGGCCGAGCAGGATGGCCACATGCTGGGCTGGATCAGCCTGTCCGACTTCTACGGCCGCCCGGCCTACAACGGCACCGCCGAAGTCAGCATCTATCTGGACGAGGCCTGCCGCGGCCGTGGCCTGGGCCGTCGCCTGCTGCAGGAAGCCATCGAACGGGCACCGGCCTACGGCGTGGACACGCTGCTGGGCTTCATCTTTGGTCACAATGCCGCTAGCATGAAACTGTTCCAGCATTTCGGTTTTGCCGAGTGGGCCAACCTGCCGCAAGTGGCGGTGCTGGATGGCGTACGCCGCGACTTGATCATTCTGGGCAAAAAGCTGGCTCCGCATTCTTGATAGCAGCCGTTAACGGCTGTTGCCCGATTTTTACTGCCAAAACCATCAATTACCATCAGGAGCACCCATGCTGCTTAGCCCGGAACAGTTGCTTGCCTTTCTGCCCGCCGCGGTGCTGATCACACTGTCACCGGGCCCGGACAACCTGATGGTGCTGAGCCTGGGCATCGCGCGCGGCCGTCGCGCCGGCATGGTGTTCGGGCTGGGCTGTGCGCTGGGCTGCCTCAGCCATACCGCTCTGGCGGCGCTGGGGGTCGGCGCCTTGCTGGCCGCCTCGCCGATGGCCCTGCAGGCGTTGAAGCTGCTGGGCGGCGGCTATCTGGTGTGGCTGGGCTGGCAGGCGCTGCACAGCGCCGGCGCCACGCTGCATAGCGGCCGGCAACCGGCTGCGGCACCGTCGCTGTGGCGCCTGTTCGGCAAGGGTTTGTGCGCCAATGCCGTCAATCCCAAGGTAATTCTGTTTTTTCTGGCATTTCTGCCGCAATTCATCAGCAGCGGCGGCGCTGCCGGCTGGCAGACCCTGCAGCTTGGCGCGCTGTTCACCCTGCAGGCGGCGCTGCTGTTCGCCACCCTCGGTTACTTCGCCGGCCATGCCGGCAGCTGGCTGAACACCTCGCCGCGGCGCGGCATGTGGCTGGATCGCCTGGCCGGCACGGTGTTCATCGCACTGGGCCTGCGCTTGATGGTGACGCGCTAGCCGCCACGCGCATCGGCAAAAGCGACAACTTGTCAGCGCAATTGCATAAATTGTGCTGACAAGTCATTAAAGCCAACGCCAGCCATGCCGCCGCACCCGCTTCATGCCAGAATGGCTTAAGAATCGCCATTTGTACCCAATCATGCTCCCTACCCAGCAACTGGCCGGCAGTCACGGCCAACGTGTAAAGATCACTGCCTCCGGCATCCTGATCAGCCTGCTGCTGCTGCTCGTCGGCAGCATGGAGCTATTCAGCTCCTACCGCAGCACCCTGGAGCAGGGCTACAACCAGGCACGCATCGACAGCCTGCTGTTTGCCGAGTGGATGCAGCAGGATTTTCGCGAGGTGGAGCTGCTGCAGAACATGCTGGCCGAGCAGCTGGAAGAGCAGGATTTCACCATCCGCGAGGGTGCCGAACGCACGGCACTAGAAAGCCGGCTGGTGCGCGCCATGCGCGGCGTACCGCAGGCCTACGACATGATCCTGGTGGATAACCACTGCCGCCTGGTGCTGTCGTTCAAGATTTCCCCCGGCTTCGATGCCAGCGAAGCCGGCTATTGCAAGGCCATGCTGACGCCCACCCGCGACGACCGCTTCGTCAGCCCGCGCTTCCAGAGCGCCAGCGGCGAGCCGGTGGTGGTGGCCACCCAGCGCGTACGCGGGCTGAACGGCCGCGTCATCGGCCTGATCGGCACCGTGATCCGCACCAGCCACTTCCAGCAGCAACTGGACCGCAACGTATTCAACAGCCGCTACGATGCCATCAGCTTTACCGACAGCCAGCAGCAACTGCTGGCGCGCCTGCCGTCGCTGTCCGCGCTGCCCGCCACCCCGCTGCTCGACAGTCACGCCCGCGCACTGCTGCAAGGCAGCGACAGCGAAGACAGCTACGAGCGGGTGTCGCCGCTGGATGGCCGCACCCGGCTGCACTCCACCCGCAAGCTGGAACGCCTGCCGCTGCTGGTCAGCGTCGGGCTGGACAAGAACACCCTGCTGCAACCGTGGCTGAGCAAGACCTGGCTATTCCTGCTGACCTGGCTGCTGGTCAACCTGCTGCTGGGCTACGGCATCCGCCGCTATCTGCACAACACCCAGCTGGCCGACGCACTGGCAATTCGCAGCGTGGCCATCGACCACGCCGCCGAAGCCATCGTCATTGCCAACGCCAACGGCGTGGTGGAATACGCCAACCCGGCGTTTGAACGCATGACCGGCTACAGCAATACCGCGGTGCAAGGCCAGGCCACGCTGGATGAGCTGCTGCTGGGCGAGCACCCGGAGCAGAAAGACCAACTGCTGCAATCGCTGATTGCCGGCGAAACCTGGCGCGGCGAGCTGGCCAGCAAGCACCGCGATGGCACCCCCTACCAGGAAACCGTGTCGGTGGCGCCGGTACTGTCGCCGGAAGGCCGCGTACAGCACATGGTGGCGATCAAGCACGACATCACCAACGCCAAGCTGCTGCAGGCCGAGCTGCAACGGCTGGCCAATACCGATGAGCTGACCGGACTGTATAACCGCCGCCAGTTCATGCTGCGCACCAGCGAGGAAATCGCCCGCAGCCATCGCTGGGAACGGCCGCTGTCGCTGGCGATGCTGGACCTGGATCACTTCAAGCTGTTGAACGACCGCTATGGCCACCCGTTCGGCGACGAGGTGCTGCGCCGCTTCGCCGCCTGCTGCCAGACCGCGGTGCGGCTGGAAGACGTCTGCGGCCGGCTGGGCGGTGAGGAGTTCGCCATTCTGCTGCCGGATACCGACCGCTACAGCGCCCGCCAGGTGATGGAGCGGGTGCGCGAAGCCGTGGCCGCGCTGGAGCTGAGCAACCCGCTGGGCGGCGAGCCGGTGCAGTTCACCGTCAGCATCGGCATCAGCGAGCTGTATCCGGGCGACGCCACCGCCACGCCGATGATGGCGCGCGCCGATGCCGCGCTGTATCTGGCCAAGCAGGAAGGCCGCAACCTGGTGCGCGCCGGCTAGCCAGCACCCGCGCCCGGTCGCCGCCGCCAGCGCGGCACCATGCCACGGCGGATAACGCGCCGCCAAACGCCGCAAGCTTGCGCCAGCGCAAACGTTGGCCGCATGCCCGCCGCCCCGTGCCGGTGACGCGGCAAGGCCCGCCAGTGCAGGCTGACCGCCGCAGTGCGCCCGGCCGCGGCCGCCCGGCGCGCGGCTGTGTCCGCCATTTGTCCCCGATCTGTGCCTGTCTCTGCTGCGGCACGCTGCCTAAGCTCGGCGCCAGTTCACTCACCGGGCGCAGAGCATGGCCATCCCCATCCATTTTGTTTCCAGCAAGGTCTACCCGCGGCTCACCAGCGGCCGCTTCAACAACTGGCGCATCGCCTTCGTCGTCCTCACCCAGCTGCTGTACTTCGGCCTGCCGTGGCTGCAGTGGGGCGGTCGCCAAGCGGTGCGTTTCGACTTCGCCAGCATGCGCGGCTACCTGTTCGGCCTGACGCTGTTGCCGCAGGACCTGATCTACCTGGCCGGCAGCCTGATCATCGCCGCGCTGGGGCTGTTCCTGTGGACCATGCTGGCCGGGCGGCTGTGGTGCGGTTTTTCCTGTCCGCAAACCGTCTACAGCCAGATCATGCTGTGGCTGGAGCGCTGGGTGGAAGGGCCGCCCAATGCCCGCCGCAAGCTGGACGCCGCGCCGTGGGGGGCGGAAAAGCTGCTGAAGAAGGGCAGCACGCAAAGCCTGATGCTGCTGTTTTCGCTGTGGACCGGCCTGACCCTGGTCGGCTATTTCACCCCGATGCGCGAACTGGCGGCCAACCTTGGCGCCGGCCACATCGGTACCTGGGAGGCGCTGTTCGCGCTGAGCTATGCCGGCCTTACCTGGCTGCTGGCCGGCCATCTGCGCGAACAGGTGTGCAAGCACATGTGCCCGTATGCGCGCTTTCAGGGTGCGATGTTCGATGACCACACCCTGCTGGTGGCCTACGACAGCAACCGTGGCGAACCGCGCGGCGCGCGGCGCAAGGAGGCGACCACGCTGACGGCGCAGGGCGACTGCGTGGATTGCGGCCTGTGCGTGCAGGTGTGTCCGGTCGGCATCGACATCCGCGCCGGGCTGCAGTACGAGTGCATCGGCTGCGGCCTGTGCGCCGATGCCTGCGACGAGGTGATGGACAAGTTGGCCGCACCGCGCGGCCTGATCCGCCTCACCACCCAGCACGCGCTGGAGCAAGGGCGGCAACCCAAGCTGTGGCAGCGGCCGCGGGCACTGGTGTACGGCGGGCTGATCGCCGCGGTGGCGCTGGCCATGCTCACCAGCCTGTGGCTACGCCAGCCGTTCCGCGTCGACATCCTGCGCGACCGCGCGGTGATGGCACGCGAAACCCAGGACGGCAATATCGAGAACGCCTACACCGTGCGCATCTTCAACACCTTGCCGGACGCACGGCAGTACCGGCTGGCAGTGAGCGGCGAGGGCGTGGTGGCGGTGCAGCCGGCCGAGCCGCTGCACGTGCCGGCCGATGGCGAACGCAGCTTTATCGTCACCGTGGCCGCCGATCCCAATGTACTGGCGCGCGGCAGTCACGAAGTCACCTTCCAGCTGCAGGATGCGGCCAACCCGCGGCAGCAGGTCAGCGAAGAAGCGCGGCTGCTGATGCCCTAAGTGCCACGCCGCAGTGCGCGCGCCAACCAGTCCAGCGCCGGCTGCTGGCTGGCGGCATCGAAATAGCTGGCATTCAGCCGCAGCGCGTGACGGCCGGCGTCGCCCGGCTGGCACAGCGTGCCAGGCGCCAGCTGGATGCCGTGCTGCTGCGCCTCGGCCGCCAGCGCCACGCAGTCGGCCGGCAGCTGTTCCAGCCACACAAAATACGCCCCTTCGGCCGCCGGCAGCGCGCAACCCGGCGGCAGCAGCGGCCGTAACGCCGCCTCCAGCGCGCGCACCCGTTCCGCCAGTTGCTGCCGCAGCCGGCACAGGCCGGGCAGGTGGCGGCCGCCGGACAACAGCTCGGCCAGCGCCAGCTGGTTGGGCAGCGGGCTGGCCAGCGTCTGCGCCACTTTCAGCCGCCGCGCCAGCTCGGCATAGCGCCCGGGCAGCAGCCAGCCGACGCGGTAGCCCGGCGCCAGCGACTTGGAAAAAGTGCCGCACAGCAGCACGCGGCCGCCACGGTCCGCCGCGCGCAACGGCAGCGGCATCTGCTCGTCAAACCCCAGCTGGCGGTAGGCATCGTCTTCGATCACGGCGACATCGTAACGCTCGGCCAGCGCCAGCAGCTGCTGCTGCGTGGCGGCCGGCAGGCTGCGGCCATGCGGATGGGCGAACGCCGTCATCAGCGCGATGCCCTGCACCTCGCCGCGCGCCAGCGCCGCCTGCAGCGCGGTGGTGTCCAGCGTGCCGTCCGCCGCCGGCTGCAAGGGCAACAGCGCGACGCCGTGTTCCGCCAGCCAGCCCAGCAGGCCGGGAAACGCCGGCAGCAGCACCGCCAACGTTGGCCGCACCACGCCGTGGGTGACGGCGGCAATCGCCAGCGACAGCGCCTCCATGCCGCCGCAGGTGATCAGCACCTCGTCGGCGTGCAGCTCCCAGCCTTCGGCGGCGGCATTGCGCGCCAGCTGGCGGCGCAGCGCCGGCAGCCCGGCCAGCGCCGGCTCGGCCAGCGCCTGGTGGTAATGGCGCATGGCGCCGACGAAGGCGTGGCTCAGCGCGCGGGTGTCGTACAGCGCGGGATGGGGAAACGGCGCGCCCAACGGCGCGATCAGCCGGTCGTCGGCGGCGCTGGCACCGGCCGCCACCACATAGCCGCGCCGCGGCTGCGCCTCGGCAAAGCCCAGCCGCTCCAGCTCGTAGTAGGCGCGGCGCGCGGTGTTGAGGCTGACGGTGTGCTGCTGTACCAGCTGCCGCAGCGAAGGCAGCGCATCGCCGCGGCGGTAGTCGCCGCGCTCGATCGCGCTGATGATGCCTTGCACCAGTTGGCCGTATTTGCTCACGCTGTGTCTTCCACCCGCAAAAGGGCGATTATGCCGTGCGCGGGGCAGGGCGGGGAATCAGCGCTGGCGCCGCTCCAGCGCGGCATAGACCTCTTGCCGGGTGCGCGCCAGCAACGCGGAAAACTCGCCGCTGTCGCGCATCTTCTTCAGCTCGCGGTTGAAGCGCGCCGCCAGCTCGGTCGCGCGCGGATGCTTGCGCGAGATGGCGATGCACAGCGGCGTGCTCCAGTAGGCGCGCTCCTGCGGCACGATGCGTGCCGCCTGGCTGGGGCTGAGATAGAGCAGGGTGGCCAGCATGCCGGCCTCGCTTTCCATCGGAAACAGGTCGATGCGCGCGGCGGCCAACTTGCGCAGATTGCTGATGTCGTCGCCGACCACGTCCACCTGCAGCACGCCCTTGTCCTGCAGCTGGGTAAAGGTGTCGGAGTAGAAATTGCCGGCGGTGATGCCGAAACGGTAGCGCGACAGGTCGGCCAGCGTCTGCCACGGGTAGCGCTCGCCGCGGCGCTGGAACAGCACCATGCGGAACGGCAGGACTTCGTCGGTGAACAGCAGGTCGCGCTGGCGGTCCGCGTTCGGCGTCCAGCCCACGCTGCCGTCCACGTCGCCGTTGCGCGCCAGCTGGATGGCGCGGTTGTTGGGATACCAGCTGTAGCGCACCTTGACGTTGCTGCGGCGGAACACCTCGCTCACCAGCCGGCTCATGATGCCGCCGTAGCGCAGTTTTTCGCCGATCAGCGGCGCATATTCCGCATTGGAAAAATGCACGCTCAGCGGCGCCTCCGCCGCATGTGCCGCCCACGGCAGCAGCCCGAGCCAGGCCAGCAATATCTTGCGCCACATAGTGTCCCCCTTGTTGCCGCTTTTTTTATAGCCATAGCGTAAACCGGCGGCCGTGGCGGCGACAAACGACAAGCGGACAGGTGCGGCCAACTAGGGCTGCCGCAGGCTGCGCGGTGTCTGTCCGGTGAGGCGCTTGAAGAAACGGATGAAGTACGCCGGCTCGGAGAAGCCCAGCTGGTCGGCGATCTGGTTCACGTTCAGCGTGGTGTACACCAGCAGGCGCTTGGCCTCCAGCAGCAAGCGCTGGTGCAGCAGCTGCAGTGCGGTGTGGCCGGTCTGGCGGCGGCAGACGCCGTTGAGGTAGGCGGTGGACACCCCCAGCTGGTGCGCATAGCGGCTCACCGCCCAGTGTTCGCGATAGTGTTTTTCCAGCAGCGCGCCAAAGCGCTGCAGGTGCTGGCTGCCGCGCTCCGGGCGCTCGGCCGGGCCCTCGCCCTGCGGCAGCTGGCGGCTGAGCCACACCAGCAGCGCGCACACCAGCGAGCGCAGCAGCACGTCGCGCCCCGGCGCCGGGTTGGCGTATTCCTCGGCGATGGCGGCAAACAGGCTGTCCAGGTAATGCCCGCCGCGCGCCACCGGAAAACAGTGCGGCTGCTGCAGCACCGGCGCGCACACCCCCAGCTCCTGCTGCAGCCAGCTCACCAGCGGCGCCGCCAGGGTCAGCACATAGCCTTCGATGTCGGCATGAAAACGGAAGCCATGCACGCTCAGCGCCGGCACCAGCTGGATCGCCGGCTGCTCCAGCCGCGTGTGCTGGCCCTCCACGTACAGCTCGGCCGGGCCGCGGCGCACGTACAGCAGCTGCCACAGGTCGCTGTGGCGATGGCGCTCGATCTCCCAGCCATACAGCTGGCTGCGACTGGAAATGGTCTCGCAATGCAGCAGATCCACCGTCGGCCAGTCACTGCCTTCGCCATACAGTTTGAACACCGGCACCCCGGCCAGTCCTGCTTGCATCGCACGCTCCCGCTTGTTTCCAAAAGTCCTGTTTTTGTACGCGATATTGCCTGTTTTGTCTGCGGTGCCTGACGAAAAATACTGTCACAGCGCGGCACGTAATCGCGCCACTACAAAACGGGACACACACAGGAGTCAGCATGAACATGAAAACCAAGGTCGCCATCATCGGCGCCGGGCCGTCCGGCCTGCTGCTGGGCCAACTGCTGCACAAGGCCGGCATCGACAACATCATTCTGGAACGCCAGACCCCGGATTACGTACTGGGCCGCATCCGCGCCGGCGTGCTGGAGCAGGGCATGGTCAACATGATGCGCGAGGCCGGCGTGGCCGAGCGCATGGACCGCGAAGGCCTGGTGCACGACGGCATCGAGCTGATCTACAACGGCAAGCGCGACCGCATCAACCTGAAGGAACTGACCGGCGGCGACACCGTGGTGGTGTACGGCCAGACCGAAGTCACCCGCGACCTGATGGAAGCGCGCGCCGCCTGTGGCGCCACCACCATCTACCAAGCCGAGAATGTGCAGCCGCACGAGCTGAAGGGCGAAAAGCCCTACATCACCTTCGAGAAAAACGGCGAAACCGTGCGCCTGGACTGCGACTACATCGCCGGCTGCGACGGCTTCCACGGCGTGTCGCGCAAGAGCATTCCGGAAGACGTACTCAGCCACTTCGAGCGCGTGTACCCGTTCGGCTGGCTGGGCCTGCTGTCCGACACCCCGCCGGTCAACGAAGAGCTGATCTACGCCCAGCATGAGCGCGGTTTTGTGCTGTGCAGCCAGCGCTCGGCCAGCCGCAGCCGCTACTACCTGCAGGTGCCGCTGACCGACAAGGTGGAAGACTGGTCCGACCAGCGCTTCTGGGACGAGCTGAAGACCCGCCTGCCGCAGGACGTGGCCGCCAAGCTGGTGACCGGCCCGTCGCTGGAGAAAAGCATCGCCCCGCTGCGCAGCTACGTGGTGGAGCCGATGCAGTACGGCAAGCTGTTCCTGGTCGGCGACGCCGCCCACATCGTGCCGCCGACCGGCGCCAAGGGCCTGAACCTGGCCGCCTCCGACGTGTGCTATCTGTACCGCATCCTGGTGAAGGTGTACCAGGAAGGCCGCACCGAGCTGCTGGAAAAGTACTCGGAGCTGGCGCTGCGCCGCATCTGGAAGGCCGAGCGCTTCTCCTGGTTCATGACCAACCTGCTGCACGACTTCCCGGGCGCCGACGCCTTCGACAAGCGCATGCAGCGCACCGACTACGACTACTACACCAGCTCGCCGGCCGGGCTGAAGACCATCGCCGAAAACTACGTCGGTCTGCCGTTCGACGAAGTGGACTAACGCTTTCCCTTTCCGCGTTCCCCACGCCTTGGCCAGCACGGCAACCGCCGGTGCTGGCTTTTTTATTGGTTCCCCCTGCCACCGGGAAAGTGGCACTTACCAAGGAACCACCCGTCCGGCAGCATCACGCCATGTCCTTGTTTGCCCTGGAGTGATGCATGCCGTTCTACCAGCCCCCGTCGTTTACCGCTGCGGCCAACGTTGGCCGCACCCTGGCGGCAGAGTTTCCGTTTGCCACCCTGATCACCCAGCAGCCGGACACGCCGTGGCTCAGCCACCTGCTGCTGCTACCGGACCCGCACGACCCGGATTGCCTGCTGGGCCACCTGGCCGCCGCCAACGGCCACAGCGCCGCGCTGCTGCGCGCCCCCAGCGTCGCCATCTTCCACGGTGAGCACGACTACATCTCGCCGCGCTGGTATGTCAGCCCCGGCATGGTGCCGACCTGGAACTACCGCGTCGCCCATGCCCACGGCCAGGCCGAAGCGGTGAGCGGCGACGAGCTGAGCGCGCTGCTGACGCAGCTGGCCGCGCGCTTCGAAGGCGCGGACGGCTGGTCGCCAGCGCAGCTGCCGGCCGCCGCGCTGGCGGCGATGCAGCGCGGCATCGTCGGCTTCCGGCTGCGGGTCAGCCGCTGGGAGGTGAAGGAAAAACTCAGCCAGAACCGCGCGCCGCAAGACATTGCCGCGGTAATCGCCGCCTTGCAGGCGGGTGACGCCGGGCAGCAACAGCTGGCCGCCCGCATGTTGGCCGCAGCCGGCGGCTGACACGGCGAAGGTGCCGCCAGCGGGCCGGGGGTCTATACTGCCGGCCTTCCCAGCCTTAGCCGAAAGCCCGCCATGGCCCTGAAAGCCACCATTTACAAAGCCGACCTCGCCATTTCCGACATGGACCGCGGCTACTACGCCAGCCACAACCTGACGCTGGCGCAGCACCCGTCGGAAACCATCGAGCGCATGATGCTGCGCCTCGCGGTATTCGCCCTGCATGCCGACGAGCGGCTGCACTTCAGCAAGGGCATCAGCGCCGATGACGAGCCGGATCTGTGGCGCAAGAACTATGGCGACGAAGTGGAGCAGTGGATCGAGCTGGGCGAACCGGACGAGAAGCGCCTGCGCCAGATCTGCGGCCGCGCCGAAGCGGTGTGGATCTACAGCTACGGCGGCCGCGCCGCCGACATCTGGTGGGAAGGCATGGCCGGCAAGGCCAGCCGCTTCGACCACCTCAACATCATGAGCGTGGCGCCGGACACGCTGGCCGAGCTGGCCACGCTGTGCCAGCGCAATATGCAGCTCACCGCCACCGTGCAGGACGGCGCGCTGTGGTTCAGCAGCGAGCAGGGCAGCGTTACCGTGACGCCGCAACGGCTGTACGGCAGCGGCGAGCGCGGGTAAATCGCCTTGGCCGTCGGGCATGACAGGCACTAGCCTGAAGTGAGCGCTGTGCCGTAAGAGGCCCCATGATGCTGACCCGTTGCGTGCTGCTGGCCTGGTTACTGCTGCCGTTGCTGACGCATGCGGCCCAGCGCATACGCCTGTCGCTGCAACCGGACGACCCGATCTCCACCACCGCCTTCAGCATCGTCAGCGAAGCCTACCGCCGGCTGGGCTACAACCCGCAGGCGGTGCTGCTGCCCGCCGAGCGCGCACTGAGCAGTGCCGCGCAAGGGCAGACCGATGCCGACACCGTGCGCGCAGCCGGCATCGAAAAACGTTACCCGCAGTTGCTGCCGGTGCCGGTCGTACTGTTGCAGGTGGAGAGCTATGCCTTCACCACCGGCCGGGAGCTGGCGCTGCGCAGCTGGGAAGACCTGCGCCCCTACCGGCTATGCGTGCGCTTTGGCATCAAACTGCTGCTGGAGAAAACCGAGGGCCTGGACCGCGTCTTCAGCGATAGCGTACCGCACACGGTGCAGCTGCTGCGTGCCGGCCGTTGCGATGTCGCCATCCTCAGCCAGATGGCGTGGCTGGACATCGATGCGATGCAGGCCGGCCCGCTGCGCCAGAGCAGTGTGCCGCTGGCCGTCACCCCGCTTTACCACTATCTGCACCAGCGCCACCGCGCGCTGCTGCCCAAGCTGAGCCAGGTGCTGCGTGACATGCAGCGGGAAGGGCGCATTGCCGCCATCGTGGCAGCACAGCAAAGCAGAGTCGACGCCGCCAGGGCGCGGCAGTCGTTTGCCGACAACAGCAGCCCGCTGCCGTAACCCCCTCGATCAAGCGCTTACGCCGCCACGGCGCTGCCAGCGGTCTGCCTCCCGCCGTTGGCCGCGGCGCGGGCGCGCCACAACGTTCATGCCCTGCCGCCGTCCCCCGGTGCCAGCAGCAGCGCAAAACCACGCCGCGCCAGCTGCTCGCCATCGTTGCGCCCCAGCAGCTGGCGGTCGTGATGCGCGCTCTGGATCAGCCCGAACAGCATGAAGGCCAGCAGCGCCGGATCGCGCCCCGGCGGCAGCTCGCCGTTGTCGGCGGCGTCCTGCAGCATGCGCTGCAGCGACTCGCGCAGCCGTGCCTGGCCGGCCAGCAGCGCATCGCGCACCACCCCCGGCTGGTCGTCGAACTCGTAACAGGCCGCCAGCAGCGGACAGCCGCCAGGGTAGCGCCCCGCCGCCAGTCGCCCGACCCACGCCTCGAACAGCGCCGTCAGCCGCGCCAGGCCGCGCGGCAGCACCAGCACCGGCTGCAGTGTTTCGGCGACGAACTGCGCCTGCGCCGCCTCCACCACCGCCAGCTGCAGCGCCTCCTTGCTGCCGAAATGGGCGAACAGCCCGCTTTTCGACATGCCGCTGGCCGCCGCCAGCTCGCCGATGGTGAGCGCGGCAATGCCGCTGCTGCTGGCCAGCGCCAGCGCCTGTTGCAGGATTGTCTCTCGGGTAACCGCTTTTTTACTCATTGCTGCTTGCCTTGCCGGGGTTTACGTGCAAAATAGCACGATCGTACTTTTTTGAAAGCACCCATCATGACCGTGTTCCACAAACAGGTGGAAATCCGCTGGGCGGACATCGACGCCAACCAGCATCTGCGCCACAGCGCCTATGCCGACCTGTGCGCGCACAGCCGCATCGAATGGCTACAGGCGGCCGGTTTCGGGCCGGATGCCTTCAAGCGACTGGGCTTCGGCCCGGTGCTGTTCCGCGAGAGTACCGAATATCGCCGCGAAATCCACCTCGGCGAGCGCATCGACATCCGCCTGAACCTGGCCGCCGCCAGCCCGGACAACGGCCGCTGGACCTTCCGCCACGAACTGTACAAGCCGGACGGCCAGCTGGCCGCCATCCACGAGGTGACCGGCGCCTGGATGGATCTGGCCGCGCGCAAGCTGATCCCGCCACCGGCTGCGCTGCAGCCGCTGCTGGCCGAGCTCAGCCACAGCGCCGATTTCACCCTGTTGCCGCAGCCCACTTACAAGTAAACCCAGCGGAGCCCTGCCATGACTATTGCAGCCATGATTGCCATCGCCGTGGTGGCGCTGATCCACCTCTACATCCTGGTGCTGGAAATGCTGCTGTGGACGCGCCCGGCCGGGCGCCGCGCCTTCGGCCTGACGCCGCAGTTCGCCGCCGACAGCCGGGTGCTGGCCGCCAACCAGGGGCTGTACAACGGTTTCCTGGCCGCCGGCCTGCTGTGGAGCCTGCTGCCGGGCAGCCCGGCCGGCATCGCGCCGTTCTTCCTCGGCTGCGTGCTGCTGGCCGGCGTGTTCGGCGCCGTCACCGCCAGCCGCAAGATTCTGTATGTGCAGGCGCTGCCGGCGGCCATCGCCCTGCTGCTGGTGCTGTAAGGCGGCGGCCAACGTTGGCCGCTTCAGCGCCACAGCCGCTGCAGCCAGCCACGGCGCGGTGCCGGCAGCGCGTGGTACACCGCGGCCACCAGCTCGTTGATCAGCTCGGCATCCGGCACCGGCTGCCGCGCCGCCACCGGGTCGCTGCTGCCGGTGGGCGTCAGCGTGATGTGGTGCGGCTGGCGCGTCACCCGGTAGCCGCTGGCACACGCCGGGCAGTACACGGTGACGCCATCGCCGCTGTGACGCTGCAGCGCGATGGTGGGGCCGCACTGCAGGCAGTGCTGCATGGGGATGCCCGCCTCGCTGTGGCCGATGATGTGTTCCAGCCGGCCGGCGGCGCCCAGCGCCAGCAAGGCGCGGCCAACCTGGCGGTCGAACTGGCTGTCCAGGTGGTCTTCGATGATCTGCAATGCCCGCGCAGCCGGCATGCCGGCGCGGTAGGGGCGGCTGCTGGTCATGGCGTCGAAGGCATCGGCCACCCCGACAATGCGCGCCGCCAGCGGAATGGCCTCGCCGGCCAGCCCCTGCGGATAGCCGCAGCCGTCCGGCGTTTCGTGGTGCATGAATACCGCCTCGTACGCCAGGCTGGACAGCGGGTGGCCGGCCAGCAGGTCCGCCCCCACCCGCGGGTGGCTCTTGATGATGGCGTACTCCTCGTCGCTGAGGCGCTCGCGCTTGTTCAGGATCGCATCCGGCACCCCCACCTTGCCCAGATCGTGCAGAAAGCCGCCCAGCTCGATGCGCGCCACCTCCTCTGATGGCAGGTGCAGCGCCTGCGCCAGCAGGCGGGCAAACTGCGATACCCGCCACAGGTGGCCGCCGGTGTAGGCGTCGCGCGCCTCCACCATCATCGCCATGGTGTACAACGATTTGAGCAATTCCGCCGCATAGTTCATCCGCTTCTCCACAGGTTGGCCGCAATGCGCATCCGTCGCTGCCGGCGGAGGATTCTTACAGCATAGCCGGCAGGGCTGCGGGCAAACGCGTACAATGCCGCCATCCGGCCGGAGCCTGTGCTACCGGCCGCCCTTTTTCCAGAAAGAAGCCATGTCCACCCTGACCGAACTGTTGCAGGCCGCCGATAGCCATCGTGCCGACCTGATCGCCCGCTTGGCGGAAGAAAAAACCACCGCCTACCGCCTGTTTCACGGCAGCGCCGAAGGCCGTCCCGGCCTGACCATCGACCGCTACGGCGATGTGCTGCTGATGCAGACCTTCCACACTCCGCTGTCCGACGACGAGCACGCGGCGATTGTGGCGCACTACGCACCGCTGGGCCTGCTGCCGGTATACAACGACCGCAGCGGCGCCAATTCGCGCATCGGCAACCGTCTGCCGCCGGAAGAACTGGAGCAGGCGCAGCTGCCGCGCACCATCAGCGAAATGGGAGTGAACTATCACTTCCAGGCCCGCCACCAGGGACAGGACCCGTGGCTATTCCTCGACCTGCGCGCCGGCCGCCGCCGCGTGATGCAGCTGGCCGCCGGCAAGAGCGTGCTCAACCTGTTCGCCTACACCGGCGGCGTGGGCGTGGCCGCGGCCAAGGCCGGCGCCAGCTTCGTGATGAACGTGGACTTCGCCGAATCCAGCCTGCAGGTGGCGCGCGCCAACGCCAAACTCAACGCGCTGGCCACCCGCCCGCGCTGCGTGCAGAGCGACTGCTTTGCCGCGCTGCGCCAGCTGTCCGGCATCGGCCAGCCGAAGATGGTACGCGGCAAGAAAATGCCGCCGTTCCCGGAGCTGGAAGCCCGCCAGTTCGACGTGGTATTCCTCGACCCGCCGCGCTATGCCAAGAGCCCGTTCGGCGTGGTGGACCTGATCAACGACTACCCGGCGCTGTTCAAGCCGGCGCTGCTGGCCACCGCGCCCGGCGGCGTGCTGATCTGCTGCAACAATGTGGCGCAAGTGGACCGCGAGGCCTGGCTGGCACAGCTCAAGCGCAGCGCCGAAAAAGCCGGCCGTCCGGTGCGCGAACACGAATGGATCGCGCCGGAAGACGACTTCCCCAGCTTCGACGGCCAGCCGCCGCTGAAGATGGTGCTGCTGCACGTCTGACACTGCCCGTCCAGGTTGGCCGCACGCGCCAGCCTGCTACCAATGCCGTTTACCTCGCCGGGTGAACGGCATTTTTCATGCCCGCAGCGCGCTGGCAGCCGGCCGCAGGCCGGAACATGCCACAGTCAACTTCATGATTGGCCACGGGTTTCCTACACTTAAGACTGGTACCCGGAGAAAGCCCATGCAAGCTCCACCCACACCTGCCGGCGAGCAGGCCAGACTCGCCCTGTTGCAGCGTACCGCGCTGCTGGATACGCCACCGGAACCGGAGCTGGACCGCATCGTCAGCCTGGCCGCCGCCATATTCAACGTCCCCACCGCACTGTTGAGCCTGGTGGACCACGACCGGCAGTGGTTCAAGGCGCGCTACGGCATGGCGCTGCGCGAGACGCCGCGCGAAGTGTCGCTGTGCGGCCACGTGGTGGCCAGCGGCAGCATGCTGGTGGTGGAAGACACGCTGCAGGACCCGCGCTTTGTCGACAACCCGCTGGTTTCCCAGCTTGGCCTGCGCTTTTACGCCGGCGCGCCGCTGCGGCTGGACGGTGCCCACACCATCGGCACCCTGTGCATCAACGATCGCCAGCCGCGGCAGTTCGGCGCCAGCGAACAGCAGCAGTTGCAACTGCTGGCCGATACCGTGTGCGAGCTGCTGCGCACGCGCATGACGCAGCTGGCCATCGCCCAGCAATGCGAACGGCTGGTAAGCGTCAACCAGGCGCAGGCCGGCTTTCTGCTGGACCGCAATATGGAACCCGCCAGCCAGACCATCCTGGCGCCGCTGCTGGAAAGCAGCGGCAGCAAGCTGGGCTTCATCGCCAGCTGCCAGCTGGATCACGACGGCAACCTGTACCTGGACATCCTCGGGCTGGCGCAGAACGACCCCGTCGCCATGGCCTGGCTGCTGCCGCTGCTGCAAAAGCACGACGGCAGCTACCGGCTGTACGGCTTCGACCACATCCTGGCCTCGGCACTCAGCGAGGGCGACCCGCTGGTGATCAACCAGCCGCGGCTGTTTGCCGAGGACGACACCCGGCTGGCGCAGCTGACCTCGCTGTTGGCGATTCCCTGCTTCTGCCACGGCACGGTCAAGGGGCTGATGGTGCTGGCCGACCGCCCCGGCGGCTACGAGCCGGAACTGGTAGCGCAGCTGTCCACCCTGGCCGACACCATCGGCTCGCTGCTGCACGTGCGCGACCTGGAGCTGGCGCGGCACGCCGCCGAGGCCGAGCTGGCGCGCCAGGCCAGCATCGACCCGCTCACCGGCCTCGCTAACCGCCGCGCCTTCCTGGAACGCTGCCAGGGCGCGCTGCAGCTGCTGCAGCGCTACCAGACCAGCTTCAGCGTGCTGATGCTGGACCTGGATCACTTCAAGCTGATCAACGACGGCCTGGGCCACGCCGCCGGCGACTACGTGCTGTGCGAAATTGCCCAGCTGCTGCGCCAGCAGCTGCGCGACACCGACCAGGTGGCGCGCTGGGGCGGCGAGGAGTTCTGCATCCTGCTGCCGCAGGAAGACGGCGAGCGCGCACTGCAGCTGGCCAACCGCCTGCGCGATGCCATCGCCAACCTGGAGCTGAGCTGGCACGAGCGCATGATCCAGCTCACCGTCAGCATCGGTGTGGCCGGCATGCTGTCGCCGCAGGACAATATCGACACCCTGCTGGCGCGCGCCGACCAGGCGCTGTACGCCGCCAAGCTGGCCGGGCGCAACCGCTGTCTGCAAGCCGACGCCTAGCTTCACACGTTGGCCGCAGCGCGGCGCGTTACAATGCGGCCATGCTCCAGATCAAATACCTCAGCGGCTACCCGGAGCCGCTGCTGCAACAAGTCGCCACCCTGCTGGACAGCGGCCAGCTGGGCAGCTGGCTGGCACAGCGCTATCCGGAACGCCACAGCATCCAGACCGACCGCGCGCTGTACGACTATGTCAGCGAGCTCAAGCAGCGCTACCTGAAGAACACCGCCGCGCTGGCGCGGGTGCAGTACGACAACAATCTGCATCCGGTGAAGGGCACGCTGGGCAGCAATACCTTCGTGTCGCGGGTGCAGGGCGGCAAGCTCAAGAGCAAGAACGAGATCCGCATCGCCACGCTGTTTCGCGACACCCCGCCGCAGCTGCTGCGCATGATCGTGGTGCACGAGCTGGCGCATCTGAAAGTGAAGGACCACGACAAGGCGTTCTACCAGCTGTGCAACCACATGGAACCGCACTACCACCAGCTGGAATTCGACCTGCGGCTGTGGCTGCTGGCACGCGAGCAGGGCGACGGCGCCATCGGCTGACCCCACGCCACGCTGCGGCCAACCTTGCGGCCGGATACGGCGAGGCATCCAACCGCGGGGCAGGGCGGGCGCTCAGCGCGCCGGGTAGATCGCCGCCAGCAAGGGGGCCAGATCCAACTCCGGCGCCAGTTGCTGCAATAGCTGGCAGGTGTCGTCCACGCCGTGGGTGAGATGGCGCTGCGAGCCGCGCGCCACCCCGGCCATCATCCGGTCCAGCATGTGCTTTTGCAGATTGACCATCGACACGATATTGATGCTGTGCGCCAGCTCGTGCGCTTCGCACCACTGCATCAGCTCCTGCAGCGGCGGGATCACCTCCGGCCCGCCCAGCTGCCAGTGGCGGATATCGTTGACCCGCAGCCACGGCCCCGGCCCCAATGCCTGTGCCGCCGCGCGCACCGCATCGCGATAGTTGCAGGCGAACTGGTAATTGATGCCGCCGGACACCACGATCCACAGCAAACGCCCAGCCGTGTGAATGCGGTAATCGCCATGTGCCTGCATCGTTGCCCCGCCATTCGCCAAAGTCATGCTGCAGTGTAGCCAAAAGCGCGGCGGCGGCTCAAACCCGGCCACCCCTTTGCGGTATCATCTGCCCCTTGTCATCCAGGAGAGCCGCCATGAGCGACACCAGCGCTAGCCCGAAACCCTGTTACAAGTGCGGCGCCCCCGCCGAGCTGGTCAAAGCCGGCTCGCGACGCTTCTGGGTGCAGTGCACGCGCTATGCCGGCCAAGGCAATTGCAGCGCCATCGGCCCGCAGGCCGACAACAAGAAAGAGGCCGTCGCCGGCTGGAACAAGATTCGCTAAGCGCGGTCTGTCATCCGGCCCACGGCACCCGCGCCGCTGCCCGGCAGCAGGCGCCGCCAGCGACGGCCAACCCAGAAACCAGCGTCGGGCAGCCCGCACCACGGCTGCCCGCTCCCGGAAGCGAACACAGGCATGGAGCTGTTCAAACTGCTGCATACGCTAGGACAGCGTGTGCGCGACACCCTGAGCATGGAAGAGGGCGACGGCGTGGATCAACCGGCACCGCAAGCGGCCGCCGATCCCGCCCCCGCCGCCAGCCCGACCGCCAAACCCCGTCGCAATCTGCTTAGCGAGCTGCCAGATACTCCCCCGGCCGCCAGCGAACCCGCCCCCGCGGAGCCGGCCCCGGAAATCATCACCCTGCCGCCACGGCAGCCCAAACCGGTAGCGCCGCCACCGCCGCAGCCGGAAATCATCCGCGAGCTGCCCAGCCAGCTGCCGCGCTACAAGCACAGCGCCACCCCGCCGCCGGCCGCACCGCTGCCGGTGATCGGGCTGGAAGAAGTGCAGCACAATCTGCAGCGCGACCTGAAGCGGCGCGGCCAACGTGGTCAGCCACAGCCGCCGCAAGCCAAGCCGGCGCGCGACCTGCCGCTGATCGACCCGGAAGAAGTGCGCGCCAGCCTGCAGCAACTGCACGGCAAGCCATATCGCAACCCCGCCGCCAAGCCGGCGCCGGCCGCCGCGGCCAGCAAGCCGGTGTACAGCAGCGAGCCGTACTACCCGCCGGATCCGGCCCCCAGCTTCACCGCGCCGCTGCCCCTGGACGAGCGCGAACGCGCCGCCGCCGCGCTGTTCGGCCCGCAATCGCGCTTCGGCGCCGGGCGCGAAGCGCAGCACGGCCACGCCGGCGCCGCGCCACTGCCACCGGTAGATAGCCCCGCAGAGCCGGATGCACTGTCGCCCGGCACCGCCCCCGCTTGGCCACACGTCGCGCCCGCCGCCGAAATGGCCATCACTGCCAGCGACTGGTCGCTAACAACGGGTGAGGACGAGGGTGAGCACGCGTACCAACAGCCGTCCACACCACCGTTGGCCGCCAGCGCCGTGCCGAACGCAGAAGTACCCGTCGCCGCGACCGCAAGCAGCGCGACCACCGCCGCCAGCGCCTCGAGTACGCCAGTAGCCACGCCAGTCGTCAGCCCGGCCGTCACGCCCAGCCAGCCACTGGCCGCGCCATCGCCATGGCAAAGCCGCCGCACTAGCGCCTGGCACGCCAGCCCGACGCTCGGCCTCAGTCCGCAGCCGGCCGCCAGCATTGCGCCGCCGCCGGCTGTCGATGTCGATGTCGATACCGAGGCGACCGCCGACGCCGACTTCACGCAATCCCACGCCGAACATGCACTGCCGCCGGTAACCAGCCCGCTAGCCACGCCCGCCGCTCCCCGCCCAGCCGCCACGCCGTCGTGGTCGGCACCGTGGGACGAGCCGGACAGCGCCACGCCACATCCCGGCCATGCGCAAGCCGCGGCGCAGGACGACGACGATATCGTCTGGCATCTGCTGGCCGATGCTGAGAACAGCGCCACACCGGTCCCGGCCAGCCCGGCGGCCAACCTGCCACCGCCCAAGTCGGCACTGGTATGGCAGGTGCTGGACGCTGACGGCCCGACCGATGTGGATGTCGATGCCGATGCTGATGCCGACGACAGCGAGCACATCGACGACGATGCCGCCGACGACGCCACGTTGGCCGCCAGCCACTGGCAACTGCCGCCGCAACAGCTGCCGCTGGTGCCACCGCCACGCCACATCCCGGTGGTGTATGGCGACGTGACGCTGCCGTCGCTGGAACTGCTGCGCCCGCCGGAAAGCAACAAGGCGGTGCAGAGCGAGGATTACCTGATCGAGCGCGGCATCCTGATCGAGGAAAAGTGCGCCGAGTTCAAGGTCAAGGTGGCGGTGGTGGATGCCTACGCCGGCCCGGTGATCACCCGCTACGAGGTGGAACCGGCGGTAGGCGTGCGCGGCAGCCAGGTGGTGAACCTCAGCAAGGACCTGTCGCGCGCGCTGGGACTGGCCTCCATCCGCGTGGTGGAAACCATTCCCGGCAAGACCTGCATGGGGCTGGAGCTGCCCAACCCGCAGCGGCAGATGATCCGCCTGTCGGAGATCTTCGGCGCTGAGGTATTCACCCAGTCCGCCTCCAAGCTGACGCTGGCGCTGGGCCACGACATCACCGGCGCACCGGTGGTAACCGACCTGGCCAAGGCACCGCACCTGCTGGTAGCCGGCACTACCGGCTCCGGCAAGTCGGTGGGCGTCAACGCCATGATCCTGTCCATGCTGTACAAGGCCACGCCGGACGAAGTGCGCTTCATCATGATCGACCCCAAGATGCTGGAGCTGTCGGTGTACAACGACATCCCGCACCTGCTGGCGCCGGTGGTGACCGATATGAAGCTGGCGGCCAACGCCTTGAACTGGTGCGTGGGCGAGATGGAAAAGCGCTACCGGCTGATGAGCCACCTCGGGGTGCGCAACATCGCCGGCTACAACGACAAGGTACGCGCCGCCGAGGCCGCCGGCCTGCGGCTGACCAACCCGTTCACGCTGACCCCGGAAACCCCGGAACCGCTGACCACGCTGCCGTTCATCGTGGTGGTGGTGGACGAGTTTGCCGACCTGATGATGGTGGCCGGCAAGAAGATCGAGGAGCTGATCGCCCGCCTGGCGCAGAAGGCGCGCGCTGCCGGCATCCACCTGATCCTGGCCACGCAGCGGCCGTCGGTGGACGTGATCACCGGCCTGATCAAGGCCAACATCCCCACCCGCGTGGCGTTCCAGGTATCCAGCAAGATTGACAGCCGCACCATCCTCGACCAGATGGGTGCCGAAAGCCTGCTGGGACAGGGCGACATGCTGTTCCTGCCGCCGGGCACCGGCTACCCGCAGCGCGTGCACGGCGCCTTCGTCACCGACGAGGAAGTGCACGCCATCGTGGAATACCTGAAGCAGTGGGGCGAGCCGGACTACGTGGAAGGCCTGCTCACCGGCGAATCGGTGGCCGATGACGACCAGGCCGACGCCAAGGGCCGCGCCGCCGCCGGCACGGAAACCGACCCGCTGTACGACGAGGCGGTGGAGATCGTGCTGCGCACCCGCAAGGCGTCGATCTCCTCGGTGCAGCGCCAGCTGCGCATCGGCTACAACCGCGCTGCGCGGCTGATCGAGGACATGGAAGCTGCCGGCATCGTGTCGGCGATGGAAAGCAACGGCAACCGCACGGTGCTGGTGCCGCAGCGGGATTATTGAGCGATCTTCCTCCCTGGATGCGCCTTCGGCTTATCCGGGCTACCACGTCAGGCAGCCATGCCGCCCGCCCGCAAGGTGGGCGGCATGTTTTTTTGCACGCCCGCCAACGTTGGCCGCAATAGGCAAATCCAAACGGGTAGCCCAAATTTGATATCCGCTTTGCGGATGATGTTTGAAGTCGCCGGTTCCGCCCGGCGGACGGGGCGGGGGCCGTGCCGCCGCCCCCCGCCACTCCCGCTCGCCCTAATGGTCCGCGAAACCCCGGCCAAAAAGGCATTCGCCAGGCGCCGGCAATTCGCCGTTTGCTAACGTCAAACGGCTCAGCTGCCGTCTTAAAACCTGGCGAACACCATTTTGGCCGGCGCTCCCCGTAGGGCAATCTGGCGCCTCACAACGTTGACCGTAGTTTTGTACCCGGCTAATGCAATCCGAATTTTTGTTCCGAAACAATCAACCAGTCTGCAACAAGTAGAATCGAACCGACGTGCCCCAATCCCGTTGGCGCGAGCCGGGCAAAAAGGGTGCGCCCCAGGTGTTAAGACGCCGATCTGTTTGAGTCCCGAGCCGTTAGCGAGGGACGAGTTCGGCGGCGCCTGGGGCGTGCCTTTTTGCACGGGGTTTCGAGCAGTCGCCGGGGAGCCGGGGATTGCTAAGGGGGCCGCGAGGCCCCCCTTAGTCCGTTCGCCGGGCGGCACCGGCATGAAAAACATCATCCGCGCAGCGGATACAAGCCAGCTCAAGCCACAACAAAATTGCAGGCAGGTTGGCCGCACGGTGCGGCCAACCTATAATCCTTGCCCATAGTCGTCGCACACTTACAACTTTGGGACATCCATCATGCAAGACTCGCACGCCTGGTCCGGCCGTTTCTCCGAACCGGTTTCCGAACTGGTGAAGAAATACACCGCCTCCGTAACCTTCGATAACCGTCTGGCCGAATTCGACATCGAAGGCTCGCTGGCGCATGCCGCCATGCTCAACAAGTCCGGCGTGCTGTCCGCTGCCGACCTGGCGGCAATCCGCCAGGGCATGAGCGAGATCATCGCCGACATCCGCGAAGGCCGCTTCGCATGGAGCGTGGACCTGGAAGACGTGCACATGAACGTGGAGCGTCGCCTGACCGACAAGATCGGCGATGCCGGCAAGCGCCTGCACACCGGCCGCAGCCGTAACGACCAGGTAGCCACTGACATCCGCCTGTGGCTGCGCGCGCAGATCGACGTCATCGTCGGCCTGATCGCCGAGCTGCAGACCAGCCTGCTGGATCTGGCTGAAGCCAATGCCGACACCGTGCTGCCGGGCTTCACCCACCTGCAGGTGGCACAGCCGGTAACTTTCGGCCACCACATGCTGGCCTACGTCGAGATGCTGGGCCGTGACGCCGAGCGCATGACCGACTGCCGCAAGCGGGTGAACCGCCTGCCGCTGGGCGCCGCCGCGCTGGCCGGCACCACCTTCCCCATCGACCGCTTCTACACCGCGCAGCTCTTGGGCTTCGACGACGTGTGCCATAACTCGCTGGACGCGGTGTCCGACCGTGACTTCGCCATCGAATTCACCGCCGCCGCCAGCCTGGTGATGGTGCATTTGAGCCGCCTGTCGGAAGAGCTGATCCTGTGGATGAGCCCGCGCGTCGGCTTCATCGACATCGCCGACCGCTTCTGCACCGGCTCCTCCATCATGCCGCAGAAGAAAAACCCGGACGTGCCGGAGCTGGTACGCGGCAAGTCCGGCCGCGTGGTCGGCCACCTGATCGCGCTGGTCACCCTGATGAAGGCGCAGCCGCTGGCCTACAACAAGGACAACCAGGAGGACAAGGAGCCGCTGTTCGACACCGCGGACACGCTGATCGACACCCTGCGCATCTACGCCGACATGATGCGCGGCATCACGGTGAAGAAGGACGCGATGCGCGCCGCGGTGCTGCAGGGCTTCGCCACCGCCACCGACCTGGCCGACTATCTGGTGAAAAAAGGCATGCCGTTCCGCGACAGCCACGAAGTAGTGGCACTGACCGTGCGCCACGCCGAGCTGCAGGGCGTGGACATCGCCGACCTCAGCCTGGACAAGCTGCGCGAGTTCAGCACCCTGATCGAGCAGGACGTGTTCAGCGTGCTGACGCCGGAAGGCTCGCTGGCACAGCGCGACCACGTCGGCGGCACCGCGCCGAACCAGGTGCGCGCGCAGATCGCCCGTCACCGCGCGCGTCTGGCCGGCTGACACGTTGGCCGCAAATAGCAAAAAGCCACCGCATGCGGTGGCTTTTTTTGTGGTCCGGCAGATGGCCGCTTAGTGGCCGTAGGCCGGCCCGCGCTGTTGCAGCAGCGGTTCGCGCTGGCTGGCGATGTGCTGCCACAGGCACTGCACCTCCTGCGGGTGGGCGCTGGCAAAGTGCCGCCCGAACGGCAGGAAGTAGTCCTTGGTGCTGATCGGCGGCTGTAGCGCCACCACGTCCTGGCTGTTCTGCAGGTAGGCGGCGGCCAGATTGGTATGCACCGCATAGGCGGCAATGCGGCCGGCACGCAGCTTGGCCAGATTGGCTTCCACTCCCACCGCACCTTCCACCGGGATGTGCAGCCGCTCCAGATCCGCCGCCACCGACCAGCCCAGATCGGTACCGACCATCGCGCCATTCAGCCCCTGCAGCTGCTGGCCGTCCCACTGCAGCTTGCTGCCGCTGCGCACGTAGAAGTTGTAGCTCAGCGTGGCCAGGCGGTAACGGCTGTCTGGCCTGCCGTCGCGCAGCGGATAGTACGCAAACGCGGCGCGCTCCGGGTTGTACGACAGCAGCAGGATGGCATCGGTGGCCCCGGTGCGCAGCGCCTGCAACTGGCGCAGGCTGGACTGCCGCTGCAACAGCAGATAGACGTTGCACGGCGCCGCCGCCTGTTGCAGCAGCTCTACCGCCAGCCCGGGCGGCGACGCCAGCGACTTGCCCTCGCCGATGATGTAGGGCGCCGCCGGCTGGTCGTTGATCGCCACCCGCAACGGCACCGCCGCCCCGGCCGACAGGGGCAATAGCAACAGCAAACGTAGCAGGAGGGAGGGCGGCATGAGGTGTGGCACGTGGCGACGGGTTGGTTTTATTTACTGTGAGTGACCGCGGCGCTCCGGTCAACTGTCATAACGTGGCAATGTTGCCGACGCTACATGACGTTACCGTGACAGTGGCGCTCCAGGCATTGCGCCACTGCCGACGACGGCGCACTATCCAGCAGTCTGTCCCCCTCTGAAAGGAAGCATGATGCGCAAACTGTTGCTGCTGGCCGTGCTGGCCGTTACTGCCTCCGGCGCCTTTGCCGCCAACCCCGCCTGTGAAGCCAAGGCCGCCGAAAAGAAACTGGCCGGCGCTGCCAAGAGCAGCTTTGTGAAGAAATGCGAAGCCGACATGAAGGCCGCCACTCCGGCGACACCGGCGACCCCCGCCACCCCGGCCTCGTGTGAAGCCAAGGCCGCGGAGAAGAAGCTGGCTGGCGCCGCCAAGAACAGCTTTGTGCAGAAGTGTCAGAAAGAGATGAAGGCGCCAGCACCGGGCGCCCAGGGCGTGTGCGAGAACAAGGCCGCCGAGAAGAAACTGGCCGGCGCCGCCAAGAAGAGTTTCGTGCAGAAGTGCGTGAAGGACGGCGGCAACTAAGCCCCTGCGGCCAACATTGGCAACCATGCCCCGGCGCGCCGGGGCATTTTCTTTGCCGGTGGCGCCAGCACGCCGCGTGGCGGCGACTAGCTGCCGCGCGCGCGGCGCACGCTGACACTTTCGCCGCCGATACCCCAGTTGTCGGTGTCCACCTCGTCGATCACCACCACGGTGGTGGCCGGGTTCTTGCTCAGCACGTCCTGCAGCAGCCGGGTAACGCCGGCAATCAGCTCGGCTTTCTGCTCGCTGCTGGCACCCTCGCGGGTGATCTTGATGTTCACGTACGGCATGTTTGCTCCTTGTTGTGGATAACGGTGGCCAGCTGCGGGCCGCGGGCAGAAGAACTGCTGCGCGCCACCAGCCAGGCGCCCAGCGACACGCACAGCAGCGCGGCGGCCAGCGCCGGGCTCAGCGGCTCGGCCAGCAGCGGCACTGCCAGCACCCCGGTCAGCACCGGAATCAGCGCCATCAGCGCCGACATGCGCGCCGGCCCCAGCACGCTGACCGCGCGCAGGTACACCAGCATGCCGACAATGGCCGGCACCACGGCGTGGAACAGTCCCAGCCCGGCCACGGTCAGCAGCGGCAGCTGGCCCAGACCCTTGGGCAACCATAGCAGATAAACCGGCAGGTACAGCACCGCCGATGCCAGCGTGACGAAGGCGGTGAGCTGCCACGCCGGCAGCTGCCAGCGCCGCGCCAACAGCCCGTACAGCGCCCACAGCAACGATGCGGCCAACAGCAGGCCGTCACCCAGCCACTGCCGGCCATCGGCCAGGCCCTGCAGCAGCGGCAGCGCCAGCAGCAGCACGCCCAGCGCCATCAGCACATAGCCCGGCCATTGCCGTGCCGGCGGCCAACCCTGGCCACTAAGCAGCAGCAACAGCGCCATCACAAACGGCTGCAGGCCGGGGATCAGCAGCGCGGCATGCGCCGCCGGCACCCACTGCACCGCGCTGTAGCACAGCAGGCAGAAGCCGATGCAGCCGATCAGCGCCAGCAACCACAGCCGGCCGTCGCGCCAGCTGGCGCGCGGCGGCAGCCCCAGCACACACAGCAACAGGCTGGCGATGGCCAGCCGCAAGCCCAGCAGGTCGTACGGGGTGAGACCGCTGTGGCCGCCGGCGCGGGCCACCAGCATGAAGCCGCTCCAGATCACCACGGCACTGAACGCGGCCAGGTAACCCTGGCGCAGGGTAAGGGTCGCCATGTCCGGCTCCTTGATCAACAGCGAAGGCCATCAGTGTGCCGCGGCATCATCATCCTGAAAAATGAATTAATATGATTACATTCATCCCGAAAAGAGATCGATCATGGACTTGAGTGATCTGCGCATTTTCCAGGCCGTGCTGCAGGAAGGTGGCGTCACCGCTGCCGCGCGGCGCCTGCACCGGGTGCAGTCCAACGTCACCACCCGCATCCGCCAGCTGGAAGACAGCCTGGGCGTGCCGCTGTTCGAGCGCGAGGGCAAGCAGCTGCGGCCAACCCCGGCGGCACGCGTGCTGCAAGGTTATGCCGGCCGCCTGCTGCAGCTGGCCGACGAAGCGCGCCTGGCGGTCAGCGGCGACAGCCCGGCCGGCACGCTGCGGCTGGGGGCAATGGAGAACACCGCCGCGGTACGGCTGCCGCCGCTGCTGGCCGACTTTCACCAGCGCTACCCGCAGGTCAAGCTGGAGCTGCGCACCGGCCCCACCGCCACGCTGGTCGCCGCAGTACTGGCCGGCGAGCTGGATTGCGCGCTGGTATGCGGCCCGGTGCTGGAACCGCGGCTGGAAAGCCAGCCGTTCTGCCGCGAAACCCTGCTGCTGATCAGCGCCATCGGCCAGCAGGTGGATCCGGCCAGCGGCCCGCACACCCTACTGGCCTTCGACCGCGGCTGTGCCTACCGCCAGCGGCTGGAGCGCTGGCTGCACGACAGCGGCTGCGTGGTGGACCGGCTGGTGGAGCTGGACTCCTACCACGCCATGATCAGCTGCGCCGCCAGCGGCATGGGGCTGGCGCTGGTGCCGCAGGCGCTGCTGGCGATCACCCCGGCCGCCGGCAACGTCGCCTGCCACCCGCTGCCGCCACAGCTGGCAATTGCCGACACGGTGCTGATCCGCCGCCGCGGCCAGCATGCGCCGGCCATCGACGCCCTGGCAGCACTGCTGTCCAGCGTGACGGGCGACGACTGAAAAGCGCTGTGCGATCAAGGTACTAGTGTGCGGGCTTGATGCGCATCAACATGGTGCTCCGGGCATGTCAGTAACATTGCCACTGCGCTGTTTTTAATGAGATACATTCTCAGAAAAATCAGCCACACAATGACAAGTTACCAATACATAACCACCCACCGTGTCGTGACACCCCATGCCCACCACCCTCCCCAAATCGCTGTCTCTGGCGCACAAGCTCGGCCTGTTGCTGAGCGTGGCGCTGTTTCTCGTTCTCGGCCTGGCCGGCTTTCTGCTCAGTGACTGGCTGGGCGCGCGCATGGAAGCGCGCGCCGTCGCCGGCATGCAGACCACCAACCAGCAGGTGGTGGACACCATCGACGCCTACGCCCGCGTGCTGGAAGACAATGCACAGCAAAGCACCCGCCTGCTGGCCAGTAACCTGCCGCGCCCGCTGCGCGTGGATGCCTCGGCAGCGACGGGCAGTCCGGCACTGTACGCCGGCAGCCAGCTGCTGAACGACAACGCCGCCCTGGTGGACAACTACACCCAGGCCACGCGCAACGTCGCCACCGTGTTCGTGAAAAACGGCAGCGACTTCCTGCGCATCAGCTCCTCGGTGAAGCAGGAAGACGGCCGCCGTGCCGTCGGCACCTCGCTGGCGCACGACCACCCGGCCTACGCGCTGCTGAGCCGCGGCCAACCCTACACCGGCCCGGCACGCCTGTTCGGCCGTGACTACATGACCCACTACCAGCCGCTGCTGGACGAGGGCGGCCAGCTGGTGGGCGCGCTGTTCGTCGGCATCGACAATACCGACGGCCTGCAGGCGCTGAAACAGAAAATCCTGTCCATCAAGATCGGCGAGACCGGCTACGTCTACGTGGTGGATGCCCGCCTGCGTCCGGGCGAGCTGTTGATCCACCCGTCGGCGGCCGGCAAGAACCTGCTGGACAAGACCGACGCCGACGGCAAGCCCTTCATCAAGACCATGCTGCAGCAAGGCAACGGCCAGATCAGCTACCAATGGCTGGACCCGAACGCCAGCGAGCCGCGGCGCAAGCTGGCCACCTTCCAGAGCTACCCGCACTGGGGCTGGCTGGTGGCCACCGGCGCCTACCAGGACGAACTGGTGCGCGAGCCGCACGAAATGCAGCTGAAGATGCTGCTGGGTACCCTGGCGGTGATGCTGCTGTTGCTGCTGATCGTGCACTTTGCCATGCGCTACTGGGTCAGCCAGCCGCTGGCCAAACTGGTGGCCGTCACCCGCCGCATCGCCACCGGCGACCTGAGCAGCCGTATCGAGGTGGACCGCGGCGATGAAATCGGCCAGGTTCTGGCCGCCAGCGACCACATGTGCCAGGAGCTGCGTCAGCTGATTAGCGAAGTGAACCAGGGCGTCACCGGCCTGGGCCGCAACGCGCAGAACGTGTCGCAGCTGGCCGACGACGTGGCACAAAGCTCCAGCGAGCAGAGCGCCGCCGTTTCCGCCATGGCCGCCTGCGTGGAAGAAATGACCCACAGCATCGGCCAGGTCAGCCAGCATGCCGGCAGCGCGCGCGATCTGGCGCTGCAATCCGACCAGGTCTCGCGCAGCGGCGAGGAAATCGTTGGCCGCACGGTGGATACCATGCGTGAGATTGCCGCCGCCTCCGGCGACACCGCCCGCACCGTCACCCAGCTGGGCGAGCGCTCCGAGCAGATCAGCCGCGTGGTGACGGTGATCCGCGACATCGCCGACCAGACCAATCTGCTGGCGCTGAACGCCGCCATCGAGGCTGCCCGCGCTGGCGAAATGGGCCGCGGCTTCTCCGTCGTCGCCGACGAAGTGCGCCAGCTGGCCGAGCGCACCACCCAGTCGACCCAGGAAATCACCGGCATCGTTGGCCGCATCCAGCACGAAGCACAGCTGGCGGTGGACAGCATGAACAGCGCCGCGCTACAGGTGGAAACCGGCGTGCGTGCCGCCAGCGAAGCCGGCGACAGCCTGCAGGACATCCGAACCGGCGCGCAGCAGGTGGAGCAGGCGGTGGTGGGCATCGCCGATGCGCTGCGCGAGCAGAGCACCGCCAGCCTGGACATCGCCCACAACGTGGAGCGCGTGGCGCAACAAGCCGACCAGAACCATCACAAGGCGCGCGACGCCTCGCTGGCCGCCTGCGAAATGACCGCGCTGGCGCAGCAGCTGCGCCAGGCGGTGGCGCGCTTCACGGTGTAAGGGCAAGGTTGGCCGCAGCGCCATGCCCGGCATGCGGCCAACGTGCTGCGGCAGCGGCGCGCAACACGCGGTATCCCGGCAAGAAAAAAGCGCTGCCAACGGCAGCGCTTTTTTACCCCTCCTTCATCCCCAGCCGCTCCAGCCGGTAGCGCAGCGAGCGGAAGCTCACCCCCAGCAGCTTGGCCGCCTGGGTGCGGTTGCCACCGCTTTGCCCCAGCGCCGCCTCGATAGCGCTGCGCTCCACCCGGTCCAGGTAGTCCTGCAGCGTTTCGCCGCCATTGGGTACCACGCCGGGGCTGTCGTCCGGCACGGCAGCGCCCAGTTGCAGGTCGGCCGGGTCGATGCGGGCATCGCTGCACAGCGCCACCGCCCGTTCCAGGATGTTTTCCAGTTCGCGGAAGTTGCCGGGGTAGTGGTAACCCAGCAGCGCCTGCACCGCCTCCGGGCCGAGACGCGGCCGCTCGCTGCCGGCGTAGCGCTCCAGCAAGGCGCCAATGAAGCGCGGGATGTCGTCGCGCAGCTCGCGCAGCGCCGGCATCGCCAGGCTGATCACGTTCAGCCGGTAGTACAGGTCCTGACGGAAGGCGCCGTCGGCCACCAGTTGCGCCAGGTTCTTGTGGCTGGCGGACAGGATGCGCACGTCCACCGCCTCTTCCTGCGCCGCCCCCAGCTTGCGCACGGTTTTTTCCTGGATCGCGCGCAGCAGTTTCACCTGCATCGCCAGCGGCAGGTCGGCCACCTCGTCGAGAAACAGCGTGCCGCCGTGCGCCTGCTGGAAGAAGCCGTCGCGGTCGGCATCGGCGCCGGTGAAGGCGCCCTTCTTGCTACCGAAGAACTCGCTTTCCATCAGCGTTTCCGGGATGGCGCCGCAGTTCACCGCCACGAACGGCTTGCCGGCGCGCGGTCCCAGTTCGTGGATGCTGCGCGCCGCCTGTTCCTTGCCGGTGCCGGATTCGCCGTGGATGAACACCGCCGCCTGGCTGCGCGCCAGCTTGGCGATCATGCGCTGCACCTCCTGCATCGCCGGCGATTCGCCCTGCAGGCGCGGGCCGCCGGCCGGCGCGGCCGCCACCGCCTCGCGCACGCTCAGCGCCGATTTCACCAGCGAGCGCAGCGCCGCCAGGCTCAGCGGCTTGGCCAGGTAGTCGAAGGCGCCGGCCTTCATCGCCGCCACCGCGTTTTCGGTGCTGCCGTAGGCGGTGATCACCGCCACCGGCACGTCCAGCCCGGCGTCGGCGATGTACTGCACCACCTGCAGGCCTTCGCCGTCCGGCAGGCGCATGTCGGTCAGCGCCAGATCGTAATGGCCCGCGGCCAACTTGTTCCGCGCGTCGGCTATCGTGCCGGCGGTGTCCACCGCCAGCCCCATCTTGCCCAGCGTCAGCGCCAGCAGTTCGCGGATATCCGGTTCGTCGTCAACAATCAGCACTCGGCTCATGGCATGGTCTCAATCATCGCGCTGCGCTCAGGCAGTGCTTGGTAGGGTCAGGCGGAAACAGCCGCCCGGCCCGACATAATCCAGGCGCGCGCCATTGGCCTCGGCCAACTCGCGCGCAATGTACAACCCCAGCCCGGTGCCGCTGCTCTCGGTGGTGTAGAACGGCTCGAACAGCCGGCTTTGCGCCTGCTCGCTCACCCCCGGGCCGTCGTCGCGCACGCGGATGCTGTCGTCGTCCACTTCCACGCACAGCGCGCCCGGCGTCTGGCTGCTGTAGCGCCAGCCGTTGCTGATCAGATTGGTGAGGATCTGCTGCAGGTGGCCGCGGTCGAAGCGCACGGTGTGTGCCACCAGCACGCGGCAGACGATGCCGCCCGCCGCCGCAGGGTTGGCCAGCAGGAAATCGTCCACCAGCGCGGCGAGAAAGGCGCTCAGCGCCACCGGCTCCGGCTTCACCCGGTCGCGGCGGTTCAGCTGCAGCACTTCTTCCACCAGGTGGTTGATGCGACGGCTGTTGGCATGCACCATCGCCGCCAGCCGGCGGCTGCCTTCGTCGCTGGCATCCTCGCCCAGCAGTTCGGCGGCCTGGCTGATGGCGGCCAGCGGGTTGCGGATTTCGTGCGCGATATTGGCGGTAAGCCGTCCCAGTGCGGTGAGCTTGATGCGCTGCGCCTCGGCGGCCAGCTCCGCCACGTTCTGCAAAAAGATCACCACCAGCCGTACCTCGCCCACCGCCAGCGGCAGCATGCGCCCCAGCAGCTGTTGGCCGCGTACATTGAGGTCCAGCGTCTGCGCGTGCGACGGGCAGCCCTGCAGCCGCCAGCGGCGCAGCAGCGGCGACAGCTCCGGCAGGCTGCTATCGCGCTGGATGCGGCCGAACACGCGCTCGGCGCGGCTGTTGTAGTGCTGCACCAGGCCATTGTCGTCCAGCACCACCACCGCCTCGCGCAGTGCCTGCAGCACCAGCGCATTGACGCGGTTGAGGCTGGCCAGCTCGCTGCTGCGCGCGGCGGCCAGCTGCTCGGAGCGGCGCGCCTTGTTGCCCAGCAGCGAGGTGATGCCGCTGGTGACGAAACAGGCGGTGGCCAGCAGCGCGCCCTGGAACAGCTCGCGCGGATCGGGTGCGCCGCCGTGGCTGCTCAGCAGCACGCTGCCGAACACCGTCAGCGTGGCCAGCGCGGCATAGAAGCCGGCAAAGCGGCCGGACACCAGCATGCCGGCCACCGCCAGGAACGGCAGCAGCAGCATGCCGAAGCCGCTCTGCACCCCGCCGTAGTGCTGCATGAATGCCACCAGCAGCAGGATGTCGCCGGTCAGCGTGGCGGACAGCGTCCACAACAGCGGCAGCTTGAAGCGCGGCAGCAGCAGCCCCAGTGTGATCAGCGCGCCGTATAGCCAGGCCCAGCCGCCCAGCGGCGTGCCGGGCGACAGCGTCGGCATCGCCCACTGCGTCATGATCAGCAGCACCACCACGCTGACGGTGCGGAACAGGTTGAAGAAATGCAGCACCCGTTGCGGCGACAGGGGGATCGGCACGGGTATCGGCATGCGCTCAGTCCAGATCGCGAATGGCGGCGACGGTCCACTTCTTCGGCAGCAGCTTGCCCTTGCGGCCACGCTTGCCGTCGAACTCCGCCAGCGCCAGCTTCTCGTCCGCCACCTTGCCGCGCACCGAGGTGGTGGCCAGCAGCGCACGTTCGCCGGCCACCAGGCCGAAGGCGGTGACCGCCTCGCCGGCCTCCAGCGCCATAAGCATCAGGCCGCGGCCCTTGGCCAGCTCCTTCAGTTCGCTGGCCGGGAACGCCAGCAGGCGGCCGCCGTCGCTGGCCACCACCAGGCGCAGGCCGTCAAGGTTGGCCGCAGCCTTCACCGGCGCCAGCACCGCTTCGCCGGCATCCAGGCTCAGGAACGCCTTGCCGGCCTTCACCCGCCCGGCCATGTCGGCGATTTTGGCGATGAAGCCGTAGCCGCCGCTGCCGCCGACCACAAAGCGCTCGTCGTCCTTGCCGGAGATCATCTGCGCCGGCTTGGCGCCGTCCTGCAGCTCCACCAGACTGGCCACCGGCACGCCGTCGCCGCGGCCGGTGGGCACGTCGGCCGGATCGATGCTGTAAGCGCGGCCCTTGCTGTCCAGCACGATCAGCGACCACACGGTGCGCGTTTCCACCACCGTGTGCAGGCCGTCGCCGTCCTTGAAGCTAAGCGCCGACAGGTCGACGTTGTGGCCGACGCGGGCGCGGATCCAGCCCTTCTGCGACAGGATCACCGTCACCGGCTCGTCGGCCACGGTCTGGGTCAGCACCGCGCGCTCGGCGGCCTTGATCTCGCTGCGCCGCGCATCGCCGTACTTGGCGGCGTCTTCGCGGATTTCCTCCGCCATCTTGCCGCGCAGAGCGGCCTCGCTGCCCAGCAGGTAGCGCAGGCGGTCGCGCTCGTCGCGCAGCTCGCCCAGTTCCTTCTCCAGCTTGAAGCCTTCCAGCCGCGCCAGCTGGCGCAGGCGGATTTCCAGGATGTCCTCGGCCTGCAGCTCGGTGAGGCCGAAAGCGCGCATCAGGTCCGGCTTCGGCTCGTCCGACTCGCGGATCACGCGGATCACTTCATCGATGTGGATGAAGGCGATCATGCGCCCTTCCAGGATGTGGATGCGCTTGTCCACCTGCCCTAGGCGGTAGTTCAACCGGCGGGTGATGGTGTGCTGGCGGAACTGCAGCCACTCGGCGAGGATGCTCTTCAGCCCCTTCTGCGCCGGGCGGCCGTCCATGCCGATCATCACCAGGTTGAGCGAGGCGTTGCCTTCCAGGCTGGTCTGCGCCAGCAGGATGTTCATGAACTCGTCCGGGTCCTGGCGGCTGGACTTGGGTTCGAACACCAGCCGCACCGGCTGTTCGCTGTCGGATTCGTCGCGCACGCGGTCGAGCAGCGACAGCATCAGGCTCTTCAGGTTTTGCTGGTCCTGCGTCAGCGCCTTCTTGCCGGATTTCACCTTCGGGTTGGTGGCTTCCTCGATTTCGGCCAGCACCTTCTGCGCGCTGGAGCCGGGCGGCAGCTCGGATACGATCACCCGCCACTGGCCGCGCGCCAGCTTTTCCACTTCCCACTTGGCGCGCACGCGCACGCTGCCGCGGCCAACCTCATACGCCGCCAGGATGTCTTCCACCGGGGTGATGATCTGGCCGCCGCCGGGGAAGTCCGGCCCCGGTACGTGCTGCATCAGCTCGGCAGTGCTGAGCTCAGGATTGGCCAGCAGCGCCAGCGCGGCAGAGGCCACTTCCTTCAGGTTGTGCGGCGGGATCTCGGTAGCCATGCCCACCGCGATGCCGGAGGCGCCATTGAGCAGCACCATCGGCAGCCGGGCCGGCAGCAGCGCCGGCTCGTCGAAGGCGCCGTCGTAGTTGGGCACGAAGTCCACCGTGCCCATGTCGATCTCGGACAGCAGCAGCTCGGCAATCGGCGTCAGCCGCGCTTCGGTGTAACGCATCGCCGCCGCGCCGTCGCCATCGCGCGAGCCGAAGTTGCCCTGGCCGTCGATCAGCGGGTAGCGCAGGGTGAAATCCTGCGCCATGCGCACCAGCGCCTCGTAGGCCGAGCTGTCGCCGTGCGGGTGGTATTTACCGAGGATCTCGCCCACCACGCGGGCGGATTTCACCGGCTTGGCGCCGTGCACCAGGCCCATGTCGCGCATGGCGTACAGGATGCGGCGCTGCACCGGCTTCTGGCCGTCGGCCACCTCCGGCAGCGCGCGGCCCTTGACCACGCTCATCGCGTATTCGAGGTAGGCGCGCTCGGCGTACAGATCAAGCGGAATGCTGCCGTCGTCCACGGCAAGGTTGGCCGCGGGCGGGGCCGGCGGCGGCGCGGACACATCGGGTGCGTCAAACAGGTCGTTGTGGCTCATATGTGGGAATCGCGGCCGGCGTGCAGGGCGCACACCGTGCTATGTTCGGATCACGAAAGTGAAAGTTCGAGGATTGTACTATGGCAAGTCAGGTACGGTGGCAATGCCACGGTTTTAGCGATTTTTCGGCGCGGGCACTGTATGAAGTGCTGCAACTGCGCGACCGGGTGTTTGTGCTGGAGCAGCAGTCGCTGTACGGCGATATCGATGGCGCCGATCTGGAATGCTGGCATTTGTCCGGCCGCGACGCGCACGGCCAGCTGCTGGCCTATGCCCGGCTGATCGCCCCCGGGGTGAAATACCCGGATGCCAGCGCCATCGGCCGGGTGGTGATTCCGCAGCCCTTGCGCGGCAGCGGCCTGGCCAAGCCGCTGATGCAGCAGGCGGTAAACCATTGTCTGGCGCTGTTCCCGGGCCGCGCCATCATGCTGTCGGCGCAGGCGGACCGCCAGGGCTTCTACGAGAGCTTCGACTTCCGCCCGGTATCGGCGCCGTACGACGACGGTGGCATCCTGCATCTGGACATGCGTCGCGATTGAGCAGCAAAGGTTGGCCGCAAGCGCTGCGGCCAAGCTGGCAATCAACGCTGCGGCAGCCCGTCGCCAAATACGTCCTGCCAGGCCATGTACACCGACACGAACATCACCGGCAGCCACAGCAGCAGCCCCAGGCCGAACGGCAGCATGGCCAGGAACAGCAGCAGCGCCAGCACCACGCCGCACAGCAGCACCGCCGCCCAGTTGGCCAGCCCGCCGGCCAGGCTGCAGCGCATGGCGCGCAACGGGTCGAACCCGGCCAGCACCACCGCCGCCGGCGCAAACCAGTACAGCAAGGAGGCGGCAAACAGCCCTCCGGCCAGCAACACCATGCCCACCAGTTGCTTGCCCAGCGGCAGCGCCTGCATCTGCTGCGGGTCGTGCATGCCACCCATCAGGCCCATCAGCAGCAGCATGAGCAGCAGCATCGCCAGCACCAGCAAACCGAAGTAGCTCAGCCCCAGCCCGATCAGCGGTCGGGCGAAATCCTGGAACGCGGCCAGCACCTCGGCCGGGCGCAGTGTGTCGCCGCGGTCGGCGCGCTGCGCCGCCAGCACGAAGCTGCCGGCAAACAGCGGCGCCACCATGATGGCCAGCAGCTGGCCGATGGCGGGCAGCATGCCCAGCAGCAGCTGCAGCGCTAGGTAGCTGGAGGCAAACAGCAGCCAGGTCAGCGGCTGCTCGCGCACCAGGAAGAACGCCTGCTGCACCCAGCGCCAGCCGTTGATCATCGGCACGCGGCGCGGCGGAAAGGCATGAGAAGGGGGGGATTCGATCACCAGTACACTCCGTTTTGGTACCGCTACGACTACACGCAACGGCAAAGTAATTTTATTACGCCGCAAAGCCAATACCGGCGCGGGCTGGCGAGGTTGCCGCGGTGCGGCAAAATCGGCGATAATCCTATGATTTCGCAACGGTTACATCCGCCGCTTTACCTGACGGTGCGCCGTTGTTCCGGTTCCCTACAAGTTGAGGTTTTCCCCGAATGGTCACCCGAACCGAGCTAGCCAATGCCGTGCGCTTCCTGTCCATGGACGCCGTGGAGAAGGCCAAATCCGGTCACCCCGGCGCCCCGATGGGCATGGCGGATATCGCTGAAGTATTGTGGCGCGATCATCTGAAACACAACCCCGCCCACCCGGACTGGGCCAACCGCGACCGCTTCGTGCTGTCCAACGGCCACGGCTCGATGCTGCTGTACAGCCTGCTGCATCTCACCGGCTACGACCTTTCGATCGACGACCTCAAGAACTTCCGCCAACTGCACAGCCGCACCCCGGGCCACCCGGAATACGGCTACGCGCCGGGCGTGGAGACTACCACCGGCCCGCTGGGCCAGGGCATCAGCAATGCGGTGGGCATGGCACTGGCCGAGAAGATTCTGGCTGCCGAGTTCAACCGCGACGGCTTCCCGGTAGTGGATCACTACACCTACGCCTTCATGGGCGACGGCTGCCTGATGGAAGGCATCAGCCACGAAGCCTGCGCACTGGCCGGCACCTGGGGCCTGTCCAAGCTGATCGGCTTCTACGACGACAACGGTATCTCCATTGACGGCGACGTGGACGGCTGGTTCACCGACGACACCCCGGCACGCTTCGAAGCCTACGGCTGGCAGGTGATCCGCAACGTGGACGGCCACGACGCGGAAGAAATCCAGACCGCCATCGACACCGCCAAGAAGAGCACCGATCGCCCGACCCTGATCTGCTGCAAGACTGTGATCGGCAAGGGCGCACCGAACAAGCAGGGTGGCCACGACGTGCACGGCGCGCCACTGGGCAGCGCCGAAATCGCCGCCGCCCGCGCCAACCTGCAGTGGGCCTACGAACCGTTCGTGGTGCCGCAACCGATCCAGGACGCCTGGGACTGCCGCGCCAAGGGCGCCGGTCTGCAAGCCGCCTGGGACAAGCTGTTCGCCGACTACGCCGCCGCCTATCCGGAACTGGCTGCCGAATTCACCCGCCGCATGGCCGGTGAGCTGCCGGCTGGCTGGGATGCGCACGTGGCCGCCAAAATCGCTGCCGCCAACGACAAGGGCGAAACCATCGCCACCCGCAAGGCTTCGCAGAACGCCATCGCCGCACTGGCCGAGGTACTGCCGGAACTGGTCGGCGGCTCTGCCGACCTGACCCCGTCCAACCTCACCAACTGGCCGGGCTCGGTCGCGGTGACTCCGGAAGCCGGCGGTAACTACATCCACTACGGCGTGCGCGAGTTCGGCATGGCCGCCATCATGAACGGTCTGGCCCTGCACGGCGGCGTGAAACCGTTCGGCGCCACCTTCCTGATGTTCAGCGAATACGCCCGCAATGCACTGCGCATGGCGGCGCTGATGAAGATCAACCCGGTGTTCGTGTTCACCCACGATTCCATCGGCCTGGGCGAAGACGGCCCCACCCACCAGCCGGTGGAACAGATCGCCACCCTGCGCCTGATCCCCAACATGGCGGTATGGCGCCCGTGCGACACCGTGGAATCCATGGTGGCGTGGGCCGAGGCGCTGGCAGCCAAGGACCACCCGTCGTGCCTGATCTTCAGCCGCCAGAATCTGCCGTTCGTCAGCCGTGACGCCGCGCAGATCGACGGCGTGAAGAAGGGCGGCTACGTGCTGCGCGATGCGGCCAACCCGCAAGCGGTACTGATCGCCACCGGCTCGGAAGTGGAACTGGCGCTGAAGGCACAGGAAGCCCTGGCCGCCGAAGGCATCGCCGTGCGCGTGGTGTCCATGCCGTGCACCAACGCCTTCGACAAGCAGGACAAGGCCTACATCGCCTCCGTACTGCCGGCCGGCGTGCCGCGCGTGGCCATCGAGGCCGGTGTCACCGACATCTGGCGCAAGTACGTGGGTCTGGAAGGCGACGTGGTCGGCATCGACCACTTCGGCGAATCCGCTCCGGCCGGCGAGCTGTTCAAGGAATTCGGCTTTACCGTGGACAACGTGGTCGCCAAGACCAAGGGCGTGCTCCGCGCATAACTGACAGGCCGCCCCGCCACGTGTAGGGGCGGCCGCTTCATTTCTGTGCCACCAGACCGGCAAAAGCCGGCAGCCATGGGCACATTCCGGTTTCAGACATTTTTCTTGGGAGAGAAAACATGACCATCCGTATCGCGATCAACGGCTACGGCCGTATCGGCCGCCAGGCGCTGCGCTCCATCTACGAATACAACCTGCGTAACGAGTTCGAGATCGTGGCTGTCAACGCCTCCGGCGACCTGGCTACCAACGCGCACCTGACCAAGTTCGACACCGTGCACGGCCGCTTCAATGCCGAGGTGAGCAACGACGAGCACAACCTGATCGTCAACGGCGACGTGATCCCGTTCTTCTCCACCCGCAACCCGGCCGAACTGCCGTGGGACAAGCTGCAGGTGGACCTGGTGCTGGAATGTACCGGCTCGTTCACCACCAAGGAAAAGTGCCAGGCGCACCTGAACGCCGGCGCCAAGAAAGTGCTGATCTCCGCCCCGGGCGGTGACGACGTTGACGCCACCATCGTGTACGGCGTGAACCACGACGTGCTGCGCCCGGAAATGACCGTGGTGTCCAACGCTTCCTGCACCACCAACTGCCTGGCCCCGGTGGCCAAGGCGCTGAACGACGCCATCGGCATCAAGAAGGGCCTGATGACTACCATTCACGCCTTCACCAACGACCAGGTACTGACCGACGTGCGTCACAAGGACCTGCGCCGTGCGCGTTCCGCCACCGACAACCTGATCCCGACCAAGACCGGCGCCGCCAAGGCCGTGGGCCTGGTACTGCCGGAGCTGAAAGGCCGTCTGGACGGTTTCTCGGTACGCGTGCCGACCATCAACGTATCGCTGGTTGACCTGACCTTCACCGCCATGCGCGATACCACCAAGGATGAAATCAACGAGATCATCAAGGCCGCCTCCGAAGGCAGCATGAAAGGCACGCTGGGTTACAACACCCTGCCGCTGGTCTCCAGTGACTTCAACCACAGCACCGAAGGCTCCATCTTCGACGCCACCCTGACCAAGGTGACCGGCGGCAACATGGTGAAAGTGCTGGCCTGGTACGACAACGAGTGGGGCTTCTGCCAGCAGATGCTGAAAACCGCCAAGGCTATGTTCGAGGCGAAGTAAACCGGGACTGATGCGGCCAACCTGCGGGTTGGCGCCAGCCTGGTAGGGTGGGCCGCTTGCGGCCCACGCCACTGTTACCCATTTGCCGCTGTCCGGTTTACCGGCAGCGGCACAATGACTATGGCGGGCAGCATGCCCGCCCTGCCTAGCTGAGGAGAAAACATGCAATTCAAGAAACTGACCGACCTGGCCCTGGCCGGCAAACGCGTACTGATTCGCGTGGACATGAACGTGCCGGTAAAAAATGGCGTGATCGGTGACGACACCCGCATCCGCGCCAGCCTGCCGTCCATCGAGCACTGCCTCCAGGCCGGCGCCAGCGTGATCCTGATGACCCACCTGGGCCGCCCCACCGAAGGCGAGCCGAAGCCGGAAGACAGCCTGGCACCGGTAGCCACCCGCCTGTCCGAGCTGCTGGGCAAGGCCGTTACCGTGTCCGACAACTGGCAGGCTGGCCTGCAGTTGGCCGCAGGTGACGTGGTGATGCTGGAAAACGTGCGCCTGAACAAGGGCGAGAAAAAGAACAACGAAGAACTGGGCCGCGCCTACGCCAGCCTGTGCGACATCTTCGTCAACGATGCCTTCGGCACCGCGCACCGCGCCGAAGCTTCCACCCATGCCGTGGCCAAGTTCGCCCCGGTAGCCTGCGCCGGCGTGCTGCTGGCTGCCGAGCTGGAAGCACTGGGCAAGGCACTGCAAGCGCCCGCCCGCCCGCTGGTGGCGATTGTTGCCGGCTCCAAGGTATCCACCAAGCTCACCATCCTGGAAGCGCTGGCCGACAAGGTAGACCAGCTGATCGTCGGTGGCGGCATCGCCAACACCTTCCTGCTGGCCGAAGGCAAAACCATCGGTAAGTCGCTGGCCGAAGCCGACCTGGTGGACGAGGCGAAGAAAGTCATTGCCAAGATCCGCGCCCGCGGTGGCGACGTGCCGCTGCCGAGCGATGTGGTGTGTGCCAGCGAATTCGCCGAAACCGCCGCCGCCACGCTGAAGAACGTGGCCGAGGTGACCGCCAACGACATGATCCTGGACATCGGACCGCAGTCCGCTGCCGAACTGGCCCAGATCGTGGCCAAGGCCGGCACCGTGGTGTGGAACGGCCCGGTCGGCGTGTTCGAGTTTGCGCAGTTCAGCGACGGCACCCGCGTGCTGGGCGAAGCCATCGCCAAGTCGCCGGCGTTCTCGATTGCCGGTGGTGGCGACACCCTGGCGGCCATCGCCAAGTTCGGCCTCACCGACGACATCAGCTACATTTCCACCGGTGGTGGCGCCTTCCTGGAGTTCCTGGAAGGCAAGGAGCTGCCGGCGGTAGCAATCCTGGCCGAACGCGCCTGAGGCTGCGCTGGTCTGCGGCCAACGTTGGCCGCAGACCAGCGCTTAAACGCCGCTGCGCGCGCCCGCTCGTGCGGGAACAGCCGGCGGCGGCAACACCTGCACGGCGTGTAACTTGCCGGGTACAGGCCTGCGGCCTAGACTCGGCAAGACTGTTTTCAAGGAGCAGCGATCATGGCATTCAATACCTGGCTTATCTTCGTGGTGACGGTGTTCTTCGTGTCCGCCACCCCCGGCCCCAACATGCTGCTGGCGATGAGCCACGGCATCCGCTTCGGCCTGCGCGGCGCGCTGCCGACCATGGCCGGGCTGCTGCTGGCGCTGGGCCTGATCATGGCCGGTTCCGCCGCCGGCCTGGGTGCCTTGCTGGCCACCTCCGAACTGCTGTTCTCCATCGTCAAGTACGCCGGTGCCGCCTACCTGGTGTGGCTGGGCTACCAGGCCTGGCGTGCGCCGGTCAGCGCCGACAACACCGCCAGCAAAGCTGACAGCGATGTCGCCGTCAGTGGCTGGCAGCGCTTTCGCACCGGCTTCCTGGTGGCGATGAGCAACCCGAAGGCGTTCGTGTTCTTCACCGCGTTGTTCCCGCAGTTCATGCGTGCCGATGCGCCGCAGCTGCCGCAGCTGGTGGTACTGGCCGGCACCTTCTACGTGATCGAAAGCAGCTGGCAAGTGGTGTACGCCTTTGGCGGCGCCAAGCTCAAGCACTGGCTGACCAGCCCGCTGCGCCAGCGGCTGATGAACCGTTTTGCCGGCGGCTCGTTCATGGCAGCCGGTATTGCACTGAGCACCGTGAACCGCGCGTAGTCCCCGCGGCCAACCTTTTCCCGCGCCGGCCACGGCGGGCGCGACAAGCATTCAACTACTGGAGATTCACACCATGGCACTCGTTTCGATGCGTCAGCTGCTGGACCACGCAGCAGAATTCAGCTACGGCCTGCCGGCCTTCAACGTCAACAACCTGGAACAGATGCGCGCCATCATGGAAGCCGCCGACAAGGTCGACGCCCCGGTGATCGTGCAGGCTTCGGCCGGTGCGCGCAAATACGCCGGCGCGCCGTTCCTGCGCCACCTGATCCTGGCGGCGGTGGAAGAATTCCCGCATATCCCGGTGGTGATGCACCAGGATCACGGCACCAGCCCGGACGTGTGCCAGCGCTCGATCCAGCTGGGTTTCAGCTCGGTGATGATGGACGGCTCGCTGAAGTCCGACGGCAAGACCCCGGCCGACTACGACTACAACGTCGACGTCACCCGCACCGTGGTCAACTTCGCCCACGCCTGCGGCGTGTCGGTGGAAGGCGAGATCGGCTGCCTGGGTAGCCTGGAAACCGGCATGGCCGGCGAGGAAGACGGTGTCGGCGCCGAAGGCGTGCTCGATCACAGCCAGCTGCTGACCGACCCGGAAGAAGCCGCCCAGTTCGTCAAGGACACCGGCGTCGACGCGCTGGCGATCGCCATCGGCACCAGCCACGGCGCCTACAAGTTCAGCAAGAAACCGACCGGCGACGTGCTGCGCATCGACCGCATCAAGGAAATCCACGCCCGCATCCCCAACACCCACCTGGTGATGCACGGCTCCTCCAGCGTGCCGCAGGAATGGCTGCAGATCATCAACGAATTCGGCGGCGAGCTGGGCGAGACCTACGGCGTGCCGGTGGAAGAGATCGTGGAAGGCATCAAGCACGGCGTGCGCAAGGTGAACATCGACACCGACTTGCGTCTGGCCTCCACCGGCGCCATCCGCCGCTTCATGGCGCAGAACCCGAAAGAGTTCGACCCGCGCAAATACCTGGCCGCCAGCACCGTGGCGATGCGCGACATCGTGATCGCCCGCTACGAGGCGTTCGGCGCCGCCGGCATGGCCAGCAAGATCAAGCCGGTGAGCCTGGACAAGATGGCCAATCTGTACCTGCAAGGCCAGCTGGCGCAGATCGTGAAGTAAGCGGCTAGCGCAGTAAAAAACGCCACTCGGCTGAGTGGCGTTTTTTTATGCCTGCGGCCAACGTTGGCCGCATCGCGGGGTGCCGGCGCAGTCCGGCATCGACCGCCGGCTAGGCATGCAGCCGGTCGCGGAACAGCGCGGCGATCAGGTCGGACTGGCTGATCATGCCCACCAGCGTGCCATCGCCACTCAGCACCGGCACATGGTGCAGGCCGCGCTCGGCGAACAGCGGCACCAGCTCCACCAGGTGCAGGCCTTCGCGCACGCTGATCACCGGGCTGCTCATGATCGCCGCCACGCGGTTGGCGGCGCTGCGCCCGCCCAACAAGCGCGCCAGCCGCTCGCGCAGCCCTTCCGGCGTACCGTCCAGCCGCTTGAGAAAATCCACCAGCGACACCATGCCCAGCACCTGACCAAACTCGCCCACCACCGGCAGGGCGCGCACCTTGTGGCGGCGCAGCAGGCGCCAGGCCTCCTGCAGGCCGGTATCGGCGCGCAGCGTCACCACGTCGCGGGTCATGATGTCGCGGCAGCGGATATCGCCCAGCCGGCGGCGGTAGGCGTGCATCTCGGCCAGCGTCATCACCTGCTCCAGATCGTCGCGACTGATATCGAGCAGGTGGTTGAAACCGGCCAGCGCCGCGCTGACGTCATCGTCCTGGATGCCCAGCCGCGCCAGCGGCGACGGGTCGCGCACCTGGTGACGATTGGGCGCCGGCAGCGGGCGCGGGTAGGGGCGGCGCAGCAGATAGCGGTTGAGCAGCACGGCAAACAGCAGCATCAGCAGCGCGTTGCTCAGCACCAGCCCGACGAAGCCGAAACCCATGGCCTGCACCGCCGGGCCGCCGATCACCGCGTTGAGCGCGATCGCGCCGCCCGGCGGGTGCAGGCAGCGCAGCGCAATCATGGCGAAGATGGCCAGCGCCACCGCCAGCCCGGCGGCCAGCACCGGCACCGCCACGTAGTGGGCGCACAGCACGCCGATGGCGGCCGACACCAGGTGGCCGCCCACCAGCGGCCACGGCTGCGCCAGCGGGCTGCTGGGCAGCGCGTACAGCAACACCGCGGCGGCGCCCATCGACGCCACCAGCATCGGCGCTGGCCCCAGCAGCCAGTGGGTAAGTAGGCCGGTGCTGGCAATGGCCAGCAGGGTGGCCACGGTGACCGCCAGCCGTTCGCGCTGGCCGATTACCAGCGGCTCCGGCCACCAGCGCCCCAGTTGGCCGCGCAGGGCGACCGGAAAGTGCATCAGTTTCGCAATCATCCGGCCATTGTAGAGAAGATGTATTTCAACTGTCACTTAGCAGATACCGCCGGCACGGGCTGGCGGGCGGATGCGACTTGGCCGCTGCGGATGGCTTGCGTACACTGCTGTCATGAGCGAACTTTTCTCCCCCCTGGAATGGGTCTTCGTCATCATCCTGGCGTTGGTGCCGCTGGCCGGCATCGTGCTGCACCTGTGGATCATGCTGCTGCGGCCGCCCAAGACGCCGCCGGCTGACGACGACCAGTCCAAATCCTGACCCGCGCCCCAGCGGCAAACCGCCCTGATCCCGAAAGGAAAGCAGCATGGCAATGGACGTGATCGATTACGAGATTTTCGGCGACGACATGCAGTACGTCGAAGTGGAACTGGACCCGGGCGAGGCCGCGGTCGGCGAGGCCGGCGCGCTGTACTACATGGAAGACGGCGTCAGCATGGACACCATCTTCGGCGACGGCTCGGCCAGCCAGAGCGGCCTGTTCGGCAAGCTGCTGGGCGCCGGCAAACGGCTGATTACTGGCGAATCGCTGTTCACCACCGTGTACCAGAACCAGAGCACGCAGAAGCGCAAGGTGGCGTTTGCCGCCAGCTACCCGGGCAAGATCGTGCCGGTACACCTGCTGGAGCTGGGCGGCACGCTGTATGCGCAGAAAGACAGCTTTCTGGCCGGCGCCAAGGGCGTGAGCCTGGGGCTGGCGTTCCAGAAGAAGATCGGCACCGGCCTGTTCGGCGGCGAAGGCTTCATCATGCAGAAGCTGGAAGGCGACGGCTATGTGTTCCTGCATGCTGGCGGCACGTTGACCTGCCGCCAGCTGCACCCGGGCGAGACGCTGCGGGTGGATACCGGCTGCGTGGTGGCCTACCAGCCGAGCGTGGATTTCGACATCGAGTACGTCGGCAAGCTCAAGAGCGCGCTGTTCGGCGGCGAGGGCGTGTTCTTCGCGCGCCTGACCGGCCCGGGCAAGGTGTGGCTGCAGTCACTGCCGCTGTCACGCCTAGCCGACCGCATCCTGGCCGCCAGTCCGCGCGCCGGCGGCCGCAGCAGCGAGCAGGGCTCGATCCTGGGTGGGTTGGGCGATCTGATCGACGGCGACGATTGACACTGCGGCCAACGTTGGCCGCATAAAACAAAACCGCCCGTGGCAGCACGGGCGGTTTTTTATTGCCGTGGCAGGCCGGCGCTTACTTGCCGCCGACGCCCAGCTTGCTACGGCGGGCTTTCACCGCATCGGCCAGCGTTTGCAGCGTGGTTTCGGTGTCGTCCCAGCCGATGCAGGCATCGGTGATGCTCTGGCCGTAGGTCAGGTTGCAACCCGGCTTCAGGTCCTGGCGGCCTTCCACCAAGTGGCTTTCCACCATCACGCCGAAGATGTGGTTGTCGCCGGCGGCCAGCTGGCCGGCCACGTCCTGGCACACTTCCATCTGCCGCTTGTAGTCCTTGCGGCTGTTGGCGTGGCTGAAATCCACCATCAGCTTCTGCGGCAGGCCGACGGCGGCCAGCTCGGCGGCAGCGGCCTTGACGAAGCGCTCTTCGTAGTTCGGCTCCTTGCCGCCACGCAGGATCACGTGGCAATCCGGGTTGCCGCCGGTTTCCACGATGGCGGAGTGGCCGGTCTTGGTCACCGACAGGAAATGGTGCGATACGCTGGCGGAACGGATGGCATCCACCGCGATCTTCAGGTTGCCGTCGGTGCCGTTCTTGAAGCCCACCGGGCAGGACAACCCGGACGCCAGCTCGCGGTGCACCTGCGATTCGGTGGTGCGCGCGCCGATGGCGCCCCAACTGATCAGGTCGGCCAGGTACTGCGGGGTGATCATGTCGAGGAATTCGGTGGCGGCCGGCATGCCCATGCTGTTGAGGTTGAGCAGCAGGCGGCGGCCGATGCGCAGACCGGCGTTGATGTCGTAGGACTCGTCCAGGTGCGGATCGTTGATCAGCCCTTTCCAGCCCACGGTGGTGCGCGGTTTTTCAAAGTACACGCGCATCACCACCACCAGTTCGCCGGCGTATTTTTCGCGCAGCGGCAGCAGGCGGCGGGCGTACTCTTCGGCCGCGGCCGGGTCGTGGATGGAACAGGGGCCAATCACCACCAGCATGCGGTCGTCTTCGCCGCGCAGCAGGCGAGCGATGTCCCGGCGGGTATGGTAGATCAGCTCGGCGGCCGGCTCGTTGATCGGCAGTTCGTACAGGTGCGCGATCGGGGGCAGCAATTCCTTGATGTCACGGATTCTTACGTCATCGGTCTGGCGGTGCATGATTGTTTTCCTTGCCTGTCTGGCTATCTCTTTGCATAGCAACATTACCTGCTTGCACCCGCCGTGCCAAGCCTGCTGCGGCAAAACAAAAGGGCACCCCGCGGGGTGCCCTTGTGCTGCGGCCAACAGCAATCAGTCTGCGTACTGGCGTTTCATGCGCTCGCGGCGTTCCTGCGCTTCCACCGACAGGGTGGCGGTAGGGCGTGCCAGCAGGCGCTTGAGGCCGATCGGTTCGCCGGTGTCTTCACAGAAGCCGTAGGAGCCGTCGTCGATCAGACGCAGGGTGGACTGGATCTTTTGCAGCAGTTTGCGCTCGCGGTCACGGGTGCGCAGTTCCAGTGCGTACTCCTCTTCCAGCGTGGCGCGGTCAGCCGGATCCGGCGTGGCCTCCTGCTCTTGCAGATGGCTGGCCGTGGCATTGGCGTTGCCCAACAGCTCTTGCTGCATCTGCAGCAGGCGCTCCTTGAAGAACTCAAGGTGGTCGGCGTTCATATAGTCGTCGCCGGACCAGTTGAGGATGTCTTGTTCAGTCAGCTTGGCCATGATTTGAGCTTCCAGCTATTAAGAGTTTTGGCAAACAGGCGTGGAAGATTACCGACGGCATACGGAAAGTGCAACACGGTAATGGAACATTCACGGAATTATCTATCTATATAGCGTCCGCGGCACTAAAGCTCAAGCCGCATCGCTGCTGGCCGCCGCGCCAGGCCAGCACAACACCTTAGCGGCCGTTGTACTGGCGCCAGGCAGCATCACTTCTGCGACAGCACCCACTTCACCAGCGTCTTGAGGTCGGCATCGCTGACCTGCGGGTTGGGTGGCATCGGAATGCTGCCCCAGACGCCGGAGCCGCCGGCCTTCACCTTGGCAATCAGCCGGGCCTCGGCGCCCTTGTCAGCGGCGTATTTCTTGGCCACATCCCGGTAAGCCGGACCCACCACCTTTTTTTCCACCGCATGGCAGGCGGTACAGCTGTATTTTTGCGCCAGCTGAAGATTCGCCATGGCCGGAGCGGCCAGCAAGCCGCCGAACACGGCAGCAAACAGCATCTTTTTCATTGCAGTACCTCCACAAGCGCAGCTGCCGGCAGGCCGGCGGGCTGCATGTCCATTACACCGCCAGTTGCAGCTGGGTCAGGAATAGCCCTTCCAGCATACGCAATGGCAGCATCTGCAGCACCTGGATGATCAGCAGCAGGATCAGCGGCGACAGGTCCACACCGCCCACGTTGGCCGCACGGAACGGCTTGAGGTAGGGGCGGGTGAGTGCTTCCAGTACCGGCGACAGCGCATTGTACGGGCTCACCCAGCTGAGGATCGCCTGCACGATCACGGCACCGGCCAACAGGTTCAGCGACTGGCGGAACAGCTCCAGCAACGCTAGCAGCAGCAGGCCGAACCAGGTTTGCGGATTGGCAAAATCGTAAGGCATGGCGTTGAGCGCCAGCACCACGACCACCACCAGCAGCTGCACCAGCAGCGCCAGCAGCAGTGAAGCGCTGTCGTAACCATGCCAGGCCGGCACGCGGCGGCGCAGCGGCAGCACGGCAAAGTTGGTCACCGCCAGCACGAACTGGGTAAACGGGTGCTTGTGCGGTGCACGCGCCAGCTGCAGGTAGAAACGCAGCAGCAGTACCAGCACGAACAGCCCGCCCACGGTGGTCATCAGAAAGCGCAGGGTTTCCAGAATCAGCATGGATCAGTCCTTGGACAGTTCGATGCCCATTTCCACCGAGCGGGCGCGGCAATCCATGGCACCGGCGATGATGGCCTGCTTCACGCCCTCCGCCTCGAAGCGGAAGATCGCACGTTCGGTGGTGCCCCCCTTGGACATCACGTTCTGGCGCAGGGTTGCCACCGGCAGCGGGCTTTGCCGCGCCAGTTCCACCGCGCCGTCGAAGGTGGCCAGCACCAGGCGGCGCGCTTCGTCTGCAGCAAAGCCGGCCTGCACCGCGCCTTCGATCATGCTTTCGATAAAGTAGAACACGTAGGCCGGACCACTGCCGGACACGCTGGTGATGTCGTCGATGCCGGTTTCGTCCGCCAGCCAGGTGGTGGTACCCACTGCCTGCATGATGCTGGTCGCCGCCGCGCGGTCGGCCTCGCCCACGTTGGCCGCGGCATACAGGCCGGATACGCCCTTGCCCACCATGGCCGGGGTGTTCGGCATCACGCGCACAAGGCGCTCGCTGCCCAGCCAGCGCGCCAGCGCCTCGCAGCGGATGCCGGCGGCAATCGATACCACCAGCGCGCCACCCAGCACCGGCGCCAGCGCCAGGCAGACATCCCGCAGCGCCTGCGGCTTCACCGCCAGGACCACCACGTGGTCGGCCCCAAACTGGGCCGGCAGTGCCGACACGGCTTCCACGCCAAATTGCTGCTGCAGCTGGGCGCGCTTTTCTTCGTGCAGTTCGACCACACGGATATGGTGCTCGCCGCTTTGTACCAGCCCGCCGATGATGGCCGTCGCCATATTGCCGCCGCCAATGAAGGTAATCTGCATCATTTCGCCTTTGTAGATTGTATACATTTGTTTGAGCAAAGCATGATAGCTCAGGCCGGATAGTGCCGGGCGCCAAAGATGGCAGTACCCACCCGCACCATGCTGCTGCCGGCAGCCACCGCCTGCGCCATGTCGGCCGACATGCCCATCGACAGCGTATCCAGCGGCATACCCTCGGCCGCCATCTGCTGCTGCAACTGGCGCAGCACGGCAAAGCGTGCGGCCAACAGCGCCGGATCCGGCGTGGGTTCGGGAATGCACATCAGCCCGCGCACGCGCAGCCCGGGCAGCGCAGCTACCGCGCGCAGCAACGCTGGCGCGTCTTGCGGGGCACAGCCACTCTTGCTGTCTTCGCCGGAAACATTCACCTGGATGCAAACATTCAGCGCCGACAGCGCCGCAGGACGCTGTGCCGACAGGCGCTCGGCAATCTTCAGCCGGTCGACGGAATGCACCCAGTGCGCCAGCTCGGCCACGATGCGGCTCTTATTGGATTGCAGCGGGCCGATGAAATGCCATTCGATGGCCAGGTCGGCCAGTTCACGGCATTTGCTCTGCAGCTCCTGCACATAGTTCTCGCCGAATGCCCGCTGCCCGGCAGCGTATGCTTCACGAATGGCCGCCGCCGGAAAGGTTTTGCTGACCGCCAGCAGCTGGACGTCCTGCGCCGGTCTGCCGGCGGCCTGCGCCGCGGCGTCCAGTTTGCTGCGTACCTGCTGCAATGCCTGTGCGAGTTGCGTCATGTGACTATGTGGATTCTTTCGATGTGGCCAACAGACAGCTGCGCTTGCTACGCCATGGCAAGCATGCGTATCGAGCGCGGTGACCAAACAAGGCTGCCATGTTCGCGGTTTACACTTTGCCAGGAGGACAACACCAAGCCCGCCCGCCTGCGGTCGCTGCCTTGGCACCCTGGAGAATTATATGGATGTGCTGCAGCAAGAGCCAGAAGCCGATATCCAGCACCTCCACCGCGCGAGCAAAGACAAGCCCCGATAGCCCGATCGCCACACACGGAGTTTTGTCGTCACAACGGCATATCCGGGCCATCAATCGACCCGCGGCCATTCGGCGCGGGTGTCATGCCAACTAGGCTATAAAGCAATAGCTGATAAAGACTTGCGGCGGGAGGATCATATGCAGGGCCATGATGAGGAGGCACGCTCAAACCGCTTGTATAAAATCGAGAAAAAAAGTGCCCAGTATCAGGAAACATACCGCAATCTGGAGAACGAGCTCGGTATTGCCGCCGCTATTGCCGCCCTGGAAGGCGACAATTACAACGGGATAGCAATTGAAGTGGCCGCGCTGCGCGAATTATTTGCCGGGAAGCGCAAAGCGGAGGATTTGCGGACCAAACAGCATAAAAGCTACGACTACATCGCGACGCGCATTGGCAAGGTCAGAAAAGCGCTGCGACAGCATTACTTTTCGATTCCAGATGTCGAGCAGCGCAAAATATTGATCATGGCCCGGCGTATGCCTAGGCGCCTGGTTTGCGAGGCGCTGCAGAACGAGCTGAATGTGGCCCGCCACTCCTTGCAGACGGTGAAGCACACGGCACATGCCAAGCCCTGGTTGATCGGCGCGACGGCAAGCGTGGTAGCGGTGTTGCTCGGGGGCAGCTTGGCCGGACTGTACGGAGCGCTGGCGGGCGTGGTCGGGGGCTTCTTCCTTGGCAAGTGGCTTGTCGACAACAGTCATAAAAGAATCATGCGCCAGACAACTGCCGTGCAATGGGACGTGGACAGCCTTTCCAACCTGCTGCTGGCATGCCGCCGTGCACCGGAGTGGTTTTCCGAATCGGAAGAACACAGCGGTGAGCGCGATCTGTATGAAGTGTGATGCGGCGCACCCTCGAATGCCGTTCGACAGCTAGTTACCCCCTGCAGACGGCGACCACGCTGCGCCATGCCTCGGCCATCGCCTTCCCGCACTGTTCACCCCCTGTGTCACTCTCCAACTAACCATGAACTGGCCGTATCGATACCGGCATGGAGCCGCGAGAAAGCGCCGTGTATGATTTAGTCACACACGGCGCCAATCCGGCATCCAAATGCGGTATTACCGCGCGTCGTATTTTGTGGCTCACCAGCAGACACGCCACGCCGAGCATCGGGGGAAAACAAGATGGAAATTTCGGACCTGCTGGCCTTCACGGTCAAGAACAAGGCCTCAGACCTGCACCTTTCCGCCGGCCTGCCGCCCATGATCCGCGTGCATGGCGACATCCGCCGCATCAACCTGCCGCCGATGGATCACCATGATGTGCACGACATGGTGTACGACATCATGAACGACTATCAGCGCAAGATCTTCGAAGACAGCTTCGAATGCGACTTCTCGTTCGAGGTGCCCAACCTGGCGCGCTTCCGGGTGAATACCTTCATGCAGAACCGCGGTATGGGTGCGGTGTTCCGCGTGATTCCGTCCAAGGTGCTGTCGCTGGAAGACCTGAATGCGCCGAAGATTTTCCGCGACATCTCCGAATATCCGCGCGGCATCGTGCTGGTGACCGGGCCGACCGGCTCCGGCAAGTCCACCACCCTGGCGGCGATGATCGACTACATCAACAACAATGCGTATTCGCACATCCTTACCGCCGAAGACCCGATCGAATTCGTGCACGAGAGCAAGAAATCGCTGATCAACCAGCGCGAGCTGGGTACCCAGACCCGCAGCTTTGCCAATGCGCTGAAAAGCGCGCTGCGTGAAGACCCGGACGTGATCCTGGTGGGCGAGATGCGCGACTTGGACACCATCCGCCTGGCGCTGACCGCGGCCGAGACCGGCCACCTGGTATTCGGCACCCTGCACACCAGCAGCGCGGCCAAGACCGTCGACCGTATCGTGGACGTGTTCCCGGCCGGCGAAAAGGAAATGGTGCGCGCCATGCTGTCGGAAAGCCTGCGCGCGGTGATTTCGCAGGCGTTGCTGAAAACCAAGGACGGCGGCGGCCGGGTGGCGGCGCACGAGATCATGGTCGGCACCCCGGCGATCCGCAACCTGATCCGCGAGAACAAGCTGGCGCAGATCAACTCGATGATCCAGACCGGCCAGCAATACGGCATGCAGACGCTGGACCAGTGCCTGCAAGACCTGGTACGCCGCAATATCGTGTCCGAGGAAGAGGCACGCGGCAAAGCCACCAACAAGGATTACTTCTAAGCGGAGCCGGTGATGGAAAAGGAACAGGCGTCAAAATTCATCAACGATCTGCTGGCCCACGCGGTCAGCAAGAATGCTTCGGATATCTTCATTGCCGCGGAATTCCCGCCGGCGATGAAGATCGACGGCAAGATCACCCCGGTGTCGCCACAGGTGCTATCCGGGCAACATACCAAGGAGCTGGTACGTTCGGTAATGAACGATCGCCAGACCGAGGAGTTCGAGGCCAGCAAGGAAGCCAACTTCGCCATCAGCCCGCCAGGAGTTGGCCGCTTCCGTGTCAGCGCCTATGTGCAGCAGGGCAAGGCCGGCATGGTGCTGCGCAAGATCAACACCGAAATCCCCACCTTCGATCAGCTGCAGCTGCCGGAAGTGCTGCGCGACATCGCCATGATCAAGCGCGGGCTGGTGATCTTCGTCGGCGGTACCGGCTCCGGTAAATCCACCTCGCTGGCGGCGCTGGTGGACTGGCGCAACACTAATGCCGCCGACCACATCATCACCATCGAAGATCCGGTGGAATACGTGCATGCGCACAAGAAAAGCATCGTCACCCAGCGGGAAATCGGCGTGGACACCGACAGCTGGGAGATCGCGCTGAAGAACACCCTGCGCCAGGCGCCGGACGTGATTCTGATGGGCGAGATCCGCGACCGCGAAACCATGATGTACGGCCTGCAGTTTGCCGAGACCGGCCACCTGTGCCTGGCCACGCTGCACGCCAACAACGCCAACCAGGCGCTGGACCGCATCCTGAACTTCTTCCCGGAAGAGCGGCACCAGCAGGTGCTGATGGATCTGTCGCTGAACATGAAGGCCATCATCTCGCAGCGGTTGGTGCCGCTGAAGGGCGGCAAGGGCCGCACCGCGGCGATCGAGGTGCTGATCAACAGCCCGCTGATCTCCGACCTGATCTTCAAGGGCGAGGTGTCCAGCATCAAGGAGGTGATGGGGCGCTCGCGCGAATCCGGCATGCAGACCTTCGACCAGGCGCTGTTCGATCTGTTCGAGATCGGCAAGATCAGCTACGAGGACGCGCTGCGCAATGCCGACTCGGTGAACGACCTGCGACTGCAGATCAAACTGCACAGCGAAACCGCCAAGCACCAGGGCGTGGAGCAGGGCGGCCTCGATCACCTGGACATCGTCTAGCCGCGCAGCCACCCAAACAACAAGGCCGATCTATGACCGGCCTTGTTGTTCTTGTCGCCTCAGTGCGGCAGCTCTTCCTGCCACAGCTGTTTCACCCACTCCAGCGCGTGCAGCTGCAGCCGGTTGAAGCGCTCGGCATCCATCTGCGGCAACGGGCAGGCCGGCAGCCGGCACTCGGCCAGCTCCACCTGCTGCAGCAAGTCTCCCAGCTCACCGCTGCGGCGCAGTAGGGCGTCCTCCACCGGCGGATGCAGCGCCAGACCATCCACCAGCTCGGCCATCGGCATCGACAGCAGACTGTCGGCCAGCGACAGGATGCCGGCCATGAAGGCATCGTCACTGTCATGCCCCAGCTCGTCGGCCAGCAACTCCATCATGCGGCCGCGCACCGCCGCCATTTCCAGCAGCGGGTTGGGGCCACGCATTGGGCTGCAATCGGCGGAAAACAGCAGGATCAGTGCCCAGCGCTTCAATCGCGCGGTGCCCAGCAGCAGCAGCGCCTCGCGGATGGAGGAGATCGGTCGGCGGTAGTTTTCCGCCGCGTTCACCAGCCGCAACAGGCCCAGCACCATGTCCGGCGCCGCCTTGAACACTTCTTCCAGGCGCTGGATGTCGGCCTCCTGCAGCACCAGGCCCAGCAGGCGCAACGTCAGCGCGCGGTTGGGGTGGGCGCGGTTGTGGGTCATCACCGTTGGCCGCGCAAAGAAATAGCCCTGGAACAAGGAAATGCCCAGCGCCTTGCAGGCCTCGAACTCTTCCACCGAGTCCACCTTCTCCGCCAGCAGCGTACCCTTGAAGCCCTGCAGCCGGCCCAGCACCGCGGGCAGGGTCGCCAGCGGAATCTCGCGCAGGTCGAACTTGATGTAGTCCACCAGCGGCAGCATGCGCGTCACCTCCGGCGTGATGTCCACCACGTCGTCCAGCGCAAAGTGGTAGCCACGCGCCTTCAGCTCGGCGCAGCGCGCACGCACCGTGTCATCCAGCGGCACGTTTTCCAGGATTTCCAGAATGATGCTTTCCGGTGGCATCAACTCGATCAGCGGGCTTTTCAGCAGCTGCTCGTTGACGTTGATAAAACCGGGGCAACCTTCCAGCACCCGTGCCAACCCCAGGTCGATGAAGGTGTGGCGGATAACAGCGGCGGTGGCATTGATGTCGTCCGTGAACAGCGCCCGGTTTTCTGGGCCGGAGCGGAACAGCAGTTCGTACGCCACGCGTTGCTGCTTGAGGTCGACAATTGGCTGTCGGCCAAGATAGATGGTGGAGTACATGGTTTCAGTTCATGCCTAGACGGTTCGATAGTAGCCGAAAGCAGCCGCTGGCGGCATCCGCGCCGGAATGCCATCGGCAACTGGCCACGGCGGCGTGGACTTGTTGCAACAAAACTGCAATTGGTCGCCCAGCGCAGTTCCATGTGAAACCGCGGCCCCGGCCCCTGGTCCGGCAGCCAGCGGCGCCAGTTGGTCGCATACTGCAAACATGCCCCCGCCGCCAGGAGTCCGCCGTGCGACTGTTCTTCGCCATCCTGCCAGGCCGGCACCTTGCCGGCGCCCTGCATGGCCTGGCGCGCCCGCTCACCCGGCGCTGCCGCGGCCGGCCGGTGCCACCGCGCAGCCTGCACCTCACGCTGGCCTTCCTGGGCGAGGTGGCGCCGGAACGGCTGGACGAACTGCGCCGTATCGGCAGCCAGCTGCCGCACGCGGCCGGCACCGCCTGGCAGCTGGACCAGGTGGGCTGCTGGCACGGCGGCATCGTCTGGGCCAGCGGCAGCCAGCCCTGCCCGGCACTGGACGAACTAGCCACCACCCTGCGCAGCGCGCTGGCCGGTGCCGGCTTCAGCATCGAACAGCGCCTCTATCTGCCACACATCACCTTGCTGCGCCGCGCGCGCCAGCCACTGCCGACCCATGCCATTGCACCGCTGCTCTACCCGTTGCGGCGCGTGTCGCTGATGGCATCCACACTGACACCACAGGGGGCGCACTACCGCGAGCTGGCACACTGGCCCTGAGCCGGATACGACAACGCCACCTCGGACGGTGGCGTTGCCGGGCAAGGTTGGCCGCAGGCTTGCGGCCAACCTGTGGCACAGGTGCAGCTCAGTGCTGCAGGATCTTGGACAGGAACTGCTTGGCCCGCTCGGAGCGCGCCTCCGGATTGCCGAAAAACTCTTCCTTGGCGCAATCTTCCACGATGTGGCCGCGGTCCATGAAGATCACGCGGTTGGCCACCTTGCGCGCGAAGCCCATCTCGTGGGTCACGCACATCATGGTCATGCCTTCGTGCGCCAACTCCACCATCACGTCCAGCACCTCGTTGACCATTTCCGGGTCCAGCGCCGAGGTCGGTTCGTCGAACAGCATGGCGATCGGGTCCATCGCCAGCGCACGGGCGATGGCCACGCGCTGCTGCTGGCCGCCGGACAGCTGCCCCGGGAACTTGTTGGCCTGCGCCTTCAGGCCGACGCGGTCCAGGTAGTGCATACCCTTCTGCATCGCCTCGTCCTGGCTACGGCCCAGCACGCGCTGCTGCGCGATGGTCAGGTTCTCGGTAATCGACAGGTGCGGGAACAGTTCGAAGTTCTGGAACACCATGCCGATGCGGGCGCGCAGTTTCGGCAGATCGGTCTTGGCATCGCCGACCGACACACCGTCGACGAAAATCTCGCCCTTCTGGAACGGTTCCAGCGCGTTGACAGTTTTGATCAGCGTGGATTTGCCGGAGCCGGACGGGCCGCACACCACCACCACTTCGCCTTTGCTAACGTCGGTCGTGCAGTCGGTAAGCACCTGGAACTCGCCATACCATTTGCTGACGTTCTTGATGGAAATCATGCTCATACTGCCAACCTCTTTTGCAGACGCTTCACCAGGGTGGAGGCGCCGAAACTGATCACAAAGTACACCGCACCGGCAAAAATCAGGAACTCATGCGGCAGACCGATAATGTCGCCCTTAGAGCGGGCCATGTTGAGGAAGTCCATCAGGCCCACCGCATACACCAGCGACGTGTCCTGGAACAGGATGATGGACTGCTGCAGCAGCAGCGGCATCATCTTGCGGAACGCCTGCGGCAGGATGATCAGGCGCATGGCCTGGCCATAGCTCATGCCCAGCGCGTAGGCGGCGTTGAGCTGGCCGCTGGAGATGGACTGGATGCCGGCACGCACGATCTCGCAGTAGTAGGCGGCCTCGAACATCATGAACGCCACCAGGCAGGAGGTGAAGGCGCCGATGGCGACAAACTCGCCGGTGATCCAGTTCAGCAGCATCGGCACTGCCAGGTAGAACCAGGTGATCACCAGCAGCAGCGGGATGGAGCGGAAGTAATTGACATAGGCCTTGGCCAAGCCGGACAGCAGCGGGCTGCTGGACAGGCGCAGCAACGCCAGGATGGTCCCCAGCGCCACACCGCCGCCCACTGCCAGCAACAGCAGCTTGAGCGTCAGCAGCATGCCTTCCCACAGGTTGGGCAGGGATGGAACGATCTGCGTGAAATCCATTATTTGCCTCCTCCCATCATGCCGGGCACGCGCACCTTGCGCTCCACCCAGCCCATCACGCCCATCAGACTCATATTGAGCACGAAGTAGATGATGGTAGCGAGGGTAAACGCCTCAAACATATTGGCGGTAAATTCCGCGGTCTGCTTGGTCTGCGCCAGCAGCTCCATCAGGCCGATCAGCGACGCCACCGACGAGTTCTTGAAGATGTTGAGAAACTCGCTGGTCAACGGCGGGATGATGATGCGGAACGCCTGCGGCAGTAGCACGTGGCGGTACATCTGCATCTGGTTGAAACCCACCGCCATGGCAGCGGCACTCTGGCCCTTGGGCAGCGCCTGAATGCCGGTGCGCACCTGCTCGCAGACGCGGGCGGCGGTAAACAGCGCCAGGCAGATCACCACCGAGATATAGGCCGAGGAGGTGGGCGACAGCTCCTGCTTGAACCAGATCTGCGCGTGCTCCGGCAGCAAGTCCGGTACCAGGAAGTACCACACGAACAGCTGCACCAGCAGCGGCACGTTGCGGAACAGCTCGACATAAGCAGTCGCAATGCTGGCCAGAGTCTTGTTCGGTAGCGTACGCATCACGCCGAGCAGCGACCCGATCAGCAGCGCCACGCTCCAGGCCACCAGCGCCACGGCGATGGTCCAGCCCAGGCCGGAGACGAACCAGTCAAGGTAGATCTCGCTGCCGATGCCGGTGGACTTGAAGAAAACGTTCCAGTCCCAGTTGTAATTCATTGATGTCTCCAAAGAAAAAGGGGCGCAAGCCGCGCCCCTTCGCAAGCGGGTGGGGGAGCTTCCCCCGGCCCGGTTACGTTGGCCGCAAGCCGAACTTACCCGCTTGCACCGTCATGCCGGCTTACATCTGCTCCGCAGACTTGTCGGTCGGCTTGGCGATCAGCTCTTTCAGCTCGTCAGACATCGGGAAGTTCAGGTTCAGGCCTTTCGGCGGCACCGGGCTGGTGAACCACTTGCTGTAAATCTTGTTGACTTCGCCGGACTTGTAAGTGGCCTTGATGGCATCGTCCACCACTTTCTTGAATGCCGGATCATCCTTGCGCAGCATGCAGCCGTAGATTTCGAACGACTGCGGCTTGCCGGTCACTACCCAGTTGGCCGGGCTCTTGGCCTTGGCCAGTTCGCCGTACAGCAGCGCGTCGTCCATCATGAAGGCCACGGCACGGCCGGACTCCAGCATCAGGAACGATTCGCCGTGATCCTTGGCGGAGATGATGTTCATGCCCATCTGCTTCTCGGCGTTCATCGCCTTCAGCAGGCGCTCGGACGTGGTACCGGCGGTGGTCACCACATTCTTGCCCTTCAGGTCCGGGAAGTCTTTCACGCCGGAGGTCTTGGCGGTCAGCAGGCGGGTGCCGATTTCAAAGATGCCCACCGAGAAGGCCACCTGTTTCTGGCGCTCCAGATTGTTGGTGGTGGAGCCACATTCCAGGTCCACGGTGCCGTTCTGTACCAGCGGGATACGGGTCTGCGAGGTCACCAGGTTGTAGCGCACTTGCAGGTTAGGCATCTTCAGCTGCTTCTTTACCGCCTCGACCACTTTCAGCTGCAGATCGTGCGAGTAGCCTACCGGCGCCTGGCCATCAGCCAGGTAGGAGAACGGAATCGATGCATCACGGTGGCCCAGCACAATCACGCCGGATTGCTTGATCTTGTCCAGGGTACCTTCGGCCATGGCCGGAGCGGCAACAGCAGAGGCGATTACGGCGGTAGTCAGCAGTCGTTTAGTAAAACGCATGAGTTTCTCCATTTTTTCTCGGGTTTTTTGCTGCTTGTCCCGGCGACCCCGTACAACGGCGCCGCCCGAATTAAATCTGTTGTTTTAGTTCATCGGCGTCAGCAACTGACGCAGGAATTGCTTGGCACGGTCATGCTGCGGATTGGTAAAGAAGCTTTCCGGATGTGCCTGTTCGATGATCTCGCCGTGATCGACAAACACCACGCGGTCGGCCACTTCGCGGGCAAAGCCCATTTCGTGGGTCACCACCATCATGGTCATGCCGGATTCGGCCAGGTCCTTCATCACCTTCAGCACTTCGCCGATCATTTCCGGGTCCAGCGCCGAGGTCGGCTCGTCGAACAGCATCACGCGCGGTTCCATCGCCAGGCCGCGGGCAATCGCCACACGCTGCTGCTGGCCGCCGGACAACTGCGACGGGAACGCATCCTTCTTGTGTGCCAGACCCACCTTCTCCAGCAGCCCCACCGCCTGCTTTTCCGCCGCGGCCTTGTCCATGCCTTTTACCTTGATAGGCGAAAGCGTGATGTTTTCCAGTACCGAAAGGTGGGGATACAGGTTGAAATGCTGGAAAACGAAGCCGACTTCGGCACGCAACGCGTTCAGATTGGTCTTCGGATCGGTAACGTTAACGCCGTCGACCCAAATCTCGCCTTCGTTGATGGTTTCCAGCTGGTTCACCGTGCGGATCAGCGTGGACTTGCCGGAGCCGGACGGCCCGCACACCACGACAACCTCGCCCTGGGTCACTTCCAGGTTGATGCCCTTGAGCACATGCAGATCCTTGAACCACTTGTGCACATTGTTGAATCGGATCATGACTTCCCTTTTCCCACCGTATGTAGAAGATTCCCGTCGCCGCTGGCGCGGTCTTGTCTGACGGAGCGTAGCAGGCGCCAATACTGTCTGCCGGTAAGCCGGCAGACAGCCTGTCGCCATCAGCCGGCCAGCGCGTTGGCGATGGCCACGTATTGCTCGACGCTGAGGTTCTCGGCGCGCAGCCCGGCATCGATGCCCAGTGCGGCCAGCTTCTCGTCGTCGATCATGCCCTTGAGGTTGTTGCGCAGAGTCTTGCGGCGCTGGGCAAATGCCTGCGCCACCACCTGCTCCAACAGCTCCTCATCGCGGGCAATGCCGCAACGTCCCGGTACGGGAATCATCCGTACCACCGCCGAGTCCACCTTCGGCGGCGGGTAGAACGAACCGGGCGGTACCAGCAAGATCTGTTCCATGTCGAAACGGTACTGCAACATCACCGTCAAACGGCCGTAATCCGGGGTGCCCGGTACCGCCACCATGCGATCCACCACCTCTTTTTGCAGCATGAAATGCATGTCGGTGACGCGCTCGCCGTAGCAGGCCAGGTGAAACAGCAGCGGGGTGGAAATGTTGTACGGCAGGTTGCCCACCAGCTTGAATTTGCCGGCGGTGACGCTACCGAAATCGAACACCAGCGCATCGCCCTCGTGGATGGTCAGCCGCTCGGGCGGGTATTCACGCTTCAGGCGGGAAATGATGTCGCGGTCGATTTCTGCAACATGCAAATGGTCTAGACGCTGCAGCAGCGGCTTTGTCAGCGCCCCCAGGCCCGGGCCGATCTCGATCACCACGTCGTCGCGCTGTGCGCCCACGGCATTGACGATGTCCTCGATCACCTTCTGGTCCTGCAAAAAGTTCTGGCCGAATCGCTTGCGCGGAATGTGTTTGCTCATGAATTGTCCGGATTGCTAACAAAGCACAACGCCCGCGCAATACCGCGCGGGCCGTTGGCAAATAAAAACGTGGCCACTGTGTTCACCTTATGTCGTCGCGGCCGTTTTGCCATGACAAAGTCCCACAGTACCCAGAAAAACCTATGCGTACGGAAAACCGAACAAGTGCACCTGCCACCATACGCCAGACCGGATGCGCGGTCTAATGCCCCGGCCCCAGCTGCTGCAGCCCCACCACCAGCACGGCATAGCGCGCAAACTTGCCCACGCCGATCCAGCACAGGCAGGGCCACCACGGCAGGCGCAGCCAGCCGGCCGCCAGCGGCAGCGCATCGCCCAGCAGCGGCACCCAGCTTAGCAGCAGCGCCGCCGGGCCGAAGCGGCCGAACCACGCCGCCGCCCGCGGCGGCAAGGTCTTGGGCGGCACCCGCCGCCCCAGCCACATGCTGCTGAGACTGCCGGCGGTATTGGCGATGGTCGCCACCAACAAGGCCAGCAGCCACAGTTGCGGCCGGGCCCGCAGCAGCGCGCCCAGCGCCAGCTCCGAGCTACCGGGCAGCACCGTGGCCGACAGGAAGGCCGAGGCGGCCAGCCCTGCCAGCAACAGCGCGCTGTCCATGCCGCTTATACGCTGAAGCTGAACGCCGCGCTGGCGGCGGTGCTGACCACCTGCGACAGCGTGGCGCCAAACTCGGCGCCATCGCGGCTGGCGATCCACTGGCCGTCGCGACAGGCAAAATGGAAGCCGCCGCTCTTGGCGGCGATCCACAGCTCCTGGTTGGGTACGTGGCGATTCACCACCACCTTGCCGCCATCGTCGAACTCGATCTCCAGCACATTGCCGCTGATCACGCAGTCCACATCCAGCCCGGCGGCGTCCAGCGCATTCTCGATGCGGCGAAAAATCTCCTCGCTCAGACGCAGGAATTCGGTTTCGCTCATTGCTTCATCCTGTCCAAAAGGTTGGCCGCACAGCTTGGGAGAGTCTGCCACGGCCTGTTAGACTGCCATTTTGCCATAGCTCCCCACTGGAATCCGTATGCGTACTGCGCTGCTGCTTGTTCTGCTGTGTTCCACCGTGGCCGCCTGCGGCTACAAAGGCCCGCTGTATCTGCCAAAACCGCCAGCCGGCGAGCTCGCCGCCAGCGCCGCCAAATGAGCCAACTAACTGTGCGGGCGGCCGACCTGGCCGACGCCGCCGAGCGTGCACGGCTGGTGCAGCTGACCGATGGCTACGCCCGCGACCCGATGGGCGGCGGCAATGGCCTGTCCGCCGCGGCCCGCGCACAGCTGGCCGATGCGCTGGGCCGCCATCCCGGCCTGTTTGCGCTGATTGCCGAACTGGACGGCGAGCCGGTGGGGCACGCGCTGTGCGTGCTGGGCTTTTCCAGCTTCTACGCCGCGCCGGTGTGCAATCTGCACGACCTGTCGGTGCTGGCAGCAGGCCGTGGCAAGGGGCTGGGGCGCCGGCTGATGCAGGCGGTTACCGCCGCCGCCAGCGCACGCGGCTGCGCCAAGGTGACGCTGGAAGTGCGCGAAGACAACCACGTTGGCCGCGCGCTGTACCACAGTGAAGGTTTTGCCCACGCCGGGTTGGGCGACAGCCGCTACCTGCTGCTGGAAAAACGGCTGTAAGCGTGCGGCCAACCTGACCACCGGCTCATTCCAGATCGCGGTCGCTGGACAGCTGCAGCCGGTTGCGGCCATTGCGCTTGGCGCGGTACAGCGCGATGTCGGCGGCGCGCAGTGCCTCGTCCCATGACTGCGGGCTGTCGCACCAGTGCAGGCCAAAGCTGGCGGTCACGTGCAGCAGCGGGTGCACCTCCTGCCAGCTGTATTCCATGATCGCCAGCCGCAGCCGTTCACAGCACACCAGCACGCTTTCCACCACGCTGTCCGCCAGCAGCAGCACGAATTCCTCACCGCCGTAACGCGTCACCAGATCGCTGCTGCGCGTGCGCAGGGTAATCAGCTGCGCGACCTTCTTCAGCGCCTCATCGCCGACGGCATGGCCGAAGCGGTCGTTGATGTTCTTGAAGTGATCCAGATCCAGCACCACCACCGCCAGCCCGCCGTCCTCGCTGCCCAGCCGCGCCAGCCGTGCCGGCCCTTCCAGATCCAGCAGCCGGCGGTTGCCCACCCCGGTCAGCGCATCGACCAGCGCCGCCTGTTCCAGCTCGTTCATGCGCGCATCGGCCACCGCTTTTTCCGCCTCCAGCCGGGCGGCGCGCAGCCGTTCGCGCTCCGCCTGCAGCCGCTCGCGCTCGGCGGCCAACTGCGCGCTGGTGATTTCCAGTTCTTTGCGGATGGCCCAACCCTGGGTGCTGCTGCGCTGGGTGGCCAGCTCCTGCTCGATACGGCGCAGCGCTTCCAGCTCGGCCAGCGCCAGCTGGAACTCGCCAATATCCTTGTACAGCCGGTACAGGCCCTCGTGCACAAGCACCTTCATGTCGAACTCCAGCAGCTCGGCCTGCGCCAGCAGTGCGCGCAGCACCGTGGCTGCCGCCTGATGCTGGCCGGAGTGATGCAGCAGGGTGGCTTCGGCCAGGTCGACATTGCGCTGGATGTGAGTGAAATGGCCCTGCTGCGCCAGACTGCGCGTCTGCGCCAGCGCCGTCTGGCCGGCGGCAAAATCGCCGAGGTTGGTGTGGATTTCCGCCAGGTTGATGTAGGCGGTGGCCAGCGAGTGCAGGTTGTTGCCGCTGACGGCCAGCTGCTCGGCCTGCATGAACTGCGCGCGCGCCAGCAGGAACAGCCGCCGCGCCTCGGCGCCATTGCCCAGCAGCTCCTGCTGCAGGCCGGCGGCGCGGTAGGTCACTCCCAGATTGGTCAGCGCGCTGAAACAGGCGACATCGTCTGCGGCCAACCGGGCCTGGATCTCGGCCTGCTGCAGCAGGCTGACGCTCTGTTGCAGGTCGCCCAGTGCGGAAAAGGTGGCGATGCCAGCGCGGTTCAGCGCCCACGACAGCAGCTCCGGTTCGTTACTGATGCGCGCCGCCCCCAGCGCCTCCAGCGCGTACTTCAGCGCGTCCTGGCCCAGCCCCATCTCGTTGCAGGCCATGGCCACGGTGCACAGCACGTCGGCGCGCGCCGCCGCCTGGCTGACGAAATCCAGCCCCGACGCCGCCTCCAGCCCGTACTGCACGGCGTCGGTCAGCCGCCCCAGGCGCAGCGAATGCAAGGCCAGCAACTGCAGCGCCTCGTCGCGCTGACGGCGAAAGCGCGGCTGGCCGCACAGCGCCAGCGCCGCTGCGGCCGCCTGACGGCCAAGGTGATGCTCGCCGCTGAGCCGTGCCCGCCGCGCCTGGCGCAGATGCAGGGAAATCGTGCGGCTGCTACTGGGGGCAGGGGCCGACGGGGAAGGCTCATTCATGGCTTTAGCCGTGACTCGTGTTGGCATTATGTTTTTTGTTGGCAAACAGCTGTAAGCAAATCGCTAAAAAATGGTTACATTTCAATAACGCATTGCTTTATATCGCCTAATTCGCCGGCGGAACAGGGGCTAAACAAGTCATAGCCGGTTTTTTTGCGCCTTGCTGCCCCGGCATACAACAAGCAGCGGATTCTTCAAGCAAGCGCATCAAATAATGAGAATTTCCGGGCGTAAAACTATCAGTTGTCAACCGCACACTGTTGCGGTGATGCCACCGGCCGCCACCCGCTAAGCCGCCTGCTGACAGTAGGCTGTCAGTAGGCCCGGTCGATACTGGCGCCATGCAGGAAGTCCTGCCCATTCAAGGAGCCCATCATGTCGCCGTTTGTTCACTGGTTCGAAATCCCCGTTACCGACTTTGACCGCGCCGTTGCCTTCTACCAGCAGGTGTTCCACGTGGAACTGCGGCTGGAGGACGCCATGGGCGAGCGCATGGCCATCTTTACCCGCCCGGACGGCAGCAGCCACGGCTGCCTGATGGCCAGCCCGCGGCTGCAGGCATCGCCCCACGGCTGCCGCCTCTACCTGGATGGCAGCCCGGACGTGGCCACCGTGCTGGCGCGCGCCCGCGCCGCCGGCGGCCAGGTGCTGCTGGAGAAAATGGCGCTGCCGGATGGCAACGGCGACATCGGCCAGTTTGCCGACCCGGACGGCAACATCATCGGCCTGCACACCGAGCCATGAGCCGACGCTACTGGATCGGCGTCGCCAGCCGCGACCACGTTGGCCGCGGCGTGGCCGGCGGCTTTGCCCAGCTGTGCCACGGCAAGGCCGCGCCGCTGGCGCGCCTGCAGCCGGGCGACGGCCTGGTGTACTACTCGCCGCGCGAGCAGTTCGGCGCCGACACGCCGTGCCAGTGTTTCACCGCCATCGGCATCGTGCAGCCGCGCCAGCCATATCAGGTGGCGATGGCGCCGGACTTCACGCCGTGGCGGCGCGACGTGCAGTTTCTGCCCGCCCACGCCGCGGCCATCCGGCCGCTGCTGCCGCAACTGGCCTGCATCGCCGACCCGGCGCACTGGGGCTACAGCTTCCGCTTTGGCCAGCAGCAGATCAGCGCCGCGGATTTTGGCTTGATCGCGCAGGCGATGGGCGCGACACTGCCCGCTTCCATGCTGACGGAGTAATGCGATGCGCCGAGCCGATCGCCTGCTGCAGATCCTGCTACTGCTGCGCGGCCGGCGCCGCACCACCGCCGCGCAGCTGGCCGAGTGGCTGGAAATCTCGCCACGCACCGTGTACCGCGACATGGCCGACCTGCAGGCCAGCGGCGCGCCGGTCAACGGCGAAGCCGGCGAGGGCTACTGGCTGGAGCGCGGCTTTGTGCCGCCACCGCTGAGCTTCAGCAGCGACGAGCTGGCGGCGCTGGAGGCGGGCGCCCGCATGCTGGCCGGCTGTGCCGACAGCGACACCGCCGCCGCCGCTCATGCCGCGCTGGCCAAGATCCACGCCGTGCTCGGCAGCGCCGGGCTGGCGCCGTCGCCGCTGTTCGTGCCACCGCTGCTGGCGCCGGCCCCGCAGGTACTGGCCGCGCTGCGCCGCGCCTGCGTACAGCAGCAATGCCTGCAACTGCACTACCGCGACGCCGCCGGCAACAGCAGCCAGCGTGCTGTCGCGCCGCTGGGGCTATTCTTCTGGGGCGAGCGCTGGACGCTGGCGGCGTGGTGCCTGCTGCGGCAGGACTACCGCCACTTCCGTACCGATCGCATCGCCGCACAGCAGGCGGCCACCGTACCGTGGCCGCACGGCATCTCGCTGGATGCCTTCCTGCAACAGGCCGGGGCAGGTGCTGCCAGCCGCCAGCAATTGCAGCAGCAGACCCGCCAGCCCTGGCACCAGCGCTAAGCGCGGCGCGGCGCGGCGCGGCGCGGCAGCGCAAGGTTGGCCGCAACATTCCTCATCACAAGGAGCCCGAATATGGAAGCCCGACTGAGTTTCATCACCCTGGGCGTGGCCGATCTGGCGCGCGCCACCGCGTTTTACCGCGACGTGCTGGCGCTGCCGCAGATAGCGATGCCGGAGGGCGCCGGCGTGGCCTTCTTCGAACTGGGCAAAACCTGGCTGTCGCTGTTTCCACGCGCCGAGCTGGCCAAGGACGCCGGTGTGGCCGACAGTCCGCCGGCGGCGTTTCCCGGCTTTTCGCTGGCGCACAATGTGCGCGAGCGGCTGGCGGTGGACGCGCTGCTGGCCGAAATCGCCAGCCGTGGCGGCGACATCGTCAAGCCGGCGGAGGACGCGTTCTGGGGCGGCCGCAGCGGCTACTTCCGCGATCCGGACGGCTTCCTGTGGGAAGTGGCGTGGAATCCGCAGTTTCCGCACGTGTAACCACCACCGCCTGCCGTGCAGGCACGCTGCGGCCAACGTGCCGGCTACGGCGGTAGGCGCTTTGCCGCGGCCTTCGCCGCCGTACTATTCCGCTGCTGGCAATAATCAATTACCCGCCGCGGTCATTCTGTTCTCCGCCTGGGTGGCGCACAGTGCCGCCATCCGCATCCCGTCGTGATGCGCCACTGTTCCGGAGATCAACATGGCTCGTCTGCCCGTCAAACTGTATACCTTCCCGCTGTCCGGCCACGCCCATCGCGTGCGGCTGGCGCTGGCCTTGCTCAAGGTGCCCACCGAGTTGATTGAGGTGGATCTGCGCAGCGGCGCACACAAGCAGACCGATTTCCTCAAGCTGAACGTGTTCGGCCAGGTGCCGGTCATCGACGACAACGGCAGCATCATTGCCGACTCCAACGCCATCCTGGTGTACCTGGCGCGCCGCTACGGCAATGGTGACTGGTTGCCGAGCGATGCGGTGGGCGAAGCCGCGGTGCAGCGCTGGCTGTCGGTGGCCGCCGGCCCGCTGGCCTTCGGCCCAGCGGCGGCGCGGCTAATCACGGTGTTTGGTGCAGGCTTGCATGCCGAAGAAGTCATCCCGCGCGCCCACAAACTGTTCGCGGTGATGGAGGCGGAACTCTCGCGCCGCCCGTTCCTCACCGGCGACCAGCCCAGCATTGCCGACATCGCCAACTACACCTATACCGCGCATGCGCCGGAAGGCAATGTCTCGCTGGCCGCCTATCCGCACCTGCGCGCCTGGCTGGCGCGCATCGAGGCCTTGCCCGGTTTTGTCGGCATGCAGCAAAGCGCCGTGGCGCTGGCCGGCAGAGCGTAACCACCGCGAGGGAAGCACCATGCACAGCACCTCACCCTGGCACCGTGGCGAACAGCTGCTGCAGCAACGGCTGGGCGTCTCCAGCCAGATGGCAGCCGTCGGCCAACGCGTGATTCGCGACTACATGCCCGAGCAGCACCGGCAGTTCTATGCCCAGCTGCCGTTCCTGCTGCTCGGAGCAGTGGATGCCGCCGGCTGGCCGTGGGCCGGGGTGCTGGAAGGGGCGCCCGGCTTTGTGCAGTCCCCCGATCCCCGCCTGCTGACGATTGCCGCCCAGCCTGGCCGCGATGACCCGCTGCACACCTGCCTGTCACCCGGCGCCCCGGTCGGCTTGCTGGGCATCGAGCTGCCAACCCGCCGCCGCAACCGCATGAACGGCCGCCTCCAGGCCTGCACGGGCGCGGGCCTGACGGTGGCCGTCGAGCAATCGTTCGGCAATTGCCCGAAGTACATCCAGCAGCGTGATGTCTGCGTTGTCCCACGGCCGGCCGGGCCTGCGGCGCCGGCCGAACAACACGGCGCGCTGGATGTCGCCGCGCGGCAGCTGATTGCCAGCGCGGACACGCTGTTTGTCGCCAGCAGCTTTCCCGGCGATGCCAGCCAGCCGGCCGCATCGGTCGATGTGTCGCATCGCGGCGGCAAGCCGGGCTTTGTCCGGGTCGACGGCAATCGCCTGACGATTCCGGATTTTTCCGGCAACCGCTTTTTCAATACCCTCGGCAACCTGCTGCTCAACCCCAGAGCCGGGCTGCTGTTCATCGATTTTGCCAACGGCGACCTGCTGCAGCTGACCGGCCGCACCGAGATCATCTGGCACGACGAACGTATTGCCGCGTTCGCGGGCTGCGAGCGCGCCTGGCACTTCACTGTCGAACAGATGTGGCGGCGGCGCGGCGCGCTGGCCCTGCGCGGCCTGCCCCCCCAGCTGTCGCCCAGCCTGCAACACACCGGCACCTGGTAACAAGCCGCGGCGCGGCCGAGCCCGCACCGGCGCCGCGACTAACGGCGGCCGGGCGGCTCAGCCCAGGTGCTTGTCGGCCCGCAGCCGCGCCACCATCAGGTCGATGAAACTGCGCACCTTGGCCGAGCCATATTTGCTTTCCCGATGCACGATATGGATCGGTAGCGGGGCGCTTTCGTACGCCGGCAGCACGATCTGCAGCGCACCGGATTCCAGTTGCCCGGCGACCTGATAGGACAGCAGCCGGGTAATGCCCAGGCCGGCCTTGGCCGCCTCGATGGCGCTGTCGTTGCTGGTGACCAGCAGCCGTGGCTGCAGCCGCACCGCCTCCGTGTCGCCCGCCGGCCCGAACTTCCACTCCACGGTAGGCGACACGCTGGTGGCGGCAATGGTGGTGTGCGCCTGCAGATCGGCAGGCTGCGCCGGCACGCCATGCGCCGCCAGGTAGTCCGGTGCCGCACACAGCACCCGCCGCACTTCCCCGACCTTGATCGCACGCAGGCTGGAATCCGGCAGCGGGCCGATGCGCACCGCCACATCCACGCCTTCTTCCAGCATGTTCACCACCCGGTCGAGAAACAGCGCCGACACCGCCACCTGCGGGTAGCGCTGCAGATAGGCCACGATGCCCGGCATCACGTACAGCTTGCCGAACAGCACCGGCGCGGTAACGGTAAGTTGGCCGCGCGGTGCGGCGTTGATGCCGGCCACCGCCTCGTCCGCTTCGTCCACCTCCGCCACTATCCGCCGCGCATCATCCAGATAGCGTTGCCCGGCATCCGTCACCCGCACATAACGGGTGGTGCGCTGCAGCAGCTTGACCCCCAGCCGCGCCTCCAGGCTGGCAATGGCACGCGTCACCGCCGGTGGCGACATGCCCAGCCGGCGGGCGGCGCCGGCAAAACTGCCTGCCTCGCCCACCGCCACAAACACGGTCATCAGGTGCAGCCGGTCCATGTTTCATTTCTCCAAGTGGAACAATCAATTGCATTGTATGGCTATTCTTCTGCCGCATGAGGTCTGCCAAAGTGAACTCACGCGCTCCACACCCTGCGGCGCGCAGCAAACCCCCATCACTTGCCAAGGACTGCACCATGAACCGCCTCAGCATCCCGACCGTGGAACACGCCCATACCGCCAGCCAGCCGCTGCTGGCCGCCGTGCAACAACAACTGGGCGTCGTGCCCAACCTGATGAAAGTCATCGGCCACAGCCCGGCCGCGCTGGAAGGCTATCTGGCGCTGAATGGCGCGCTGAACAAGGGCAAGCTGCCGCCGGCCCTGCGCGAACGCATCGCCCTGGCAGTGGCGGAATACAACGGCTGCGATTACTGCCTGTCGGCACACAGCTACCTCGGTCAGCATGTCGCCAAGCTCAGCGCCGCCGAAATCGCCGCCGCCCGCGACCAGCACAGTGCCGATGCCCGCGCCGCCGCCGCGCTGCAGTTTGCCTACCAGGTCGCCGCCAGGCGCGGCCATGTCAGCGATGCCGAGCTGGCCGCGCTGCGCGAGGCCGGTTTCGACGAGGCGGAAACCATCGAACTGGTGCTGGTGGTGGCGCTGAACGTGCTGACCAACTATGTCAACAATGTGGTGCGCACCAGCATCGACTTCCCGCTGGTGACGGCCCGCCAGCCGGCAACGGCTTAAAACCAGGTTTCCCCGGCGCTACCACCGGCGGTAGCGCCGCCCCTTTTCCAGGAGCTGCCATGACCACCACTCACGCCGCAAGCCGGCCACCGCTGCCACCGTTCACGCTGGAAACCGCCATCCAGAAAGTGCGCGCCGCCGAAGACGGCTGGAACAACCGCAACCCGCAACAAGTGGCACTGGCGTATACCCCGGACAGCCGCTGGCGCAATCGCAACGAGTTTCTGGCCGGCCGGGCACAGATCGAGGCCTTCCTGACCCGGAAATGGCAGCGGGAACAGGAATATCGCCTGATCAAGGAAATCTGGGCATACGGCGAGCAGCGCATTGCGGTGCGCTTTGCCTATGAATGGCACGACGCGCAGGGGCAGTGGTTCCGCTCCTACGGCAACGAGAACTGGGAATTCGATGCAAACGGCCTGATGGCAGTGCGCCACGCCAGCATCAACGATCTGCCGATCCGCGAGGAGGAGCGGCTGTTTCGCTGGCCGCAGGGCCGCCGCCCGGACGATCATCCGGGGCTGACCGCGCTGGGGCTGTGACGGACGGTGCGGCCAGTGCCGAGTTGACACGCGGCATCAGCCGGCAGGCAACGGCCGCCGCATCAGGTACTGGAACAACTCATCGCGCTGGCAGCCGGCCGCCAGCAGTGCCTCGCCGCCGGCATCCGGCCGTTGCAGCTGCGGCACGCGCCACGGCACGCCGGGCTGCGCGGCGCGCAAGGCCTGCAGCAAATGCTGCGCATCGTGCTGCGCCAGCTGGCGATCGACCAGGCTGTGGATCAGCACGCCCTCATCCGACAGCGAAAACACCAGCTGCGCCGCACCGTGCTGCCACGCCTGCCACGGCAGCGGCGATACCGCCAACACCGGCGCGGTGACCTGCAGCGGCAGGTCGTCGCGCTGCAGTTCGGCATCGTCCAGCCACGCCAGTGCCGCCTCGCGGCCAACGTGTGGCGGCGCAAGCCCCGCCGCCGGGGCCGGTGCCGTTGCCGCCAGCGTGTAGCCATGCAGCGGCGCCAGTTCGCCAAAGCCACGGCTGCGGTACAGCCGCAAGGCGCGCGCGTTCTGCGCGAACACTTCCAGTTCCAGCGCCTGCAGGCCGTGGGCGCCAGCGCGGGTGATCAGCTCGTCCAGCAGCGCCGGCGCCGCGCCGCTACCACGCGCCTGCGGCACCGCCCCCATGCCGGCCAGCCGCCAACGTTGGCCGCGCGGCGCCACCAGTGCAAACGCCAGAATATCGTCGCCGCGCAAGGCCACCCGACTGAGGGACAGCACCGCCGCCTGCCGCGCCAGGAAGGCCGGCCACTGCGCCAGCGTCAGCGCCAACGGCAGCAGGTAATCGGCAAACGCATCGCGAAACGCGGCATGCAGCTGCGCCGGCGGCAGGATATTGGCGGGGACAAGGCGGAAAGCGGACATGGCGCGGCTCCTGTGGGATACCGCGCCATTCTAGAAACGCGCCGCGCCGAGCACAGCCCGCCGTTGGGACAGCTGCGGCCTAGCGCAGCGGGCCGATCAGCCGGGTGAGGGTGTCGTCGCGCAAAAAGCGGTGATGCCAAACGCTGGCAGCCACATGCACGGTCAGCGCCACCAGCATCAGGTTGCCCAGCAGCTCGTGGACCTCCTTCAGCACATGGCCCAGCCCCGGCCGTGACGACAGCAGCACCGGCAGCGCACTGCCAAACAGCGCCACCGGCTTGCCGGCCGCCTGCAACGCCAGCACCCCGAACAGCGGCAGCGCCAGCATCAGGCCATACAGCGCCCAGTGGCCGGCACGAGCCAGCAGCTGGAATAACGGCGGCGGCGGCGGGGTGACGTCCGGCGGGCGGTTACCCAGCCGCCACAACAGGCGCGGCACCAGCAGCAGCGCGGTCAGCAGGCCGGCGTCGATATGCCATAGCAGCAGCTGCAGGCGCTCGGTCGAGCCGCGCGGAAAGAAATCGTTGATCTCGATGCAGATCAGCGCACCCACGACGGCTATAGCAGACAGCCAGTGAAAGACGCGCGCCAACACACCATAACTGTGGCGGGTATTGCGTAGCATGCTGCGGCTCCGGCAAAGGGTAGGCTATAAGCCTAGCCCGCCCGGCTTAACCGCGCCTTAGCGCGGCCAGCCACAGCACAACGCCCGCCGCGGCAGGCCGGGGCGGGCGTCAAGGTTGGCCGCAGGCGGCGGCTTACAGTTCGCCCTTCAGCAGCGCCAGCAGCGCCTCGGTATCCAGCTTGGCGCTGGCGTCGCCGCCTTCCAGCAGGCTGTCGGCCAGATCGCGCTTCACACCGTGCAGCGCCACGATCTGCTCCTCGATGGTGTGCTCGGCCACCAGCCGGTAGATGGTCACCGGCCGCTGCTGCCCCATGCGGTAAGCGCGGTCGGAGGCCTGGTCTTCCACCGCCGGGTTCCACCACGGGTCGAGGTGGATCACGTAATCGGCGGCAGTAAGGTTGAGACCGGTGCCGCCGGCCTTCAGGCTGATCAGGAAGATGTCGCCCTCGCCACGCTGGAAGGCATCCACCCGCGCCTTGCGTTCGCGCGCCGGGGTGCTGCCATCCAGGTACTGGTAGGCGATGCCCTGTTCATCCAGCCACTGCCGCACCAGCTTGAGGTGATCGACGAACTGGCTGAACACCAGCGCCTTGTGGCCGTTTTCTACCAGCTCCTCGGCGATCTCGCTGAAGGCGGCCAACTTGCTGCCGGCAATGACACTGTCCGGCAGCACCAGCTGCGGGTGGCAGCAGAAGCGGCGCAGCTTGGTGATCTCCGCCAGCACCTGCATCTGCTTGCCGTCGGTGCCCTGCAGCTGGTCCAGCTTGTCCACCGCCTGCTGGCGCATGGCCTCGTACAGGTGCAGCTCTTCCGCCGACAGCGGCACTTTGCGGGTGATCTCGGTGCGCGGCGGCAGCTCGTGCAGCACCTGGCTCTTGGTACGGCGCAGGATGAAGGGCTGGATCAGCGCCTTCAGCGCCAGCCGCGCGTTCTTGTCGCCTCGCTCCACCGGGCCGGCAAAGCGCTGCTGGAAGCGCTCCTGGCTGCCCAACAGGCCGGGGTTGAGGAAGCGGAACAGATTCCACAGCTCGCCCAGGTGGTTTTCAATCGGGGTGCCGGAGGCCGCCAGGCGGAAGCCGGCGTTCAGCGCCATCACCGCCTGCGAGCGCTTGGTGCCGGCGTTCTTGATCGCCTGCGCCTCGTCCAGCACCACCGATTGCCACGGCACCGCGGCAAAGGCGTCGGCATCCAGCTGCAGCAGGCCGTAGCTCACCACCACCAGGTCGAACGGCCCCAGCTCCACCAGCGAGCGGAACTGGTGATACGGCCGCACGCGCAGGGTGGGGGCGAAGCGGGCGGCCTCCGACAGCCAGTTCAGCGCCACCGAGGTCGGCGCCACCACCAGCTGCGGGCCGCCGGGGGCGCGCGCCAGCAACAGCGCCAGCGTCTGCACCGTCTTGCCCAGGCCCATGTCGTCGGCGAGGCAGGCGCCGACGCCCCAGTGTGCCAGCCGCGCCATCCAGTTGTAGCCTTCCAGCTGGTAGTCGCGCAGCGTGGCCTGCAAGGTGGACGGCAGCTGCGGCTGGTAATCGCGCAGCGTGTCCAGCAGCGCCAGCTGCTGCTGCCAGGCGGCGTCGGCGTCGAATTCGCCCACCTCGCCGGACAATTCGGCCAGCACCGGTGCCGCCAACTGGGCGTAGTGCACGCCGTCGCGGCCAACGTGGTCGGCCAGCAGCGCCAGCTCCTCCAGCCGTTTTTTCATGCTGTCGGTCAGCGCCAGCCAGTCGTCGTCGCCCAGGGTGATGAAGCGGCCCTGCTGCTGCGCCGCCAGTTCCAGCAACTCTTTCAGCTGCAGCACGCGGCCGTCGTCCAGTTTCAGCTGGCCATTGAGCACGAACCACTCGCCGTGGCGCTTCACGCTCAGTTGCAGCTGCGGCAGGCCGCGGCGCGACTTGATGCGCAGCCGCTCGCCTTCCGGCCACACGCACTCCAGCACGCCGGCGTCCAGCTGCTGCAGTTCGGACAGCACTTCCAGCGCCTGCTGCGGCTCCGGCAGCTGCCATTCCTGGCCGTCGTTGTCAGCCGCGGCCAGCGCCGGGCAGGACGACAGCACATGTTGCAGCGCGGCGCGCTCGGCGGCCAGGTTGCGGCGGGTCTGCACCGTGCGGCCGTCCACCTCGCCGACGATGCTCTCCATGCCGCTGCCCGGCTTGCACCAGTTGGCCGCCGCCAGCGGCCGCACCAGCAGCTGCAGCCGCAGCCCCTGCGCCAGTGGCAGCAGGTGGGCATAGATGCGGCTATCGGCGGCGATGGTGTCGAGATTGGCGGCCAGCTCCGGCAGATCGGAATGAATCGGCACCAGCGGCGCCACGCTGGTCACCGCATCGATCAGCTGCGCCTTGGCCGCCAGCGGCACGGTGAGTTCGCGGCCGATGATGGCGGCGATCTGCCGCACCTCGCGGCCAACCTGGTACACCGCCAGCCGGGTGGGGGTATCCTTGTCCCACACCACCTCGCTGTCGGCGGCGATCTTGGACGGGTTGAGGCGCACGCGGATCTCGCGTGCATCCTCGGTCAACTGCAGCGTGACCTGGCCAGCCACCACGTCCACGCGCACGTCCGGCGCGTCGGCCCAGTACACCGCGCCGTGGCCGACCAGCGCCGGCAGCGATTTCTCGCCGTCCAGCTCGTAGGCGCTGCCGCCACCGTAGTAGCTGTCATGCGCCGACTTGATCTGGCGCAGGATGCGGCGGTCCGGCTCGGCCAGGTAATCGAATTCGTCGCTGCTTTCCAGCAGCCGGCGCAGCGCCACCGCGCGGCCGCGGCTCCATTGCCCGCGCGCGCCCAGTTTCTGTTCGCGCGGCTCCATCAGCACGCCATGCGGGGCCACGGTGATGAACCAGGCCAGACGGGTATCCTTGCTGTCCACGGTGAGTGGGGTCTCCTTGCCGGCGCCCAGCATCTTGAGCGCGTTGAGTGCGTGCTGCCAGGCTTCCTGGCGGCGATAGATGTCCACCAGCGGCGTCAGCTGGCGGCCGGCGTGCCAGTCCGGCTGCTCGCGCGCCACGCCGAACTGGCGCTGCAACAGCGCCGCCACTTCCTGCGCCGCCCAGGCATAGCCTTCGTCCTGCAACTGCTGGCCAAACGCAGTCAGCGCCACCTGCCATGCCGGCGTGCGCGCCTGTTTCACGTCCAGCCAGTAGGCGGCCAGCGCCAGCAACAGGCCGTCAAAACCGTTCAGTACCGAGGCATCCGGCAGCTGCACGCTGGCGGCCACCGCCGCACCTTCCTGCACCGTGAGCAGATGCTGCAGCACGTAGTAGCAGTGGCCATGGCGCTGGCGCACGCCGGCGGCAATTGCCTGCTTCAGCTCGGCCTGGCGCTTGTCGTCGCGGCTGCCGATCAGTGCCAGGCAGTAAAACGCGTTCAGCACCGCCGGCAGATCCAGCGTGCGCTTCTTGGTTTCGCGGCGGATGTCCGCCAGCCAGTCGGCCACCACTTCCAGCGCCTCGGCATAGCGGCCCTGCATCACCGGCAGGAAGAAGCGCCGCGCCACCGGCAGACCATCGCCCTCGGCGCCGGCCTGGGTCACCTGGTCGAAATCGGCGCGCCACAGCGCCTGCTGCAACAGCTGGCCGGTCAGGTCGTCCCAGTCGCGGTAGCCGTCTTCCAGCCGCGCCACCGCATAGCGGTAGCCGTCGGCAAAGTGGTCCAGCCGCCAGTTGGCATCCGGCAGGTAGTCCATCAGCAGCTGTACCTGGATGTCGTCGTCCAGGCGGTCGAACAGCGCGCGGCCGGCGGCGGTGTGGAACAGGCGCTTGAACGGCGGCTGCGGCTGCGCGCCGCTGCCGTTCTGCATCAGCTGCTGGTACAGCGCCAGCCACTCGGCGGTGGGCTCGGCGCGGCCCTGCAGAATCGCCAGCCACAGCCGCAGCTGCACCGCCGGTGCGCTGGGCGCGCCGCGCGGCAGCGGAATGTGGTCGCACAGCAGCTCGCCCCACGCTGCCAGCTCCGCCTGCTCGTCCATGAGCTGCAGCAGCACCGCGTTGCGCGCCTGCGGCGCCACCCGGTACGGCAGGCCGGTGGTGCGCACGATGGCGTCGCGATGCTCCAGATCGCCCAGCACCGCGCCCAGCGTGTCGTTGTTGAGCGCCTTGCCGTGCGCATCGCGGATCAGGTTCAGGCTCAGCAGCATCAGCAGGTTGGGCTTGTTTTCGCCGTTGGGCAGCAGCGCCAGCGCTCGCAGCACCGCCAGGTGATGGGCGGGCAGCTGGTCCAGGTAATGCAGGGAATCGGGCGTGGTCATGTAGGCACAGGCAATCAGGTTGGCCGCAGCAAGCTTCGCGCTGCAGTTTTAAAAAACGAACCTGAAAGTTTACGGCAAGGCGGCGCCGGCGGCCATCGGCGGCCAAAGAAAAACCCCCGGCCGGGTTGCCACGGCAGGGGGTTGCAGCCGGCGGCCAACGTTGGCCGCAACGCTCAGATGCGTGCCAGCGCGCGGCGGGCGGCGGCGATGGTCTGCTCGATCATGTCGTCGCTGTGGGCGATGGAGGTGAAGCCGGCTTCGTACGCCGACGGCGCCAGGTACACGCCTTCGTCCAGCATGGCGTGGAAGAAGGCCTTGAAGCGGGCGATGTCGCACTGGGTGGCTTCGGCGTAGCTGGTGGGCACCTTGTCGCTGAAGTAGAAGCCGAACATGCCGCCAACGCTGTCGGTGGTCATCGGCACCCCGGCCTCGCGCGCGGCGTCGGCCAGGCCGGCGGCCAGGCGCGCGCTACGGGCGCCGAGGGTGGCGTGGAAGCCCGGCTGCTGGATCAGCTTCAGGGTGGTAAGGCCGGCGGCCACCGCCAGCGGGTTACCGGACAGGGTGCCGGCCTGGTACACATTACCCAGCGGCGCGATCTTGGCCATGATGTCGGCGCGGCCGCCGAACACCGCCAGCGGCATGCCGCCGCCGACCACCTTGCCCAGCGTGGTCAGGTCCGGGGTGACGCCGTGCAGGCCCTGCGCGCAGTTCAGCGCCACGCGGAAGCCGGTCATCACCTCGTCGTAGATCAGCAGCGCGCCGTGCTGTTCGGTGAGTGCGCGCAGCTGCTGCACGAACTCGGCCGACGGCTTGATCAGGTTCATGTTGCCGGCGATCGGCTCCAGGATCACGCAGGCGATCTTGTCGCCCAGTTCCTTGAAGGTGTCGGCCAGCTGCTGCACGTCGTTGTACTGCAGCACCAGGGTGTGCTTGGTGCAGTCGGCCGGCACGCCGCCAGAGGACGGGTTGCCGAAGGTGAGCAGGCCGGAGCCGGCTTTCACCAGCAGGCTATCGGAATGGCCGTGGTAGCAGCCTTCGAACTTGACGATCAGGTCGCGGCCGGTAAAACCGCGCGCCAGGCGGATGGCGGACATGGTGGCCTCGGTGCCGGAGGACACCAGCCGCAGCTGCTGGATGGACGGCAGCAGCTTGCAGATTTCCTCGGCGATCTCGACTTCGCCTTCGGTCGGCGCACCGAACGACAGCCCGCCGACGGCGGCATCCTGCACCGCCTTGATCACCTCGGGGTGGGCGTGGCCGAGGATGGCCGGGCCCCAGCTGCCGACGTAGTCCAGGTACTGCTTGTCGTCGGCATCCCAGAAGTAGGCGCCTTCGGCGCGCTTGACGAAGCGCGGCGTGCCGCCGACCTGGCCAAAGGCGCGCACCGGCGAATTGACGCCGCCGGGGATCACTTGCTTGCCACGTTCAAACAGTTCGAGATTGCGGGACATTGCTTTTCCTTTCTGGCAGCCGCGGGCGGCTGCGCTTCACATGGGGTGCGGCACCGGCGGCAATGGCCACCGGGCGGATATTCCTGTCGGCAACGATAGCGCCTGGTTGCCGGCGCGGCGTTGACCTGTGTCCAGACGGGGCACCTTCTGCGGGCGCGTGCTGAAATCAAGACCGCGATTTTCCGGCAAATCGCCGCCGCGGGCTAGCGGGTAGCGGGAAAGCTGTGTTCTGCCTGCGGCCAACCTTGTGGCCACTTCACGGCACGGGCGGCAGCAGCGCCAGCAGGTCGGTCACCTCGGCCGCCGCCAGCGGCCGCACCACGCGGCCCAGCTCCACGCCGTGCTGCAACAGGATCAGTGTCGGCCACAGCTTGACGCGGAAGCTGCGCCCCAGCCGCCGGCCGGCGCCGTCTTCCACCTTGATGTGGGTCAGCGCCGGCTGGGCGGCCAGCGCCTGCGCGATGGCCGGCTGCGCGCCCTGACAGTGCGGGCACCAGTCGACGCCGAATTCCAGCAGCAGCGGCGCGGCGGCGGCATCCAGCGCGGCGCGCTCGGGGGCGCTGGCAGAGTAATGGGCAATGTAGGGCATGATGTCATCCATAAAGGCGCGGCGGCCGCCGTCCGGGTGCAGCCGGCGCGGCAAATACTGCCGCCGCCGGCGCAGAGTGTGTTCACGATCTCGCGAGCTAGAACGAGACAAGGCGTTTTTAACGCAGTATCGCTGACGCGTAGCAGATCGTGCACACGCACTCAGAACTCGTAGCTTACCGCCAGCTGCTGCTTGCCACTGAGCACCGGCATCAGCGCGCCGCGGCCAGTGACAGAGTATTGGAGGTAAAACGGCTGCGTCGGGTTCAAACCGCGAAACGCCTGCGTGCTGCCGCTGGCGTCCTGGCTGACATTCACACAGCGGTGGCCCTGACACAGCAGCACGGTTAGCCCAGGCGGGGACGGCGAGAAATGCCAGGCGTAGTACACCGAGGTGATGCGGCCATCCGCCGGCGGCGTGCCCTGCAGCGGAAAGGCGGCGCGGTACGGCATGTTGCGCACGGCAATGCCGGGGCCCACCGTGTCGCTGGCATAGGAACCGGCGCCGGCAGCGGCCAGCAAGGGCAGCGTCGCCAGCAACAGGGCGGCCAGCGTGCGAGGCCAGCTAGCGGTGCGGGGCATCCGGCGCTCCTTTCCCCGGCGTGGCCGGGCGGCAACAAGGCGATAAACCGGCTATGACAAGCAACGTTGATGCCCGTTCGCGCCGCCGCAAACAAGGTTGGCCGCATGCCTGCGCGGCGATGCGGCCAACCTTGTTACCGTGCAGCTGACCCGCGCTGGCGCTAAGCCTTGCGCGGCACTCGCCTTACCAGCGGGTGTACGGGTGTTTCGACAGGTAGGCGTTGGTGTAGCGGCCGTCGCTGGTCACTTCCTCGCCGAGCCACGCCGGCTGTTCGAACGGCGTGTCTTCCGACGGCAGCTCGATCTCGGCCAGCACCAGCCCGGCGTTGTCGCCGAAGAACTCGTCCACTTCCCACACGAAGCCGCCGAATGTGATGCGGTAGCGCAGCTTGTCCACCACCATCGGGCACATCGCGTCCATGATGGTCTGCGCCTCGGCCAGCGGGATGCTGTATTCGAACTCGTGGCGGCTGATGTCGCTGATCTGGCCCTTCAGCGTGAGCCAGGCCTGCTCGCCCACCACGCGCACGCGCACGGTGCGCTCCTTTTCCACCGACAAATAACCCTGCCGGTAGCGCACGCCGGGCGCCAGGCCGCGCCAGGCGTCACCGTTTACCTTGAAGCGGCGTTCAATTTCCACTGCCATGGGTTTCTTCTTTCTTCAGCAGGCGGGCCGGGGCTTTCAGGCGCCAGTCGGCCTCGCGGTAGGGATAAACATCTTGCGGCCAGCGTGCATCCAGCCGGTAGACGTACCAGGGTTTGCCGGCTTGCAGATGGCCGCCTTTCAGCGCATCGCGGTAATCGCTACGCGCCGCCAGCGCGCTGCAGTAGGCCTTGGTGCCAGGGTAGTGGCCATCGGCCGACGGTTGCAGCCCGGCCGGCAGCTTGCCCGGCGGCAGGCGGCCCGGCATGGCGGCAACGCTGGCCGCCGGGACATCGCCAAAATCGGTGCCGGACAGCACGAACACACCGGCGGTACAGTCGTCGCGCTGGCAGCCGGCCAGTACGGCCGTCAGCAGCAGGGGAAGAATGAGAATTTTCATCAGAACGGTTTGACCACCACCAGAATCACCACCGCCAGCAGCACCAGCACTGGCAGCTCGTTGAAGACGCGGAACCAGACATGGCTCCGGAGGTTGTGCCCGCTGCGGAAATCGGCCAGCAGTTTGCCGCAGTAGCCGTGATAGCCGATCAGGCCAGCTACCAGCGTGAGCTTGGCATGCAGCCAGCCGCCGCCGATGCCGTAGCCGAACATCAGCCACAACCCCAGCAGCACCGCCAGCACGCCCAGCGGCGTCATGAAGCGCAGCAGCTTGTGCGCCATCAGCAGCAGGCGGTCGTATTCCGCCCCCGGCTGGGCCATGGCCAGGTTGACGTAGATGCGCGGCAGGTAGAACAGGCCGGCAAACCACGCCACCACGAAGAAAATGTGAAACGCCTTGAGATACAGGTATGCCATGTCAGAGTCCGTACGCAGCGCGTACTTTTTTGGGGAGTGTCAGCAGCACCAGCCGCCACGAGGCGGCCAGCCCGGCCTGCAGCTGCGCCAGGTCCAGCGCGGCGGTGCTGGCCACGCTGATCCAGCGCGCCCGCGCCAGATACGGTGCCGGGCGCACACCGGGCAGGCCGGACAGGGCGAGGAAATCCTCGGCCGCCACCTTGTAGGCCAGCGCGTCGGCGACGAAGGTGGCGAACATCTTGCCCTCCACCTTCAGCACCTGCACGCCGCCCCACAGCACTTCCAGCTGCGCGCCGGGCAGCGCCAGCGCCTGCTGCTGCAACGCGGCCAGCTGGCTGGGAGTCAGTTTCACGTGAAACGGCTCAGCGTCGCTGCACGTGCTGCTGCGCGGCGGCGGTAGCGCATTAACACCGTCGTCGGAACACTCATTTACCACAGTGATACTCCGCGCCCCTCAGTTTTTGCCTTGTCTCGCACCAGCACGAGAACGTGAACACCCGCTTACTTCTTCGCTGCCGCCTGGTACAGCGGCATCACCTTGGGAATCAGCCGCTGCAGGGTAGCGATGCGTTCCTCGCCCGCCGGGTGGGTGGACAGGAAGGCCGGACCACCGCCGCCGCCGGCTTTCAGCATTTTCTGCCACAGCGTAATGGAGGCCTGCGGGTTGTAGCCGGCGCGCGCCATCAGCTCCAGGCCGATGGTGTCGGCCTCGCTTTCCATGCCGCGGCTGTGCGGCTTGGTCAGCGCCACGTCGGTGGCCAGCGCCGCCAGTTCCATCGAGCCCTGCGACAGCCCGGCCAGCTGGCCGACGATACTCAGCCCGGCCTGCTGCGCGTAGGCCTGGCTCATGCTTTCGCGGCTGTGCTCACGCAGCGCATGCGCCATTTCGTGGCCGATCACGGTGGCCAGCTCGTCGTCGCTCAGCGCCAGTTTTTCCACCAGCCCGCTATAGACCATGATCTTGCCACCCGCCATGCAGTAGGCGTTGAGCTCGGGCGAGGTGGCGACGTTGACTTCCCACTTCCAGTTGCGCGCATCGGCGCGGAACACCGGCGCCTGGCGGATCAGCCGCTCGGAAATGGCGCGCACGCGGCGGGTGATCACCGCATTGCTGTTCAGCGCGCCGGCGGTTTTGGCCTTTTGCAGCTCCTGCGTGTAGGCCTGTGCCGACATGGCGGTGACCTCCTGCTCGGACAGCAGGATGAACTGCTTGCGGTTGACGCCCACCTCACCGCCGGCGGTGGTGTTGACACAACCGGCCAGCGCGGCCGAGACCAGCAGCGCAGCACTACAACGTCGCAGAGTGGTGTTCATAGTCTATGCATCCATCAAGTGATGGCTCAGAATGCCATCATTTCAAAGTCGTCCTTGCGCGCACCGCAGTCCGGGCAAGTCCAGTTCATCGGCACGTCCGCCCACTTGGTACCGGGGGCAATGCCATCTTCCGGGCGCCCGGCGGCCTCGTCATAGATAAAGCCGCAAATCAGGCACATCCAGGTTTGCATGGTTTCTGCTCTCAAACGGTTAAAATGCACATTGTAAATGCTCCTGCACAAAGAGGATAAACCTTGAGCCAAGACATCGAGCTGCCGCCCATCGTACTGACGCTGGCCGGCTCCGACCCCACCGGCGGCGCCGGCATCCAGGCCGACATCCTGACCCTGGCCAGCATGGGCTGCCACCCGCTATCGGTGATTACCGCCGTCACGGTGCAGGACACCCGCGGCGTGCAGGACTTTCTGGTCATCGACGACGAGTGGGTGCTGGACCAGGCGCGTGCGGTGTTAGAGGACATGCCGGTGGCAGCGTTCAAAGTCGGCATGATCGGCAGCGTCGAAAACGTGGTGGCCATCGCCGAACTGGCCGCCGACTACCCGGACATCCCGCTGATCTACGACCCGGTGCTGGCCAGCGGCCGCGGCGACGAGCTGTCGCGCGACGAGCTGGTGCACGTGCTGCGCGACATGCTGCTGCCGCAGGTGACGGTGCTGACCCCCAACAGCATCGAGGCGCGCCGGCTGGCGGCCAACGACGAGGACGACGAGGACAGCATCACCCTGGCCGACTGCGCCAAGCGCCTGACGCTGCTGGGTTGCGACTACGTGTTCATCACCGGCACCCACGAAACCACCCGCGACGTGGAAAACCGCCTGTACGACCGCAGCGGCGAAGTACGGCTGGACACCTGGCCGCGGCTGAACGGCAGCTTCCACGGCTCCGGCTGCACGCTGGCCTCGGCCATCGCCGGGCTGATCGCGCGCGGCCTGGCGGTGCCGGAGGCGGTGAAGGAGGCGCAGGATTACACCTGGCAGGCGCTGCGCTACGGCTTCCGTCCCGGCATGGGGCAGTACATCCCGGACCGGCTATTCTGGGCCAACGACGACGCCAGCGACGACGACAACAAGGATCAAGATGCCCAACGTTAGTGGCTTATATGCCATCACCCCCGACACCGACAACAGCGAGCAGCTGATCGAGCAGGTCAGCGCCGCGCTGGATGGCGGCGCCCGCGTACTGCAGTACCGCAACAAGGGCAGCGACACCGTGCGCCGGCTGTGGCAGGCCAACATCCTGGCCAGCCTGGCGCGCAGCCGCCACGCACTGTTCATCGTCAACGACGACATCGAACTGGCGCAGGCAGTGAAAGCCGACGGCGTCCATGTTGGCCGCGACGATGCCGCCATTGCCGCCGCCCGTGCCGCGCTGGGGCCGGCGGCGCTGATCGGCGCCAGCTGCTACAACGACATCGCGCTGGCGCGCGCCGCGGTGGCCGCCGGCGCCAACTACGTGGCGTTCGGCGCGGTGTTTCCGTCCGCCACCAAGCCGCAGGCGGTGGCCGCGCCGCTGGCGCTGTTCGCGCAGAGCATCGATCTGGGCGTGCCGCGGGTGGCCATCGGCGGCATCACCACCGCCAACGCCGGCCAGGTGGTGGCCGCCGGCGCCGATGCCATCGCGGTGATTGGCGGGCTGTTCGACGGCGACGGCATCGCCGAGCGCGCAGCAACGTTGGCCGCACTGTTCGACTGAGCCTGCGGCCAACCTTGCCGCAGCGCAGATAACGCTGTACATCCCCCGACGCCCCTAGTAACGTATCAAATTGATACGTTACTAGGGGCGTCGCCATGCACAACCGCTTCGACCAATTCCGCCTCACCGCGCTGGGCCGCCAGCTGGAAACGCTGATCGACAGCCCGCAGCGCTACACCGAATACGCGGCGCTGTCGCGCGCCGAGATTCCCGCCGTGACCGCCATCGTGCACGAGCTGCAAAGCCGCTTTCCGGAACTGGCCGCCGACCAGACCGCGCGCCAGTTCTGCGGCGCCATGGTCGGCGATGTGATGCGCCGCCACGGCCACGAGCTGCTGCGCCCGCGCGGCCGCGTGCCCGGCGGCTATTTCAGCTACGGCGCGGTGTGGTCGCCGACGCCGCGGCAGCGCAGCTTCGGCGAACTGCTGCAGCAGCTGGCCGCCATGCCGGCGCTGGTGCAGCACAGGTTGGCCGCACTCCCGGCGGCACAACGCCGCCAGCGCCCAGCCGGCACCGCCTTCTGCGCGCTGGAGCACCTGTGCCACCTGCGCGATCTGGATACCGATGCCTTCCTGCCGCGCGTGCAGGCCATGCTGCAGCAAGCGCAGGCCACGCTGCACGGCGTCAACGGCAGCCAGTGGGCGCTGGAACGCGACTACCTAGCGCAGGACTGGCAGCAGGCTGCCGATGGCTTCGCCGCCGCGCGCCAGGCGCTGCTGACGGCACTGCAAGACTGCGACGCGGCGGCGCAGGCGCGCATCGCGGTATGGGAAGGGGTGCGCCGGCTGACGCTGGCGGAGCTGGTAGCCGACATGGTGGCGCACGACGCCACCCATTTGCAGGAGATCGACGAGCTGCTGGCGGCGCTGGCGGGCGAGGCGGTCTAAACGGCTAGCCAGCCTGCGGCCAACCTTGGCCGCCTCACAACAGCTCGCGCACCGGCAGCAGCGCCGGTCGCCCCAGGTGAAAGCCCTGGTACAGCTCCAACCCCAGTGCCTGCATCGCCTCGTGCTGGGCGGCGGTTTCCACGCCGCACACCACGCTGCGACAGCCGATCTGCCACGCCAGCTGCAGCTCGCGGCCAAAGCGGCCGCCATCGCCCTGCTGCTGGTCCAGCAGCATGCTGCGGTCGAACTTGATGATGTCCGGGCCCAGCGCGCGGGTGCGGCTGTGGCTGGAGGCGGTGGCGCCGAAATCGTCGATGGCCAGGCCGAAACCGGCCTGCGCGACGCGGCGCAGGCTGTCGGCCAGCTGCAGCGGGCTGTGCTCCAGCTCGTACTCCAGCACTTCCAGCACCAGCCCGGCCGGCACCAGCCCCAGCGCCGCCGCCAGCTGCTGCAACAGCGGCAGCAGGCCATCCACCTGCAGCGAGGCGGCCTGCACATTCAGCGCCAGGCAGCCGTCGCAGCGCGCCTGGGCAAAGTTGTGCAGATGCATCACCAGCGCCAGCACATCCAGCTGCCGCGCCGCGGCGTCGTCCAGCGTGGCGAACAGCAGGTCCGGGCGCAGCGCCCGGCCGGCGGCGTCCTGCACCCGCAGCAGCGCCTCGTGGCCGAACACGCCGCCGCTGCGGTAGTACACCGGCTGGAACACGCTGTGCAGGCAATGGCCGGCGAACTGTGCCTGGTAACGGCCGGCGTCATCGCGTTGCAGCGCCGGCAGCAGCGTTGTCAGGCTGGGCAAAGGGGTCATCGGGTCGCTACCGCGGGAAACAATGGTTGCAGCATAGCCCAGCGCCGCTGGCGAGCGAAATCCTGCCGCCGCCACCGCTGTTGCAGCTTGGTGTCCGGATTGCAACAGACGGCAATAAAATGCTTACCAACTGGCAGTGCTGGCGCTACATGCGCGTGCTTGAATCGCACGCATGCATTCTGCACAGCGAGCTTCTGCCATGGCCCCCCTGCGTCTGACCCTTCCCCTGCTGCTGTTGGCCGGCTGCACCACGCAGTCGGTGGTGCAACTGCCCACCAGCGCCTACCCGCAGCTGCGCCCGGTGCTGACCAGCCAGGCCGACGGCTCGATCTTCAACCCGTCCACCGCCAAGCTGTTCTTCGAAACCCAGCTGGCGCGGCAGATCGGCGACGCCATCACCATCACCATCGAGGAAGACCTCAGCAGCAGCACCTCGCAGGCGCTGAACGACAAGTCCAGCGGCAACAACAAGGTCAACGGCCCGGCGGCGCTGAATACCGTGCCCGGGGCGGTGAAGCAGCTGTTCAATGTGGATGTGGATTCGGACTACAGCCTGCAGGACAAGCTGGATCACTCGCGCAAGAACAACAGCAAGGTCAGCGGCAACATGATGGTGTCGGTGATCGATGTGCTGCCCAATGGCTACCTGGTGGTGGGTGGCGACAAGATGCTGCTGATCAATAACAAGCAGACCGTGCTGCGCCTGTCCGGGGTGGTCAACCCGGCCAACCTGCAGGCTGGCAACACCATCTCCTCCAAACAGGTCGTCAACGTGCGGCTGGATCAGGTCAACCAGGACATGCCGCTGGACGCCAGCGTGCTGGCCTGGGTGCAGTTCCTGTTCGGCGTGGCGCTGACGGTGTACTGAGCCGCGCGGCTCAGGGCGCTACCGCCGGCGAGCGCAAGGCGAACAGCAGCTGATCGACCAGAAACACCAGCTTGGCCTCGGTGCTGGCCCAGCGATCCATCACCCGTGGCTCGTACGCCACGCTGGCCAGCACATGGCCTTCCTTTTGCAACGCCATGGTGGCGTAGTTCAGATACGCATTGTCCTTCTCCCACACTCTGGTGGCGGCATAGGTAAAGGTCACGCAATCCGCCGGCACGCTGCCTGGCTGATAGACCTGGGTCGCCACCCCGCGGCGAGTCATGCCGTCCTGCACCACACGCACGAAATCCGGCACCGTCACTTTGTCGTTCCACTGGATGCAGATACGCGAATAGGGCGCTTGGCGGCGGTCGAAACGCTGGCGCTCCTTCTCCACGAATGCCTGCATTTCACTGGCAGTAGAAAAGGTAAACGTAAAGATATCCATGGTCGGATTGGGCAGCGATTGCACGGTGATGCAACCGGACAGCGCCAGCACGGCAAGGGCAACAACAGGAAAACGGGTCATGAGTGGGGTAAGCCGGTTAAGCGGCCGCGCGCGGGCGCGGCCATCGGCGACAAGCCTAGCCGCAGCAGTGTTGCCTGCGATTGCTCGTTTTGTAGAAAAACGCTTACAAACGGCACATATGGTGTCAGCACGGCGTCGTTACCCTACATTTTTTTGCGGCCAACCTTCGGTCACCACACGCACCCACACCATGCTGCAAGCCATCTACCCCCCGCCAACCAGCATCAGCGACCCGGGCACCATCCGCGTACTGGTGGTGGATGACGACGACGAAATCCGCGAGCTGATCTGCCAATACCTGGGCAACTACGCCATCCGCTCGGTGGGCGTGGCCAACGGCGAGGCGATGCAGCAGGCGCTGGGCGAACACAGCTTCGACGCCATCGTGCTCGATCTGATGCTGCCGGGCGAAAACGGCCTGTCGCTGTGCAAGCGGCTGCGCAGCCACTCCTGCGTGCCGATCCTGATGATCAGCGCCCATGGCGACCCCACCGAGCGCATCATCAGCCTGGAAGTGGGCGCCGACGATTTCCTCACCAAGCCGTTCGATATCCGCGAGCTGGTGGCGCGCATCCACTCGGTGCTGCGCCGCACCCGCCAGCAGCCGGCCAGCGGGCCGCAACCGGCGGCGGCACCGCAGCGGCTGGGCTTTGGCGACTGGCAGCTGCACCTGACGCTGCGCCAGCTGCAGGACCGCGACGGTACCGTGGTGCCGCTGTCCAATGCCGAATTCCGCCTGCTGTCGGCCATGCTGCAACGGCCGCGCACGGTGCTGGACCGCGACCAGCTGCTGGACATCACCCGCGGCAGCACGGTGGAGGTGTTCGACCGCAGCATCGACATCCTGATCTCGCGCCTGCGCGGCAAGCTGCGCGACGATCCGCGCAGCCCGCGGCTAATCCGCACCGTGCGTGGCGAGGGCTATATGCTGGACGCGCAGATTCGCCCGCTGTGAATCACGACGCATCCAACAGAAAAAAGGCCATCCGCACGCGGATGGCCAAGCCCTTTGCCCTCACCACATCAACCGTTACTTGATGTTGCCCAGCTGCTTGTTCAGTGACAGCGCGTCGTAGAAGTCGCCCTGGTACACGATCTTGCTGTTCTTCACCCGGATCAGGCTCAGCCCTTCGAAGCTGATCGGCTTGCCGGTGGGTTTGCCCTCGTTGATGCTGGCGTCGATGTTCGGCCCGGTGTTGGTGCCGGTAAAGCGCCAGCGGAACACCACCTCGTTCTTGGTCACCACCGGCTGATCCAGCATCTGCCATTTCAGGTCCGGGAAGCTATTCATGAAGAAACGGATCACGTTGTCGCGCGCCACCATCACGCCGTATTGCGACTCGCCCACCGTCACGTCGTAGTACTCCACCTCCGGGTCCATCGCCATCGCCGCCTGGTTGGCGTCGTGCGCGTTCCAGCCCGCCATGTATTGCTGCACCACCTGCAGCGGTGTCGCCGCCCAGCTGGCGGTGGACAACAGCAGGCCGCCCACTACCGTAGCCAGGGCAACGCGTCGGGTGATTCCTGTGTACATGTGTGTCTCCCTATGTGAACGAGGTTGGCCGCAGCCTTGCGGCCAACTGTTTGACGCCGGCAAGCCGGCTGCCGCTTAGAGCGTATTCACGATCTCGCGAGCTAGAGCGAGACAAGACGAAAACGGCTGAGGAAGCAGAGTTGACATGAAGTCAATGCACATCACTGAGTCGAATTCAACGCCGTATCGCCGACGCGCAGCAGATCGTGAACTGGTGCCTACTGCTTGATCATCACGTGCCTTACGCAGCTGTAATCCTCCAGCGCGTACATCGACATGTCCTTGCCGTAGCCGGAGCGCTTCATGCCGCCGTGCGGCATCTCGCTCACCAGCATGAAGTGGGTATTCACCCAGGTGCAGCCGTACTGCAGCTCGGCCGATACCTGCATCGCGCGGCCAACGTTCTGCGTCCACACCGAGCTGGCCAGGCCGTAGTCGGAATCGTTGGCCCAGCCGATCACCTGCTCGGTGTCGTCGAACGGCGTCACCGACACCACCGGGCCGAATACCTCGCGGCGCACGATCTCGTCGTCCTGCAGCGCGCCGGCGATCAGCGTCGGCTGGTAGAAGAAGCCGGGGCCGCTGCCCATGGCGCCGCCGGTGACTACCTCGATGTGCGGCTGCTGCTCGGCGCGCTCCACGAAGCTGGCGACGCGGCTGCGCTGACGCTCAGAAATCAGCGGCCCCATCTCCACGCCGTCCAGGTGCTGGTGGCCGACCTTGATGGTGGCCACCGCGCCGGCCAGATCGGCGACAAAGCGCTCGTACACGCCTTTCTGCACGTACAGGCGGCAGGCGGCGGTGCAGTCCTGGCCGGCGTTGTAGTAGCCGAAGGTGCGGATGCCTTCCACCGCGGCGGCGATGTCGGCGTCGTCGAACACGATTACCGGCGCCTTGCCGCCCAGCTCCAGGTGGGTGCGCTTCAGCGAGCGCGAGGCGGTTTCCAGCACCCGCTGCCCGGTGGATACGTCACCGGTGATGGAGATCATGCGCACCTCCGGCTGCGAGATCAGCGGGCTGCCCACCGTTTCGCCGCGGCCCAGCACCAGGTTGAACACCCCCGGCGGCAGGATGCCGGCCACCAGCTCGGCCAGTTTCAGCGTCGACAGCGGCGTCTGCTCGGATGGCTTGAGCACCACGGTATTGCCGGCCGCCAACGCCGGCGCCATCTTCCACGCCGCCATCATCAGCGGGTAGTTCCACGGCGCGATGGAGGCCACCACGCCCAGCGGGTCGCGGCGGATCAGGCTGGTATGGCCGGGCAGGTATTCACCGGCCAACGCGCCGGTCTGCGCGCGCACCGCGCCGGCAAAGAAGCGGAACACGTCCACCACTGCCGGAATCTCGTCGCCCAGCGCCAGGTGGTAGGGCTTGCCGCAGTTCAGCGACTCCAGCCGCGCGAACTCCGGCCCGCGCGCTTCGATGGCCTCGGCCAGTGCCAGCAGTTTTTCGCTGCGCTCGCGCGGCGTGGTGCGCGCCCAGCCGGCGAAAGCGGCCTGGGCGGCCGCCACCGCGGCCTGTACCTGTTCGCCGCTGGCTTCGGCGATTTCCACGATCAGCTCGCCGGTGGCCGGGTTGACGATGCGCTCCGGCTCGCCGTGGCCTGCCACAAATTCACCGCCAATCAGCATGCGGGTTTGCAGTGTCTTTTCCATATGCACCTCGGTCATTTACCGCTGCCGGCGATGTCTTCCGTGCCGCGGGTCAGGTAGTACGCGGCCAGAATCGGCAGCGCGGTGATCAGCATCACGGTCATGGCCACCACGTTGGTGATGGGCACGTCGCGTGGACGGGTAAGCTGGTTCAGCATCCAGATCGGCAGCGTGGTTTCGTTGCCGGCGGTGAAGGTGGTGACGATGATCTCGTCGAAACTCAGCGCGAAGGCCAGCATGCCGCCGGCCAAGAGCGCAGTGGCGATCTGCGGCAGCACCACGTAGCGGAAGGTCTGGAATACGTCGGCGCCCAGATCCTGCGACGCCTCCACCAGGCTGTAGCTGATGCGGCGGAAGCGGGCGATCACGTTGTTGTAGATCACCACCACGCAGAAGGTGGCGTGGCCGACGGCAATGGTCCAGAAGCCGGACGGGATCTCCGCCAGCCGGAATGCCGACAGCAGCGCGATGCCGGTGATGATGCCGGGCAGGGCGATCGGCAGGATCAGCATCATGGTGATGGCGTCCTTGCCGAAGAACTCGCGGCGGTACAACGCGGCGGCGGCCAAGGTGCCCAGCACCAGCGCCAGCACCGTGGCCAGCAGCGCCAGCTGCAGCGAAAGGCCGATCGCCGCCAGCACGTCGTCGCGGGCAAAGGCCGCCGGAAACCACGCCAGGGTGAAGCCCTTGGGCGGAAAGCTGTAACCGGCACTTTCGGCGTTGAAGGCGTAGATGATGATGACGGCGATCGGCAGGAACAGGAAGCCGATGCCACCGTAGGCCAGCAGGCGCAGCCACAGCGGGGCGCGGTCTTGATCAGAGTGCATCGAACGCTCCCAGTTTGCGTGCGCCGGACAGGTACAGCGCGATGATCACCACCGGCACCACGGTGAAGGCGGCGGCCAGCGGCATGTTGCCGATGGAGCCCTGCATGGTGTAGACCATGGAGCCGATGAACAGGCCGGACGGACCGATGATCTGCGGGATGATGTAATCGCCCAGCGTCAGCGAGAAGGTGAAGATGGAGCCGGCCACCACCCCCGGAAACGCCAGCGGCAGGATCACGTGACGGAAGGTCTGCGCGCCGCTGGCGCCCAGGTCGCTGCTGGCTTGCAGCAGGTTGGTCGGTACCCGCTCCAGCGCCGCCTGCACCGGCAGGATCATGAACGGCAGCCAGATATAGGTGAACACGGCAAAGCGGCCCAGGTGCGAGGTGGTCAGCGAGTTGCCGCCCAGCAGCGGTAGCGTCATCAGCCAGTCCACCGCGCCGCCCAGCCCCAGGTGCTGATAGCTCCAGTACACGATGCCGTCCTTGGCCAGCAGCACGGTCCAGGCATACACCTTGACGATGTAGCTGGCCCACATCGGCAGCATCACCGCCACGTAGAAGAAGCCTTTTTTCCAGCCGCGGGCGTAGCGCACCATGTAGTAGGCCAGCGGAAACGCCAGCACCGCTGACGCCAACGACACCGCGCTGGCCATCACCAGCGTACGCAGCACCACGTCGAAGTTGGCCGGCTGCAGCAGCTGCTGGTAGTTGGCCAACGTCAGCTCGCGGCTGACCTCCATGGTGAAATCGTCGAAGGTGAAGAAGCTCTGCGCCAGCAGCGTCGCCAGCGAGCCGATGTACACCACCAGGAACCACAGCAGCGGCAGCCCCAGCAGCAAGGCCAGCTGCAGACCGGGATGGCGATACAACGCCACCCCCAGCCGTTGCCACAGGCTAAGCGGCGGCACGGCAGGGCTGGCGGACAGGGAAGCAGTCATCATGGCATCCCCCTCAACCGGCCAGCGGCAGCATGGCCTGCCGCGGCCAGGCCAGGGTCACGGCGGCGCCGATCTCGGCCGGCGCCACCGCGTTGCCGTTTTCATTGGGTAGCACCATGCTCACCACCTTCTGGCCGAACACTTCCACCTCGTAGCGGCTGACCGCGCCCAGGTACTGGATGTCCAGCAGCTTGCCCGGCACCCGCACCACGTCGCCGTCCAACTGCCCGGCCGGGCGGATGCGCTCCGGACGCACGGCAAACGCCCGCTGCTGGCCGACCAGCGTGCCGGCCAGCTCGCCGTCGAACACGTTGGCCGCACCGACAAAATCCGCCACGAAGGCGGTGGCCGGCTGGTTGTACAGCAGCTGCGGCGCGGCGACCTGTTCGATGCGGCCCTTGTTGAACACCGCCACCCGGTCGGACATCGACATCGCCTCGCCCTGATCGTGGGTGACGTAGATGAAGGTGATGCCGAGGCGGCGCTGCAGCGCCTTAAGCTCGGTCTGCATCTGTTCGCGCAGCTTGAGATCCAGCGCGCCAAGCGGCTCGTCCAGCAGCAGCACGCGCGGCTGCAGGATCAGCGCCCGCGCCAGCGCCACCCGCTGCCGCTGGCCGCCGGACAGCGCCGCCGGGCGGCGGGTGCCGTACTGGCCAAGCTTGACCATCTCCAGCATTTCCTCGGCGCGGCGGTAGCGCTCGTCCTTGCTGACGCCCTTGAGCATCAGGCCGTAAGCGACGTTGTCCAGCACGTTCATGTGCGGAAACAGCGCGTAGTCCTGGAACACGGTATTCACCGCACGCAGATTGGGCGGCAGGCCGGCGGCTTCCTGGCCGAAGATGCGGATGGAGCCGATGCTGGGCTGCTCGAAGCCGGCGATCAGGCGCAGGCTGGTGGTCTTGCCGGAGCCGGACGGCCCCAGCATGGAGAAGAATTCGCCCTCGACAATGTCGAGGCTGATGTCGTCAACCGCGCGCACGCTGTCGTAGTGGCGGCTAACCTGTTGAAATTGAACGGCAATAGACATGGTGTGCTCCAATGCGCGGTAACTGCGCGCAAGGCGGGCCGCCCGGCGGACAGGCCGTACTGCGGGTGAGCCGCCGCCACACCCCGCCCCTCAGCGGGGCATGGCGGTGCTCGGTTGATACGCCGGCGGCCCGGGCGCGTCAGGCCGCGGACCCGGCATGTGGTGCCATGGCGGCCAGACGGTGGGGCGCCGGAGACGCAGCGGCTTAACGGCCACCCATGATGGCGATGTAGTCGCTGGTCCAGCGGCTGTACGGCACGCAGCTGCCCTGGCTGGCGCACTTGGCCACCGGGGTTTTCCAGAAGCGGATCTGCGCAAAGCGGTCAAAACCGTTGCTCTTGCAGAAATCACTGCCACCCGGCGCCTTGGTCTTGCAGGCGTCGGCCACCACCGGGTTGGAGCCGAACCATTCGGCCAGCCCCGACTGCAGGTTCTTGTTCAGCGACCATTCCATCCACTTGTAGGCGCACACCGGGTGCTGCGCCTGGGCATGCAGCATGGTGGTATCGGCCCAGCCGGTGGCGCCTTCTTTCGGAATCACGCCCTCCACCGGGAAGTTCTCCGCCTGCAGGGTGTTGATGGTGTAACCCCAGGCACTGGAGGCGGCGACGCCTTCTTTCTTGAAGTCGTTCATCTGCACGGTGACGTCATGCCAGTAGCGGTGGGTAAGCTGCTTTTGCTGGCGCAGCAGCTTCAGCACTTCGGCGTACTGCGCTTCGTTCAGCTCGTACGGGTCCTTGATGCCCAGCTTGGGGTTCTTGCTCATCAGGTACAGCGCGGCATCGGCAATGTAGATGGCCCCGTCGTAGGCCTGCACCTTGCCCTTGTTGGCCAGGCCGTTGGCCAGCTTGCCCGGCTCGAATACCACCGACCAGCTGTTCGGCGCGCTGGGGTAGAGCTTGGTGTTGTACATCAGGAAGTTGGCGCCCCACTGGTACGGCGTGCCATACACCTTGCCGCCCACGGTGTACCAGCTGCCGTTCTTCACCCGCGGGTCCAGCGTGTTCCAGCTGGGGATCAGCGCCGGGTTAATCTCCTGCACCTTCTTGCCGTAGATCAGGCGCAGCGAGGCATCGCCGGAGGCGGTGACCAGATCGTAATTGGGGGAGTTCATCAGCGACACCATCTCGTCCGAGGTGGCGGCGGTTTTCACGCTGACCTGGCAGCCGGAGCTTTTCTCGAACTGGGTCACCCAGTCGTAGTTCTTGTCGGTTTCGCCGCGCTCGATATAGCCGGGCCACGCGATGATGTTGAGTTTGCCTTCCGGTTTGCCCAGCGCGGTGGGCGGTGCGGCCAACAGCGGGGTGGCAACCATGCTGCTACAAACGGCGGCGCAGGCCAGGGCATGCAGGCGGTGCTTCATCACAGTTCTCCTTTGCAGATCGGCGCATTGTTTGCGTCTTCAGTGGTGTGCTGCATTCTAGGAACCGCCATTCGGCACTACCAAGGCAACTTGCCCAATACGACCTATCGGAAAAACCGGATGCTCAGCATGCGGATTGGCAGTTTTCACCCGGATTGTGCAATGCAACGCCAGAAATGACGCAGCAGCGGAAAATGCGCCGCCAGCCGGGCCGTAGCAATCTGTATTACCGATTGCTTATCGCCACATATCGATTAAATAGAAATAAAACCGGGGCAATCAGACGTGGCTGCGGGTGTACTCGCGCGCCACGGTCAGGAAGTTCTGTGCCGTTTCCGCCACTTTGGCGCCGCGGCGCCAGGCTAGCCCCACCTGCAGCGACGGGGTTTTTTCCAGCAGCTGGCGTACTTCCAGCCGGTCGCCATCCAGCGACCACGGCCGGTACAGCAGGTCCGGCATCACCGCCAGCCCGGCACCGGTGGCCACCAGGCTGCGCAGCCCCTCCACCGAGCTGGTGCGCACCGCCACTGTTGGCCGCAGACCCTGGCTGCGCCACAGCGCGGTGGCCACGTCTTCCAGCTCGTCCAGCCTCAGGTTCACCAGCGGCTGCTGCGCCATCTCCGCCACCGCCACCGTGCCCAGCTCCAGCAACGGGTGGTTCACCGGCAGCCACAGCCGGTAGGCGGACTCCAGCAGTGTCTCCGCTTCCAGCGCCTGGCGGTTTTCCAGGTTGGAGACGATCAGCACGCCGACATCCAGCTCGCCATTCACCAGCAGGTGCTCGATGTATTCACGCTGGTCTTCCACCACGCGCACATCCACCAGCGGGAAAGTATTGCGGAAACGGTCCAGCAGATAGGGTAGAAAGTAGCCGCACACCAGACTAGTGACGCCGATATTGAGCTGGCCGGTGACGGTATCCGGCCGGGCGCGCATCGCCTCGCGCGCATTGCGCACCGAGGCCAGGATCTGGTGCGCATGGCGCAGGAACTGGTAGCCGGCGTGGGTCAGGATCATGCCGCGCGCGTGGCGCTGGAACAGCGTGGCGCCCAGGTCGGCCTCCAGCGCGCGGATCGCCTCGGTGACCACCGATTGCGATACGTTCAAATCCTGCACCGCGCCGGTAATGGATTCGGCCTCGGCCACCGCCACGAAGTAGCGCACGTTCTTCAGCGTGATTGCCACGATTTCCCCCTGTAGACAATGGCGGTGTCGCCCGCCTTGGGCTGCACTTTACACCATGGCCGCCAACGGCAAAGCGGGCAGCCGGGGCAGGCTAGGCCAGCGCCGAGTACACCAGCTGCACGCCGGACAGCGCCAGCAGCACAATGGCGGTGCTGAAAAACGCCTGCTCCGGCAGCCGGCGCTGCAAACGCACCCCCAGCCATACGCCCAGCGGCACCAGCGGCGCCAGCAACAGGCATTGCCACAGTAGCGATGCGGTAAACAAGTGCAGCGCCAGATACGGCAGCAGCTTCACCAGGTTGACCACGGTAAAGAACACCGCCAGCGTGGCGACGAAGCGCTCCTTGGGCATTGGTCGGCTGAACAGGTACACCAGCACCGGCGGGCCGCCGGCATGTGCCAGCGTGCTGGTCAGTCCGCCCAGCAGGCCGGCGATGCGGCCAACCTGCGGCCCCAGCTGCCGCGGCGTGGCCGGGAAAAAGCGCAGCCACAGCCGTTGCAGCGCGAACAGCAGCGCCAGTCCACCAATGGCCAACTTGATCGACCACGCCGGTAGCAGGCCGAACGCCAGCGCGCCCAGCGCGATACCCAGCAGCGCGCCGGACAGCAGCAACTTCAGCTCGCGCGCGTCCCAGCGCCGCCAGTACAGCCGCACGCTGGACAGATCCATCAGGCACAACAAGGGCAGGGTCAGCGCGGCGGCGGCCTCCGGCGGCATCACCAGCGACATCAGCGGCACGGCGATGCCGCCGAACACGCCGCCAAAACCGCCCTTGGCCACGCCGGTGAGCAAGATGGCCACGGCGCTGACCAGCCAGGCGCTGAGGGAGAAATCCATGCGGAAGCCGTCTCGAGGAATGCAGGAAACAGCCAGCTTACTGGGGATGCAGAAATTCTGCATGCATGGCGGCAGCGCCGGGCCGGAGACTAGAACAGGCTGTCCTGCGCCGCCGGCGCGCCCCAGGCGATCTCGCCGCGGCCGCGGGCGGCCAGCCATTGATTGGCCTGCGAGAAATGGCGGCAGCCAAAGAAGCCGCGGCTGGCGGACAGCGGTGACGGGTGTGCCGCCTTCAGCACCGCGTGGCGCTGCGCGTCGATGCGCTCGGCCTTGCTTTGCGCCCAGTTGCCCCACAGCAGGAACACGCAGCCGGGGTTGGCCGCACTCACCGCGTCGATCAGCGCATCGGTCACCGCCTGCCAGCCGATCTTGCCGTGGCTGCCGGCGCTGTCGGCCTCTACCGTCAGCGAGGTGTTGAGCAGCAGCACGCCCTGTGCCGCCCAGTGCGACAGGTCGCCGCTGACGGCCGGGGCGATGCCGAGGTCGCTGGCCAGCTCCTTGTACATATTGCGCAGGCTGGGCGGAATCTTCATCCCGGCCGGCACCGAAAAGCTCAGCCCCATCGCCTCGCCGGCGCCATGGTACGGGTCCTGCCCCAGGATCACCACCCGCACATCCTGCGGCGCCACGTGATGCAAGGCATTGAAGATCAGCTCGCGCGGCGGGTAGATCGCCACGCCGGCGGCGGCGCGGGCGGCCAGGCGGGTATCGATAGCCTGCAGTTGCGTCGCCAGCGTCGGGGTGGACAGCAGCTCGCGCCAGGCGGCGGGCAGGGTTTCGATTGCAGGGGACAGAAAAGTCATGGTCATCGCTACACAAGCCACCGAACGCACCGCCCGCATCGACGGCGGTGGCGGGTTGCGGTGGTGACAATAAAAAAGCCGCTCCAGGTCTGGAACGGCTTTACGCATACCCGCGGCGAGCTAGTAGCGCGCCATCGCCGGGTCGACATCGTTGGCCCAGGCATCCACGCCGCCCCGCAGGCTCAGCACGTTTTCAAAGCCGGCGTTCTGCAGATACAGGCCGACCTGGAAACTACGCACGCCGTGGTGGCAGATGGTGACGATGGGCACATCGTCCGGCAGCTCGTTGTGCCGCAGCGGCACCAGGTTCATCACCATCTGCTGCGAGCCGTCGATATGGCACAGCTTGTATTCCCAGTCCTCGCGCACATCCAGCAGCAGTGGCTTGACGCGGGATTCGTCCGCCAGCCAGGCCGCCAGATCGCGGGCAGTGATTTCGCCGATCATGCTCAGAAGCTGAAACGGGACGGCTCGATGGCGTCCAGTTGCTGCAGGCGGGCAATGTTGGTGTCGAAGCTCACGCTTTCCTGATACGCGTTTTCCGACACACGGGTGATCACCTTGGCGATCATCACCGGGGCGTCGCCGGCGATCACCGCCAGACGGCCGCCGATGGCCAGCTGCGACTTCAGCGCTTCCGGCACCACCGGCACCGAGCCGCCGACGCAGATCACGTCGAACGGCGCCTGCGAGGCCAGACCGTCGATACCGTTGCCGACCGACAGGGTCACGTTGCGGATGCCGGCGGTCTTGAGGTTGGCCGCAGCACGCTGCGATTGCTCGGCATCCAGGTCCACGCTGTACACGTGCTGGCTGACGGCAGCCAGCAGCGCGGTCAGGTAGCCACTGCCGGTGCCCACTTCCAACACCTTGTCAGTGGACTTCACCTGCAGGTCCTGCACCAGGCGGGCTTCCACTTTCGGCTCCAGCATGGTGCAGCCGTTTTCCAGCGGCAGTTGCACGTCGGCAAACGCCAGCGTGCGCTTGTCTTCTGGCACGAAATCTTCGCGTTTCACGTGGAACAGCAAATCAAGAATGGAGGTGTCGAGCACATCCCACGGACGGATCTGCTGCTCAACCATGTTGAAACGGGCTTGTTCGAAATTCATTCGGAAACTCCGAGGGATTCAAGACTAATGAAAGGACGACTCTGAAAACGGCATTAACGCTTGATTTCATGCGGTTTTCGCAGGCGACCAACGCCAGATGCGGGCGCAACCTAACTTGCGATTATCCCACAATTAACTTACCTTCACAGCATCGCTAGGGGTCCTGCCCCTGCCGTGAAGGATGCCACAGCGTTGTGCGCAAACGACACTGGCAGGTTGGCGGGTGAGAGTCACCCTTCGAACCTGACCCGGATAATACCGGCGTAGGGAAGCGTAATCTGCCAGACACCGCACATCGTCATGCGTTCCCGCACCGGTCTGCGGCCAACCTGCAGCCGGGCATTCCGGGCCGCTCCTTGCGCCGTTTCATCGCACTGGAGAACCCCCGATGAACGCGCCTGCCAAACTGAACCAGCAAATGGTGGTGGATTCCGCCGCCATCCAGCCGCTACCCAATTCCCGCAAGATTTATGTCGAAGGCAGCCGCCCGGACATCCGCGTGCCGATGCGCGAGATCAGCCAGGCCGACACCCCGACCCAGTTCGGCGGCGAGCAGAACCCACCGATCTACGTCTACGACTGCAGCGGCCCGTACAGCGACCCCGCCGTCAGCATCAATATCCAGAACGGCCTTGCCCCGCTGCGCGCGGCATGGATCGCCGAGCGTGACGACACCGAGCTGCTGGCTGGACTGTCCAGCGACTACGGCCGCCAGCGCGAAGCCGACCCCAAGCTCGCCGAGCTGCGCTTCAACCTGACCCGCAAGCCGCGCCGCGCCAAGGTTGGCCGCAACGTCAGCCAGATGCACTACGCACGGCAGGGCATCATCACCCCGGAGATGGAATACGTCGCCATCCGCGAAAACCTCAACCGCCAGGCCTATGTCGAATCGCTCAAGGCCACCGGCAACAGCCGCCTGCTGGAGCTGATGACGCGCCAGCACCCCGGCCACAGCTTCGGCGCCAACCTGCCGGACACCATCACCCCGGAATTCGTGCGTCAGGAAATCGCCGCCGGTCGCGCCATCATCCCCAACAACATCAACCACCCGGAATCCGAGCCGATGATCATCGGCCGCAATTTCCTGGTAAAAATCAACGGTAACATCGGTAACAGCGCGGTAACGTCGTCGATCAGCGAAGAAGTGGACAAGATGACCTGGGGCATCCGCTGGGGCGCCGACACCATCATGGACCTGTCCACCGGCAAGAACATCCACGAAACCCGCGAGTGGATCCTGCGCAATTCGCCGGTACCGATCGGCACCGTGCCCATCTATCAGGCGCTGGAAAAGGTCAACGGCAAGGCCGAAGACCTGACCTGGGAAATCTTCAAGGACACCCTGATCGAGCAGGCAGAGCAGGGCGTGGATTACTTCACCATCCACGCCGGCGTGCGCCTGCAGTACGTGCCGCTGACCGCCGGCCGTATGACCGGCATCGTGTCGCGCGGCGGCTCGATCATGGCCAAGTGGTGTCTGGCGCATCACCAGGAAAACTTCCTGTACACCCACTTCGAGGACATCTGCGACATCATGAAGGCCTACGACGTGGCCTTCTCGCTGGGCGACGGCCTGCGTCCAGGCTCTGCCTGGGACGCCAACGACGCGGCGCAGCTGGGCGAGCTGAAGACACTGGGCGAACTGACGCAGATCGCGTGGCAACACGACGTGCAGGTGATGATCGAAGGCCCCGGCCACGTGCCGATGCAGCTGATCAAGGAGAACATGGACAAGGAGCTGGAGTGGTGCCACGAGGCGCCGTTCTACACGCTGGGGCCGCTGACCACCGACATCGCGCCGGGCTACGACCACATTACTTCGGCCATCGGTGCCGCGCAGATCGGCTGGTACGGCACCGCCATGCTGTGCTACGTGACGCAGAAGGAACACCTCGGCCTGCCGAACAAGAACGACGTGAAGGAAGGCATCATCACCTACAAGCTGGCCGCCCACGCCGCCGACCTGGCCAAGGGCCATCCGGGCGCGCAGATCCGCGACAACGCGCTGTCCAAGGCACGTTTCGAGTTCCGCTGGGAAGACCAGTTCAACCTCGGCCTCGATCCGGACAAGGCACGCGAATTCCACGACGAAACGCTGCCGAAAGACAGCGCCAAGGTGGCACACTTCTGCTCGATGTGCGGCCCACACTTCTGCTCGATGAAGATCACCCAGGACGTGCGCGAATTCGCCGCCAAACAGGGCATCAGCGAGCAGGATGCGCTGCAGAAGGGCATGGAAGTGAAATCGATCGAGTTCGTGCAGGGCGGCGGCAAGCTATACGACAAGGTGTAACTAGGCACTGCTTCCCGTGAAACGATAAAGGTTGGCCGCAGCGATGCGGCCAACCTTTTTTCAAGACAGACACAGCCGCCTCCACACCGCGACATTCCGCGATCCGTCAGCCACCGCTGTTCCCCATTGGCATAATTTGCGGCACCATGGCCTCCCTACAAGACAAGGTCATGCCATGAAAAAAGCACTCTTCGGACTGCTGCTGTACTTGCCACTGGCGCTCCCTGCACTCGCGACGGAAACCAAGCAATTGCTGCAGGACGGTTATTACCTGCAAGCAATGCAACAGGCCCGGCAGGCACTGCAGCAACTACCCGCGGATGACTCGGCAGGCAGATTGCGTGCACAAATCGACCTGGCGAACGCCATGATGGAACGCCATCAAGCAGACCAGGCGGAGCTCATATTCAAGGCCTTGTTGCAGGACAGCCGCCAGGTTCCCCCTAGTAGCCTGATCGAGGCAGAAGTGCAGGAAGGTCTGGCTGGCGTGTATCTGGACCGGCAGCAGTCCAAAGCGGCCGCAAAGCTCTACCGCCGCATACTGTCCATACGTCAGCAGCATCTGGGGGCACAACATCTGGACGTTGCCCAGACACTGAATGACCTAGGGGTTGCACTGGGCATGCAAGACCAGATGTCTGAAAGCGAGAAGCTGCTGAAACAAGCACTGGAAATACGCGAGCAACTGGCAGGGCATGACAGTTTCCCTGTGGCAGAAAGCCTGTACAACCTGAGCTTCAATCACATGGCTCCCGGCCAGTACCAACAGGCCGAACCCATGATGATCGAAGCCATCCGCATCAAGCAGCATGTCTTGCGCCCTGATCACCCCAGTCTGACTCGCAGCATGCGCATGCTGGGCTGGCTGTACCGCAAGCAAAAGCGCTTCGACGAAGCCATGGCGCAATTACAGGCAACCTTGGCCATGACACAACGGAATGGCGAAGACTCGCTTGACCAGACGGGCAGAACCTTACGCGCCATCGCCGACTGCCTTCAGGACCAGGGTAAGGCCATGGAAGCGGAACAGTACTACCGCCAGGCCCTGGTAGTACTGCCGCAGGCACTGGGAGCAAAACATTACGCAGTAGGCCAGACCATGAACAATCTGGGATGGCTGCTGAAAACAAACCTCCATAGCAGCGAAGGCCAGCAACTGATCACCGAAGGCCAGCGCATCATGGATGCCGCGGAAAACCAGAACTGACGGCACGCCGGATTACTTCCGGCAGCAAGCACATCATCCAGGGCTGCCCATATGCACATTTTCCGTCCCGTCCTCCCCCTGCTCTTCGCCATTGCCTGCCATGCCAATGGTGTCGATGATCTGCTGCGACAGGGCAATTACCAGCAGGCCACCCAACTGGCAGAAGCGGCGCTTGCCAGCGCCACCGACCAGCCTGCCCGCTGGCAGGCGCAGCGGGACCTTGCCCGCAGCTGGCTACAGAAGGACCACTATCAGGAAGCAGGCGTGTTGCTGCAATCTCTGCTTTACGGCCCGCAAGCCGTACCCGCTGACACGTTGCTGTATGCCGATCTGCTGGACGCATGGTTCCAGTTCCTGCGCGAGAGCAGCCGCTTCAAGGAAGCAGAGCCCGTTGGCACGCAAGCCCTCGCACTGCGCACACAGCTACTGGGCACGCAACATCTGCTGGTTGCCGAATCGATGAACAATCTGGCCCTGCTGCGCCAATACACCGGTAACTATGGCGAGGCCATCCGGCTGCACGAACAGGCATTGGCCATGCGCAAGACCCTTGCCGGAGAAAACAGCAAGGAGGTGGCCGAAAGCCTGCACAATCTGGGCACGCTGTATAACCGCAAGCGGGACTGGGTTTCCGCCGAGCGCTATCTGGAGCAAGCCCTCGCCATCAAGCAACAGATTATGCCGGCCGACCACCCGTCGATCCGGGTGTCGAAAGCGCGTCTTGCCGGCAGCTACATCGATAGCAAACAGTACCCCCGTGCCATCCCGCTACTGGAGGAGGTACTGAGCGGGGAGCAGAACAACCTGAACAGCGACCGGGTGCACAAGGCCATCGTGCTGCGCGAACTGGGCGATGCCCATCACTATCTGCACCATGTCGATGTGGCAGAAGGTTATTACCGGCAAGCACTGGATGCCTTTGCCTCCAGCGTAGGCACGCAGCATTACGCCTATGCGGTCACCCTCAACAGCCTGGGGTGGCTGTACAAGAAGAATGGCAAACAGGAGCAGGGTGCAAGCATGATTGCCGAATCCGAGCGCCTGTTCGACGCCATCAAATAGCGCCGCGCCCTGGCAGAGCCATGCTCCTTGTACGGGGCCTACAGGCCGAACTGTTCTACTCACCGTTACAAGCGCCGCAGCGGGCATGCGGCCAACGGCGTGCCACCTTGCCGGAACTTGCCGCCACGACTACAGTCTGCTGCCTCTGCCGATTCAACACATACGGATACAAAAATGTTCAAGAAACTGCTGGCCTCCATTGGCGTCGGTGGCGCCCGTGTCGATACCCAACTGGACAACCCGCGGCTGTACCCGGGCGAGCTGCTGCGCGGCCGCGTCGTGGTGCACGGCGGCGGAGCCGATCAGGACATCGAGAAGATCGAGCTGGTGCTGATGGTGGAAGCGGAGCAGGAATCCGGTGACCACGAGGCGCGCGGCGCGTTACCGCTGGGCGCGGTACGGGTGGCGGAGCGCTTTACCATCCGCGCCGGCGAAAGCCGCGAGCTGCCGTTCCAGATCAACCTGCCGGCGGAAACGCCGATCAATGCACTGGCGCACTACGGCCGGCCGCTGCCGGTGTGGATTCACACCGATCTGGCCATCGACGCCGCGCGCGATGCCAGCGACCGCGACCTGCTGGAAATCCTGCCGCCGCCGCCGGTAGCCGCGCTGCTGAGCGCCTTCGACCAGCTGGGCTGGGCGCTGTCCAGCACTGATGTGGAGGTGGGTACCGCCCGCGTCGGCAATGTGGTGAGCACGCTGGGCTGCTACCAGGAGTTCGAGCTGCGCCCGCGCGGCGGCAACTTCCGCCTCCAGGAGATCGAGCTGACCTTCATCCCGCACGGCAGCGACACCCATGTGCTGATCGAGGTGGATGCGCGCTTTGGCAGCGACAGCTACCAGGCACTGGTGATGGGCGCCGATTTTGCCAGCCGCGACTGGGCCGTCGAGCTGCGCCAGCGGCTGCCGCTGTAGTCCTGACCGCGACACCGCCGCGCTAGCCGCACGCCCCATTCGCTCACGCCCAGCCGCCGGCAGCGGCCAGCGCGGGGCCACGCGCGGCCGTCCGCCGTGTCGGCGGCGAGCGGCCAACCGCGGCAACACCCAGCAGTTGTCCACTCCCCGTACGCCTTGCCCGGCGGGCGGGCAGTCGCACCAGTCGAGGCATGGCCCGGTTTCCGCGGCGACATACCGGCCATGCCACGACGCCGCTCCGCCAACCGCGGTGCCCGAGTGCCATCATAGGCCGGCAACTGACGGGAATTGGGGTGACGGCAAAAAGTCTTCTGGAAATTTATTTCCGCAATTGTTAACTTGTGGAAATAAATTTGCCTCCGGTGCCTTGCTACCGGCGGCCATGACCAGGAGACAATGCATGTTGAAACAATCCGCAATTGCCATAACGTTGGCCGCCAGCCTGGCCAGCCCGCTGGCACTGGCCGAAAAAATCGGCGCCACCATCGCCAACTCCAACCCGTGGCTCACCCGCGTGCGGGCCGGCATGCAGCAGCAGGCGGCCAAGATGCCCGGCGTGAAAGTCCAGTTCGAGGATGCGCAGGACGACATCGGCCGCCAGCTCAGCCAGATCCAGAACTTCATCGCGCAGAAGGTGGACGCCATCATCGTGGTGGCGGTCGATTCGCAGGCAACCCCCAAGATCACCAAGCTGGTAACCCAGGCCGGTATTCCGCTGATCTACGTGAACCACCCGCCCGGTGACAAGGCGCTACCGCCGCGCGTGACCTTCGTCGGCTCCAATGAAAAAGAATCCGGCACCATGCAGGCCCGCGAAGTGTGCCGCCTGATGAAGGGCAAGGGCGATTTTCTGCTGATCGTCGGCGATCTGGCGAATGAGTCGGCGCTGCAGCGCACGCGCGACGTGAAAGAGGTGATTGCCAAACCGCCGTGCAACGGCATGCGCATCGTGGCGGAACAGGCCGCCACCTGGAGCCGAACCCAGGCCGCCGACCTGATGAACAACTGGCTGACCACCGGCATGAAGTTCGATGCCGTGATCTCCAACAACGACGAAATGGCCATCGGCGCCATCCAGTCGCTGAAAGCCGCCGGCAAGATGAACAGCAAGATGATCGTCGCCGGCATCGACGCCACCCATGACGCGCTGGCGGCGATGAAGGCGGGCGACCTGAAGGTGACAGTATTCCAGGACGCGCTGGGGCAAGGCGGCGGCGGGGTGAGGGCGGCGGTAGATCTGGCGCGCGGCAAGAAAGTGCCGTCGCAGGTGTGGATTCCGTTCGAGCTGGTGACCCCGGCCAATATGAGCAAGTACGCGCAGAAAAACTGAGCGCGCGCCGCAGGCGGGCGTGACGGCGGCTGGCTGGCATCGTGCCGGCCAGCCGTTTTTTCATGCCACCGTCCGGGCCACCAGCCACCATTTGTGCGCTGGGCAAGCGCGGCGCCAGCGCGTGCCGCGGCCAACGTTGGCCGCGGCGTTACGGCTTACCGGTGACGGCATCGGCCGCCTGTTTGACGGCATCCACCTGCTGCTTGGCAGCGTCGATCTGCTGCCCCAGCTCCGGGTCGAGGATGGCCTCCGCCGCACCCACGCGCTTGGCCACGCCGATGGCGGCGCTGGCCTGGTGCTTGAGTTTGTCGGTGCTGCCGATGGCGGCACTGGCTTGCTGCTTCAGCTCGGCCAGCGGCGCACTGCTGTCCTGCACCACCTGGTGCACGCTGCCAATGGCGGCCGACGCCTGCTGCTGTAACTGGGCGGTTTGCTCCGGGCTGCAGGCGCTCAGCACCATGACAGCGGCAATCAGCGGGGCAATTCGATACATGCGATGTCTCCGGGCCGGTGGCCAGATTCGGGTCAATCAACGCTAGAGCAATTGCCCCGCAGCAAGTTCCATCGCCGTCTATGCTGGACAGGACACCCCCGCCAACAGGAGCGCCACATGGATACCAGCCATCACGATCTGCCGGGCCTGTTCAAGCAACTGGGCCTGCCGGCAGATGCCCACGCTATCCGCGCCTTTATCGCCAGCCACCCGCTGGACCCCGAAACCAATATCGAAGAAGCCCCGTTCTGGAGCAGCTCGCAGGCGGCGTTCCTGAAGCAGTCGCTGGACGACGACGCGGAGTGGGCCGAGGCGGTGGACGCGCTGGCCAATCTGCTCACCGGCTAGCGCTGCCGCCGGCACGGCCATGGTCTATGCTGGGTTACACCCATCTGGGCATGCGCGTCCACCATGCGGCGGGCGCCGGCCCGGCTGCCTTGCAACACGGCCACCCCGGCCCCGCGCTGCAGCGGCAACCGTTGGCCGCACGCGTTCGGCATGCCCTGTCTGACAGGAGTAGCCATCATGTTCATTGCCCGCTGGAGTATCGAGGCCCGCTTTGGTCACAAGGCAGAGGTGCTCGACCAGATGCACCACTGGCTGCGGGAGATCGGCTCGCAGATCGGCTGGACCGAAGCCAATACCCGCCTGCTCACCGGCTCGATCGGCGCCAAAGAGTCCACCATCCAGTCCGAAATCGCCGTCGCCAGCCTGGCCGAGCTGGAAACCGCCTGGGCCAAGCTTGCCAGCCTGGATTCGCACGCGGCGTGGAGCAAGCAGCTGGAACCGCACGTGGTTTCCGGCACCCAGCACTGGGAAATCTTCCGCCTGCTGGGCTGATCGCCGCCATGCCGCGCCCGCACACTGCCGGCGCTCACGGCAGCGCTGCGGGTGGCTACACCTAAGCTACTGATTCCGCTATACTTCCGCCCCTTCACCCCACCCACCGCAGGAAGTATTCATGAGTCTGTTGCCGCACCAGGTTGAGCTGCTATCCCCCGCCAAGAACGCCGACATCGGCCGCGAAGCCATCCTGCACGGCGCCGACGCGGTGTATATCGGCGGCCCCAGCTTTGGCGCGCGCCACAACGCCTGCAACAGCGTGGAAGACATTGCGTCCCTGGTGCAGTTTGCCCATCGCTATCACGCGCGCATCTTCACCACACTGAACACCATCCTGCACGACGCCGAGCTGGACGCCGCGCGCACGCTGATCTGGCAACTGTACGATGCCGGCGTCGATGCGCTGATCGTGCAGGATATGGGCATCCTGCAGCTGGACCTGCCGCCGATCCAGCTGCACGCCTCCACCCAGTGCGACATCCGCGATGCCGACAAGGCGCGCTTCCTGTCCGATGCCGGCTTCAGCCAGATCGTGCTGGCGCGCGAGCTGACCATCCCGCAGATCGCCAAGATCGCGCAGACCGTGGCCGAAGGTCCGGACCCGGCCGCCATCGAATACTTCATCCACGGCGCGCTGTGCGTGGCGTTCTCCGGCCAGTGCTACATCAGCCATGCCGACACCGGCCGCAGCGCCAACCGCGGCGACTGCTCGCAGGCCTGTCGCCTGCCGTACACGCTGACCGACGAAAAGGGCGGCGTGGTGGCGTTCGACAAGCACCTGCTGTCGATGAAGGACAACAACCAGAGCAACAACCTGGAAGCACTGCTGGACGCCGGCGTGCGCTCGCTGAAGATCGAGGGCCGCTACAAGGACGTGAGCTATGTGAAGAACATCACCGCCCACTACCGCCTGCTGCTGGACGAAATCTTCGAGCGCCGCCCGGAGCTGGCGCCGGCCGCCAGCGGCAGCAGCGAAATCTTCTTTACCCCCGACCCGGACAAGACCTTCCACCGCGGCGCCACCGACTACTTTGCCACCGGCCGCAAACAGGACATCGGCGCCTTCGATTCGCCCAAGTTCGTCGGCGTACAGCTGGGTACCGTGCACCAGGTAGGCGAGGGCTGGCTGGAAATCGCCACCAGCGAGCAGATGAGCAACGGCGATGGCATCAACTTCATGAAGAAGCGCGACGTGGTGGGCATGCAGCTCAACACCGTGAAGCAGATCGGCAAGGCGCCCGGCGGCCTGCTGCTGTGGCGCTGCCAGCCGAACGACCCGGCGCTGCTGGCTGGCCTCAAACCCGGCACCGACATCAGCCGCAACCGCGACCACGCCTGGGAGCTGGCGCTGCTGAAAAAATCCGCCGAGCGCCGCGTCGGCGTGTGGGCCACCCTGGCCGATACCGCTGACGGCCTGACGCTGACCCTCACCGACGCCGACGGCTGCAGCGCCAGCGTTGCGGCCAACCTTGCGCTGGAGCCGGCCAAGGATGCCGCCCGCGCCGAGAGCAGCCTGCGCGAGGCGGTGGCCAAGCTCGGCAACACCATGTTTACCGCGCACGACGTGGCGTTGCAGCTGGCCCAGCCATGGTTCGTGCCGGCTTCGGTGATCAACGGCCTGCGCCGCGAGGCGGTAGAACAACTGGAAGCCGCCCGCGTCGCCGCCTGGGTGCGGCCGCAGCGCAAGGCCGAGCTACTGCCGGCACCACGCTTCCCCGAACAGAACCTGAGCTACCTGGCCAATGTGTACAACGCGCTGGCGTGGGACTTCTACAAAAAGCACGGCGTAGAGGTGATCGAGCCGGCGTACGAGGCGCATCAGGAAGAGGGCGAGGTGAGTCTGATGATCACCAAGCACTGCCTGCGCTTCTCCTACAACCTGTGCCCCAAGCAGGCCAAGGGCGTGAAGGGGGTGATGGGCCAGGTACGCGCCGACCCGATGGTGCTGAAATCCGGCGACGAGACCTACACCCTGAAGTTCGAATGCCGCCCGTGCGAAATGCACGTGATGGGCAAGATGAAGAAGCACATCCTGAAATCGGCGCCACCGAGCGACATCCCGGCCAGCGCACCGATCACCTTCTTCAAGCAGCGTCCCGCTTCATGAGCTAGCGGCAGGATGCGGCCAACGTTGGCCGCATGTGCTCTCTCTGCAGCAAACCACAAGGGCAAGCCATACGGCTTGCCCTTTTGTCATAATGGTAGCCGTATTGTCGCCACTACCAGCACCGACACGTTATCGATACAACGCTGCTCATGAACAAATTCAGCCTCTCCGCTCCCCAGGCCACCACCATCAGCCTGATCTGCTTTGGCCTGCCGATACTCACCTCACTGCAGATCGTCAGCGCCGGGTTTCCGGTGATTACGCTCACGAATGACGGCAATGCCGCCATGATCTTCATCGAGCTGATACTTGCCGCCACCGCCTTGCTCTATCTGCGTTCGCAGGACTTTGACATTACCCACCTTTACCCGCGGCCAAGCTGGCGCAGCACACTGGCCGGATTGCTGCTGGCGGTAGTTGCCTGGCTGGCCAGCGGGATGGCAACGTCGGGAGCCGCGAGTCTTACACACATTACCGGCCTGCACGGTATGAGCCGCTTCTCCTTTGGTGAGCTGTCGCTTGTGTCCATCGTGTGTTTTGCCATGGTCAACGGCACCTTCGAAGAAGTATTCCTGCTTGGCGTGCTGGCGCGCGGCCTGCGCCATCACGGCCCGTCGCTGGCGCTTGGCGTATCGCTGCTGGTGCGCATGCTTTATCACCTCTATCAAGGGCCGCTGGGCGTGGTATGGGTACTCACCTTCGGGTTGACACTCACCCTTGCCTATCTATGGAAACGGACGTTATGGCCCCCGGTGCTTGCCCATATCCTGTGGGATATCGTGCCTTACTTTTACAAGGGCTGAAGCGGGAGGCAAGGAACACATCGGCCAGCAGGTTAGATTATCTGGCCCCCAAAACCCTCGGAACGGACGACAACTCCTGCAAGGTGCTGACCATACTCAAGCTCGGTGCGCAGCCCGGACTCGGGGAAGAGAAAAAATGTGTTGCCGGCAACGCCCATAGCCATACCATCGACATTCACTGAGCCGATAAACCCCACTCATCAAAGAAGGTGCCGCATGCGCCGATTATTGCTGCTGCTACTGTTACTTGGCTGCCAGATGGTGGCTGCACAGGAAATTTCACCACTGGGCAAGCAGGATATCGCCGCACTTGATGCACAGCGCCAGCTGATCCGGCACTTCCTGTCTCCGCGCGACCTGCAGGACAAATACCCTACAACTGTCGGCAAGCTCGGCACCTTGCGCGCCTTGCTGGAAGCGCGGCGATTCCGCCCCGAACAGACATATGAGCTGCAGGCCTTGGGCGTGGTGTTGGGCGATGTTTTCGTGCAGGAGATGGGTTTCAAATGGGTGATGGTCAGCGATGAATATGGCCGCGATCCGGCCCTGCAGTACCGGGATTCACCAATCCTGCTGTTTCCGCTCACCATGATCGCCAAACGCATCGAACGCGGCGAAACCGTCGATGTATTCGCACTGTACGAGGGCATCGCAGATCACGCCAGGCACCGCATCCAGGCGCTGCAATAAACCAGGCCGCACACCGCCATTAATGCACATCGCGCATGTGGAAGTGAGGAGCTTGCCAAATGAGCAGCATCAAGAGCAGCGTAGCTTGGGTTGAGCGCAGCGAAGCCCAACGTCTTCCGTACAATGAATTCAAAAGGTTGGCCGCACGCTGTAACGGGTTTGCGGCCAACCTTTTGGGACTGGGACTCGTCAACCACTGAGCGCAGCCATGGGAGAAATGACTACGTCGAACAGGCAGGGCGTCACCTGCTCGACGACTCCGCGAATGTTGGGCTTCGCTACGCTCAACCCAACCTACCGTGCTGACCGCCGGCCTGAGCTACCGGCTGGGTTGACCGCGCGGGCGGGGTGCCCGGCTTACAGTGCCAGGTGGCCCACTTTTACATAAATCAACGCGCCCTCGGTGCCGGTATATGGCGTGTGCTGGCTGCCGCACGGGTTGCGCAGCCAGCTGCCCGCCGGGTAGCAGCCGCTGTCGTCGCACAGCACGCCTTGCAGTACCAGGATTTCTTCGCCACCCGGGTGGCTGTGCGGCTTGAACACGGTACCGGGTGCCCAGCGCACCAGCGCGGTGTGTTCCGCGCCATGCTGATGCAGCGGCAACACCTGCAGACCGGGCACCAGCCCCGGCCGCCAGCTTGCCGTGGCAGTGTCGATGCGCACCGTGGTGCTATCGTCCGCCGCGAACTGGCGCAGCTTGACCAGCAGGCGGCAGCCGCCAGTGGAAAACGGTGCGTGGCGGCTGCCCGGCGGGTTGCGCAGGTAGCTGCCGGACGGGTACACGCCGTGCTCGTCGGCAAACTCGCCGGACAGCACCAGGATTTCCTCGCCACCATCATGCAGGTGGGCATCAAAACGGGCGCCTGGGGCGTAATCGACAATGCTGGTGGCGCGCGCCACTTCGCCACCGACACGATCCAGCATCATGCGCTGCACGCCCGGCAGCGGTGAGGCCACGAACTGGTAATCGCCGGGCAGCACCAGCGCGCGTTGCGTCATGTCGGCGCGTATCAGCATGCGTTCTCCTGCGGCCAACCCATGGCCAAGGCGCAAACAATACCGGACACCTCGAAAAACTCCAGCTTTCGTCGCGATACTGCGTTGCTCACGGAAAATTTCTCCTTACATATCAAATATATGCTGCGTCGAAATTTTTCGTTCGCGCCTTGTCTCGCCGCATTATCTCGATTGGAAATCCGGGTTTTTCGAGGCGCCCTACCACCTTGCCGGCCGGGGCTGCAGCCATGCGCAACGCTTGCCATCACGCAATGCGAAACGAATAATTGCGCATGCTCTCGTGGGCAGGCCCCTGACTACTGAATACGGAGTTCTGCAACATGCTGCCATTACGCCGCTTACTGGCCCGCCTGTGGCACGACCCGGCCACGCGCTGGCCGCTGGCGATGTTGCTGATCATGCTGCTGCTGATGCTGATCGTGTGGCTGTTCGGGCTGGATGCTCCTGTGGGCTACAGCCAGCCGCTGCCGCCGCCTGCGGCCAACGCCGTGGCGGTTTGACCTGCAAAAGAGGAAACATCATGCATCGCACCATCCTCACTGGCGGCCTGGCCGCGCTGCTGTTTACCGCTGCCGCAACTGCCTTGCCGCAGGCCGACCTGGTGCTGGTGGACAAGCGCGCGCAGCGGCTTTACCTGTATCAGGGCCAGCGCTTGCTGGCGGCGTTTCCGGTGGCATTTGGCGGCCAGCCGCAAGGCCACAAGCAGCAGGAAGGGGACGGGCGCACGCCGGAAGGCCGCTATCTGCTGGACGACAAAAAGGCCGACAGCGGCTATTACAAGGCGATCCACATTTCCTACCCCAACGCTGCCGACCGCGCCGCAGCTGCCGCGCGCGGCGTGTCGCCCGGCGGCCAGGTGATGATTCACGGCCAGCGCAACGGCTTTGGCTGGGCGGCGGCGCTTACCCAGCGTGTCAACTGGACCAATGGCTGCATCGCGCTGCGCAACGCCGACATGCAGCAGGTGTGGCAGGCGGTGGCCCCCGGCACGCCCATCGTGATCCGGCCGTGACGCTTTCCTCACGGCATCACTTGGCCTACAACGCAGGCATCACCCCCACCGGAGAGCACCATGCGCATCATCCTCCTCATCAGCCTGCTGCTGGCTGGCTGCGGCCCCAGCGGCAAGATCGCGGAAAGCCAGCGCCAGGAGCTGGACAAGGCCAAGGCGGTACAGCAGCAGGTAGACCAGTACGGCGCGACGCAGCGCCAGCAGCTGGACAGTTCCGCCGCACAGTAGCCGGCGCCAGTTGCGGCGGCCAACCACTACTGGCCATTACGGCAGGAGGCGTTGACCACCGCGGCGGGTGACGCCAGATTGTGCCGATCACCACCCGGAGCCAGCCAGATGGATCAGCAAACCAGCCGCAATGCCGATGGCGCTGTCGAGCCGTTTCCCGCCGACAGCGTGCCGTGGGACAGTTATCAACAGGGCAGCCGCTTCGGCCTAAGTTATCAACAACTGGGCGCGTTTGGCGGCGCGCAGCATGTCGGCGTCAGCCGCGAGGTACTGGCACCCGGTAAACAATCCTGTCCGCTGCATTACCACATGCAGGAAGAAGAGCACCTGCTGATTCTGGATGGCGAGCTGACGCTGCTGCTGGGCGAGCAGCGCTACCGCATGCAGGTCGGCGATTACGTGTGCTTTCCCGCCGGACAGCAGGTGGGGCATGCGCTGTTCAACCACAGCGCGGCGCCGTGCCGCTACCTGATCATCGGCGAGCGCAATCCCAACGAGGTGGTGGTGTACCCGGAAAGCGGCCGCGTCGGCGTGCGCAGCCTGGGGCAGGGCTTCGACGGCAAGGCCACCATGGACTACTGGGACGGCCAGGCCGGCAGCCAGGACTGAGCGCCGGTTCACGCGCGACAACGCCGAATGCAACGCCTGCCTGCGCCGCCACCACACCGTTAATGCCGCGTGCCGGTTTGCGCCTGCTCTGGCGCTGGCGTGCCAGCCGCTGGGCACGCGCAGGCGGTGCGGAACACAGCGTTGCTTGCATGCCATCGGCGTTGGCAGGATCATCGCCGCTCCCACTCACTGGATTTCCCCATGAACGCATTGTTTCTGCCGCTGGCCTTTGTCATCGGCATCGTGGTGCCGCTGCAGGCAGCCATCAATAACCAGCTGAAGGCGCTGATCGGCGGCAGTCCGATCATGGCGGCGCTGGTGTCCTTTCTGGTGGGCTCGGTCACCCTGGCCATTGCCGCGTTGCTGACCGGCCAGCGCTGGGTAGGGTTGGCCGCATTGCCGAAGGCGGAATGGTGGATGCTGACCGGCGGCGTGCTGGGCGCGCTGTTCGTGTTCGGCACCACCTTGCTGGCGCCGCGGCTGGGGGTGGCGGTGATGCTGTCGCTGATCATCGCCGGCCAGGTATGCGCGTCGCTGCTGTTCGACCGCTACGGCTGGCTGGGCATGCCGCTGAAGGAAATCAACAGCTGGCGTCTGCTGGGTGCGCTGCTGGTGATTGCCGGCGTGCTGCTGGTGAACCTGGGCGACAAGATCGGCCGTGCCTGAGCACGGCTTGCGGCCAACCCTGGAGCACGTCAATGAACGCACGAGAGCTGCTGACCCTGCATTGGCAGGCCGCCAATGCCCGCGACTGGGCCACCTTCGCCACCACCTTGCACCCGCAAGTGGAATACCGCGTGCCGCAAACGCGCGAGCTGCTGTGCGGCGCCGAGGCGCTGCTAGCATTCTATGCCAGCTATCCAGGTAACTGGACGCTGGAAATCACCCGCCTGCTGCTGGACGGCGAGCAGGCCGTCACCACCACTGCGTTTCACGTGGAACAGCAAACACTCACCGGCATCGCTTTCTTTACCCTGAAAGACGGCCTGGTATGGCGCATCGACGACTGGTGGCCGGAGGACTACAGCCCGCCGCCACGTGCAGTACCGATGCAGCGTTACTGAGCTGCAGCGGCAAATTGTTGCGCCGCACACAACACGCCGCCACGCCCAAGTTGGCCGCAACGCTTGCGCACTGGCGGCCAAGCACCTGCGGATACATTTTTGCCGCGCACCTTAGCTGCACCGCAACAAAGTTATGGCTATGCTGGTAAAAACTGTCCCCGGAGCCAGCCATGCCCAGCGCAACCCTGTTCCACGACCTGAACGCCTATGTCGCCGATGCCTGGCAACGCAGCATCCTGACCCTGGACGTGCTGCGCGAGCGCGGCGACGTGTACCTGAAGCACCACGCCGACGGCAAGCCGCCGGTGCTGGCCTTCGACTACAGCATCATCCTGGACGGCCGCAAGCTGCCGCAGCCGGTGAACTACGCACTGGCGGCCATCCAGCCGCCGGCCGGCAGCCCGGCCACCGATCCGGCCAAGCGCCCCTTCGTGGTGATCGACCCGCGCGCCGGCCACGGCCCCGGCATCGGCGGCTTCAAGATGGACAGCGAGATCGGCATTGCACTGCGCCAGGGCCACCCGTGCTACTTCGTGATGTTTTTTCCGCAGCCGGAGCCGGGGCAGACCATCGAATGCGTGCTGCAGGCGGAGCAAGCGTTTCTGGAGCGCATCAACAGCCTGCACCACGGCCACAGCGGCAAACCGTTCGTGATCGGCAACTGCCAGGGCGGCTGGGCGCTGGCGCTGCTGGCGGCCACCGCGCCGGACAAGGTTGGCCCCATCCTGCTGGCCGGTTCGCCGCTGGCGTACTGGTCCGGGGTGCAGGGCAAGCACCCGCTGCGCTACAGCGGCGGGCTGACCGGCGGCACCTGGAGCGCCTCGCTGGCCGGCGACCTGGGCGGCGGCCTGTTCGACGGCGCGCATCTGGTCAGCAATTTCGAGAACCTGGACCCGGCCAACACGCTGTGGAAAAAGCCGTACCGGCTGTATGCCAATGTGGACGAGGAGCGCGAGCGCTTCCTGGAGTTCGAGCGCTGGTGGGGCGGCCATTTCATGCTCGGCAAGCAGGAGATGGAGTGGATCACGCAGAACCTGTTTGTCGGCAACCACCTGGCCGCCGGCGACATCGAGCTGGCGCGCGGCAATGCCCGCGTCGACCTGCGCAACATCCGCTCGCCGATCATCGTGTTCGCCAGCTGGGGCGACAACATCACCCCGCCGCAACAGGCGCTGAACTGGATCATCGACCTGTACCACAGCAGCGACGAGATCCGCGCCAACGAGCAGACCATCGTCTACTGCCTGCACGAGCAGGTGGGGCACCTGGGCATCTTCGTCTCCGCCGGCGTGGCCAACCGCGAGCACAGCGAGCTGGCCAGCGCGCTGGACCTGATCGACGTGCTGCCGCCGGGGCTGTACGAGGCGGTGATCACCGACACCCACCCGGAAACGCCGGGCCAGGACTACCTGCAGGGCCGTTACCTGGTGCGCTTCGAGCCACGCGACATTGCCGACATCGCCGCGCTGGACGACGGCCGCGACGACGAGCTGGCGTTCGAGGTGGTGCGCCGCGTGGCCGAGATAAACCAGCAGCTGTACGACAGCTTCGTATCGCCGTGGCTGCGTGCGCTGATCAAACCGGCGCAGGCCGAGGCGCTGCGCGTGCTGCACCCGGCGCGGCAGGAGCGGTTGTGGCTGTCCAGCTACAACCCGTGGCTGGCCTGGCTCCCGCGCGCCGCGGCGCAGGTACGCCAGCAACGCCAGCCGGTGGCGGCCGACAACCCGTTCTGGCAATGGCAGCAGCAGGGCAGCCAGCTGCTGGCCAGCATGCTGGAACAGTGGGGCGACTGGCGCGACCGCTGCTGCGAGCAGACCTTCCAGCTGCTGTACGGCGCACCGTGGCTGCGCGCCGCCGTCGGCCTGCCGCCGGCCGACAGCTGGCAACGCGAGGCGCAGTCTGGGCGCTGGGAACGCGAAGAGATGCTGCGCCTGAAACGCGCCGAGCTGGAACAGCACTACACCGCCGGCACGCCGTTCGACGGCCTGCTGCGGCTGCTGGTGTACACCGCCATCGGCACCGGTGTAGTGGACGTGCGCCCGTTCAACGCCATCCGCCGGCTGATGACGGAAACGCCGCTGGGCGAGGGCGTGGCGCTGCCGGCGCTGAAGGACAGCATCCGCCGCCAGACCTGGCTGGTACGCAACAACCCGGATCACGCGCTGGACACGCTGGGCAGCCTGCTCACCGAGCCGCAGCAACGGCAACAGGCGCTGGACCTGGCCTGGCATCTGCTGGGCATTGCCGGCCAGATCAGCGAGGAAAAACAGGCGCGGCTGGCCCGTGTCGCCGCCGCGCTGCAGCTGAGCGGCCCCAGCCCGCGGCCAACGTTGGCCGCAGCCCCCACACCGGATGCCACGCCGGACACAACCGCGACCGAGGCGGTGCCCCCGGCAGCCGCGGCCAGCGCCAGCAGCACGCCGCCAGCCGCCCCGCAGGCGACTACAGCCACCGCCAACACCGCGCGCCAGCCGGCAGCCAAGCGTACCCCCAGCGCCAGCAAGGCGAGTGCGGCCAAACCGGCCGGCACGCGTAACGCCGCCCCGGCCAGTACTGCCGATGCCAACAGCCCGCGCCCCGGCCGCCGCCGCAAGCCGACGGCGCCGGACACGGATTAATCCGCATCGCGCAACGCTTGCGGCCAAGCCTGATCGCTTGGTCGCAAGCAGTTGCAGCATCAGTATTTTTCAATCGCCAAACCGCTACCAGCCTCTATGCTGAAGTCTTCTCCCGGCACCACGCCGGACCACAGACAGGAGGCAATCATGAACAACCCGGTAGGCTGGTTTGAAATCCACGTGCAGGACATGGCGCGTGCGGTGAGCTTCTATCAGGCGGTACTGCAACTGCCGCTGGAGCAGCTGGAATTCCCCGGCATGCAAATGTGGACCTTCCCGATGCAGCCGGACGGCAAGGGCGCCTCCGGCGCGCTGGTTCAACGCGACGGCCAGCCGTCTGGCGGCAACAGCGTGCTGGTGTACTTCAGCTGCAGCGACTGTGCCGAGCAGGCCGGGCGCATCGAAGCCGCCGGCGGCAAGTTGCTGCAGCCCAAGATGGCCATCGGCGAGTACGGTTTCATCGCGCTGGGGCTGGACCCGGACGGCAACTGCTTCGGCCTGCACTCCATGCCGTAGCCGCAGGCACCACCCGACTGCAGCGGCGGTGCTGCCGCACCGGCATGCGGCCAACCTTGTCGCCAGGTTGGCCGCTTGTTTTTTGCGTATGTCATCGCCAGTTATGCTGGGTAGCCACCACCACCACCACCACGGAAACCGTCATGTCCGCCTATCAGCTTGCCCAACTCAATATCGCCACCTTGCTGGCACCGCTGGATTCGCCGCAACTGGCCGACTTCGTCGGCAACCTGCAGCACATCAACGGCCTGGGCGAAGCCGCCCCCGGCTTCGTGTGGCGGCTGCAGGACGAGGCCGGCGACGCCACCGCGCTGCGGCCGTTCGGCGACGAGGTGATCGTCAACATGTCACTGTGGCACAGCCTGGAAGCGCTGGGCGACTTCGTCTATCGCAGCGAGCACGTCGAGTTTTTCCGCCGCCGCCGCGAGTGGTTCGGCCGCATGGCCGAGGCCGCCAGCGTGCTGTGGTGGGTGCCGGCCGGGCACATCCCCAGCCTGCAGGAGGCCGCCGACAAGCTGGCGCTGTTGCGGCGCGATGGCCCCACTGCGGCGGCGTTCAGTTATGCGCGGCCATTCCCGGCGCCGGCCACCAGCCCGCAGCCCGGCTAAGCCATGCCTGCGCCGCTGCCGCCGCCCATCCCCGCCGGGGTCGGCTATCACCTGCTGCAGTTGCTGACGCTGCTGAGCTCGCTGACCGCCTGGCTGGCGCCGCTGTGGATCCGGCAGCTGTACTGCGAAAACTTCGGCTGCATCGGCATCGGCGTGCTGTGGCTGTGCTGGCTGCTGGCCGTGCTGCTGGGTGCCGGCCTGAGCTGGCAGCGCGGCAAGGTGTGGTGGTGGCGGTGGCCCGGCCTGCTGCTGCTGTGGGGGGCCGGCTGGCTGTATCACCTGCGCCGCTGAAGGCGATTTGCCATGTGACAAGCGCGCCGCCGCTGTCTACAACAACGGGATAGGCCGGACCAGCCACTCACGGCATGCGGCCCACTCACCAGGAGCCACCGATGAAAGCACTTGTCACCCTGTCCCTGCTGGCGCTGGCCGCCGTCGCACACGCCGATTCCGTAGTCAGCATGCAGCTGGTCGACGAAAACGGCAGCGGCGCCCTGCTGGGGCAGGTCACCATCAGCGACAGCCGTTACGGGCTGGTGTTCAGCCCGCAATTGCACGGCCTGCCGCCCGGCGTGCACGGCTTCCACCTGCACCAGAACGCCAGCTGCGCACCGCAGCTGCGCGATGGCAAGGCGGTGGCCGCGCTGGCCGCCGGCGGCCACTATGACCCGGCTGCCAGCAACAAGCACGGCACGCCTTGGGGCGATGGCCACCTGGGTGATCTGCCGCCGCTGTATGTGGATGCTGACGGCAATGCCAGCCAGCCGGTGCTGGCACCGCGGCTGAAAGCCAGCGACCTGCCGGGCCGCGCGCTGATGATTCACGCCGGTGGCGACAATCATGCCGATCACCCGGCGGCACTGGGCGGCGGCGGCGCCCGTGTGGCCTGCGGCGTGATCCAGTAGCCCCGTTCCACCGGCTGCAGGCGGCCTTGCTTCGCCCGCCTGCAGCCCGTAGAATGCGCGGCTGCCGCATTTTTGGCGGATTTTGTTGTCAATTCAATGCGTTAGGGATAGCCGTGGCCGATATCGACCGCCTCGATACCTGGATCAAATACAAGAACGGGCTGTGCAGCGACTGCATGGCCTCCTGTTGCACCATGCCGGTGGAAGTGAAGCTGCCGGACCTGGTGCGCATCGGCGTGGTGGACGAGTTCGAGCTGGAAGAGCCGCTGAAGAACATCGCCAAACGCCTGGAAAAACAGCGCATCATCCAGCATTTCAACTTCAAGCATGGGGTGTTTACCCTGGCGCAGCGTTCCAATGGCGACTGCCTGTACCTGGATGCCAAGAGCCGGCTGTGCACCATCTACGAACAGCGCCCCAACACCTGCCGCAACCACCCCAAGATCGGCCCGCGCCCGGGTTATTGCGCCTATCGCCGCAACCCGGCACATGGCCGCAAGGTATCCGCATGAGCGACAAGCAAAACAACAACCCGCTGCATGGCATCACGCTGGAAGCGCTGCTGACCGAGCTGGTGCGCCACTATGGTTGGCCGCAACTGGGCCAGCTGGTGAAGATCCGCTGCTTCAACAGGGAACCCAGCATCAAATCCAGTCTCACCTTTCTGCGCCGCACGCCGTGGGCGCGCGAACAGGTGGAGGCGCTGTACCTGCAGCTGGTGCGCCCCAAGCCGGCCAGCCGCCACCCCGGCAGCGCCGCGCCGCGGGTGCTGTTTGCACGCAAGGCGGTGGACTGACGCCACCGCCGGTGGCCATCTTGCAAAATGCATGACACGGCACCATCTGGCCAGAGTTCCTCCACCCCGGAGGCCCACTTTTGCTAGGAGTCGCGATGAAGCTGTATTTCTCCCCCGGTGCCTGCTCGCTGTCCCCCCATATCGCGCTGGCCGAATCCGGCCTGCCGTACACCTTCGAGAAGGTGAACCTGCGCGCCGAGCCGCGCCTGACCGAAAGCGGCGCCGATTTCCGCGCCATCAACCCCAAGGGCTACGTACCGGCACTGCAGCTGGCTAACGGCGAGATTCTCACCGAAGGCCCGGCCATCGTGCAGTACATCGCCGACCAGGCGCCGGAGCGCAAGCTGGCGCCGGCCAACGGCACCCTGGCACGCTACCGGCTGCAGGAAATGCTCAATTTCATCTCCACCGAAGTGCACAAGGGCTTTTCGCCGATGTTCCGCAGCCAGGACGAAGCGGTGCGCGACGCCGCCTGGCTGCAGCTGTCCACCCGCTTCAACGTGCTAAGCCAGCTGCTGAGCGCGCAGGACTACCTGCTGGCGGACGGCTTCAGCGTTGCCGACGGCTACCTGTTCACCTGCCTGGGCTGGGCGCGCATCCTCGGTCGCAGTCTGGATGCCTGGCCGGTGCTGCAGGCCTACGTTGGCCGCATCGGCGAGCGCCCAGCGGTGATACAGGCGATGAAAGAAGAAGGGCTGCTCTGAGCGCCCACGCGCGGCCCATCCGCTAGCGGCAGGCTGCGCACCGCGTGCCGCCCGCCATTCCGGCGGCGGACACAAGCAACACCCCGCCGCGTGCGGGGTGTTGTGCTTTCTGGCAGCATCGCCGTTTCACCAAGCGGGAGCACGACATGAGCAAACTGGTCGACGTCGACGGGCTGATTGCCGCACAGCGCGATTTTGCGGCGGCACGCGATTGGCAGCCGTACCACACGCCGCGCAACCTGATGCTGGCGCTGGCCGGCGAAGTGGGCGAGCTGGCCGAGATTTTCCAGTGGAAAACCGATGCCGAAGCCGCCGCCATTGCGGCCAACCCAGCGGAGTTCACCCATCTGCAGGAAGAGCTGGCCGACGTGCTGATGTACCTGGTGCGACTGGCCGACGTGTGCCAGGTGGACCTCAACACCGCCGCCAGCGACAAATTGCGCAAGAACGCGCGGAAATACCCGCCACCGGGCTGAGCCGGCAGCAGGTCACACCACCGCCTCGGGGTCACCGACCGCGACAATGCCGGGCACCGTGAGCCCAGCAGCATGCGCTGTTGCAGAAATGACCACCGCATGGCGCATTTGCTGTGCTTATTTATTGAAATAACTCAACAGAAAACAGTTTTCACCGCCAAAACCAGCGGCGCTGGCAATGCTTGCCGCATGGTTTGACATCAAATGCTAACATCTTATTTTTAAAGCACTTCCCGCTAGCCATGACGCATCCCGAGTACACCCTGACACCCGCAGGTGCAATCAACAGCCCGGCGGCACGCCGCCTGCAGCAGATCCTGGACATCCTGCCGCAGCCGGTGATGCTGTTTCGCCCGGATGGCCAGGTGGAGTACGCCAATGCCGCCGCCCGCCGCCAGTTTGGCCACCCGGCGGCGGATGTCAGCTGCCACCACTACACCCTCGCCAGCGACAGCCGCTGCCACGGCGCACAGCCCTGTCCGTTCCAGCTGGCCCGGGACAGCGGCCAGCCGGTGACGCTGGAGCACCACCGCCGGGATGCGCAAGGCAACGAGCGCTTTATCGAGGTGACCGCCGCGCCGCTGTTTGGCGAAGACGGCCAACTGGAAGCGCTGCTGGAAACCCACCACGACGTTACCGCCCGCAAGCAGGAAGAGCAGCGACTGCAGCTGCTGCAGGGCCAGCTGACCGAGCTGGCGCACCGCGACCCGCTGACCAATCTGTCCAACCGCCGCTTTCTGGAACTGAAGCTGGAAACACTGGCCAAGGACCGCGTATCGCGCCCGTACGCACTGCTGTTCGCCGACCTGGACCAGTTCAAACCGATCAACGATGGGCACGGCCACGTGGTCGGCGATCGCGTACTCAGCCTGGTGGCGCAGCGGCTGCGCGGCGCGGTGCGCAACAGCGACCTGCTGGTGCGCCTGGGCGGCGACGAGTTCGCCATCCTGCTGGAAAACAGCAACGACAGCGGTGCACGGGCGGTGGCCAGCAAGATCATCGCCGCGCTGAGCCTGCCGCTGGACGGGCTGCCAACGCCCAACCAGCTGGGAGTGTCGATCGGCATTGCCATGTTCAACACCGGCAGCGCCATGCCGGCAGAGCTGCTGCAGCAGGCCGATGCCGCCATGTATCGCGCCAAGCGCCGTGGCGGCAACGACCGCGAGCTGATCCGGCTGTAACCCGCGCCAGCCCACGACAAAGCGGCCAACCCGGTAACAGGTTGGCCGCAGTTTTTTGTCACGGACGATGTGGTTTCACATGAAACGCAGCGGGTTGATCTGCCATTTTTCCGGGCTTTCATGGCTGACAATCTTGTCGCCGCCGCCAAAGCCCAGCGGCTTGGACAGGTCGACGATTTCCGGCGTCAGGTACACGCCACTCTTGCTGCTGAAGAAGGTCTTGATCTTGGGCTGCAGCAGGCTGCCTTCGTTCTGCTCCACCACCACCCCCAGCTTGCCGGACTCCAGTCGCACCAGGGTGCCCACCGGGTAGATGCCGACACAGCGCATGAAGGCCTGCACCAGCGTGGGGTCGAAATGGTATTTCGACCACTCGTAAATCTTGCGCAGCGCATCGGTGGGCGCCATGCCCTTGTGGTAGCAGCGGTCGGCGGTGATGGCGTCGTACACGTCGACGATGGCCGCCATCTTGGCTAGCGTGCTGATGGTGTCGCCCTTGAGGTTGTGCGGGTAACCGCTGCCATCCACCCGTTCGTGGTGGTGCAGGGTGATGTCCAGTGGGATCTCGCCGATGCCGTCGGTGCGGCACAGGATGTCGAAGCCGTCGCGCGGATGGCGCTTGATGCCATCGAACTCTTCTTCGGTGAGTCGCCCCGGCTTGTTCAGCACCTCGTCCGGCACCAGCGCCTTGCCGGTGTCGTGCAGCAGCCCGCCCATGCCGGCCAGGTGGATGGTGTCGCGGTCCAGCCCCACCGAGCGGCAGAAGGCGATCATCAGCGTGCCCACACTCACCGAGTGCAGGAAGGTGTAGTCGTCCTTGTGCTTGATGCGCAGCAGCGTCAGCAGCGCGCCGCCGTTGCGCAGCACCGATTCGGTGATGCTTTCGATCATCGGATCGACCAGCTCCAACTCCACTGCCTTGCCCAGCCGCACGTCCTGCATCACCGTCTTGACCAGGGCATGCGCCTGGTTCTTGATGCGCGCCGCCCGCGCCATTTCCTCGGCAATGGACACCTGCAGCACCATGGCAGGCTGCTGGCCGATGACCTCGATCATTTCCTGTTCCAGCTTTACCCGCACCTCTTCTTCGGTGCGGGCATGCTTTACATCCAGGCCCTTGCTGGTATCGATGTAGATCTCGTGGATGCCCGCCGCGACGATTTTCTCGATCTCCTGCTCGCTTTTGAGCAGGAAGCTCTTGCGGAAAAACGGGTGGGATGACCAGTCGCAATTCAGGTCTTCAATGAACATCCCGACCTTGAGGTCAGACACATCAATGCACTTGATCATGAAATTGCCACTTGCCGCCAAACCGCAGCGAAATATCCCGAATAAGAGCATGATACGCCGCGAAAAACGGCGAGTCCTCAATCCGGGCAAAAGTAAATAGCCCACATGGCGGATAGCCAGCAGCTGCCGGCCTTTAGCACAAAGTCATTATATCAATGGGTGTTGTGTTTCCGGTGCCGCGCTAGCCGCACCGCAGCCAAGCGGCAAGACGGGGCTATCCAAGCCGCCGGCCGCGCAGTAAGGTCTTGCTGAAAATACGTCGAAATAGCGCAATAAGCTTGGTTGCAAAACAGACTAACAGTCACTTCAGGGGGCCGCTCATGGCACAAACCGCACGGTGGGGACACCTCAGCAATCGCATCATTCTGGTGGCCGGCATCGCCATCGCCATCGGTTTTGCCAGCATGATCGCGCTGATCGCGCGGCAAAGTTACAACGCCGCCGAAGCGCAGGGTTACCAGTTAGCGTCGGAGCAGGCCGGCCGCTTTGCCGACTCGGTCACCGGCGACCTGGCGCGCGGTTTTGCCATTCCGCGGCTGCTGGCGGAAAGCGTGGCCGGTATGCAGCGTGCCGGCGCAGTGGACCGCAAAGTGGTCAACAACACCCTGCTCAGCATCCTGGATGCCGAGAAGCAGGCGATCGGCCTGTGGATGATCTACGAGCCGGACGCGCTGGACGGCAAGGATAATGACTTCCGCCTGGACTGGCCGCACCACGACCCGACCGGGCGCTACACCCCGTACATGACCCGCGGCGCCGACGGCAAGGCGCAACAGGACGTGATGATGTCGTCCGACCGTGTGGAAAAGTTTGCGGAGTGGAAAGACAAGCCCACCGAGTACGTGCCGGACTACGAAAAAGCCGGCTGGGGCGATTTCTACTTCGTGCCGAAGAGCCGCAACCGCGACACCATCACCGAGCCGTTCTTCTACGAAGTACAAGGCAAGAAAGTACTGGAAAGCTCGCTGGCGGTGGCGATCAAGGATGGCAGCGGCAAGTTTGTCGGCCTGGCGGCCGCCGACCTGGCGCTGGATGACCTGCAAAAGCGCTATGGCAGCGTCAAGCTGTACGACACCGGCTATGTGCGCATGGTGTCCGAGGGCGGCCTGTATGTGGTGAACCCGGACGCCGCGCAGATCGGCAAGCCGATTGCCAAGGAAGACCCGCTGGCGGCCAACCTGGACAAGATCAAGAAGGGTGAAAGCTTCGTGTACCAGGACGGCGGCTTCACCCACTTCTACTACCCGATCCGCGTCGGCGACACCGGCCAGTTCTGGTCCGCCGGCGTGTCGATTCCCACTGCCGCCATTACCAGCGATGCCGCCAGCCAGCGCAATATGGCGATCATCATCGGCGTGGTGGCGCTGGTCATCATCCTGCTGGTGCTGACCACCGTGGTGCGCGCGCTGACCCGGCCGCTGAACACCCTGGCCGGCACCATGGAACAGCTGGCCTCCGGCAAGGGCGACCTGACGGTGCGCATCCAGGTGGCCAACCGCGATGAAATCGGCCGCACCGCCGCCGCCTTCAACCAGTTCATCGACTCGCTGCGCGACATGTTCGTCGAGGTACGCGAGCAGAGCCTGGCCGTCAGCCGCACCGCCGGCCAGCTGGCCGAGTCCGCGGTGCAGGTGGAGCAGGCCTCGGCGCAGCAGTCGGACGCCGCCAGCGCCACCGCCGCCGGGGTGGAGCAGGTCACCGTCAGCGTGCACCACATCGCCAACACCGCGCAGGATGCGGAAAAAGCGGCGCGCGACACTGGCAGCCTGACCGAGCAGAGCGTGGCCACGGTAGAGAAGGTCACCGCCGAAATCACCCGCATGACCAGCAGCATGCAGGCGCTGGCCACGCGCATGGAGGCGCTGGGCGAGCGCTCCAGCGAAGTCACCACCATCGTCAACGTGATCAAGGACATCGCCGACCAGACCAATCTGCTGGCGCTGAACGCCGCCATCGAGGCCGCCCGCGCCGGCGAACTGGGCCGCGGCTTCGCGGTGGTGGCCGATGAAGTGCGTAATCTGGCCAGCCGCACCGCCGAAGCCACGGTGCAGATCAGCCGCATCGTCAATGCCATCAGCGGCGAAACCGGCGAAGCGGTCAGCAATGTGAAGAAATCCAGCGAGCTGGTGGCGGTGAGCGTCGGCATTGCCGAAGAAGCCAACCACGCCATGCAGCAGGTGCGCGACAAGAGCAGCGAGCTGGTGCTGGGCATCGGCGACATTGCCGCCTCCACCCGCGAGCAGTCCAGCGCCGCCACCGAGATCGCGCAGAACGTGGAGCGCATCAGCAGCATGGCGCAAAGCAACAGCCACATCGCCAGCGAAGTGCGCAGCGAAGTGGAGCAGCTGCGCGAGCTGGCTGCCAACCTGGAACGCCTGGTCGGCAACTTCCGGCTGTAGCCGCCGCCGGCTTGCCGCATGATCCGACGCCACCGCCAGGTGGCGTTTTTTTTTTGCGGCCAACGTTGGCCGCCAGCTCGGACGCGGCCCTACCGCGCGGCGAGCGAATTTCGTATAATCCCGCGGTTTTGTTCGCGAGACCGCCCATGACCGCCACCCCTTGCCAGCCTGCACCGTGCGCCGCTACCGCGCGCGCTGCCGCCGTTGCCAAGCGCGGCCGAGGCGTGGCCTGGTCTTGCCGTTTTTGTGAAAAAAGCTCCTGACCCGTTCAGGAGCTTTTTTTTAAGTTTCATCATTGCCGGAGCGATATCCCATGGCCAATCCGCTTTACCGCAAGCACATCATTTCCATTCCGGACTTCAGCCGTGAAGAACTGGAACTGGTGGTGGAAACCGCCGCGCGCCTGAAAGCCAGCCCGCGTGCCGACCTGCTGCAGGACCGCCTGATCGCCACCTGCTTCTTCGAACCGTCCACCCGCACCCGCCTGTCGTTCGAAACTGCGGTGCAGCGCCTCGGCGGCAACGTGATCGGCTTCTCCGACGCCGCCAGCACCTCCACCAAGAAGGGTGAGACGCTGGCCGACACCGTGCGCATCATCAGCAGCTACACCGATGCCATCGTGATGCGCCACCCGAAGGAAGGCGCCGCGCGCGTGGCCAGCGAGTTCTCCGCCGTGCCCATCATCAACGGCGGCGACGGCGCCAACCAGCACCCGTCGCAGACGCTGCTGGACCTGTTCACCCTGCGCGAAACCCAGGGCCGGCTGGACAACCTCACCGTGGCCTTCATCGGCGACCTGAAATACGGCCGCACCGTGCATTCGCTGGCGCAGGCGCTGTCGCTGTTCGGCGCCAAGTTCTACTTCGTCGGCCCGGAAGCGCTGGCGATGCCGGACTACCTGTGCGAAGAGCTGGACGAGCGCGGCATCAGCTACACCATTGCCGCCACCATCGAAGAAGTGATCCCGCACATCGACATCCTGTACATGACCCGCGTGCAGCGTGAGCGCTTCGACGAGGCCGAGTACAAGAAGATCCAGGGCCAGTTCGTGCTGCGCGCCGACATGCTGCGCCATGCGCGCCCGAACATGAAGATCCTGCACCCGCTGCCGCGGGTGGACGAGATCACCCCCGATGTCGACAGCACCCCGCACGCCTACTACTTCGAGCAGGCCAAGAACGGCGTGTTCGCGCGCCAGGCGCTGCTGTCGCTGGTACTGAACGAAACGGTGTGAAAGGAAAAGCCATGAGCGAAAAAGTCTACGCCCGCAACGTCGAGGCCCTGAAAAACGGCACCGTGATCGACCACGTGCCGGCCGGCATGGGCCTGCGCATCCTGCACCTGTTCAAGCTCACCGAATACGGCGAACGCGTCACCGTCGGCCTGAACCTGTCCAGCGGCCACATGGGCAGCAAAGACCTGATCAAGGTGGAAAACCTAGTGCTGAGCGAGGAGCAGGCCAACGAGCTGGCGCTGCTGGCGCCCAAGTGCACCGTCAGCGTGATCGAGGATTTCGAAGTGGTGCGCAAGCAGAAGCTGGCGATCCCGGACGAAGTCACCGGCATCTTCGCTTGCCCCAACTCCAACTGCGTGTCGCACGTGGAGCCGGTAAAAAGCCACTTCCGCGTGCGCGTCACCGAGCACGACACCAAGATGAAGTGCAAGTACTGCGAGAAGGTGTTCAGCAAGAGCATCGTGGTGGACGCGCGCTAAGCGGCCACGCTTGTCCCGACCACGCCACCGCCACTGCGGTGGCGTTTTTGCTGGTGCCCGCGGCGTGCTGGCCGGCAGCGCCCCAGCCGTGGATTGACAGCCCGCCAGCACGAACTAAGGTAAAGACAACCTGGCCCGGCCACCCGGCGGGCCGGGCGTTGCTGCCGCATCCCAACGACCCGATGGCCGCTGCCTGCGGCCGGCATTCTGATCGGGAGTCTGCCATGTCCAGCCTGTATGAACGCCTCGGCGCCGCCGACGGCATCCGCCGCATCGTTGACGATGTGATCGCCAACCATCTGCTCAATCCAGTGGTGAGTGTCCGCTTTCGCCACGTCAAGGATCTGCCGCATCTGAAAGAAATGGCGTTCCAGTTCTTTTGCATGGGCAGCGGCGGGCCGCAAAGCTACCAGGGCAAGGACATGCGCAGCGCGCACCAGGGCATGAATATCAGCGAGCAGGAATACCTGGCGGTGATGGACGACATCGTGGCGGCGCTGCACAAGCACGGCGTGGACGACAGCAGCTGCAACGAGGTGGTGGCGATCCTGTACGCGCTAAAGGGGGAAGTGATCCGCGTGTAGTTGGCTGCGGCCAACCTTTAGCGCCCGGCGTCAGTGCCCGGGCGCGATGGCCGCCATGCGCTGGCGCGGCAGAGTGATGACGATGCGCAGGCCGTCGACGCTGCCGCTTTCCAGCCGGATATGGCCGCCGTGGCCGCGCACGATCTCGCGCACGATGGCCAGCCCCAGGCCGCAGCCATCGCCACCGGCCTGCTGGCCGCGATAGAAGCGCTCGAACACCAGCGCGCGCTCTTCCTGCGGAATGCCCGGGCCGCTGTCGGCCACGCACAGTTCCACCTCGTCGCCACGGGCATAGGCCGACACGGTGATTTCACCGCCCGGCGGGGTGTAACGCACCGCGTTGTCCACCAGATTGGACAGCATCTCGCGCAGCAGCAAAGGTTGGCCGCACAGCGGCGCATGCTCGTCGCCCTCGTAGCCCAGGTCCAGCGCCTTGCCCAGCGCCACGGTGACGAAATCCAGGGTCACGGTGCGCGCCAGCTCGGCCAGATCCAGCTCGCGGGTATCCTGCCGGTTCGGCCCCGGCTCGGCGCGCGACAGCGCCAGCAGCTGGTTGGCCAGGCGTATCACCTGGTCGGTGGCGCGCACCAGCGAGGCCAGGCCGCTGCGCTGCTCGGCCGGGTCATCCATGCGCAGCGTCACTTCGGCCTGGGTTTTCAGCAGCGTCAGCGGCGTGCGCAGCTGGTGGGCGGCATCGGCGATAAAACGCTTCTGCACCGCCAGCTGCTGTTCCAGCTCCGACAGCGCGGTGTTGAGCGCGGTCACCAGCGGCTGCAGTTCGCGCTGCACGCTGCCGACATCCAGCTGCAGCGACGGGTCGCCGGCGCGCTCGCGCAGGATGCTGCGCACCCGCTGTAGCGGCCGCAGCGCGCGGTTGATGCCCACCGCCACCAGCAGTGCCGCCACCGCGCCGATCAGCCACTGCTGCACCAGCAACTCGCGAAACAGCCGTCGCGCCAGCGCCTGGCGGGAGAGGGTGGTTTCGCCCACCTGCACCAGCAGCAGGCGCTGGCCGCCGCCGTAATACAGCGGCAGCGCCAGCACCACGCTGCGGATCGCCTCGTCGCGGAAGCTGGCATCGTAGAAGCGCACCTCGCCGGCCGCCGGCAGCTGCGCCGGCAGCGGCAGCTCGGCATCGCCGGTGATGGTGGAGCCGCCGGCAAAGCCGATACGGTAGAACACCCGGTCTTGGAAGTGCGGGTCGAACATCTCCAGCGCCGCCACCGGCAGATCCACCACCAGTTCGCCACTCTGCAGCGTGATGCGTTCGGCGATGCTGCGCGCCGAGGCCTGCAGGGTGCGGTCGAACGCCGCGTTGGCCGCCTCGCGCGCGTTGTCCTGCGCCAGCCAGGCGGTGGCGGCGGCCAGCGGCAGCAGCGGGATCACCACCCACTGCACCAGTTCGCGGCGCAGCGAGCGCTTCATTTGGCCACATCCAGCATATAGCCCAGCCCGCGCAGGGTGAGGATCACCACGCCGCTGTCGGCCAGCTTCTTGCGCAGGCGGTGCACGTAGATTTCCATCGCGTCCGGGCTCAGGTCCTGGTCCAGCCGCACCACCTGCTCGGCCAGCGCTTCCTTGCTCACCGGCTTGCCCTGGCGGTAGAGCAGCACTTCCAGCACCGCCATTTCGCGCGGCGTCAGCGCCAAAGGTTGGCCGCGCACGCTGTAGCGCTTGCTGGCCGGCTCGAAGCTCAGCTCGCCGCACTGCAGCGCGCCGTCTTCCTTGCCCTGCGAGCGGCGCAGCAGCGCGCGCACCCGCGCCTCCAGCTCGGCCAACTCGAACGGCTTGCCAAGGTAGTCGTCGGCGCCCAGGTCCAGCCCGTGCACGCGCGCATCTACCCCGGTCTGCGCGGTCAGCACCAGCACCGGCACCTTGTTGCCGCGCCGGCGCAGGCGCTTGAGCACTTCGAAGCCATCCATGCGCGGCAAGCCGATGTCGAGAATCACCAGCGCGTACGGCTCGTAGCTCAGCAGTTGATCGGCCTGCACGCCATCGGCGGCGACATCCACCGCATGGCCGGATGCCGACAGCGCCTTTTGCAGCCACAAGGCGATGTCGGGGTTGTCTTCGACCAGCAACAGTCTCATGGTCTCGGTCTCTTGTTGTTGTGTGATGGCGCACAGCCGCTGCCTGCTCACGGGCCGCTGGCGGGGGTGCGCTTTTTTTATCGTATCACCCGGGCCGCTGCCTGCTGTCCGGCGCACCACAGCTGTGCGGCATTCTTGCACCTGTGCAGTGCAACATTCAGGCAATGAAAGGGAAATGAAAGCTTGCCTTGCCAGACTAGCCCCAAGCAGAAGGAAAAAAGCATGAACAGTTTACGCGTACTGCTGTTGCTGTTGGCCGCCAGCCCGGCGCTGGCCGGTGACGCACCGCGCAGTGCGCTGGAAGAAACCGCGCGCCGCGAAAGCCGGCTGGTGGTGGATTCCACCACCGACCGGGAACAGGTGGCGCCGCTGCTGAAGGCATTCCAGCAGCGCTATCCCTACCTGCAGGTGGCGTACCGCGATCTGTCCGGCGCCGATATCTATCGCCGCGCCATCTCCGGTACCCAGCACGGCGACGTGCTGTGGAGTTCGGCGATGGATCTGCAGATCAAGCTGGTGAACGAGGGGCTGGCGCTGCGCTACAGCTCGCCGCAAAAAGCGGCGCTGCCCAGCTGGGCCTCGTGGCGCGACGAAGTGTACGGCACCACCTTCGAGCCGATCGTGCTGGCCTATAACCGCCAGCGCATTGCCGAGCGCGACATGCCGGACAGCCACACCGCGCTGCGCCGGGTGCTGCGGGCCGGCAACTGGCGGGTGGCCAGCTACGACGTGGAAAGCTCCGGCGCCGGCTACTTCTTTTTCAGCCAGGACTCGCGGCACAACCCGGAGTTCTGGGATCTGGCGGCGGTGCTGGGACGCAGCATGCGCTACCAGGAAGGCAACAGCCTGACCCTGCTCAAACGCCTGCAGCGCGACGAGGCCGACATCGCCTACAACGTGCTGGGGCCGTATGCATGGAGCTTTGCCCGCCAGCACCCGCAGGTGGGCTGGGTGCTGCCGCAGGATTACACGCTGGTGGTCAGCCGCCTGCAGCTGATCCACAAGGCGGCAACGCACCCGGCGGCGGCACGGCTGTGGATGGATTTCGTGCTGTCGCGCGAAGGGCAGCAGGTACTGGCGCAGGGCAGTGGCCTGCCGCCGATCCGCGACGACCTGCCGCGCCGGCTGGGCAATATCGACCTGGCGCGCGAAGCGGCCAAGCTGCGGCCGATCCAGGTCGGCAGCGGCCTGCTGGTGTACCTGGACAGCGCCAAGCGCAGTCTGTTTTTGAAGCGCTGGCGCGAGCAGCTACCGGCCGCGCTGCAGCCGTAACAGAGATTCGCAGACCGGTACCGAATACCGGCTGCAATACCGCCCCGATAGAGGGCAAACACAACCGCAACACTCGCAGTATCACAGGAGAGACACATGAAACTGAAAGCACTGATTGCATCCTGCCTGGTCGCCCTGGCCCCGTTTGCCGCCCACGCGCAGGTAGACCAGTTCAAGATCATGGCCCCGGCCAACCCGGGCGGCGGCTTTGACACCGTGGCCCGTACCATGGGCGAAGCGCTACAGGCCAGCGGCTACGCCAAGAGCGTGGTGGTAGAGAACAAGGCCGGCGCCGGCGGCGCCATCGGCATGGCGCAGTTCGTCAACAACGAAAAAGGCAACCCCAACGCACTGCTGGTTGCCGGTGCCGTGACCGTGGGCGCGCTGGAAACCAACAAGTCGCCGGTGAACTTCGGCATGGTGACGCCGATTGCGCGCCTGATGGGCGAGTTCAACGTCATCGTGGTGCCGACTGCCTCGCCGCTGAAATCGATCAAGGACCTGATGGCCGCCTACAAGGCCAACCCGGGTAGCGTCAGCATCGGCGGCGGCTCCGCCGGCGGTATCGACCACATCATGGCCAGCCTGATGTCGGAAAAAGCTGGCGTCGATCCGGACAAGCTGAACTACATCCCGTTTGCCGGCGGTGGTGAAGGCAAGGCCGCCATCCTGGGCAACCAGATCTCCGCCTACATCAGCGGCTACGGCGAACTGGCCGACCTGATCAAGGCCGGCAAGGTACGCGCGCTGGGCATCTCCGCCGCCACCCGCAATCCGGACATCCCGGTACCGACGCTGCGTGAGCAGGGCACCGACGTGGTGGTGTACAACTGGCGCGGCGTGTTTGGCGCCCCCGGCATCAACGCCGCGCAGAAGGCCGCGCTGATCAAGGCAGTGGAAGGTGCAGTGAAGTCGCCGACCTGGAAAGCCAAGGCCGAGAAGATGGAATGGCTGGACATGCTGCAGACCGGCGACAGCTTCAAGGCCTTCCTGGACGAAGACGTGAAGCGCACTGCCGTTACCGTGAAGAAACTGAAGCTGGGTAACTAAACCATGATCAAGCGCGTATCCGGCGAGCAGTGGCTCGCCATCGGGGTGATCGTGCTGGGCCTGTTCATGGCCTGGCAGATCGGTGATATCCCGAATGATTCCGGCTATGCCGGCATCGGTCCGCGCTTCTTCCCCACCCTGATCGTTACCGGTCTGATCGTTGCTGGTGGCGCGTTGCTGATGCAGCGTCGCCACCGTAACGGGCCGGACACCGTGATCATCGACGGGGAAGACGATGCGGAGCAACTGGAAGCGGAAGAAGCCGAACAACGCGGCGAGGCCGACTGGCGCATGTTCGCCATCGCCAGCGGCACCCTGATCGCGCACATGGCGCTGATCGGCATGATCGGCTTCACCCTGGCGGGCACCCTGCTGTGCTTCGGCATCTGCCGCGCGCTGGAAACCCGCCGCCCGGCACTGGACCTGGTGCTGTCGTTCGCACTGGCCCTCGGCCTGTTTCACCTGTTCAAGTGGCTGGGGCTGAACCTGCCCGCCCTGATGCCGGGAGGAGTACTGTAAATGGAATCCTTGAATGCCCTGTTCAGTCTGGGCTTTGCCACCGCGCTGACGCCGGCCAACCTGCTGTGGGCGCTGATCGGCTGTACCCTGGGCACCGCCATCGGCGTGCTGCCGGGCATCGGTCCGGCGGTGACCGTGGCGCTGCTGCTGCCGGTGACGCAAAGCGTAGACCCAACCGGTGCGCTGATCATGCTGGCCGGGGTGTACTACGGCGCCATGTTCGGCGGCTCCACCACCTCCATCCTGCTCAACACCCCGGGTGAAGCCGGCTCCATCGTGTCGGCGCTGGAAGGCAACAAGATGGCCAAGGCCGGCCGCGCCGGTCCGGCGCTGTCCACCGCCGCCATCGGCTCGTTCTTTGCCGGCACCATCTCCACCATCCTGCTGTCGCTGCTGGCACCGGTAATCGCCGGCTTCGCGCTGCAGCTGGGGCCGGTGGAAACCTTCTCGCTGATGATGCTGACCTTTGCCGCGGTGTCCGCGGTGCTGGGCAACTCGCCGCTGAAGGGCGCCATCGCGCTGCTGCTGGGGCTGGGCATCGGCCTGATCGGCATCGAGCCGCAATCCGGCCAGAGCCGCTTCACCTTCGGTCTGCTGCCGCTGATCGACGGCATCGACATCGTGGTGATCGCCATGGGCCTGTTCGCCATCGGCGAGACGCTGTACACCGCCACCTACGAGAACAAGATGAAAGCCGGGCTGGAAACCATGAGCGGCAGCTTCTGGATGAACAAGTCCGACTGGCGCCGTTCGTGGAAACCGTGGCTGCGCGGCACGCTGATCGGCTTCCCGTTCGGCACCCTGCCGGCCGGCGGTACCGAGATGCCGACCTTCCTGTCCTACTCGGCCGAGCGCAAGCTGGCCAGCCCGGAAGCGCAGAAGGAATTCGGCAAGGGCGCCATCGAAGGCGTGGCCGGCCCGGAAGCGGCCAACAACGCCGCCGTCACCGGCACGCTGGTACCGCTGCTGACGCTGGGCATCCCGACCTCCGCCACCGCGGCGATCATGCTGTCGGCGTTCCAGCAGTACAACATCGTGCCCGGCCCGCTGTTGTTCGATACCAACCCGGAGCTGGTGTGGGGCCTGATCGCCTCGCTGTACATCGGCAACGTGATGCTGCTGGTGCTGAACCTGCCGCTGGTGGGACTGTGGGTGCAGTTCCTGAAAGTGCCGCGCCCGCTGCTGTACGGTGGCATCGTGCTGCTGGCCACCATGGGGGCCTATGCGCTGCGCCAGAGCTGGTTCGACCTGATGCTGCTGTACATCGTCGGCGTGGTCGGCTTCCTGATGCGCCGCTACGACTTCCCGGTGGTGCCGCTGGTGGTGGGGCTGATCGTCGGCCCGATGGCGGAGAAACACTTCCGCCGCGCCATGTCCATCCACCAGGGCGACCTGACGGTGTTCCTGACGCATCCGATCTCGCTGGCCATCCTGCTGATCACCGTGGCCATCCTGGTGGTGCCGCCGCTGCTGAAGCGTCGCCAGCGCCTGCTGGAAGCCAGCTAACCCGCTGCGGCCAACCTTTGACACCGGTGCGGCGCAGTAGCGCCGCACCAGCACCGAGTACTCCCGGTACAAGCGATGTTGTACTTCTCATACGCCAGCACACTGTTGATCAGTCTTGCTGGCGTCTTTTTTTGGCAGCTCGCCGGCGGGCCGCTGCCGTGGCTGATCGGCCCGCTGCTGGCGGTGATGGCCGGCAAACTGCTACACGCCGAGCTGAACAGCATCCGCCACAGCCGCGAACTGGGTCAGGCCATCGTCGGCGTGGCGCTGGGGCTGACCTTCAGCCCGCAGGCGCTGCACCGCACGCTGCAGCTGGCACCGTGGATACTGCTGGCGGTGGCGTTTGCGCTGGGGTTGGCGTGGCTGTCGATGCGGCTGATGCGCCGGTTGCTGCCGACGCTGGACCCGCTCACCGCCTGGCTGGTGGCGCTGCCCGGCGGCGCGTATGCCGTTAATCTGGCTGCCGTTGACGGCTACAGCAGCGGCAGCAGGATCAGCGCCACCAACACGCTCCATACCAGCGCGCCGACGCTGAACACGGTGTAGGCCAGTGCTTCGGTACGCACCGAATCGTCGTGCTCGAACAGCGCATCCAGCCCGTGGTACAGCAGCAGGCCGGAGGCGAGCAGCCCCAGCACGCCGATGGCAACATTGAACAGCGGCCACGGCAGCAGCAGGGTCAGTGACGACAGCCAGATGGGCAGCGCGGCCAGGCCGGCCAGCCGGTAGCAATCGGCATAGGCGGGGCGCGCCTCGGCATGCACCGCCATGCGGATGAAGCCGGCCATCAGGTGCACGCTGCCCCAGCAGGCCACCCAGAACAGCGCCACCATCACGTCCCAGTTCAGCAGCGACAGATCCGCCGCATAGGCGCGGCCGTTGACATGGCCGGCATACAGCAGCATCGCGGCCGCCAGGGTGGAGGCGGGCAGCACCACCCGCAGAAAGCTGTGCACGATGTCCGGGTGGCGGTGCGCCAGTTCATCCCAGCCGTGGTGCGACGACAACAACATGCGGAACGGGGTAAGCGGGGTCATGGCAGTACTCCCTGGGCAGAGGCCCGACAAACGGCAGGTGGTACTGTAAATATATCGTGGCACGATACAAAAGCAAGGTCAGCGCGCCAAGCCGGTGCGCGCCGCCTCGCCACGACGCATGCCTGCACCAGCGTCAGGCCGCAGCTGGCGTGCCAGCGGCATTGGCGCAGGCACGCCTTTTGCAATGCAACATGGCAATACTGCGCAGGAGATTGCCATGTTCGCCCACTTTGCCAAGCCCAAACCCGCCGCCACCAGTGAAGCCGTGGTGTTCAACTACCAGCGCCCCACGCGTGCGCGGCTGGTGGCACAGGACAATCAGGGAGGCCTGTGGCTGGTGGAGGCGTTCGATCCACTGCACAAGGTATGGGTGTGGCAGGACGAAAGCCACAATATGGAAAAGGCGGTGGACGATGCCCGCCGCCTGAGTCTGTTCCCCGGCTGAGCGCCGCGCCGAGCGGCGTCAGCGCAGATGCGACACGGCTCCGGACCCGGCCGCCCCCCCGGCCCGGCATCTTCGCCCACGGCGGGCGGCATCGCCGTCCGCTCAACCACCGTGCTGCGGCCAACGTTGGCCGCAGGTTTCAGATCGCCGGATCGCTGTCCGGCGTAGCCAGCAGCAGCATTTCCAGCGAGGCGAAGCCGCCCAGCTGCCGCAGCGCCAGCAGTTCGTCGCGGTGCGCGCGCGCCATTTCTTCCACCAGCTGCTCGCCACGCGGCAGCAGGCTGACTTCCACACAGCGCTTGTCGTCGCGCCCCGGCGTGCGCTGCACCAGGCCCAGCGCCTCGCAGCGGCTGACCAGCCCCACCACGCTGTGGTGCTGGGTCTGCAAGCGTTCCGCCAGCTCCGCCACCGTCGCCCAGTCGCGGCCGGGGTAGCCGCGCAGCTGCAACAGCACCTGGTATTGCTGCGGCGTCAGGCCGTGCTCCTGCGCCATTTCTTCGCTGAAGCGCAGGAAGCGGCGCAGGCGGTAGCGAAAGTCGGCGAGTCGCTGGAAATCATCCTTGCTGAGCGGGGCAGGCTGGGTCATGGTGCAGTGCGGTAGGCAAAGAGCGCCACCGTATCACACTTCGCCACTGTGCTCGACGTAGTCGGCATAGCACACCGGCGAGGCCAGGGCGCGGCTATCCGCCCGCCATTGCTGCGCCGCCAGCCGCGCGCTCAGAAACTCGGCCAACGCCTGCGCCGGATTGGGGTCGTCCGCCGAGGTATCGTGCAGCAACACCAGCTCGTCGTATTGCTGCGCAGCCTGCAGCAGCGGCTGCCAGCGCGCCGGGTTGGCGGCCAGATCCGCCCAGTAGCTGTCGCAGAAATAGGGCCAGCGGCCAACGTCGCGCTGCAGCCAGGTCATCAACCCCTCCGCCGGCGCCAGCCGTGGCAGCCAGTGCGCGCGGGTAACGCTGCGCCGCGGCAAGCCCACCGGCCAGCTGGCGGTAACCAGAAAAACATTGTCGGCGCGCTGGCGGTAATCGGCAGCGGCCAGCAAACGAATGCGTGGCGTCATGATGTGTCCCTTCCATGGTCAGGCAGCCGGCCACAGCCGCTGCTTAAATATATCGTAGAACGATATATATACCAAAACCTTGATCCAGCACACCCTTGCCGTAGTTAGCCGCCGCGCCGGCGCCAGCCATAAAAAAAGCGGGCCATCTGGCCCGCTCAACACCCTCAAACAATGCCCGTTACGCTGCCGCGCCCTTGCGGGAGGTCGGCGGCGCATCGAACGCTTTGCGCAGTTCGGCCAGTTTCTGCCGCGCCACCTTCAGCCCGGCATCCTTGACATGGCCGAAGCCGCGCACGACTTCGTACTGCTTGATCATCTCGGTGGCGGTGACCAGGTTGGCCGCCGTCAGCTTGCCGCTCAGCTCGCCCACCAGCTGCTCGAACTCGCCGATCAGCGCGCGTTCCAGCTTGCGGTCGGCCTGGTAGCCGAACGGGTCCAGCGCGGTGCCGCGCAGGCCCTTGAAGCGGGCCAACACCCCCATCGCCTTCAGCGCCCACGGCCCGAGGTTGATCTTCTTCGGCTGGTGGCCGGTCATCCAGCTGGCGCCAAAGTGGAAGGTCAGCTTCAGCTCGCCGTCGAACTGCGCCGCCAGCTCGCGCTGGAACTCGCCGTCGCTATACAGCCGTGCCACTTCGTACTCATCCTTGTAGGCCAGCAGGTGGTAGTAGTTCTTCGCCACTGCCAGTGCCAGTGCGCTGCTGCCCGGCTTGGCCTGTTCTTCCGCCGCCTGCACGCTGGCCACCAGCGCCTTGTAACGCTCGGCCAGTTTGTCGCCCTGATAGGCCACCAGCTCCTTGCTGCGGTGATGCAGCACGCCGTCCACGGTTTCACGTGGAACGAATTGCACTACCGCCGACGGCGATACCAGCGTCTCCACCTTGAGCAGGTCGTGCGCGGCATGACGGCCCCAGGTAAAGGCGTCCTGGTTGAACTTCACAGCGGCGCCGTTCAGCTCGATGGCGTGCATGATGGCTTCCAGCGATACCGGCACCAGGCCCTGCTGCCAGGCATAGCCGAGCATGAACATGTTGGCAGCGATAGCGTCACCGGACAGCGCGGTGGCGATACGGGTGGCGTTGACCTCGGCATAGTTGGCCGCACCCACCGATTCGATGATGGCGTCCTTCATCGCCCGCGCCGGGAAGCGCGCATCCGGGTTCTTCAGGAAGGCGCTGGTCGGCGATTCGTAGCTGTTGACCACCACGTGGCTGAAGCCTTCGCGCATCTTGGCGACCGCTTCTTCCGCCGCGGTCACCACCAGATCGCAGCCCAGCACCAGGTTGGCATCGCCGGCGGCGATACGCACCGCGTGCAGTTTTTCCTGGCTGTCGGCGATGCGCACGTGCGACCACACCGAGCCGCCTTTCTGCGCCAGGCCGGCCATGTCCAGTACCGTCACCCCCTTGTTGTCGAGGTGGGCGGCCATGCCCAGCACCTGGCCAATGGTGACCACGCCGGTACCGCCGATGCCGGTGACCATGATGCCGTACGGCTCGTGCGACGCCGGCAGCTGCGGCATCGGCAGCGTGCCCATACCATCCAGGCTGCTCTTGCCGCTACCGGATTTCTTCAGCTTGGCGCCGGACACCGACACGAAGCTGGGGCAGAAGCCTTCCACGCAGCTGAAGTCCTTGTTGCAGCTGCTCTGGTCGATCTTGCGCTTGCGGCCGAGCGCGGTTTCCACCGGCAGCACCGACAGGCAGCCGGATTTCTTGCTGCAGTCGCCGCAGCCTTCGCATACGCGCTCGTTGATGAACACGCGGCGATCCGGGTCCGGGAATTCGCCACGCTTGCGGCGGCGGCGCTTCTCGGCGGCACAGGTCTGGTCGTGGATCAGGATGGTGACGCCTTCCAGCTCGCGCAGTTCTTTCTGGATACGGTCCAGCTCGCGGCGGTGGAACACTTCCACCCCCGGCGCCAGCCCTTCCTGCAGCCCGTGCGCGGTGCGGTACTTGTCCGGATCGTCGCTGGTGATCACGATGCGGCCAACCCCTTCGGCCGCTACCTGGCGGGTAATCATCGGCACGTCCAGGTAGCCGTCGACATGCTGGCCGCCGGTCATCGCCACCGCGTCGTTGTACAGGATCTTGTAGGTGATGTTGACCTTGCCGGCCACCGCGGCGCGGATCGCCAGCAGACCGGAGTGGAAGTAGGTGCCGTCCCCCAGGTTGGTGAAGATGTGCTTGGTGGTGGTGAACGGCGCCTGGCCCAGCCAGGTGATGCCTTCGCCGCCCATCTGGGTGAAGGTCTTGGTGCTGTCGCCCTCGATCCAGTGCGCCATGTAGTGGCAGCCGATGCCGGCCACCGCGCGGCTGCCTTCCGGCACCTTGGTGCTGGTGTTGTGCGGACAGCCGGAGCAGTAATGCGGAATGCGGTTGATCGCCTCGCGCGGCTGCACCAGCTGCGCTTCTTTCTCTTCGTAGAACTTCAGCCGGTCGTGAATCACCGGGCTGTCGTAGATATTGGCCAGCCGCTTGGCGATGGCACGCGCGATCATCGCCGGGGTCAGCTCGCCGGCGGCCGGCAGCAGCCAGTCGCCGTGCGGCAGCGCCCATTCGCCTTTCTCGGCGAACTTGCCCACCACGCGCGGGCGCACGTCGTCGCGCCAGTTGTACAGCTGTTCCTTCAGCTGGTACTCGATGATCTGGCGTTTTTCTTCCACCACCAGGATCTCGTCCAGCCCTTCGGCAAAGTGGCGCACGCCTTCCGGCTCCAGCGGCCACACCATGCCCACCTTGAAGATGCGCAGGCCAATGTCGGCGGCCAACGCTTCGTCGATGCCCAGGTCGTCCAGCGCCTGCATCACGTCCAGGTAGCTCTTGCCACAGGTGATGATGCCCAGCCGCGGCTTGGGCGAATCCAGGGTGATGTGGTTGAGCTTGTTGACGCGCGCATAGGCCAGCGCCGCGTACAGGCGGTGGTGCAGCACGCGTTTTTCCTGTGCCAGCGGGGTATCCGGCCAGCGGATCGACAGCCCGTCTTCCGGCAGCGGAAAGTCGTCCGGAATCACCGGCTGTACCCGTTCCGGGCTGATATCCACCACCGCCGAGCTTTCAATGGTGTCGGTAATCGCCTTGATCGACACCCAGCAGCCGGAATAGCGGCTCATCGCCCAGCCGTGCAGGCCGAGGTCGATCACTTCCTGCACCCCGGACGGCGACAGCACCGGAATCATGCTGGCGGCAAGGATGTGGTCGGACTGGTGCGGGAAGGTAGAAGATTTGGCAGCGTGGTCATCGCCGCAGATCAGCAGCACGCCGCCATGCTTGCTGGTGCCGGCCACGTTGCCGTGCTTGATCACGTCGCCGGAGCGGTCCACGCCCGGACCCTTACCGTACCACATGGCGTACACGCCGTCGTACTTGGCCCCCTCGAACATGTTCACCTGCTGCGTGCCCCACACTGCAGTGGCGGCCAGGTCTTCGTTCAGACCCGGATGGAACACCACGTTGTGCGCCGTCAGGTGCTTTTCCGCCTTCTGCATGTTCTGGTCGACGTTGCCCAGCGGCGAGCCGCGGTAGCCGGTAACGTAGCCGGCGGTGTTCAGGCCGGCGGCGCGGTCGCGTTCCTGCTGCATCATCGGCAGGCGCACCAGCGCCTGAATGCCGTTGAGCAACACTTCGCCGGTGGGGGCGGTGTATTTGTCTTCCAGTTCGACGTGGCGAATCGACATGGTTTCTCCTCCATGTTTGTGCTTGTGGCAACGGGTCGGGTGAGCCTTGTGAGCGGTCCCGATCTGGCATGCTCTCTGTCTTTATAGGTGGCTGGACGTCTGTGCGTCGGCTGCTGCGGACATTAATTGACGTAAACGTAAACGTCAAAGTGTTTGTCGTTATTTTGCGGCGATGGCGGCAGCAAGTGCGGCAAATGTGCCATTGCAGCAAACGCGATCTGAACACTGCGTTCCGGATACAGCAATTGAGAGTGGCAACGGAGATGGTTACAGTGCTGACTCGATCACTGCCGCCGCGCCACAAGCGTCGGCGGCCAAACGTTGGCCACCACCATGTCAAACTCGCAAGAAACCAGCCGCGGCGTGCTGTACGCCATTGGCGCCTTTTTCATCTGGGGGCTGTTTCCGCTGTACTGGAAACCGCTGCACGACGTGCCTGCGCTGCAGATCCTGTGCCACCGCATCGTGTGGTCGGCGCTGTTTGTCGCCATCGTGCTGCTGTGGCAGCGCAACTGGGCGTGGCTGGGCGCCGCCATCCGCGAACCGCGCCGCGTCGGCATCTTCGCGCTGTCGTCGCTGCTGCTGTCCGGCAACTGGCTGATCTACATCTGGGCGGTCAATGCCGGCCACGTGGTGGAAGCCAGCCTCGGCTATTTCATCAACCCGCTGGTCAACGTGCTGCTGGGACGGCTGTTCCTGGCCGAACGCCTGACCCGTACCCAGGCCGCCGCGGTGGCGCTGGCCACACTGGGGGTGGGCTGGATTACCCTCAGCGCCGGCGCCTTGCCGTGGATCGCGCTGGGGCTGGCCGCCACCTTCGGCCTGTACGGCCTGCTGCGCAAGAAAGCGCCGCTGCCGTCGCTGGAAGGGCTGGCGCTGGAAACCTTCCTGCTGACCCCGGTGGCCGCCGCCGCACTGCTGTGGTTCCAGTGGCAGGGTAACGGCGCCTTTGGCCAGCAGGGCTTCGCCATCGACGCACTATTGGCCGGTGCCGGCGTGGTCACCGCCATCCCGCTGCTGCTGTTCGCCAGCGGTGCCCGCCGCCTGAAGCTGGCCACCGTCGGCCTGATCCAGTATCTGGGGCCGTCGATCCAGCTTGGGCTGGGGGTGTGGCTGTTCGGCGAGCCGTTCGGCCAGGCGCGCGCGCTCGGCTTTGGCCTGATCTGGCTGGCGCTGGCGCTGTATTCCGGTCACGGCCTGCTGAGCTACTGGAAGGAACGCCGCCTGCAGCAGGCATAAACGCGGCCTTGCTCCAGCTGTGACAGCACAGCGGCGGCAAGCGTTCAGCACGGCACACGATGCGGCCAACCTGGCAACGGGTTGGCCGCATTGCTATTGATACAGCGCCATCACACAGTGTTCTGCCACTGTAGCTTGCCGCCACTCCGCACCGGCAGTAGCGTTACAGGCGGCAACGGAGGCTGACATGAGCATTACATTCGATACCGACAAGCAGCGGCTGGACCGCGACATGGTGTACCGCTACCTGAGCGGCGAATCCTACTGGGCGCGCGGCCTGCCGCGCGACATCTTCGAGCGCTCGCTGGACGGCGCGCTGTGCATCGGTGGCTACGACACCGACGGCCGCCAGGTGGCGTTTGCGCGGGTGATCAGCGACTACGCCACCTTCGCCTACCTTGGCGATGTGTTCGTGCTCGACAGCGTGCGCGGCCAGGGCGTGGGCAAGGCGCTGATGGACTATATCCAGGCCCACCCGCAGCTGCAGAACCTGCGCCGCTTCATGCTGGCCACCGCCGACGCGCATGGCCTGTACGCGCAGTACGGCTTTGCCGCACTGAGCGCACCGCAGCGCATCATGGAAAAGGTGGAGCCGGATATCTACCAGCGCCTGGCTGCCGAAAGCAAACCGGCATGACGCACAAGACCTTCTGGGACGATCCATACCAGACCGAGCTGGCCACCCAGGTCGCCACGGTCGACGGCGAGCGCGTCACCCTGCAGGCCACCATCTTCTACGCCGAGAGCGGCGGCCAGGAAAGCGACAGCGGCAGCATAGCCGGCCAGCCGGTGCTGCTGGCGGAAAAGCAGGAGCAGGACATCGTCTACACCCTGGCCGCCGGCCATGGCCTGCAGCCGGGCGACGCGGTGACGGTTCGCATCGACTGGCCGCGCCGCTACCGGTTGATGCGGTTGCACTTCGCCGCCGAACTGACGCTGGAAACCATCTACCGCGACTTCGACGGTGTGGAAAAAATCGGCGCCCACATCGGCGAGCACAAGGCGCGCATCGACTTTGCATTGCCGCAGCCGATCACTCCGCAGCTGGCCGCCATCGCCACCAAAGTACAGGCGCTGATCGATGCCAACTCGGCCATCGTCAGCGCCTTTGCCGATGCGGCCAACGAGCGCCGCTACTGGGAAGTGCCCGGCTACTGCCGCGTGCCGTGCGGCGGCACCCACCTGCAGCGCACCGGCGAGGTTGGCCGCATCGCGCTGAAACGCAAGAACGTCGGCCGCGGCAAGGAGCGGGTGGAGATCACCCTGCTGGAGGATGAATGACATGACGGCACCGGCACTACATGGCAGCTGCCTGTGCGGCGGCGTGCGCTACCAGGTGGAGCAGCTGGACATGCCGATCCAGCATTGCCACTGCCACACCTGCCGCAAGGCGCATGCCGCCGCCTTTGCCAGCACCGCGGGTGTGCTGCGTCAGCATTTTCGCTGGCTGCAGGGGCAGGAATTGCTCAACCGTTATGAATCCTCCCCCGGCAAGCTACGTTACTTCTGCCGCGTTTGCGGCAGCCAGCTGCTGGCGGAACGTCCAGTGCACCCACACGTGATCCTGCGCGTAGCCACGCTGGACGACGCCCCGGCGCAACGACCCAACGCGCATATCTGGTGCCGCCACGATGTGGCCTGGCTGATGTACGCCGACGTGCCGGCCTATGCCGAGTGGCAACTCCCAGCGAGTACAAAATAAGCATGCTGTTCTACGATCTGGCCGCGCTGGGCGCCGCCACCTGCTGGGCACTCAGCTCCATCATCGGCGCCACGCCGTCGCGGCAGCTGGGCTCCTTCGGCTTTACCCGCATCCGCCTGAGCCTGCTCACCGTGCTGCTGGGCGGCATCGCGCTGGCCAGCGGCGGCTGGCAGGCGCTGCACGGCAGCCAGCTGGCGCTGCTGGCCGCCTCCGGCCTCACCGGCATCTTCCTCGGCGACACGCTGATGTTCGCCGCCATGAACCGCATCGGCCCGCGCCGCACCGGGCTGCTGTTTGCCACCCACTCGGTATTCTCGGTCAGCCTGGGCGTGCTACTGCTCAGCGAACGACTGAGCCTGGCGGCGGTGGCCGGCAGCCTGCTGGTGTTCGCCGGCGTGCTGGGCGCCATCGCCTTCGGCCGCCGCGACAGCCAGCAGCACCACTGGGAACACAGCCACGGCCTCAAGCTGGGCGTGGCGCTGGCGCTGACTGCGGCACTGTGCCAGGCACTGGGCACCTTCCTCGCCAAGCCGGTAATGGCCGCCGGCATCGACCCGATTGCCGCCAACGGGCTGCGCATCGCCGTCAGCTGCGCTGCGCACTGGCTGCTGTGGGCCAGCGGCAACCGCCACGCCCGCCTGCAAAGGCCGCTGGCGCCGCGCTTGTTCGGCCAGACCGTGCTCAACGGCCTGGTCGGCCAGGGCGTGGGCATGACACTGGTGATGCTGGCGCTGAAAGGCGGCAACGTCGCCACCGTGGGCATGCTGTCGGCGATGACTCCGGTAATGATCCTGCCGATGCTGTGGGCGGTAATGGGCCAGCGCCCGCCGGCCCTGGCCTGGCTGGGTGCCGCCGCCAGCGTGGCCGGCAGCATGCTGATCGTGCTGCGCTGAGGTAGTGCCACAACTGCCTGCGGCCAACCTTTAGCCAAGGTTGGCCGCATTTTCCACGCCCAGCACTGCCGCGCATTGTGTCACCAACGGCAATAATCCCTTTCCTGCTGCGCTGTTTATTCACCTGGCCGTCGGCAGCACAATGCCACATCCCCACTTATCGCCAGGATGCCCATCATGACCGACACCAGCCTGCCACCCGCCATCGTAGACGCCGCCTCCGGCCTGACTTACCGCGCCTTGCCGCGTCGCGGCACACAGCCGGCCAGCGCGTTGTTGCTGCTGCTGCACGGCGTCGGCGGCAATGAGCTGCAGCTGCACGGCCTGGCGCCGCTGCTGGATGAGCGGCTGCAAATCGTGCTGCTGCGCGCGCCGCTGCTGTTCGGTCCGCAGCAATACGGCTGGTTCCAGGTGAGCTTCGGCACCAATGGCCCCAGCATCAATGCGCAACAGGCCGAGGCCAGCCGCCGGCAGCTGATCGCGCTGTGCCACAGCCTGCAGGCGCAGTACGGCCTGGATGCCGCGCACACCGTGCTGGCCGGCTTCAGCCAGGGCGGCATCATGAGTGCCGGCGTGGCGCTGACGGCACCGGGCAGCGTGGCCGGCTTTGGCCTGCTATCCGGGCGCATCCTGCCGGAAATTGCGGCCAACATCGGTGATAAATCAGAGCTGGTCGAGCTATCGGCATTCATCAGCCACGGCGAATACGACGACAAGTTACCGATCAGCTGGGCCGAACGCGCCGCTGCCTGGCTGGGCGAGCTGGGGGTGCCGCACCAGCTGCGGCGTTACCCGGCCGGACACCAGCTCAGCGCCGACATGGCGCAGGATTTTGCCGCCTGGCTGGCGGCGGGTAGCTGGCTGGCGGATTAACTTAGCAGGCCCATCAGCCAGTCCGGGTGCAGCAGCCAGCCACAGAAGCCGGCCAGGCCGAATACGGCGCCAAACAGGCCGAAGCCCCAGGCCACCAGCAGCGGCAGCCACATTTCCACCAGCGCCGCCACCGCGGCACAGGCGATGGCGATGGCAATCGCCGCATCGCAGAGGTCGAACTGGTCGTCGTGGACATTCAGCCGGTTGTATTCCGCCTCGCGCAGCCTGGCCTTGGCGGCGGTGGCCGGGATCGCCTGCTGGTAGGCGGCGATCTTCTGCTGCAGCTCGCCGTGCTGGCGGGTGAAGCGCGGCGCCAGCGCCGGGTTGGCCGCAGCGGCAATATCCAACTGCTGCAACGTGCTCTCGGCCAGCGCTTGCTTGATGCTGCGGCTCTGGTATTCCGACCACAGGTCGATAGCATCCGACTTGGCCAGCTGCATCGCCTGCACCAGGTTGTCGTCCTTGATCTTGGCGATGCCCATGAATACCGACAACAGCACCACCGTCATCGCCACCGCGGTATTGATGCGCCGCTGGCGGCCTTCCACACTCAGTTCCACTTCCATGGCACGCTCCGACCGGTTTCGCTAGCGGCCAGTATCGCGCCGGCAGCGGTGGGCAACTGCAACGGTAGGTAGCAACGGGTAACCGCCTGCAATGCAAACGGCCAGGCATGGGCCTGGCCGTGGTCGCGGAGCGATGCTGGCACTACTGGTTGGCGCGCACCCAGCGATGCCACTGTGCGAACAGCGCCGGGTCCAGCGCGGCGATGGCGGAACGCTTCCACACCGTGTCGGACCAGTAATCGTCGGTATACAGGCTGGCGATGCGGCCGCCGGCTTCTTCCAGGATCACCGCGCCGGCGGCGTAGTCCCACAGTCGCTGGCCGCCATGCAGGTACAGGTCGTAGCGGCCGGCGGCCAGGAAGCACCAGTCCAGGGTGCTGGAGCCCATGCTGCGCTGGCTACCGAACGGCGCCACGCTGCCCATGCGCGCCGCCAGTTTGCCGGAACGCAGGTATTTGATTTCCACCGCGGCGATGGCGTCGCCCATGCTGTTGGCCATCGATTTCAGCGGCAGGCGCTGGCCGTTGAGATAGGCACCGTGGCCGCGGCGGGCGTAGAACACTTCGTCTGACACCGGGTTGTAAATCACCCCCAGTTCGCTTTTGCCGTTGACCACCAGCGCCACCGAGATGGCGAAGTACGGCAGGCCGTTGACGAAATTGGTGGTGCCGTCGATCGGGTCCACCACCCACAGGCCGTGCGGGTTGGCCGCCCACAGCGCATCCTGTTCCTCGATGGTCATTTCTTCACCCAGCACTGGGTGCGGCAGGATGGTCGGCAACTGTTGCTGCAATGCCGACTGGCAGGCGAGATCCGCTTCGGTAAACAGCGAGCCGTCTTCCTTGCGCGTTTTGCCCACGCGCAGGAAGCGCGGCATCACCTCGCTGTGGGCTACCGCGCGTACGACCTTGATCACCTCATCGACTACCTGCAAAGCCTTCTCCCGCTGGGTGGTGTGATGCCGCGGCGGGTAGCCGCGGCAGCGCTGACGGCCCGGATGCGGACCCTGCTGCACGCCGTGGTTGTTGCAACTGCAGCAAAACAAGCAAAATACCGTCATCGACAGTTACGGGCAACACGCAATGCCAAGGTTTTTCATCGACGCTGTGTTGACCACGGCAGAACAGTACACGCTACCCGACAGTGTAGTGCGCCACATACAGGTGTTACGGCTGCGCGAGGGCGACGCCATCACTCTGTTCAACGGCCGCGGCGGCGAATACCAGGCCACGCTCGGCAGCATCGGCAAGCGCGACGCCAGCTGCGCCATCACCCGTTTTGACGACACCAGCCGCGAATCGCCGGTGTGGCTGGGGCTGGCGCAGGCCATCTCCAGCGGCGAGCGCATGGAATTCACGCTGCAAAAAGGCGTGGAGATGGGGGTGAACGTGTTCCAGCCGCTGGCCACCGAGCGCAGCATCGTCAAGCTGGCCGGCGATCGCGCCGACAAGCGCGTGCAGCGCTGGCAGGAGATCGTGATCGCCGCCTGCGAACAAAGCGGCCGCAACAGCATTCCGCAGGTGCTGCCGATCCTGACGCTAAAGCAATGGTTGGCCGCACTGCCGGCGGCGGATGCCCATCTACTGCTGTCGCCGCTGGGCACGCGGCGGCTGGCCGATATCGCGCAGCAGCCGCAACAGGCGTGGCTGCTGGCCGGGCCGGAAGGCGGGCTATCCGCCAGCGAGGAAACGGCTGCCATTGCCGCCGGCTGCACGCCGCTGAAGCTGGGGCCGCGCATCCTGCGCACCGAAACCGCGGCACTGGCAGCAGTCGGTGCCATCCAGACGGTATGGGGCGATTACAGCGTGTAAGCACCCGGGGCGGGGGTCAGCAGCAGCCGCTGCCGGGCCCACTCAAAACATTTGTCATAAATGCTGTTTGTATAGAAAATACCGTTATTTTCAACAGTAACCACTTGCAAACATGCGCTTACAAGGCAGGCTACACAACTGGCATGACGAACTGGGCATCGGCTTTGTCAGCCCGACTGACGGCAGCAAACCTGCCTATGTGCAACGGCGCGCCTTCAGCCGCCTGCAGCGTGCGCCACGCAATGGCGATTTGCTCAGCTACTGCGTGAGCCGGGATCCGCAAGGCCGCCTCACCGCGCTGGACATCCGCCAGCAGGAGGGCCGTGCCCCGCGCCGGGCGCGGCCGTCAGCGCCGCCACGACGCCAGCACCGTATACCGCCGCTGTTGTTGCTGTTTGTCATGCTGCTGGGCGGCATCATCGTGCAGGGTTATCTGCCGGCTGGCGTCGCCGCGCTCTACCTGCTGCTGAGCCTGCTGACCTACGCCGTCTACGCCCACGACAAGCGCGCCGCGCAGCAGCAGCGCTGGCGCATCCGCGAAAACACCCTGCACTTGCTGGCCGTGCTCGGCGGCTGGCCCGGCGCCCTGCTGGCACAGCAGCGCTTGCGCCACAAATCCAGTAAGCCGGGCTTCCAGTGGCGCTACAAGCTCAGCATTGCGGCCAACCTTGGCCTGCTGTGCTGGCTGCAGTACAGCATCAGCCGCTGAGCGTCGGCTCGCCGCCGGCGGGGTACGACTGTTGCAGCAGCGCCGTGCCGGCCCTCACCTCCAGCCGCGCCCAGGCGCCATTGAGCAGACACCACTGCGGCGGCACATGGCCGATATCCGCGTCCAGCACCACCGGGCAGTGCAACCCGGCCAGCGCCTGCTGCACCGCGTCCTGGTAGCCCAAGCCACCGTCTGCCGCCAGCGCCGGCCCGCTGCTGCGTCCCAACACCAGCCCGGCCAGACCATCCATCACCCCCGCCAGCCGCATGCCGCTCAGCGCCCGCAGCAATTCATACGGCGCCAGCTCGGCGTTTTCCAGATACAGGATCGTCGGCTGTTGCTTGAACGCGGCCAGATCGAAATACGGCGTGCCCACCAGCCGTGACAGCACATCCAGGCAACCGCCCAGCAAGCGGCCCTCGATAACGGAGCTGCCGCCACCCAGCACGCGCACGCGGCTGTTTTCGGTCACCCCGGGATCGCCAAAGCGCCAGAAGCGCGTGGCGGCCTGCTGCAGCGGCGGCAAACCGTAGCGCCAGCTGTGCCATAGCGCCTGCATTTCCTGCTGCCGGGCCGGTTCACTCAGATCAAACACATTGGGAGAATGCAGCGTCGCCCAGCCGGCGCGCAGCGTCAGCGGCACTGTCAGGGTGGAAACATCGGAAAACCCGCACAGCCATTTCGGCGCCAGCGTCGCCAGGTGGGGAAAGTCGATACCGGCCAGCAGTTGCAGCGCCAGCTCACCACCCCACGGCGGCAGGATGGCGCGGACGGTCGGGTCGTACAGGAAACGGTTCAGATCGGTCAGCCGCTCGGCGGCACTGCCGCTGGCACCGTGCTGCTGCCGGCGCAGGGTCGCGCCTTCCAGCACCTGGAAGCCAGCAGCACGCAGGGCCTGCAGCGAGGCATCCAGCCGGCCTTGCAGCACCTCTGGCACCCCGGAGGACACCGCGCAGACGGCAACGCGGTCACCGGGCTGTAACGGGGCAGGAAAGCGTATCGACATGGCTGCCGCTGTGGATAAAGGTTGGCCGCACAGCCTAACGCAAGCCAGGCGGCCGAAAAAGCCATCAGCCGCCCGGATCAGCGCTCAGGGGGTTGCCGGTTGTGGATAACTCCAGCCATCCGGCCAGCAGCGCAAGCTAGCGGTCTTCTTGCCTGCCATTGTCGCAGCCGTTCAGCGCGATGCTTGCTGTTTTGCCAGCCGCTGCAGCTCGATCAGCTTGGCGTATTTGCTGTAGCTGTTGAAGCAACCAATGCTGATGTGGACAAAACCGGGCAAACCATCGCGAAAACCCTGCCGTGCCAGGTAAAACTTGATGAAGCGCAGCAGCGGGCTAAACAGCAGCTTGCCAATCCCCGCGGTTTTCCCGCGTTGATACAGCGTTTCCGCCTGCAAGCTGGTGTAGCGGTTCTGTTTGCTCAGATACAACGCGATGTCTTCACCCGATTCGTGCATCAAGTCGCCAGCCACGGTACCAACCGGGCCGCTGCTGTGCACATATTCGTGCACCACGTCGTCCGACCAGCGGGCGCGACGGCGATCGAACAGCCGCAAGCTGTAATCCGGATAGCCCTCGCCAAAGCGCAAGAAGCGGCCCATGAACTTGTTGCTGCGTGCAAAGCGCCAGGCACCGCAAGCGGCCAACCTACGTTCGTCTGCCAGCAAGTTGTTGATTTCATTTGCCAGTTTTGTTGACAGCCATTCATCGGCATCCAGGCACAGCACCCAGTCATGGCTGGCCTGCGCTACGGCAAATTGCTTCTGCGGCCCAAAGCCCAGCCAGTCCTGGTGGATAACTTTCGCCTTATAGGCAGAAGCTATTGCCAATGTCCTGTCGCTGCTTCCCGAATCCACCACCACGATCTCGTCTGCAAAAGCACAGCTTTGCAGACACTTTTCCAGTAGTGCCTCTGCGTTTTTGGTAATGAGCACCAGGCTTAGCGGTTCAGACATATTTCTAATGTTGTCCAATTTTTAAAAAGATGAAGACAGATGAAGGCAGTGCCTATCTGTTGATAACCGTGTTTTTTCTTTTTTTTTCAGATGGTTATTGCAAACGGCAAGGTGTGTTCCGGCGCTGGGATGGCTGGTGCAGCAGTTGTGGATAGTTTTACGGTTTTTCTGCAGAGCGCAGTTGTCCACATGCTGACCGTGCAGTGTTCCACCCGGGCTGTGCAGCAATGTTTTTTGCACTGCAGCCGTTGCAGTCATCCTGCTGTTCTTTGTTTTCCCATTTTTATATTGAAGATAAAGATAAAGACGCCAAAAAATGTGGATAACAGTCAAAAACCTTGACCTGACAGTAGCTTAGCTTGTTGATGAGCGGTGGGTTACTACTACCGGCAGTGTTCTGAGCAGTTGTGGGTAAATATGGCGTTTCTTATCCACAGCGCCTTATCCACAAACGGTGCGGGGCGATTTTACTTGGTTAACCACAGGCCCGCTCGTACAATCCGGCGCATGCAAAACCTCCTGTTATTGCGCACTTCCTCGATGGGAGACCTGATCCACACCTTTCCCGCACTGTCGGATCTGGCGCGTGCGCGCCCGGATGTGGCGGTGAGCTGGCTGGCAGAAGAAGCCTTTGTGGATATCCCCGGCCTGCACCCGCAGGTCACGCGCACCATCCCCATAGCCTGGCGCCGCTGGCGCAAACACCTGCTGCAACGCGCGACCTGGTGCGAGATGGCCAGCCTGCGCCACGCCCTCGGCAGCACGCGCTGGGATCTGGTACTGGATGCCCAGGGCCTGCTGAAGAGTGCGCTGCCGGGCAAGCTGGCCAACGGCCCGCTGGCCGGTTACGACGCCGCCAGCATTCGCGAGCCGCTGGCCAGCCGCTTTTACGACCGCCGCTACCGCGTCGAGCGTCAGTTGTCCGCCATCGAACGCAATCGCCAGCTGTTTGCCGCCGCCTTTGGCTACCAGCCCAGCGGCGCGCCGGTATTCGGCATTCGCGGCGGCGCGCGGGCGGACTGGCTGCCGGCGACGCCGTACTGGGTGCTGCTGCATGCCACCAGCCGCGACAGCAAGCTGTGGCCGGAGGCGCACTGGGTGGCGCTGGCGCATGCGCTGCAGGCACAGGGGCTGGCGACGGTGATTCCGTGGGGCAATGCGACAGAACAGCAGCGCGCGCAAAGGTTGGCCGCAGCCATTCCCGGCGCGCTGGTGGCGCCGAAAATGCGGCTGTCCGCCGCCGCCGCCATGCTCGGCCATGCGGCAGCGGTGGTGGGGGTGGATACTGGGCTGACCCACCTGGCCAATGCGCTGGATGTGCCGCTGGTAGCGATCTACACCGATACCGACCCGGCGCTGACCGGGGTGGTGGCCACCGCCCGCGCGGCCAACATCGGCCAGGCCGGGGTGATTCCGCCGGTGGACGCGGTGCTGGCGCTGCTGGCGCGCTGCCGGAGCACGGCATGATCGCGCGCCTGCTGTACAGCGCGCTGTGGCCGCTGCTCACGCCGCTGGTGAAGCGCTACCTGAACAAGCGCGCGCAAAAGGCGCCGGCCTATCTGCAGCATTGGGACGAACGCTTCGGCCGCGATCTGCCGCGTGGCGATGGCCGCGAGGTGATCTGGCTGCACGCAGTGTCGGTGGGCGAGACCCGTGCTGCGCTGCCGCTGGTCAAGCAGCTGCGGCAGCAATATCCGGCCGCCCGTTTCGTCATCACCCAGATGACGCCCACCGGCCGCGCCACCGCGCTGGAGCTGTACCCGGACGCCGAGATCCGCTACCTGCCGTATGACAGCGCCGGCAACATGCGCCGCTTCATCGCCGCGCTGCGGCCAAAATTCGGCGTGCTGATGGAAACCGAGCTGTGGCCCAATCTGCTGCACGCCTGCCGTGCCGCCGGCGTGCCGCTGTTTCTGGTCAATGCGCGGCTGTCGGAAAAATCGCTGCGCGGCTACCGCCGCATCGGGCCGTTGATCCGCCCGGCGATGCGCGCCTTGACCGCGGTGGCGGCACAGAGCGACGCCGATGCCGAGCGGCTGCGCCAGCTGGGTGCAGCCAACGTTAGCGTCTGCGGCAACAGCAAATACGATTTCACCCCGCCGCCGGACAAACTGGTGCTGGGGCAGGCGTTCCGCCAGCGTATCGGCAGCCGCCCGGTGTGGGTGTGCGCCAGCACCCGCGACGGCGAAGAGGAACTGATCCTGCGCGCCTGGCAGGCCGTGCCGCGCGGCGAGGCGCTGCTGCTGCTGGTGCCGCGCCACCCGGAACGCTTCGACAGCGTGGCAACGTTGGCCGCCGACATGGGTTTTGCCGTGCAGCGCCGCAGCGACGAGCAAGCGGTGGCCGCCAGCACCCAGGTGTGGCTGGGCGACAGCATGGGCGAACTGTTTGCCTACTATGCTGCGGCGGATGTGGCGTTTATTGGCGGCTCGCTGCTGGATTTCGGTTCGCAGAACCTGATCGAGCCGGCCAGCGTCGGCCTGCCGGTGCTGATCGGCCGCTCTACCTTCAATTTTGCCGAAGCGGCGGCGCTGGCGCTGGCCGCCGGTGCGGCGCGCCAGGTCAGTGATGCCGACCAGCTGGTGGCGGCGGCGCTGACGCTGCTGCAGGACGCGGCGGCGCGGCAGCCGATGCGGCAGGCCGGGCTGGCGTTTACCGCCCAGCACCGTGGCGCCAGCCAGCGTATGCTGCAGCTGATCAAGCAGCAGCTGCCGGCCTAGCCGCGGCCGGCAGCCGTAAAAAAAACCGCCACGACGTGGCGGTTTTTTTATGCCGGCAAGCGCGGCTTCAGGCCTGTTCCGGCGTGACTTCCTTGTAGATCAGCCGGCCATCGAACAGTACTTCGCCCGGCTGCAGCTGGAACTGGGCATCGCTGTCGGGGGCGGCGCGGTCGAACAGCAGCGTGCGGCCGTCGTGGCGCAGCCAGGCGTAGATCGGCAGGTTCTGGAAGCGGCCGACGATGTCGGCGGATTTTTCCACCGCCGCGCTGTCGGGCAGCAGGCGGCTGGTGAGCTGGCTGACCGCTTCCTTCACCTCGGCGCTATCCATCGCCTCCACCAGCCGGCGCGCGCGCTGCCATTCCGGCTGCTGGCGGAACAGCTTGAGCTGGCGCCGCGCGCCCCAGCGCAGCAGCCAGCGGTACAGGAATACCGGCAGCTGCACCGGGAACACCCGCTTGTAGGCATCGATCACGCACTTCACCACGAAGCGGTGCTGGCAATGCGGGCACTCGCCGTCGGCCAGTACAAACACCTTGTCCTGCAGCAGCATCGCCACCCCTTCCATGGCGTTGGCCTTCACCAGCTGCTGGCAATGCGGGCAGGGCTTGGCGAAGCGGCTGACGGTGGCGCCGTTGGGGTAGGTGATGGGAAAGAACCGGTCCAGCCGGTCGGGTTGCATCATCATTGCTGCAGATCTCGATAAAGCGGATTCAAGGCGGCGATTATAGCGCCAGTAATTGCAGCTGCTGGCGCAGTGTGTGGCTGCCGCCAGGGGGCAGCAGACGCGCATCGCTGCCGGCGTTGGCCGCCTCCACGCACAGGAACTGCTGCCAGCCGTCGTCCGGCAGGTCGGCGATGTTGGCCGCACCCTGCTGCCACGGCGTCCACACCACGGTGCTGGCCGAACTGCTGCTGCCGATGGCGATACGGCGCTCCCAGTGCGGATCGTGCAGCTGGCACGGGCCGGCATGCTGCACCACGGCATCGGTGGCGGCGCGGAACTGCCAGGCTTGCAGCGGCAGCTTGGCCACAGTGCCGCTGAGCTTGTCGTGGTAGGGCGCACCTTCCAGCCCGCTCAGGCTGGCGGTGCGCAGATCGCCCACCGCCAGATAGCTGTGCAGCGCGGCGCTGACGCTGACCGGCTCGTTGCCCAGGTTGCGACTGGTCAGCGCGATGTCCAGCCCCGGCCCCAGCTGCAGGGTGAGGCTGGCTTCCAGCTCCGCATGATGCGGGGCGGCCAGTTTCACGTGAAACCCGTCGTCGCTGCGCGCCACCGCGCTGACCGTCCACAGCGCGGTGCGCGCCACGCCGTGTTGCGGCTGGCTCGGGTCGTGCGGGTGCGGGCCGAACCACGGCCAGCACACGGGAATGCCGCCGCGGATCGCCTTGCCGGCTTCCAGCCGCGCCAGTGGCGACAGGTACAGCAACGGGCGGCCGCCAGTCGGCGTGAAATCCAGCAGCTGGCCGCCGTACAGGCTTAGCGTGGCGGTGAAGGCCGGATGGTGGAACGTGAGGCCGGGCATGCCGGGCGCCAGTTCGATGGCGCGCACGCCGGCAGGAAGCAGGTCGGGGTGGACTGGGTGGGACATGATGGCATCCTTGCTGGCACTTTTTGTCATGCGGTGCATCTGAATCCTGCGCATCGCCAGATGCAGGCTGCCAGATTCAGACCATTCTGCGGCGCCGTTGTTCTGCCGCCGCCGCTTGCACCTTTATTGATTGCTGCCGGCTACAATGCAGCAGTTGCCGGCACATTGCCAGTGCCGCCTGCGTGCGGCCGGGCTGTCACAAGCTGCGGGTGCTGCGGCGTTAATGACCAGCCGGGGAGCACCGTGACTAGCGGTAAATGCCGCGCCCGACTGTTTTTGCCTTGCCTCGCGCCGGCTTGCGCGAGTGTGAACAAGTTCTAAGGAGCATCAATCGTGAATTCCCGCTGGATCGATCTGCCATCCGCCACCGGTGAAACCTTTAGCGGCTATCTGTCGTTGCCGCCGGCCGGCCACGGCCCGGGCATCGTGCTGCTGCAGGAAATCTGGGGCGTCAACGAGCACATCCGCAGCATGGCCGACCAGTACGCGCTGGATGGCTACGTGGTGCTGGCGCCGGACGTGTTCTGGCGGCTGAGCCCGCGGGTGGATCTGGCCTACGACGAGGCCGGCAGCCAGCAGGCTTACGACTACCTGCAGCGGCTGGATATGGATCTGGCCGCCAGCGACGTGGCCGCCGCGGTGGGCGCGCTGCGCGCCATGCCGCAGGTCAGCGGCAAGGTGGCGACGCTGGGCTACTGCCTGGGCGGGCAGATGGCGTTCCGCGCCGCGGCGTTGAGCCAGGCCGATGCCGCGGTGTGCTACTACGGCGGCCGCATTCACCAGCATCTGGCGCTGGCCGACCGGCTCGGCATGCCGATCATGTTCCACTATGCCGGGCTGGATGCCCATATCACCCCGGACATGGTGGCCGCGGTGAAGCAGGCGTTTGCCGGCAAGAGCAATGCGCAGTTCCATGACTACCCGGACGCGGATCACGGCTTCAACTGCTGGGGCCGCCCCAAGATGTACAACCAGCGCGCCGCCGCGCTGGCGCATGGCCGCAGCCTGCAGTTTCTGGCCGAACAGCTGGGCTGAGCGGTCGGCTGTACACCGTTGGCCGCCGTCGTGCGGCCAACCTGTTGCCACGCTTTCCCTTACAATGCCGGCATGAGCACGCCCAAAACCGCCTCCAAGCCGCACTACCTGCGCATCCGCGATTTCATTCTCGACGGCATCAAGAGCCGCAGCTTTGCCCCCGGCGCCAAGATCCCGCCCGAGGTGGAGCTGGCCAGGCAGTTCGGCGTGTCGCGCATGACCGTCAACAAGGCGATCCGCGACCTGGCCGAGGCCGGCGTGCTGTTGCGCTATGCCGGCGACGGCACCTATGTCGCCGAGCGCAAGGCGGAATCGCCGCTGCTGGACGTCAACAATATCGCCGAAGAAATTGCCACCCGCGGCCACCAGTACCGTGCCGCGGTGCATTTCGTGCGTCAGGAAGCCGCCAGCGAGGAAGTGGCGCTGCGGCTAGGGCTGGCGGTGGCGGCGCCGGTGTTCCACTCGCTGATCGTGCATTTCGAGGACGACAGCGCCATTCAGGTCGAAGAGCGCTACGTCAGCCCGCAATGGGCGCCAGATTACCTGCAGCAGGATTTCAGCCGCGAAACCCCCAATGCCTACCTGATGCGCACCTGCCCGCTGTCCGATGTGGAACACACGGTGGAAGCGGTGTTGCCGGATGCCGAGGAATGCCGCCTGCTGGGTGTGGAGCCCAGCGACCCGTGCCTGCGCGTGCTGCGCCGTACCTGGTCCGGCAAACACCTGGTGAGTTTTGCCCGCCTGCTGCACCCGGGCGCCAAGTACAAGCTGCGCTCGCAGACGCGGGTACGCAAGCGCTGAGCGGGCCGCACTAAAGTAAATGTATATACATTTACGCAACAACTGATCACAGGCCACGCCAACGCGTGGCCTGTTGTTTTTTAAAGGCTTTTCCGGTGTCGTGTCGTGTTGTCATGGCCACGGCGGCGAGAGGTCGGCAGAAAAAAATCCTTGACGCGGCGCTGGCGATCAACTAAATGTATATACAATTAATCGCGCAACACCGGACCGCACCATGAGCCAGCCCAACGACACCCTGTGGATCAACGCCCGCCTCGCCACCTGCGATGCCGCCGTTACCGCGCCCTACGGCGCGCTGGACGGCCACGCGCTGTGGCTGAAGGGCGGCGTCATCCACGCCGTGCTGCCGCAGGATGCGGCGCTGCGCGCCTTCGGCGACGGCGACATCATCGATGCCAAGGGTGCGTGGATCACTCCCGGCTTCATCGACTGCCACACCCACCTGGTGTACGGCGGCAACCGCGCCGCGGAATGGGAAAAGCGCCTCACCGGCGTGCCGTACCAGCAGATCGCGGCCGAGGGCGGCGGCATCATCTCCACCGTGCGCGCCACCCGTGGCCTGGACGAGGACGAGCTGGCACTGGTGAGCCTGCCGCGGCTGAAGGCGCTGATGAAGGAAGGCGTCACCACCATCGAGATGAAGTCCGGCTACGGCCTGACGCTGGCGGACGAGCTGAAACAGCTGCGCGCCGCGCGCCGGCTGGAAGCTGCGATGCCGGTGGAAGTGGCCACCACGCTGCTGTCGGCGCACGCGCTGCCGCCGGAATTCGCCGGCGATGCCGACGGCTACATCCGCCACGTGTGCGAGGTGATCATCCCCGCCGCGGCGCAGGAAGACCTGGCCGAGGCAGTGGACGTGTTCTGCGAAGGCGTCGGCTTTTCGCCGGCGCAGACCCGCCAGGTGTTCGAAGCCGCCCGCGCCCACGGCCTGCAGGTGAAAGGTCACGTCGAGCAGCTGTCCAACCTGCATGGTGCCGCGCTGGTGGCCGAGTTCGGCGGCCTGTCCGCCGACCATATCGAATATCTGGACGACGCTGGCGTCGCCGCCTTGGCCGCCGCCGGCACCGTGGCGGTGCTGCTGCCCGGCGCCTATTACTTCCTGCGCGAAACGCAGAAACCGCCGGTGGACAAACTGCGTGCGGCCAACGTGCCGATGGCGGTGTCCACCGACCTGAACCCGGGCACCAGCCCGTTCGCCTCCATCCGGCTGGCGATGAACCAGGCCTGCGTGCTGTTCGGCCTGACGCCGGAAGAGGCGCTGCTGGGCACCACCCGCCACGCGGCGCAGGCACTGGGCCGCGCCGCCACCCACGGCCAGCTGGCTGCCGGCCATGTCGCCGACCTGCTGCTGTGGGACATCGAACATCCTGCCGAGATCGTGTATGGCCTCGGCACCAATCCGCTTACCCGCCGCGTGTTCCGTGGCGTGGTGCAGCACGAGGGTTAATACCATGACGATCGACATGAGCATGTGGACCGGCCGCATTGATGCCGCCGAGGGCGATCTGGCCCGCCGCTGGCACCAGGCGGTACAGCCGCTGGCTGCCGGCGTGGCACCGGGCATCGCCATTCTCGGCTTTGCCTGCGACGAAGGCGTGCGCCGCAACCAGGGCCGCACCGGCGCCGTGGCCGGCCCGCTGGCACTGCGCAAGGCACTGGCCAATCTGGCGTATCACCCGACGCTGCCGCTGTACGACGCCGGCACCGTGGTGTGTGAAGACGGCGACCTGGATGCCGCACACCAAAGGTTGGCCGCAGCGGTCACCGCCATCGTGCAAGCCGGCCATCTGCCGCTGGTGCTGGGCGGCGGCCACGAGACCGCCTATGGTCACTGGCTGGGGCTGGCCAATGCCAGCAACGGCAAGCGCATCGGCATCGTCAACTTCGACGCCCACTTCGACCTGCGCAGCGCGGCGGAAGCCACCAGCGGCACCCCGTTCGCGCAGATCGCTGCCGAGTGCGCGAAGCGCGGGCAGAATTTCCGCTACCTGTGCCTGGGCGTGGCGGAAACCGCCAACACCCGCGCGCTGTTCGAATCCGCCGCCAAGCTGGGCGCCGAGTGGCGGCTGGACAGCGACATGACCGCCTGGCAGCTGGCCGATGCCCGCCACCAGTTGGCCGAGTTCGTCGACAGCGTGGACGCGGTGTACCTGACCATCGACCTGGACGTATTGCCGGCGGCGCAGATGCCGGCGGTATCGGCCCCGGCCGGCTACGGCGTCGACATCAGCGTGGTGGAAGCGCTGGTGTCCCGCATCGCCAGGAGCGGCAAGCTGATCGGCGCCGACCTGGTGGAATTCAACCCGACATTCGATCAGGACAGCCACGGCGCCAAGGCGGCGGCGCGGCTGGCGTGGTCGATCACGCGCCAGCTGCGGCGCTGAACGGATACCGCGGCCGGACTGACAGCCGGCGGCGGCGAAAGCAGTGAACAACACCTGACAGAGCACAACCCACCTAGGAGCACTCCCATGACTGACCCGCGTTTTGACGCCACCCGCGTAATCCGCGCCCCGCGCGGCACCGAACTGAACTGCAAAAACTGGATCGCCGAAGCGGCCTACCGCATGATCCAGAACAACCTCGATCCGGACGTTGCCGAAAACCCGCAAGCGCTGGTGGTGTACGGTGGCATCGGTCGTGCCGCGCGCAACTGGGAGTGCTACGACCAGATCCTGGCGTCGCTGAAAGAGCTGAACGAAGACGAAACCCTGCTGGTGCAGTCCGGCAAGCCGGTAGGCGTGTTCAAGACCCACGCCAACGCCCCGCGCGTGCTGCTGGCCAACTCCAACCTGGTGCCGAAGTGGGCCAACTGGGAACACTTCAACGAACTGGACCGCAAGGGCCTGTTCATGTACGGCCAGATGACCGCCGGCAGCTGGATCTACATCGGCTCGCAGGGCATCGTGCAGGGCACCTTCGAAACCTTCGTTGAAGCCGGCCGCCAGCACTACAACAACGACCTGTCGGGCAAGTGGATCCTGACCGCCGGCCTCGGTGGCATGGGTGGCGCACAACCGTTGGCCGCAACCCTGGCCGGCGCCTGCTCGCTGAACATCGAATGCCAGCAGAGCAGCATCGACTTCCGCCTGCGCACCCGCTACGTCGACAAGCAGGCGCGCGACATCGACCACGCGCTGGAACTGATCAAGGAACACACTTCCCGCAAGGAAGCCGTGTCCATCGCGCTCTTGGGCAACGCCGCCGAGGTGCTGCCGGAGCTGGTGAAACGCGCCAAGGCCGGCAGTATCAAGCCCGACCTGGTGACCGACCAGACCTCCGCCCACGACCTGATCAACGGCTACCTGCCGATCGGCTGGAGCGTGGAACAGTGGAAAGACGCGCAGCGCCAGCCGGAACTACACGCCCGCCTCACCGACGAAGCGGCTAACAGCTGCGCCGTGCACGTACAGGCGATGCTGGACTTCCAGGCCATGGGCATTCCGACCGTGGACTACGGCAACAACATCCGCCAGGTCGCGTTCGACAAGGGCGTGAAGAACGCCTTCGACTTCCCGGGCTTCGTGCCGGCCTACATCCGTCCGCTGTTCTGCGAAGGCAAGGGCCCGTTCCGCTGGGTGGCACTGTCCGGCGATCCGGAAGACATCTACAAGACCGACGCCAAGATCAAGGAACTGTTCCCGGACAACAAGCACACCCACCGCTGGCTGGACATGGCGCGCGAGCGCATCAGCTTCCAGGGTCTGCCGGCACGTATCTGCTGGCTGGGTCTGGGCGAACGCCACATCGCCGGTCTGGCCTTCAACGAAATGGTCAAGAACGGCGAGCTGAAAGCGCCGATCGTGATCGGCCGCGACCACCTGGACACCGGCTCGGTGGCCAGCCCGAACCGCGAGACCGAGGCGATGAAGGATGGCACCGATGCCGTATCCGACTGGCCGCTCTTGAACGCGCTGCTGAACACTGCCGGTGGCGCCAGCTGGGTATCGCTGCACCACGGTGGCGGTGTAGGCATGGGCTACTCGCAGCACTCCGGCATGGTGATCGTGGCTGACGGCACCGACGCCGCCGCCGAGCGCCTGGCGCGCGTGCTGGTCAACGACTGCGGCTCCGGCGTGATGCGCCACGCCGACGCCGGCTACGAACAGGCGATTGCCGCGGCCAAGCGCTTCGGCCTCAAACTGCCGATGATCAAGTAAATCCGCGTGCGGCCAGCCCACAAGGTTGGCCGCAGCACCGACACATCTGTCGCGGCCAAACTGTCGCCGTGCAAAGGAAGGACCATCATGACCACCATCACCATCACCCCGGGCAAGCTGACACTGGCCCAACTGCGCCTGATCGCCCGTGACGCCTCCGTGCAACTGGCTCTGGACCCGGCCGCCCACGCCGCCATCGACGCCTCCGCCGCCACCGTGGCGCGCGTGCTGGCCGAAAACCGCACCGTGTACGGCATCAACACCGGTTTCGGCCTGCTGGCCAACACCAAGATCGCCGCCGACGAGCTGGAACTGCTGCAACGCTCCATCGTGTTGTCGCACGCCGCCGGCATCGGCCAGCCGATGAAGGATTCCACCGTGCGCCTGATCATGGCGCTGAAGATCAACTCGCTGTCGCGCGGCTTCTCCGGCATCCGCCGTCTGGTGCTGGAAGCGATGATCACCCTGTTCAACAAGGGCATCTACCCGGTGATCCCGCAGAAGGGTTCCGTCGGCGCCTCCGGCGACCTGGCCCCGCTGTCGCACATGAGCGCGGTACTGATCGGCGAAGGCGAAGCCTTCGTGAACGGCGACCGCGTACACGGTGGCGACGCCATGCGCGCCGCCGGTCTGGAACCGATCGTGCTGGCCCCGAAAGAGGGCCTCGCGCTCTTGAACGGCACCCAGGCCTCCACCGCCTTCGCGCTGGAAGGCCTGTTCGCCGCCGAAGACCTGTACGTCGCCGCCTCCGTCGCCGGCGCCATGTCGGTGGAAGCCGCCCAGGGCAGCCGCACCCCGTTCGACGACCGCATCCACCAGGTACGCGGCCATAAAGGCCAGATCGACGCCGCCGCGCAATACCGCGCGCTGCTGGGCAAAGGCAGCCAGATCGCCGACTCGCACGCCGACTGCGGCAAGGTGCAGGACCCGTACAGCCTGCGCTGCCAGCCGCAGGTGATGGGCGCCTGCCTGACCCAGATCCGCCAGTCGTCCGACGTGCTGCTGGTGGAAGCCAACTCGGTGTCCGACAACCCGCTGGTATTCGCCGACGACAACGACATCCTGTCCGGCGGCAACTTCCACGCCGAGCCGGTCGCCTTCGCCGCCGACAACCTGGCGCTGGCGATTGCCGAAATCGGCTCGCTGTCCGAACGGCGCATGGCGCTGCTGATCGACAGCAACCTGTCCAAGCTGCCACCGTTCCTGGTCAACAACGGCGGCGTCAACTCCGGCTTCATGATCGCCCAGGTCACCGGCGCGGCACTGGCCTCCGAGAACAAGTCGCTGGCGCACCCAGCGTCCGTCGACAGCCTGCCGACCTCCGCCAACCAGGAAGACCACGTGTCGATGGCCACCTTCGCCGGCCGCCGCCTGCGCGACATGGCCGACAACACCGCCGGCATCCTGGCGGTGGAGCTGCTGGCCGCCTGCCAGGGCGTGGACTTCCGCGCCCCGAACAAGGCAGCAGAAGCGCTGGAAAACGCCAAGGCCATGCTGCGCGCCGAGGTATCGTTCTACGACAAGGACCGCTACTTCGCGCCGGACATCGAAAAGGCCTGCGCGCTGATCCAGCGTGCCGAGTACAACCGCTTCGCCATCGACGGCCTGCTGCCGTCGCTGTAAGCGGATAACAACAGGGGAAGGCCTGCGGCCAACGTTGGCCGCAGGATGTAACAAGGGCAAGCCGAGAGGCTTGCCCTTTTGCCATATTAGAACTTACAGCGGTATGATTATGGCTTGCAGGTTGGTACTGAGTAAAATGAAGTCCAACCCATAATGCTATGTTTTAAACGCCAAATCAGGTGTGTAATTTTTATTCATAACAATCCATAATGAAACCATGGAAAAATTGCTAAATGATGGATTACTAGGAATCGTCACTGGCATCCTGACGGCTGCCTTGCTTTATTTCTTAAATAATTTTTGGCAAAAAACAGTTAAGCCATTTTTAGTTTACATCAGATATCAAGGTGTAAAAATAGATGGAAGCTGGTTTGGCTCTGGCGAAAATAATGACCCTAATCAGGGAGAAATTTTCAAATCAGAATGTAGTCTATTTTTAAAGCAAAATGCACATGATCTTTCTGGGTCGTTTCTTTTCAAGTTTCAGAACGATCAAAAAAAATTTAGCATAGACTTCGATGTAAACGGTTACATGTGGGAAGGTTATGTCACTCTAAATTTCACACCTAGAGATAAGCGTATAACATCGTATGCCACCACACTTTTGAAACTCCATGATGGCGGTGGCACATTGGTTGGAATGTGGCTATTCCGGGATGTAATAGGAGAGTTTGTAAATCAAGGTCCATTGCTACTTACACGCCCAGACATCGGGACAACACGGTAAATTAAGCTTGTAGACTGGTGCCAAGCTTGCGAAGCCCAGCATTCACCGCGTAGCAACAACAAAGGTTGGCCGCAAGCCGTCACGGATTGCGGCCAACTTTATTTTTGTCTGGGGTATCCGCTGCGCGGATGTTTTATCTGCCGCTTTCCGCGCGGCGGCGGCTCCCTTTCTTTTGCTTCGCCAAAAGAAAGTACCCAAAGAAAAGGCGCCCCTACGGCTGCTCGAAACCCCGTGCCAAACGGCACGCCCCAGGCGCCGCCGAACTCGCCGCGCGCTAACGTCGCGTGGCTCAGACATGCGGCGGCTTAAAACCTGGGGCGCACCGTTTTGCCCGGCTCGCGCCAATGGGATTGGGGAAAATCGGTGCGATGCTGCTGGCACGTAGGGTGGGCAAAGCGAAGCGTGCCCACCAATTAGCATGTAGGTTGGGTTGAGCGTAGCGATGCCCAACGTTATTGTGAAATGGCGAGTGAAAATTGGTCGCATGCCGTGATGGTAGCTAGCTGGTTTTTCAGGATTTTTCTCTTTTGCGTAGAATAATATTGGATATAGAATGAAGCTATCCATATTTATCCATGGTAGTTTTTCTGGAAATTAATAGAGCAGCTTCATGATTAAAATCGTAACGACAGTACTAACCCGGGATGCACTATGGCAGGAGCTGCATTTCTTGATTGATTACTTCAGAGGAATAGGAGTAAATAAATGTGAAGTGTTGTTAAGCTATTCATGGGGACTGTATTACTATGATGACCAACCATGGCAGGAAGAACAGATTGATCTGGGAACACTTCCCGAATTTATTCGTAAATTGGAAGACAAGGAACTTGGTAATTTCGGCGATAGTGATCTGGTGATTTCATTACTCGCGATGAAATGGAATTTCTGTCATGAGAGTGACATCCATTTTGAATTTGAAAATCATGATGTCGAAGCAATGCCATTCATTAATCGCTGGAAAGCCCTTGGCTATCTGAAATAGCAGGTAGGTTGGGTTGAGCCTAGCGAAGCCCAATGTTCACCGCGAAATGAGGCATGAAGGCTGGCTGCAAGGTGGCGGCATGGTCTGCTGGCCAGACAAGGCAACAAAAGCCAACGGCTCCCGCGGGAGCCGTTTTTCGTGGTTTGCCGTAAAGAAGGCGGCGCTTCAGTGCGCTGCCGCGGCGTGCTCTTCCTTGAACATCTGCCGCAATTGCTCACGCAGCTGCGGGCTGTCCTGGTAGCCGTGCATGGCAACGGCGTGCTGTACCGCGGCGTTCAGCAGTTCGTCGTCGTCGTCGGCGGCGATCGATACCGTGCATTGTGTGGTGCCCGGATGGTCGCGGCAGTCGATGTATTTCCTGGCCATGATCCGTTCCTCTATCCCCCGGGACGTGTGCGCCGTGTGGCTGGCGACACCCCTGTACTGTGATGGGTTCTTGCTTGTTGGCACCTGAGTTATAGCATTTTCCCTTGCGCGCCAACGGTTTGCGCGCGGGTTCGATCCTGTTCACATGGCGGCGGAAAGTGTCGGTGCGGCAGGGCGGCGGGATGAGATGCGGCCCGAGGGTGGCGGTATAAAGCCTGGCCGCCTGGTGGCGTATTGCCGCGGCCAGGCTTGCCGCTTCAGCCGGCGGCCGGCGGTTCATCTGCCGCCAGTACCTCGCGCATCAGCTGCCATACCTTTTCTGCCAGCGGCGACAGCGAGCGCCCTGCGCGGCGCACCAGCATCACGTCGCGGCGGATCTCCGGCAGCAGCGGCCGCACGGTGAGGGCGCTGCCGGCCGGCAGCGGTAGTGCCAGGCGGGGGGAGATGCTGATGCCGATGCCGGCTTCCACCACGCGGAACACGGCGGTGGAGTGGCCCAGCTGTTGCACCACCTGCGCGCTGACGCCCTGGACCGCCAGCGCGGCCTCGATCAGCGGCCGGCTGCCGGAGTTGCCGTCCAGCAGCACCAGGCTGGCGTTCTGCAGCTGCGACCAGTGCACGCTGTCCTGTGCCGCCAGCGGGTGGTCCGGCGGCAGCACCAGACAGAACGGGTCGCTGAGCACGCGTTCGCTGTGCAGTTCCGGCTGTGCGCGCGGGTCCACTACCAGGCCGAAATCCACTTCGCCGGCCAGCACGCTGTCGAGGTTCAGCCGCTGCACCTGGTCCAGTAGCTGCAATTGCAGCTGTGGATAACGTTGGCCGCAGGCGGCGAGGCAGGCCGGCATCAGGCTGGCGGACAGGGTAGGGCTGCTGGCCACGCGCACGGTGCCCTTGGCCTGTTCGCCGGCCTGGCGCGCCTCGGCCAGCACGCTGTCGAGTTCGTCCAGCACGCGGGTGAGCTGGCCGGACAGGCGCTGGCCGGTGGCGGTGAGCAGCACTTCGCGAGTGGTGCGGTCCAGCAGTCTTATGCCCAGCTGCTCTTCCAGCTCGCGGATGCTGCGGCTGACGGCGGATTGGGTCAGGCCGACGCGGTCGCCGGCGCGGCCGAAGCCGCCGTGCTGGCTGACAGCCAGAAAGGCGCGCAGCTGGCGCAGGGTGATATTCATCGCAAAATCACATCAATCAATGAGATAAATGAATTTGTATTGTAGATCGTGGCGCGGTGAAATAGCGGCCACCGCGGCTGGCTGACAAGGTTGGCCGCACCATTCATCGCGCCCCGGTGTGCCGGCCTGCTGTCGGCGGCCAGCACCGGCAGCGACCGGCACCAGACAGGACCCGTATGCAACGCCCGCGTTTTCTACCCGACAATTTCACTCTCGGCCTGCTTGGCAGCGTGCTGCTGGCCAGCCTGCTGCCATGCAGCGGCGAGGCCGCGCGCTGGCTGGCATGGCTGACCGATGCCGCCATCGGCCTGCTGTTCTTCCTGCATGGCGCCAAGCTGTCGCGGCAGGCGGTGCTGGCCGGCATCACCCACTGGCGGCTGCACCTGCTGGTGCTGGCGGCCACCTTTGTGCTGTTCCCGCTGCTGGGGCTGCTGTTGCAGCCGCTGCTGGCCGCGCTGACCACGCCGCCGCTGGCGCTGGGCTTGCTGTACCTGTGCCTGTTGCCGTCCACGGTGCAGTCGTCGATTGCCTTTGTGTCGGTGGCGGACGGCAATGTGCCGGCGGCGATCTGCAGCGCCACCGCCTCCAATCTGCTGGGCATCGCGCTGACGCCGCTGCTGGTGGGCTGGCTGCTGCTGGCCGGCGAGGCGGGGCACAGCGGCGCGTCGGCGCTGGCCATCGTTTACCAGCTGCTGCTGCCGTTTGTCGCCGGCCAGCTGCTGCGGTCGTGGCTGGGCGACTGGGTGGATCGCCACAAGGGCAAGTTGAAGCTGGTGGATCAGGGCTCGATTCTGCTGGTGGTGTACACCGCGTTCAGCGCGGCGGTGATCGGCGGGCTGTGGCAGGCGACGCCGCTGCCGGCGCTGGGCGGGCTGTTGCTGGCCTGTGCTCTGCTGCTGACACTGGCGCTGGGGTTGACGCGGCTGGCCAGCCGCCAGCTGGGCTTCACCCGGGCCGACGAGATCACCATCGTGTTCTGCGGCTCGAAGAAGAGCCTGGCCAGCGGGGTGCCGATGGCCAAGGTGCTGTTTGCCGGCCATGCCATCGGCGCCATCGTGCTGCCGCTGATGCTGTTCCACCAGTTGCAGCTGATGGTGTGCGCGCTGCTGGCGCAACGCTACCGCCGGCAGCAACGCTAGGCACGGCGGCCAACGTTGGCAGCCACGTGCCGTTATGCCGCGATGGCCTGCTGCCATCTGTCCGTGCCTGCCAAAACACGCAGGCGGGCAGCCGCACCCGGCGGCCGGATCTCGCGCCGTTTAGCGCGATGGCATTCCTTTTGGCGGGGAGATCGGCTATAAGAGCGGCTGACAAAACCCGGCGCGTGGGTCACTGTGTTGGCGCGCTGCCGGCTCCACCGGCCGCCGCGCGGGTGTTGTCAGCCGTGCCAACCCGCCGATTGTCGGACGTCATTTTGCAAGGGCCGCAGCATGCAACTCAGCCAGCTTTATATCCATCCGCTCAAATCCTGCCGTGGCATTGCCGTGCCGCAGGCCGAGGTGTTGCCGCAGGGCCTGGTGCATGACCGGGTGTGGTTGCTGGTGCGCCCGGATGGCAGCCAGATCACCGCGCGCACCCATCACCGCCTGGTGTTGATGGAGGTGCAGCAGCTGCCGGGCGGCGACTGGCAGTTCCAGGCGCCGGGGGCGGGGGCGTTCACGACCCGCAGCCAGCTGTTTACCCGCCCGCAGCGCGCGCAGGTGTGGAAATCCGAATTCACCGCGCTGGGTGGCGATGCCGCCGCCGATGCCTGGTTCAGCGCCTGGCTGGGCGAACCGCTGCAGCTGCTGTGGCTGGGCGACAGCACCCGCCGCTTCAAGGATAGCGAGCAGCCGCTGTCGTTTGCCGATGGTGCGCCGTTCCTGCTGATCAGCGAGGCTTCGCTGGATGATCTCAACCAACGCCTGGCGGCGCCGGTGTCGATGCGCCAGTTCCGCCCCAACCTGGTGGTGCAGGGGGCGTTTCCGTTCGAAGAGGATGAATGGCAGCGGCTGCGCATCGGCGAGGTGGAGTTCGAGGTGGTCAGCCGCTGCACCCGCTGCATCTTTACCACCATTGATCCGCACACGGCGCAGCCGCACGCGGAAAAACAGCCGCTGGCCACGCTGATGGGCTACCGCCGCATGCCGGAAGGGGTGTGCTTTGGCGTCAACCTGGTGGCGCGCAGCAGCGGCCGCGTGCAGCTGGGCGACGCGGTGGAAGTGCTGGCCAGCGAGGTGGCGTTCGATTGACGATGGCTGGCATCAAGCGGCTGCTGTTGGCCGCGCTGTGTTTTCCGGCGGCGCTGGCGGCGGCCAACAATGTGGTCAAGGTGGCGTTCTACGAAAGCATTCCGCCGTGGGTGAACGTGGAGCGGCGCCCCGGCATCGCGGTGGAGCTGCTGCGCGAGGCGCTGCACAGCGAAGGCATCGCCATGCAGCCGGTGTTCTACCCGTTCGGCCGCCGCCTCAATGCCTACCGCCGCGGCGAGGTGGACGCGCTGTACGACGTTACCCCGGCGATGCAGCGCTACTACCAGCTGCCGGGTTCCATCGGCCGGGCGCTGCATGCCTTCGACAACGTGGTGGTGGCGTTGCAGCGGCGGCGGCTGGAGCTGGCGCAGCCGCAGGACATGCAGGAGCTGCGGGTGATGGCGTGGGAAGGCGCGGAGCCGGACCTGCCCGCCGGTTACGACCGCCTGCTGGCGCAGGCCAAGGGCCGCTACAGCGAGCAGGCCGACCAGGGCAGCCAGGTGCGCGCGTTGTACCTGGGGCGCTGCGATGTGATTCTGGTCGACCGGCTGATCTTTGAATGGTATCGCCGCAAGCTGGGGCGCCAGGCACAGCTGCCGGTAACGCTGTACCCGCTGCTGATGCCGAAAGAGGCCTCTGTGCTGTGGCGCGACCCGCTGCTGCGCCAGCATTTCGACAGCGGCCTGCGCCGCCTGAAACAGGATGGCCGCTACGAGGCGGTGTTCCGCCGCTATCACAGCCAGCCGCAGCCCTGATGCTGAGCGACGACTACCTGCCGGTTTACCAGTTTAGCGAGCGGCACCAGCGCCAGATCGCGGCTTCTGCCGACCGGGTGATGCGTGCCTTGCAGCAGCTGCCGACGTGGCAGGATCCTTGGGTGCACCGTTTTATCCGGCTGCGGGAACTGCCGGCCAGGTTGGCCGCCCGCTTGGGGCACGGCAATGCGCTGGCGCTGCGGGCACCGTTCGGCCTGCATGAGTTCACCCTGCTGGAGTGCAATGCCCGGGAAATCGTGTGGGGACTGGCCGGTGACTTCTGGCGTGGCGATTACGGCCTGCAGCCGGTGGCGGATGCCGCCGCTTTTGCCGCCCTGACGCAGGTCCCCCGGCTGGTGTTGAGCTTCAGCATCAGCCCGCTGGCGGCGGATCGGGTCTGGCTGCGCACCGAGACGCGGGTCTGCTGCCCGGACCGCGGCAGCTATTACCGCTTTCTGCCGTACTGGTATCTGATCCGCCCGGTCAGCGGGCTGATCCGGCAGCGCGCGCTGCGCGCGGTGGCAACGCTGGCGTTAACGGCATAGCGCCGCCACCTGCTCGGCAATGGCCAGGCTGGCGGTAAGCCCGGGCGACTCGATACCGTACAGATTCAACAACCCGCGCACGCCGTGTTCGCGTTCCCCCTGCAACAGAAAATCGGCATCCGCCGCGCTGGGACCGACAATCTTGGGGCGCACGCCGCTGTAGGCCGGGGTCAGCGCCGCATCGGCCAGCTCCGGCCACCAGCGGCGGATGCTGCGATAGAACTGTTGCGCGCGGTCGGCATTCAGCTGGTAATCCACCGCGTCTATCCATTCCACGTCCGGCCCGAAACGCGCCTGGCCGGCCAGGTCCAGCGTCAAATGGGTACCCAGCCCGCCTGGCTCCGGTAGCGGGTAGATAAGCTGCGAGAACGGGTGCTGCCCGCTGAGCGCGAAATACACGCCGCGCGCGTAGTAGGCGCGGGGGATGGTTTCACGTGGAACGCCACGCAGGCTGGCGGCCACCGCCGGCGCCCACGGTCCGGCGGCATTGATCACCTGCCGTACCCGTACCTGGTAGCCATCGTCCAGCTGCAGCACGATGCCGGCGGCGCTGACCTGGCCGGCTACCACGGTGCTGGCCAGCACCAGTTGCGCACCATGCTGTTCGGCATCGGCCAGCAACGCCTGCAGCAGCGCGTGGCTGTCGATGATGCCGGTGCTGCTGGACAGCAGGGCAGCATGGGCCTGCACGGCGGGTTCGCGTTCGGCCAGCGCGGCGCGGTCCAGCCAGGCCAGCTCGCGCACGCCGTTGGCCGCCGCGCGCTGCTGCAATGCGGCCAACCTTGGGCTGTCGGCGTCATTAACGGCCAGCAGTAGTTTGCCAATGCGCTGGTGCGGGATGGCCCGCTCGCGGCAGTAGCGGTACAGCAGCGCCTTGCCGGCCACACACAGCGCCGCCTTGCGGCTGCCCGGCGGGTAATACAGCCCGGCATGAATCACTTCGCTGTTGCGGCTGCTGCAATGTTGGCCGCAGGCGGTTTCCTGCTCCACGATCACCACCTGGCGTCCGGCCAGCGCCAGTGCCCGCGCGCAGGCCAGGCCGATGACGCCGGCGCCGATCACCACGCAATCCAGTGTCTCCATCCCGCTTGTCTCCTTATCTGGCGGCCGTGCCAGCCGCGTGGCGGCGGAACAGGGTGTTTTTTGACGCTCCCGGCTGCTTCGTTCACCATGCGGAACGCTGTGCCATTCTGGAGTCGCTATTTTGCCTTACCTTGCCTTGTGCCTGGCCATGTTGCTGTGGGCCAGTTCCTTTATCGCTTTGAAAACCGTTTTTGCCGTCTTCGATCCGGTGTTTGTGCTGTTCTGCCGCATGGTGATCGCCACCGTCTGCATGCTGCCGTTCCTGCTGCGGCGCGGCAGCCGCTGGCGCTATCACAAGGGTGACTGGCGCTGGCTGCTGCTGATGGGGTTGAGCGAGCCGTGCCTGTATTTCCTGTTCGAGGCCAACGCGCTGCTGCATACCAGCGCCTCGCAAGCCAGCATGATCACCGCCACGCTGCCGCTGCTGGTGGCCGTCGGCGCGCACTTTCTGCTGCGCGATCGCCAGCGGCTGCCGGTGTGGCTGGGTCTGGCGACGTCCATGGCCGGGGTGGTGTGGCTGACCAGTGGCAGCGAGGCGGATGTCAGTGCCCCCAACCCGGTGCTGGGCAATGCGCTGGAGTTTCTCGCCATGGTCTGCGCCAGCGGCTATGTGCTGATCGCCAAGAAACTGTCGCCGCGTTATTCCGCGCTGACGCTGACGGCCACCCAGACCGTGCTGGGTACCTTCTGGTTCGGCGGCATCCTGCTGACGCCATGGGGCCATTGGCCGCAGCACTACCCGCTGGATGCGATGCTGTGGGTGCTGTACCTGGGGGCATTCATTACCCTGGGCGCCTACGGCATGTATACGTGGGCGGTCGGCAAGGTGTCGGTGGCGCTGGCCGGCGCCTTCATCAACCTGATTCCGCTGTTTACGCTGGCAATGGCCTGGCTGTTCCTGGACGAACACCTCAGCTGCCCGCAGTGGCTGGCCAGCCTGCTGGTGCTGGGCGGCGTGCTGCTCAGCCAGCTGCGAGGTTGGCCGCAACGATCGGCAAGCAAGGATTGAGTTTTCCCGACGGCGGCCGATATTGTTAACACCGCCGCCATCATCTTTTGCAAGGGAAGTTCATGCGCACGCAATTGCGTCACTACCGTCCATGGGTTATCAGCCTGCTGCTGCTCACCGCCGTCTCGGCGCAGGCCAACGAACCGGCCGCCAAGCCGCTGGCCAAACCGGCAGAACCGGAACAATTGGTGCCATCGATCCAGCCGCTGAAACCGGCGGATCACAGCGCGTCGGTCAACAACAAGTCGCTGGTGGTGGGCAGCCGCCCGCTGAAGAAGCCGGTGCCGCATCGCCCGGTTGCCAAGCGCAAACCCGCTGCGGCGGCCATGCATGAAAGCCATGACGAACACGGCGAAGTGGGCAAGGTGCAGGGGCTGGTACAGGCGATGCTGGCGGCCAACCAGCGTTATATGCAGAGCAAGCCGGCGGGGTACTTCGAGCGCTTTGCCAGCAAGCAGACCCCACGCGCCACGGTGGTGACCTGCTCCGATTCGCGGGTGCAGACCAACGCCTTCCACGGCGATGCCGTCAACGACCTGTTCCTGGTGCGCAATATCGGCAACCAGCTGGTTACCTCCGAAGGCTCGGTCGAATACGGTGTACGCCATCTGCACACGCCGCTGCTGATGTTCATCGGCCATGCCGTCTGCGGTGCGGTACAGGCGGCCAGCGGCGACTTCTCGGCCTTGGAGCGGCCTATCCAGAAAGAGCTGCTCACCATCAACATCCCCAAGGGCATCGCGGTCAACGATGGTGTGCTGCTCAACGTCAACAACCAGGTCGATACCGCGCTGCTCAAATTCGGCGGCGAGGTGGAGTCCGGCAAGCTGGCGGTCATCGGTGCCTTCTACGACTTCCGCAACGACTACAAGCTGGGGCGCGGCAAACTCATCATTACCAACATCAATGGTGAAACCGATCCGGTAAAGTTGGCCGCACTCACCAAGGCCGGTAATTTCTTCAGTGCCGCCACCGGTATGGCAGCGCAAAGCGCCAGCCATTAACCGCTTCCCGCATCGCCAGTAAATGCCCCGCAGCTGCGGGGCATTTTGCATTGCAATAAAAACAATGACTTGGATACTTTATGCAAAAAACTGCAACAAAGTGGTTGACGCTGTCCGGCTGGCTGGGTATAGTTCGCCTCCTCTGCTGACGACGCAACGAAGCGAAGTCAGCACCGCTCTTTAACAAAACGAATAACCGATAGGTGTAAGTGCCTGGCGAGCCAGACACTTGCACTGCAAGAGAAAGTGACACGGATGTCAGTGGTAACACTGGGATTCGGTTTCTTTGAACTTGCGTGC
>NZ_JBEFLD010000001.1:0-189584 GCF_040148885.1 Vogesella oryzagri
ACATCAGCTGCAGCAGCTCGGCGTGGCGGTTGACCTCGTTCTTGAAGTGGCTGCCGGCCAGGCGGAAGGCGTAGCCGGCGCTTTGCACGATGGCGCGGCTGGGGGTGCTTTCTCCACCCATGAACACCGCGATGCCGACCATGCCCTCGTTGCCGACCACCGAGATTTCTGCCGAGGAGCCGCTTTCCATCACGTACAGCAGCGACACGATGGCATGGGTGGGGAAGAACACGTGGCGCAAGGCGTCGCCGGATTCGTACAGCACCTTGCCCAGCGGCAGCTCGATCAGCTCGAAATAAGGCCGCAGCCGGTCGAGGACCTCTGGCGGTAAGGCGCCCAGCAGGTGGTTTTGCTGGGGCGTGATGGTCGTAGACATGGCCGGCTCCAGATAGTGGCAACCCTCATGCACGGCAGTATAGATAAGCCGGCGCCGATTTATGCCCTGTCACTGCATCAGCACAGGGGGCTGCGCCTGGCGGGCCACCAGCCCGTTACGGCACGTTGCTGCACGTACCGCCTGCGGTCACTGTTTTGCAGCAATGTGGCGCAGCGTACCGACAGTGCCGCACCGTAGCTGCAGCATGGTGACACTGTCCGGTACGGCGGTGGCCAACCCTAACGTGGTACGCGCTGCCGCTAGCGGGGGAGCGGATGCCAACTTGACCATCTTGTCAGCCGCATCCGGCGTCAAAAGGAGCAAGTCATGAACTGGGACATTATCGAAGGTAACTGGAAGCAGTACCAAGGCAAGGTGCGCGAACAATGGGGGGATCTAACCGATGATCACCTGGAGATGATTGCCGGCAAGCGCACCATGCTCGCCGGCAAACTGCAGGAAATGTACGGTATTTCCAAGCAAGAGGCCGAAGAGCAGGTCCGCCATTTCGAGGAAAGCAGCAAGGGCGTCGATTTGATGCCTTGATGCCGGTGGCGGCGGGGTGCGGCAACGTTGCCGGCCCTGCTGCGTAGCACCCTGCAGCAAACCGCTGCCCTCCCGCGATGCTGATGCGCGCTGGACAGCGGTAGTGGTCGGCTGGCCAGCAACACGCCGCCGGCACACGCAACCATTGTGGAGCATCCATCATGAAAGCATTCAACAAGTACCTGTCCGCATTTTTCGTGGTCGCCTCGCTGCTGTCGGCGGCGGGCTGTTCCGCGACCCGCGAGCATCAAAGCACCGGCCAGTATATGGACGACAGCGTGATTACCGGGCGCGTCAAAACCGCGATCTTCAACGACCCGGTGCTGAAAGTGACCGAAATCAATGTCGAAACCTATATGGGGCGCGTGCAGCTGAGCGGCTTTGTTCGCTCAAGTGCAGATGCCAACCGGGCGGTGCAACTGGCCCGTGGCGTCAGTGGCGTGAGGTCGGTCAAAGACAATATGCAGATCAAGTGAGTGCCGGCCGTGGCCATCGCAAGGTGGCGAGACCCCTGTTGTCAGTCCGGGCAGGGGTTTTTCATGTGGTCACTGTAAGTGGCGCTGCGGCCATGCCAGTCCTGGTCACCGTGGGCCGTAAGATAAGGCTACTTCCAGGTGGAAAGCAGCCATTTGTTCCAATGGAAAAACTGGCCGCTAAGGCCAACCTGCCGCCAATCAAGCGGCATGAGTGATAGATCGTAGGCATCATGCAAAGCATCCATCAGATCAAGCTGATGCCTTTCTGTCGGTAGGGCAGGGCCGTGCCTTGTGGTTTCGACTTTAATTGACGCTTAGCGGGCGAACTTGGCTTGTAAGGCTGGCTTGTTTACGACTTTAGCCAGAATACAAGTCGTATCCATGGTGCTGAGAGCTAGGCGGGGCAAGGGTGACTGTTTACGACTTTAATAGGCCAGAACATCTGTTCCGGTGTATTGAAGCTGTAGAGAGATGATTAAAGTCGACAACAAATGCCGGGCTGTTTTGCTCTGCCGGTGACTCTGCGCCATTTTCCATGCCCACCGTTCTCCTTCCGTGAAGGTCTTCTCACTGCTGCTGCGGAGCGGCGCAGGTCAGTAGGGGCGCCGCTCGACCCTACTATGTTTTCTACCCTTGCCAATATCTGATAGTGGCTGCTGTCGGCATCACTTATTTTTTGCCTCACAGACCGTTGACTCCGCTTCAGGCCGAGCATGGTCTTACGGAAATACTCATTACACATCCGGGTGGGGGGAAATATGGAAATCGAGAACAGATGTGTCGAGTTCATTCCAGAGAATGAACGTTACGGTTCAGCCAAACGGCTGTTTACCATCTGGTGTAGTGCCAATATGCAAGTGACCACCATGGTGATCGGTGCGCTGGGCGTAGTGGCGGGGCTGAACCTTGGCTGGACATTCATCGGCCTGATCCTGGGCAACCTGATCGGCTCCATTTTCATGGCGGCCCACTCCGCGCAGGGTCCGCATCTGGGCATTCCGCAGATGATTCAAAGCCGGGCGCAGTTTGGCGTGATCGGTGCCGGTGTGCCGTTGGCCATCGTGGTGCTGGCATACATCCTGTTTACTGCGGCCAACGGTGTGGTGATGCGGGATTCCATCAAGGCGGTGGTGCCGGTATCGGATAACGACGCGATTATCCTGTTTGGCGTGCTCACCCTGATCGTCGGCTTCATCGGCTATGAGCTGATCCACAAGATCGGTGCCTACATGAGCGCCATTTCCGGCGTCATTTTTGTGATGGCTGCTTATCTCGTGCTGCAAAAAGGCCTGCCGGCCGGTGTGTGGATGGTGTCGGGCAGCACCTTCAAGTTTGCCACCTTCTGTCTGGTGGTCACCCAGGCCGCCTCCTGGACCCTGGGGGCCGGTCCTTACGTGGCGGATTACTCGCGTTATCTGCCATCCAATATCTCTACCCAGTCGACCTTCTGGTACAGCTATCTGGGCATTGTGGTCGGTTCCACCGTTGTCATGCTGCTGGGGGCCATCATGGCTGCCGCGGCGATGGATGTCACCACGGATCCGGGTAGCGCCATTGCCAACCTGTTTCCGGAGCATAAACAGCTGGCGTACTACGTGATCATCATCGGCGTGCTGGAATGGAACGTGATGAATCTGTACAGCTCGTATATGTCGACCACCACCATCTTTACCGGCTTCAAGGGCGCAACCAAGATCGGCATGTGGACCAAGTTCATCATCATGGCCATTGTCGCCATTATTGTGACCTTGATCGCCATTGCCGCGCAGTACAACTTCAACGCCTACTTCAGCGACATCCTGATCGGGCAGGTATATGTGCTGGTGCCATGGAGTGCTATCAACCTGGTGGATTATTACCTGATCCGCAAAGGTCGCTACAGCGTACCGGCCATGTATGATGTCAACAGCATTTACGGCAAGGTGAACTGGAATACCCTTGCCATCTATGCAGTTGCAGTGGTGGCACAGATTCCGTTCATGGAGCTGTCTTTCTACAAGGGCCCGATTGACCAGATTATCGGTACCGATATCTCCTGGTTGCCCGCCCTGGTCATTCCAGGTGTGCTGTACTACCTGGTAAACCGCAACAAACAGCTGCATTTGGCCGTATTTGAACGCGCCGAATTGTCTTCGCAACCCACTCGCTAAGCAGGCAGGAAAACGTGATGCCAAACACATCAGGACGCCTTGCCGGTAAAACGGCGATCATCAGTGGCGGTGCCAGCGGATGCGGCGCAGCAGCTGCAGAGCGCTTCGCCCGCGAGGGGGCGACAGTGGCCATCGTCGATCGCAATATCGAGCTGGCCAGAGCGGTAGCGGCAGAAATTCGCGATCAAGGCGGGGCGGCATCGGCGCATTACGCGGATGTGGCCCAGCAAGCAGAAGTCAATGCCGCGGTCGCAGAAATATGGGCCCGCCACGGCGATGCCGATATTCTGTTCAACCATGCCGGCACGCTGATCGTAAAACCTTTTCTGGAGATTCAGGAAAGCGAGTGGGACTGGCTGATGGGGGTAAACGTCAAAAGCATGTTCCTGATGACGCAAGCCGTGCTGCCGCAGATGCTCCGAAAAGGCAAAGGCAGCATTGTGTGCACCTCTTCTATTTCTGCCGTCTGCGCAACGCCGGGCGAGGTGCTCTACGATGCTACCAAAGGTGCCTGCCACATGTTTGCCCGGGCCATTGCGGTGGAGTATCGCGACCAGGGTATCCGCTGTAATGCCATTGCCCCCGGCTTTATCCGCACGCCGCATGGCATAAAGGAACTGGAAGATTTGCAGGCGATGGGGGTGGATGTCAGTGAAGCTGCCATTATTCAGCAACAGGGGCGGCTATGCGAACCACACGAAGTTGCCAGTGCGGCACTGTTTTTGGCATCTGATGAATCCAGTTTTGTGAATGGCACGCACCTGTTTGTCGATAACGGCTTTTCTGCCATTTAATACTTAGCCGCGTTAAGCCTGAGAAAACGCCGCCTCAATGATTTGAGGTGGCGTTTTTTTTAATGCTGCTCGGTTTTTATCCGCCAAAGGTTTATCGCCTGTGAATTCACACTACGGGAGGCGCAGCAGGCAATAATCTCCCTCGGCCCGGTAGGGTTGTTACCACTCTGTTGCGTAATACTAATGACAAAAAATTGTTTTGGTACTGGGCACTGTTATTGCTAGCTACAGCAGTAGATCACTGTTATGAAGTAACTCGGTGCAGCATGGCAGGCATGCCGCCATGCCTTGCCCTGGGCGGTCGCTCCTTGCTGATTTGCCCGCAACTTAGGCTAGACGGTATGTCTTGAGCGTGACGCAGGCGATGTCTGCTGTTTTTGGGCATGCCGGATTGCCGGGGCGCTGCGCGGAATGCAGCTGACTAATTTGGTGACGCAGTGCTTTGCAGCGTTGCAAAGTGTGTGTTGCAAGATCGCCAATATGCCATTGAATTTAACTGCTGTTCAATTTTAAAGCCATGCAAAATTCAAATGTCTTGCAAGCATCGGTGAGTGCATCGTTCTGCGTGAGCAGCAATGTGGAGGATCAGGCACGCTCATTTTCAGGGTGGGGGCTGTCATATACGCAGATATCTGATGGCATCTTCCGTGGGTCTTCTGCCATGTCCGCGGCAGGCGGGATGAGTTTTCTTGTCGAAGACTTGAATAAGAAAATCTTGCAACGTGGCACAGTACCGAAAAATAGGCTGGCGATCGGTATCCCATTGGAGCTGGAAGGGCATTCCAGAATGTGCGGCGAGCAAAGCACAAGAGATGCCCTACATGTTTTTTCCTGCTATTCCGAATTCGAGTTTTTGTCACCCGAGCGCCACATTGTCGCCAATGTTGAATTCGATATTCCTTCGCTAAGCTCGGATTTGACGCAACAGCTCGGGCAGGCGCTGCATGCAAAGTTGCTATCGCCGGTTGTCTTGTTAACAGCAGATGCGGCAGAGAACATAAGACAGTTATTGCGACAGGCGCTAGGATCAATTCAGGCCGGCGAGGTGCTTTTCCCTGAGCAGCACAAAGAGCGTCTATCACTGCTGGAGAGAAATGTCCTCTATGGAATAATGGAGGCAGTTGCTGACTTTCCTGATTTGACCTCTGAGCGTTTGCCAAAACCAAACAAGGGTTGGGATCTGGTCAAGCGGGTCCAGCAATTGCTGCAAAATCCGGATTCATGTGTTCTTTCGATTTCTGAGCTTTGTATTGAGCTAAATTTGAGCCGCCGTACCATTCAATATGCATTTGAAAATGCCATCGGCACCAATCCAGCTAAATACCTGCGGGCGGTAAGGCTCAATCATGTTCGGCATGATTTGATGTCCGGGCTTTCTGTTACTGACGCGGCAATCCGCTGGGGTTTTTTGCATCTGGGCGCCTTTGCCCACGATTATCGTGTCTTTTTTGGCGAACTTCCCTCCGCCACGGCCAAACGTTATGGTTATGCCAAAACATTGATGGCCCATCATCCAGCAGATTAACGCGCAATATCCAGGGTTGTCGGCAATTCACCTGCCAGTTTCCGCTGGCACCTCGCGCACGCCATGCTTCCATGTTTGTCCATCGGCCCGATCAAGGAAGAAGGCATCGCAGCAGGTGCTGGTGGCTGGCATTGCTGCAGGCTGGGATTGGCTTGGAGTGGTGCCTGGCGGCCGCTACATGGCGGTGTCGGACTGGCTCATGTTCCTGTCGTCCATAGTCAAGTGGGCGGGGGGCAATTCTTCATTATGAAACATAATAATTACGTCGCCACCAATATAGCAATTGCATATTTGGTGGAAGGCTCCTGCAAAGTTGCTGGTGAATTCCAACATGGAATTGCAGAAATAATTAAGTTCATTGAATTTTGCGCACACAAAACCACCACCAAAAAATTCAAAACAGGAGAAACTAGATGTCCACTTCCACGAAAATGCTTGTCAGCTGTATTGCGCTCGCCTTCGGCGCCATGGCTTCCGGTAGCGCATTGGCTGCCGGTGACCAGGTAGTGAAAATCGGCCTGACCGGCCCGCTGACCGGCCCGCAGGCGGCAACCGGCAAGGATGATGAAAACGGTGCCCGGATGGCACTGGACTATGTCAACTCGCAGGGCCTGGTGATCGGCGGCAAAAAAACCAAGTTCGAGCTGGTGTCCGAAGATGATTCGGCCGACCCGCGTACCGGCATGCTGGTGGCGCAGCGCTTTGTCGATGCCAGCGTCAATGCCGTCCTCGGCCCGTATAACTCCGGCGTCGCCATTCCGATTTCCAAGCTGCTGAACGATGCCGGCATCGTGATGGCGACCGTGGCATCCAACCCCAAGGTAACGCAGGGCGGCTATCCGTACGTGTTCCGCATCGGCAATACCGACAGCCAGTCCGGCTCGCGCATGGCGGTATTTGCGGCCAAGAACATCAAGGCCAAGAAATTCGCAGTGATTGATGACCGTACTGCCTATGGCCAGGGCCTTGCCGACGAATTTGAAAAATCGGCCAAGAGCAGCGGTGTGCAAATTGCCACCCGGGAATATACCAACGACAAAGCCACCGATTTCACCGCGATTCTTACCCGGATCAAGGGCATGAAAGTCGATGGCATTTTCTATGCCGGCTACCACGCCCAAGGCGGCCCGCTGCGCAAGCAGATGGCGCAATTGGGTATCAACGGCTACTTGCTGGGTGGCGATGGCATTTGCAACGAAGAAATGTTCAAGCTGGGCGGCAAATCGGTGGATGAGAAAGTGTTCTGTCCGCAAGGCGGGCCGGTGCTGGATCAGAGCAGCGCGGGCAAGAGCTTCAAGGCGGCATACAAGCAGCGTTTCAATACCGAACCGTTGACCTATGCGGCGTCCATGTATGACGGCATGATTCTGCTTGCCAAGGCCATGCAGAAGGCCAACTCGACTGATCCCAAGAAATACAAGCCGGTGCTGACCGCGATGAAGCATCAAGGCGTTGCTGGCATGTATGAGTTTGACGACAAGCATGATCTGAAAAACTCACCGATCAGCGTTTACACCTTCAAGAATGGGCAATTGGTCGCACTGAACTGAATGGCATGAAACATGCATCGCCCGCCAGTGATTCTGGCGGGCGATTTTTTTTGGGCCGGAGGTTGGCCGCAGGGCGCAGCCATGCCGCCGGCGGCGGCTGGCGTGACCGGGGTTAACGGCGCTGGCTGCTGTCCGCCAGCGCCAGCCGCGCCAGCGCGGCAAAGTAGCCGGCGCCAATGGGCAGGATGGCATCGTTGAAATCGTAGCCGGCATTGTGCAGCGGGGTGGCGCCCGGCTCGCCGTCGGCACCGTTGCCGATGAAGATGAAATTGCCCGGCACCTGCTGCAGGAAGGCGCCGAAATCCTCGGAAATCATCATCGGCGCCACGTCGTCGTCCACCGTATCGCTGACGCACGCCGCGGCGGCCGCGGCCAGCGCCACGTATTGCGGCGAGTTCACCGTGGGGGCGAACTCGTGGGTATAGCTGAACTCGCAGCTGGCGCCGTGGGCATGGCAGATGCCTTCCGCCAGGGTACGCATGCGGCTGGCCAGCAGCGCCTGGATCGCCGGACTGTAGCTGCGGGTGTCGCCGCGGATGATGACTTCGGACGGCAGCACATTGCGCAGGCCGTCGGTGACGAACTCGGTGCAGGACACCACCGCCGGCTGGCCGGGGTCCACGTTGCGCGCCACCACCGTCTGCAGCGCCAGCACGATTTCGGCGCCGATCACCAGCGGGTCGATGCCCATGTGCGGCCGGGCGGCATGGGTGCCGCGGCCACGGATGCGGATACTGAAGTTGTCCTCGCTGGCCATGATGCCGCCGCCGCGGGTGGCAAAGCTGCCGGCCGGCATGCCCGGCATATTGTGCACACCGAAGATGGCATCCACCGGAAAGCGCTGGAACAGGCCATCGGCCATCATCGCCTTGGCGCCGCGGCCGTGCTCCTCGGCCGGCTGGAAGATGAAGCGCACCGTGCCGTTGAAATCGCGGCGCTCACTCAGCAGCTGGGCCGCGCCCAGCAGCATGGCCATGTGGCCGTCGTGGCCGCAGGCGTGCATCTTGCCCGGGGTGCAGGAGGCATGCCGGCGTTCGGGCATGTTTTCCTGAATCTGCAGCGCATCCATATCGGCGCGCAGGCCGATCACCGCCGGGCCATCGCCGACCCGCAGGTTGGCGACGATGCCGGTGCCGCCGATGCCGGTATGCACCTCCAGCCCCATGTCGCGCAGCAGCTTGGCGGCAAAGGCGGCGGTGTTCACTTCTTCGAAGCCGGTTTCCGGGTGGCGGTGCAGGTGGTGGCGCCAGGCCACCAGCTGGGCGTGTCGTTGCTGGGCTTGCATGCTGATGTCTCCTTAGTAACCGTTGGCCAGCAACCAGCGCGCCTGGCGCCGGCTCACGCTGTCGGCCGATTCCTGCACCAGCTGCTCGTACAGCGCAGGGGCGGTGGCGCCTTCGGTGTTGATGAGTAGCACCCGCGACTGGCGATCGAGGCCCACCGCTGCCGCCATGGCGGGATCGTCCACCAGCCGCTGCAGCCCGGCCAGACCGGCGGCGCCGGATTCGCCGGCCACGATGGGCACATCGCGCCGCGCCCCTGCGGCCAACGTTTGCATGGCGCGCACCGCGTCGCTGTCCTGGATGGTGATGAAATCATCGATGGCCAGTTGCAGTACCTGCCACGCCAGCGGCGAGGTTTCGCCGCAGGCCAGCCCGGCCATGACCGAATCCACCGTGCCGCTGGCCCGCGCGGGCTGGCCCTGCAGGGCGCTCTGGAACAGGCAGTCGGCCTGCACCGGCTCCACCACGATGAAGCGCGGGCGCTGACTGCCGTAATGCTCCCACAGATAGCTGGCCAGCCCGGCCGCCAGGCCGCCGACGCCGCCTTGCAGCAGCACGTGGCTGAACGGTGCGGCCTGCGCCAGCTGCTCGATGATCTCGGCGGCGATGCCGCCGTAACCCTGCATCACATCGCGCGGAATCTCCTCGTAGCCAGCGTAGGAGGTGTCGGACACCACCTGCCAGCCGTGTGCGGCCGCCAGTCGGGCGGCCTCGGCGACCGATTCATCGTAGTTGCCGCTGATACGTACGATGCGCGCGCCGTAGGCGGCGATGGCGTCCTCGCGCTCCTGGCTGACCTGGGCGTGCAGCACGATCACGCAGGCGCAGCCCACGGTCTGTGCCGCCGCGGCCAACGCCCGGCCGTGGTTGCCGTCGGTGGCGCTGATCACGGTCAGCGCGCCCAGTTGGCCGCGGTAGTCGCCGCGCAATAGCCGCGCCGGGTCCAGCGCCGGGTTCTGTCGTGCCAGCAGGCGGATCAGCGCCGCCGGCGCCCCCAGCGCCTTGAAGCTGCCCAGTGCGGAACGCTGCGATTCATCCTTGACCGCCAGCTGCGCCACGCCCAGCCGGCTGGCCAGTTCTGGCAGCGACCACAGCGGTGTGGCCCGGCGGCTGAGCAGCGGCCATGGCGCCAGCCAGCGGCGGCTTTCGTCGCCGCGGTGGATATTGAGGATGCGGCGCAGCGCGGCAGGGTAGTGTGCATGGCTGGCTTGCGGGTTGTGGATCAGCATGGGGCGGTGGCTCCGAATGACGGTGGTGGGTGAGGGCAACACAATCAGGCCGGCAGGCGGCTGGCGACGGCGTCCAGCAACACCTGCGCACCTTGCCGCAGCTGGCTGTCGTCGGTGTGTTCGCGCGGGGTGTGGCTGATGCCGCCGTGGCAGGAAACAAAAATCATCGCGGCGGGGGCGATGCGGGCGATCATCTGCGCATCGTGGCCGGCGCCGGAGGTCATGCGCCGGCCGTCCAGCGTGTCGTCGCGGCCGATGTCGCCCTGTGCCCGGATCTGGCGCCGCAGGGTATCGCTATCGGGTGGCAGTGGCAGCAGTGGGGTCAGCGTCATGTCTCGTCTCCAGTCGTGACGCCCGGTGTGCGGCGCCGGAGAAATAATATTTCTTGCTGGCCGTGATTTTTTCTCTATCAACCAGGTATAAACGCAAATTCTTTGCGATATAACGGCGGCTACTGCAAACGAGGACTGACGATGACTTCTCCGCTGGATGGCTACGATCTGAAACTGCTGGCGGCGCTGCAGCAGGATGCGCGCACGCCGCAGAACGAACTGGGCGATACGGTGAATCTGTCCACCGCAGCGGTGAACCGCCGCCTCAAGCGGCTGAGTGAAGAAGGGGTGATCGAGCGCTACACCGCGGTGGTGTCGCCGGATGCGCTGGGCTATGGCCTGACCATCATTGCCATGGTGGAGGTGGAGAGCGAGCAGATCGACCAGCTGGATGCCACGCGGCGCGCCTTTGCTGCCTGCCCGCATGTGCAGCAGTGCTACTACGTGGCCGGGGAGTGGGATTTTGTGCTGCTGTTCGTGGTGCAGCACATGGAGCAGTACAACGGCCTGACGCGGGAGCTGTTCTTCGGCAATGCCAACGTGAAGCGCTTCAAGACCCTGGTGGCGATGAGCCGCGACAAGGTGGGGCAGGCGCTGCCGCTGCTGCCGGGCTGAAAGGTTGGCCGCAGCGGGCGCTGCGCGGTGCCGGGGTGGCCGGCAGCGGCCCGTTCGCTACAGCAGGCCGGCGCCCTGCCGGTAGAAGCACACCTGGTTGCGGCCTTTCTTTTTCGCCAGATACATGGCGGCATCGGCATTCTGTATCAGCTTGTTTTCGTCATCGCCGTCTTCCGGGTACACGGCGCCGCCGATGCTGGAGGAAATGGCCAGCGGATGGCCATCGACGGCGAAAGTCTCGGCCAGGGTGGCGCGGATTTTTTCCGCCACCTGCTGGGCATCGGATGCGGCATGGATGGCCGGCAGCATCACCACGAACTCGTCGCCACCGATGCGGGCGATGGTGTCGGATTCGCGGACGCACTCCAGCATGCGCTTGGCCACCAGCTTCAGCAGCTTGTCGCCGACGGCATGGCCCAGGCTATCGTTGACCGGCTTGAAGTTGTCCAGGTCGATATACAGCAGCGCCAGACGCGTTTGGTGGCGTCGCGCGGTGGCCAGCGCCAGTGTCAGCCGGTCGGCATAGAGGGCGCGGTTGGGCAGGCCGGTCAATAAATCGTGGTGGGCCAGATAATTGATCTGTTCTTCCGCCATTTTCTTGGCGGTGATGTCGGCAAACACCGCAATGCGGCGCAGCACCTGGCCATCTTCGCCATGAATGGTGTTCACACTCATCAATAACGGGTAGTCACTGCCGTTCTTGCGTTGATACCACATCTCGCCATGCCAGCCGCCGGTGTCCAGGATGGTGCGCCATACCTCCTGGTAGAAGGCCTCCGGCTGGCGGCTGGCGCGCATCAGCTTGGGGTCTTGCCCGATGATCTCGTCGGAGCGGAAGCCGGTGATTTTTTCAAAGGCCGGGTTGACGGCAAGAATCCGGCTGTCGGGGTCGACCACCATGATGGCCTCGTCGATGGTCTCGTACACCGAGTTGGCGAGCAGCAGCTGCTCCTCGATGCGCTTGTGTTGCATGGCGATGCTGATCAGGTTGGCCGCTTGGTGCTGTTGCTCCCGGTCCGGCAGTTCGTGGCTGCCGGTGTGCTTGCGGAAGGAAACCAGCACGCCTTCCACCGTGGATTCGCCGGAGATGATGGCTTCCGAGCAGCAGATTTCCAGTCCGGCCGGCAGCGCGATGCCCGCCGCGTGCGACGCGCTGTCGGCCGTCTGCAAGACAAGCTCCGGCAGCGGCGGATACCACAAGGCCGGTAGGCTGGTGCCGGCCAGCGCCGTGCCGCTCTCGCCATCGTGGCTGAAAATCGCGTAGGTCAGGTCCTGGTTTTCCGCTTCCAGGCTGGCAATGATCTTGTCCAGCACGTCGTTGAGCTTGCCGCCGCGGGCCAGCATTTCCATCACCGCGCTGCGTATCGCCTCCTGCTCTTGCTTGCGCTTGCGCGCATCGATGTCGGAATGGGTGCCGATCATGCGCAGCGGGCGGCCGTCCGGCAGCCGGCTGACCAGCATGCCGCGTGCCAGTATCCATTTCCAGCGGCCGTCGCGGGTGCGGGTGCGGAATTCATAGGTGTAGACCGGGGCGTTGCCCGCCAGGTAATCGGCAATCGCCTGTTGGCGGATGGCCTGATCTTGCGGATGCTGGCGCGCAGCCCAAACCTCGATGGAAGTTGACTGCGGCTCGTCCGGGTAGCCCAGGATGGCGAGCTCCCGGCTCGACAGGAACAGCTCGCCGGTCTGCATATTCCAGTCCCACAGGCCATCGCCGGCGCCTTCCAGCGCGAATTTCCAGCGTTCCTCGCTATCGCGCAGCGCTTCTTCGGCTTTTTTGCGGTCGGTAATGTCTTCCACGATCGACCAGATGTACTGCTCGCCATTTTTGCCATGCAGCAGCAAGCCGTTCAGGCTGATGCGCACCAGGCTACCATCCTTGCGCTGATACTCTTTCTCGTACGGCCCGTACCGCCCCTGGCTGAGCAGCTGCGCCAGTTGCCGCGCCTCGTCCGGCTCGTACTTCCTGGGCGTAAGCGCCCAGTAGTCCAGGGTTTTCAGCTCTTCCGCGGGATAGCCGCAGATCCGCTGGAACGCCGCGTTGAAGTCCAGGTAGCGGCCTGCCAGATCGGTCAGCGCAATGCCCAGCGGCGACAGCTCGTACAGCCCGGTGAGCTTCTCCGCGTTTTCTGCCAGTTCGCCGATCTTTTCTTCCACCTGCGCCTCTACCCGTGCGGTGTAGCCGGTGCCCAGCATCAGGAACGCGCCCAGCAGGCCGGTGCCCAGGATGCCGGCGGCCAGCACGACGGCGCTTTGCCAGCCGCGATGCCGCGCAAGGTAGGCCGGGCTGGGGGTGGTTTCAAACAGGAATTCGCGCTGTCCGAAAATCAGCTTTTGCTGCCAGATCGCCGGCTTGCCGGGCTGCAAAAAGGTGTTGTACACCACCTGTGCGGTGCCGGCGTCGGTCAGACGCAGGTGCAATGCCGCTTCGGCATGCGGCAGCAGTTTGTTCACAAAGTCATCGATGCGGATGGCGGTCAACACGACGCCATCATCGCCACGCACGGTCTTGACCGCGTGCAGCAACAGAAAGCCGTAGCGATGTTGTGGTGCCTGGATCAGGCGCACTGGCGGCGTGGCCGCGCTGCGGCCGCTGCGGATGGCCAGCTGTACCGTTGTGGCCCGCGCGGGGGTGGAAAAGACATCGAAGCCCAGCGCAAGCTGGTTGCCCTGGAACGGCTCGATATAGGTGATCGGGTAATACAGCGCCCGCGTGCCGGCCACTTGCAGTACATCACGCCGGTCGCGCTCGCGCACGCTGAAACCCGGCAAGCGCGCTTGCTGCGCCGCTTCGAACTGCGGCCGCTGGGCGAGGGCAATGCGCGGCGCCCATTCCACGGCCTGGATCATCGGGAAGCGCTTAAGCGCTTCTTGCGAGAAGCGGCGAAACTCGTCGGCGGTGACTTCGTCATCGCCGGCAAACAGCCCCTTGGTTTGCGCCAGCAGCGATTCCTGTTCGTCCAGCCGCGCCTGAATGGTGTCGGCCATGCGCTGCGACTGCAGCTGGAACTCGAGCATGGATTCGGTCTGTTCCCAGCGGCTGACATTGACGTACAGCACCACCAGCATGGAGAAGGCAAACAGCATCGGGATGGCGACGGTGCTGGCCCGTTTGCGCCATAGCGGGCGGGGGGCGCCCGCCAGTACCATGGTGAGCGGCAGCAGCACCAGCACGCCGAGGGTATCGCCGATCCACCACATGAACCAGCTGAGCGGCACGCTGCTTGCCGGCACCAGACCGAGCAGCAGCAGGCCGCCGACCGACAGCGTAGCGCTGATCAGGCAGATGGCCGGGGACAGCAGCTGGAAGCAGAGGATGTCGCGCAGGTTGTCGAAGGCGGCCGGGTAGCCAATCACCCGGCGTAGCAGCTTGCCGCCGAGCACCGCCTGCAGCAGCGATGCCAGGGCAATCAGCAGGGCGGCGCCGCTGCCGAGCAGGCTGAGCTGCTGGCTGCTGTCGTAGCCGATCCACAGGTTGAGCAGGAAAGAGCCGAGCAGGATGCCGGGGATCGCGCTGCGGCCGGCAATGAAGGCCGCGGCCAGCGCAATGCCGGCGGGCGGGAAAATGGCCGAGGCGTAGCCCGGCGGAATGGCCAGCAACAGGCTGAGCTTGCCGCAGATGATATAGGCGGCCGCCAGCAGCAAGGTCAGCACGGGCAGGCGACGCGTGACGCTGTTGGCGGTTTGCCCGGGTGCTGGCGGGGGAGTGACGGGCACTTTTGTCATCTTTTTAGCGTGCGACCAGTGGTTTGCTGACCACCATTTAAAATAGCGGCAAATTTCGACAAAAACATAATAGGCAATTGGGTTGTAGCGGCCGGCAGGCCGCAGAACGACACCATATCGAATCTACTCGGCAAAAAAAAGGCCGTCGGACGTGCGCCGCCGCCGCGCGCGGGAAGCCGCCGGCTGCCGGCTGCGGGGGTATCGGCGCGGGGCTGTTCAGTTGGCCGCAATATCATCTCTTGCGGCCAACTCGACGCGGTTGCGGCCGGCATGTTTGGCGGCATACAGCGCCTTGTCGGCGCGGCGCAGCGATTCATTCTCATTGGCATCGCTGGCGGCGGCCGCCGCCAGACCGATGCTGACGGTGATCTGCCCGACGAGCGGCACGCTGGCCGCGGCGATGCTGGCGCGCAGTTTCTCGGCAACCAGCAACCCGTGCTGTGGCGCGGTATCCGGCAGCAGCACCAGGAACTCTTCGCCGCCGAAGCGGGCGGCGAAATCCGTTTCCCGCACGCCGCTGTGCAGGAGATTGGCGACGAACTGCAGTACGTGGTCGCCGGTTTCATGGCCAAAGCTGTCGTTGACCCGCTTGAAGTGGTCAATATCCAGCAACAGGACGCTATAGCGTGTCCCGCTGCGCTGCATGCGCAGGAACTCCACATGCAGCCGCTCATTGGCCGAGCGGCGGTTGGCCAATGCGGTCAGGGGGTCATGGCGGGCAAGCTGCTCCAGCTCGCGGTTGGCCTGCATCAGCTCGGAGACATCCTTCACCACCAGCAACAGCATGGTCATGCCCTCATGCGCCACCGGCAGCAGGGTGACCTGGCAATCCACCATTTTGTGGAACGAGGAATAGCCGCTGATCAGCAGGCGCTCGGTGCGGCCCGCCATGGTGCGCAAGGCCGCCTGGTAGAGGCCGTTGACTTGCCAGCTCGGGATGTGATGGAAATTCTGCTCCAGCAGCGCCTGCCGGCTGGCGCCCAGAATGCTGGCGGCGGCGTCATTGGCCAGCACGCACTGGCCATCGGCCCGGTACAGCAGCAGGCCGTTGTCGCTGGCGTGAATGATGGACTGGTTCAGGAGCTGCTGGCTGTGCAGCGCCACTTCCAGACTATGCTGCGCGGTGACGTCCATGACGGCACTGCGGGCGAAGACAAACTGGCCGGTCGCATCGAAATGCGCATTGGCGCTGACGCGCACATGCAAGGCGCTGCCGTCCTGGCGCAGGAACTCGGTATCTTCCGTGCTGACGGTTTGCCCTTGCTGCATGGCGGCCAGCTGGGCGGCAAATTCCGTGCGGCATGCCGGCGGCAGTAACTGGCTGACGTGCAGCCGGCCCACCACTTCTTCGCGGCGATAGCCCAGCCATTGCAGCTCGCGGTCGTTAATCTGCGTGATGATGCCTTCGGCATTGTGGGAGTGGTAGCCGACCGGGGATAAGTGGTACAGCTCGGACAACTCGGCGGTGCGTGCCGCCACTTTCTGCTCCAGCTGGCGGTTGCTCTCCGCCAGCGCCTGCTTTCTCGCCAGCAGTTGCTGGGTCATTTCGCGTAGCGACGAGCCCAGTTTCTGCAGTTCCAGGCTGTGCTTGCCGGCCTCGAAGCTGGCGCCCTCGTCGCCCTGGGCCACGCGCTGCGCCACTTGCACCAGTTGCTCGATCGGGCGGCTGAGGTGGGTGGCCAGCCACAGCGCGCACAGCATGAAAATGGCCGAAGCCAGCAGCGCGATCAGCAGCAGCGTCTGCTGCAGCTGCTTGACCGGCGCCAGGGCCGCGGCCAGCGGCTGGCGCACCACCACCTGCCAGCCAAGCTCGGTGCTCGACCTGGCGTCAACGTCCACCTTGCTGGTCAGGTAGGCGGTGCCGCTGGGCCAATGCATGGTGGCGTAGCCGTCGCGGATGGTGGCCAGCGCGGGCGGCAGCGGGTTGCCGACGGCGGCATAGGGAAACAGGATCTCGTTCTTGCGATTGAGGATCAGCACTTGCATGCCATCGCTGGCGTGCTTGTCGCTGAGCGCACGTTGCACCACTTCCTGCACCCAGCCCCAGTTGGCATGGCTGCCCAGCACGCCGCGCACCTTGCCATCCGGCCCCAGGATCGGGGCGGCAAAATCGACGAAGCGCAGCGGTTCATTGGGGTTGGGGTTGGGCAACTTCTTGGCCAGCAGCACCGCCTGATGCACATCGCCGACATACGCGCCCTGGCGGCCCTGGATGAACCACGGCCGCTGCTGCACGCTCTGGCCCACGAGCAGGCCGCCGGCCGCGGACCGCACCGTACCGGCCATATCCGCGACGCCAACCCAGGCATAGTGACGGTAGGAGTTCTTGATGTCTTCGAGCTGCAGCCTTAGTTGCGGGCTATGCAGCTCACTGTGGCGGAAGACCGGAAAGCGGGACAGCAGCGAGATTTCACGGTCACGTTCGTGCAGGTTTTCGGCCAGGGCATGGGCAATGTTGCGGCTGACATCGTGCAGTACCTCGCCGCGTGACTGGGCTACCTCCTGCGAGGCGGCCTGCTCGAAATAAAATGCGGTGGCCGCACCCACCAGCAGCGACAGGCTGCCAAACAGCAGCACCAGGCGCACGCGAAAACTCTGCAGCAGCTTGCTCATCGGGCACTCCCCGCTAGCCAATGCTGAAAGCTTAGACATAATCACGGCCTGCCCGGTAGCTATTTTGGCGCTGCTGCGCTATGTCGTGGCGGCCGTGACGTGCGGGCCGCTGCCGTCAGCACGCAAGGCGGGCGATCAGCGCCTGTCGTGCGCCGTCGCCGGCAATTGCGCACGCATGAACGCTACGAAGGCGCGCACCCGCGCCGACACGTGCCGGTGCTGCGGGTAGATGAGGGAAAACTGCCGCGAACGGCCACCATACGCCGGCAACACCTCCACCAGCTCGCCGCGCGCCACGGCCGGCGCGGCGATGAAGTGGTAGGTCTGAAACAGGCCGCCGCCGGCAAACCCCCAGCTGATGCAACCGGCGGCATCGTCCAGCACCCGGCGCCGGCTGTGGCCGTTGTACTCCAGCTCGCTGCCGTCCGCGGCGGTAACGAGCCGCCGGCAAATGCTGGCGACCACCAGCTATCGAGTCCGCGAGCCGTGGTCGCCCTGGCGGTGCGGGAGTGGCTGCGGCGGTGGGAAGCGGCTTTGCGCTGCGATGATGCCCGCCGGTGTCCGCGCCACTACGGTTACAGGCCGCCCCGCACTGCGGCGGGGCGTGGGCCGCGGTGGGGCGGCTAGTCGTGCAGCTCGGTCAGCGACACCTGTTCCGGGCGCGATTCGCGGCTGATCAGCATCACCGCGCACAGGATCAAGGCGCCGCCCAGCACTTGCGCCAGGCTCAGCTGTTCGCCCAGGAACAGCCACGCCAGGATGATGGTCACCACCGGTTCGGCGGTGGAAATCAGCGACGCCTGGGTGGCGCCGGTGCTTTGCAGGCCGGAGAGGAACAGCGCCAGCGCCGCCACCGTGCCCAGCAGCACGATGCCCAGGATCGAGCCCCAGCCGACCAGGCTGTGCGGCGGGCTGAAGCCGTTGATCGCCAGCCAGCCGCCGTAGCAGCTGGCGGCAGACAGCACCACCACGCAGGCATGGGTCAGCGGATGGCCGCTCTGCACCAGCCGGCTGCCGGCCAGAATGTACAGCGAATAGATCACTGCAGAAGTCAGCCCCAGCAGCAGGCCCAACGGCTGCGCCTGCAAATCCACGCCGACGGTGACCAGCAGACCGGACAGTGCCAGGCACAGCGCCAGCAGGCGGCGGCGGGTGAACGGCTCCTTCAGCAGCAGGGTGGACAGCGCCAGCACGATGGCCGGAAACAGGTACAGCAGCAGCGAGATGGTACCGGCATTGGCATAGTGCAGGCCGTTGAAGTAGCAGGCGGCCATGCCGGCATAGCCCAGGCTGCCCATCAGTATCAGCACCAGCAGCGACTGGCCGCGTGGCCACTCCAGCCGCTTGGCCAGGCACCACGGCAGCAGCAGGACGCCGGCCAGCGCAAAGCGCAGGAACAGCAGCGTGGGGGTGGAGGCGCCGTCTTCGTAGGCAAAGCGGGCGAAGATGGCCATGCTGCCAAAACCGATGGCGGACAGCAGGATCTTGAGCTGGCCAAGCCAGGCATGGGGTTGAGTGCTGGGCATGTCGGGGATCACAGGCTAAGGGCAAAGTTAATCGGCAGGGCGCTGGCGCTTGCGGCCAACCTTACCATGCCGGATGGATGGCGGCGCCGCTTGTCGCCAAGCGACAGCGTCGTGGGCGCCGGCCGCTGTGTCCGGGCGCTACGCATCCGGCGCAGTCGCGGCTTGCAGATGCTGCAGGATCACCTGCCCGCCGCACAGGATGTCATCGCTGATCGCGCGGGCGGCGGCCGGGCCGTCATGGACGCGGATGGCGGCCAGCACCGGGTAGTGGAAGTCGAGCATGTCGTCACCGCCGGCACTGTAGACGTCGGCAATCAGCGGCCCCATCTGCAGCCAGATGCGGTACAGGATGCCCTGCAGGAATGGCATGCCGGCGATATCGACCAGCGCGAAGTGAAAGCGCTGGTTGAGGTCGCAGCCGCGGGCGGTGTCGCCGTCGGCAATCGCCTGCTCGTTCTGGCGCACCAAGTCTTCCAGCTGGGCGATCTGCTCGGCACTGGCATTCTGCGCCGCCATTTCTGCGGCCAACCCTTCCAGCTTGATGCGGATGGCGCGGATCTCCAGATAGCGTTCTACCGTCATGTGCGGCACACGGATGTCGCGCGCCGACTTCATCGCCAGCGCCTGCTCCTGCACCAGCCGCAGGATGGCATCGCGTACCGGAGTGACGCTGGTGCCCAGCCGCGCCGCCAGCTCGCGGATCTTCAGCCGCTCCCCCGGCTTGAGCTTGCCCTGGATCAGGGCATTGCACAGCAGGTGGTAGACGGTGCTGCCGAGGTTGTCGTGTTCCAGCGTGTCCAGCGCGTCGGTCATGGTGGGGCGTGCCGCAAGATTGAGTTGGCCTGATTCTAGCATCGGCGCCAGCAAATATGATGCATCAAATAAACAACAGGGCCGCGCGGGCGGGCGTGCAAGGTTGGCCGCAGGGTGGCAAGACCGGCGCGGCCACGCTTGGCGGCAGTCGCCATCACGCGGCACGGCGCTGGACGTGCCGTGCTTGCAATTAAAAAATGCAACAAATATGATGCATCATAAATTTGATTGCCGTACTGTCACGGTAAATCAGCCTGCGCCGCGCGGCCGGATCGCTCGCGATGTGTCAGTGCCAGCGCCCAATCAACCAGGAGTCTGCCATGCCGGATAAAAAACGTTACATGCTGTTGACGGGGGCCAGTCGCGGCATCGGCCACGCCACCGTCAAGCTATTCCAGGAACACAACTGGCACATCTTCACCGTGTCGCGGCAGCCGTTTTCCGAGGACTGCCGCTGGCCGTCGGCGCGCGCCAGCCATGTGCAGGCCGATCTGGCCGACCTGTCCTGCCTCGATGCGCTGGTGGCGGAGGTGCGCAGCCGGCTGCCGGGTGGCGAGTTGCACGCGCTGGTGAACAATGCCGGCATCTCGCCCAAGGGGCCGCACGGCGCGCGGCTGGGTATCCTGGACAGCGACATGGACACCTGGGGCCGGGTGCTGAACGTCAATCTGGTGTCCACCGCGCTGCTGGCGCGGGCGCTGTTCCCGGAGCTGAAAAAAGGGCAGGGCAGCATCGTCAACGTCACCTCCATTGCCGGCTCGCGGGTGCACCCGTTTGCCGGCGTCGCCTACGCCGCCTCCAAGGCCGGGCTGGCGGCGCTGACCCGCGAGCTGGCGCATGAATTCGCGCCGCACGGCATCCGCGCCAATGCCATCGCCCCCGGCGAGATCGACACCGCCATCCTGTCGCCGGACACTGCCAAGATTGTCGAGCACGATGTGCCGATGCAGCGGCTGGGCACGCCGCACGAGGTGGCGGAGGCGATCTATTTCCTGTGCTCCAACCGTTCCTCCTATATCAACGGCTCGGAAATCCACATCAACGGAGGCCAGCATGTCTGACAGCGCCATCGACCAGCTGTTTTCCACCATGGGCAGCGCCACTACGCCCGAGGCTGCCAGCGAACTGCTGTGGCAGCACTACGGCCTGCGCGGCCGCGCCAGCCCGCTCAACAGCGAGCGCGACCAGAACTTCCACATCCACGGCGACGACGGCGAGCAGTACGTGCTGAAGCTGACGCACCCGGCGGAGGCGCGCGGCGTCACCGATTTCCAGACCCGCGCGCTGCTGCATGCCGCCAGCCGCGACCCGGCGCTGCCGATCCCGCGGGTGATGCCGCGACTGGATGGTGCGCCGTATGCGGCGATAACGCTGGCGGATGGCACGCAGCGGGTGCTGCGCCTGTTCAGCTACCTTGGCGGCCAACCTTTGCACCAGATCACGCGCAGTGCCGCGCAGCGCCGCGACCTGGGGGCAACGCTGGCGCGGCTGGATCTGGCGCTCAGCGATTTTGCCCATCCGTCCGCCGATCACGCGCTGCTGTGGGACATCCAGCACAGCGAACGGCTGCAGCCGCTGCTGGCCGAGCTGCCGCCGGGGCCGCAAACCGACACCCTGACGGCGTTCGTCGCCCATTTCCAGCGCGAGATCCAGCCGGCGCTGGCCGGGCTGCGGCGGCAGGTGATCCACAACGACCTCAACCCCTACAACGTGCTGGTCGACCCGCAGGACCAGATCACCACCAGCGGGCTGATCGACTTTGGCGACATGGTGCAGGCGCCGCTGATCAACGAGCTGGCGGTGGCCTGTTCCTACCAGCTGTCCGGTAATGCCAACCCGCTGGACACCGCCGCCGAGCTGATCGCCGGCTATCACCAGTTATGCCCGCTACGGCGCGAAGAAGTGCTGCTGCTGTACGAGCTGATCCTTACCCGGCTGTGCATGACGGTGACCATCACCGGCTGGCGCGCCAGCCGCTACCCGGAAAACAAGACCTACATCCTGCGCAACAACGGCCTGAGCTGGGACGGCCTGCAACGGCTGCAAGCCATTGGTCGTGACGCCGCGCAGGCATTTTTGCTGCAGGTGTGCGGCATGAAAGGACAAGCATGAGCAGCAAGGACCAACGCATGGCCAATGCCTTCGATCCGGCCACCGCAGGCAGCCTGCCGGCGCGCGAACAGGCGCTGATCCAGCGCCGGCAGCAGGTGCTGGGGCAGGCCTACCGGCTGTTCTACGAGCAGCCGCTGCACGTGGTGCGCGGCGAGGGGGTGTGGCTGTACGACCCGGACGGCACGCCGTACCTGGATGTGTACAACAACGTGGCCTCGGTCGGGCACAGTCACCCGCGGGTGGTGGACGCCATCGCCCGCCAGGCGGCGACGCTGAACACCCACACCCGCTACCTGAACGACATCATCCTCGACTACGCCGAGCGGTTGCTGGCCACCCTGCCGGCGGCCGTCAGCCAGGCGATGTTCACCTGCACCGGTAGCGAGGCCAACGATCTGGCGCTGCGGCTGGCGGCCAACTATAGCGGCGGCAGCGGGGTGATCGTCACTAGCCATGCCTATCACGGCGTTACCAGCAGCGTGGCGGCGTGTTCGCCGGCCTTCGGCCACAACGTGCCGCTGGGCGTGCACGTGCGCACCGTGCCGGCGCCCGACGCCTACCGTTACCCGGACGAGGACGTGGGCGCGCGCTTTACCCGCCACGTCGAGCAGGCCATCGCCGACCTGCAGCGGCACGGCATCCAGCCGGCGGCGCTGCTGGTGGACACGCTGTTTACCAGCGATGGCGTGTTTGCCGAGCCGGCGGGTTTTCTCGCCGGTGCCGTCGACGCCATCCGCGCCGCCGGCGGGCTGTTCATCGCCGACGAAGTGCAGGCCGGCTTCGCCCGCAGCGGCAGCCACTTCTGGGGCTTCCAGCGCCACGGCGTCACCCCGGATATCGTCACCATGGGCAAGCCGATGGGCAACGGCCACCCCATCGCCGGGCTGGCGGCACGGCCGGAGATCATCGACGCCTTCGGCCGCCAGGTGCGCTACTTCAATACCTTTGGCGGCAACCCGGTGTCGTGCGCCGCCGGCCTGGCGGTGCTGGACATCATCCGCGACGAGGGCCTGCAGCAGAACGCGCGCGACACCGGCGCCTATCTCAAGGCCGGCTTCGACACGTTGGCCGCAAAACATGAACTGATCGGCGATGTGCGTGGCGCCGGTTTCTTCCTGGGGGTGGAGCTGGTGACCGACCGGCAGCGCAAGACGGCGGCCACGGCGGAAACCGCCCGCATCGTCAACGCGCTGCGCCAGCGCCACATCCTGATCAGCGCCACCGGCCCGGCCGGCAACATCCTCAAGGTCCGGCCGCAGCTGCCGTTCTCGCGCGCCAACGCCGACCAGCTGCTGGCCACGCTGGACGAGGTGCTGGCCGGGCTGTAGCCGCGCAGTCGGCTGCGCTACGCATGCGGCCAACCTTTACTGCCCGGGCATGGGGGCGAGTCGGTATGAGCGTTGTTCTGCATCGGGCCGCTCGCTGCGCGAGCCGCAGGTGATGACGGATACGCTTGGGCGGCTGGCTGCTGGCTGCTGCCAGCGGCCCGGTGCCATGCCGAACAGGGGCCGCGTTCTCCGGCCGGGGCGCGCGCTGTGCGGGCCGCCACTTTCAGCGCTGCACCAGGGCCGACAGCACGAAGCAGGTATTGATGTTCTGCACGCCGGGCAGGGTGCTGATCTGGCTCCAGATCTGGTTGATGCGCTCGTGGCAGTCGGCTTCCAGTCGCACCATCAGGTCGATCTCGCCGCTGAGAATGGCGCAGTCCACCACTTCCGGGATCTTGGCGATGACGCTGGTGACATCGGCACCGCGCATGCGGTCCTTGCGGTACACCAGCATCACGGCACGAACCGTGTCCGCGTTGCTGTTGCCGGCGCGGCGGATGGTGTAGCCGCTGATCACCTTTTGCCCTTCCAGGCGGTCGATGCGTTGCCGCACCGATTGCCGCGACAGGCCCAGCCGGGTGGCCAGCGTCGCCAGCGGAATGCGGGCGTCGGCAGTCAGCTCATCGAGAATTTGATGGTCGATTGCGTCGAGTTTCATGGTCGGGTCAGCTCCGGAACGGGCGGTGGTGCCGCCCGCTGGGGGTCACAGTGTGGCAAGCGCCTGCAGTACATCGCGCTTCAGGTCTTCGACATTCTCGATGCCGACCGAGTAGCGGATGAAGTTGAGCGGGATGTCGGCGGCCTGCATCTGCGCCGGGCTCATGGTGCCGGCCCACATCGCGGCGGTGTGGATGGCCAGCGAGTCGACGCCGCCGAGGTTGCCGGCGTTGTGCGGGATCTGCAGCGCGGCGACGAAGCGCTCGGCCTCGGCGTAGCCGCCGCGCACGCCGAACGCCACCACGCCGCCGTAGCCCTGCATCTGCGTGCGCGCCAGCTCGTGCTGCGGGTGGCTCTCCAGCCCCGGGTAGTACACGCGCTCGACCTGCGGCTGCTGTTCCAGGAAGCGGGCCAGCGCCAGCGCATTGGCGTTGATGCGCTCGACGCGCATCGGCAGTGTGCGCAGGCCGCGCAGCAGTAGCCAGGCGTCCATCGGCGACAGCACCGCGCCCAGCGTGATGTGGGTGTGCCAGATTTCCTCGGCCAGCGCCTTGCTGGTGCAGATCACGCCGCCGCTCATGTCGTGGTGGCCGCCCAGGTATTTGGTGGCGCTGTGCACCACGATGTCCACCCCCAGATCATGCGGACGCTGGTTGATCGGCGAGGAGAAGGTGTTGTCGGCCATGGTCAGGATGCCGTGTGCGCTGGCCACGCGGGTGACGGCGGCGATGTCGGTCAGCATCAGCACTGGGTTGACCGGGCTTTCCAGCAGGATCAGCCGGGTGTTGGGGCGGATCGCCGCTTCGAAGGCGGCGGCGTCTTCCTGTTCTACCAGCGTCACCTCGATGCCGAAGCGCGGCAGCATGTCGTCCAGCAGCTTGCTGGTGCTCATGTAGTGCCGGCGCTGGCCGATGACGTGGTCGCCGGCCTTGACCAGCGCCAGCACCGTGGTGGCGATGGCGCCCATGCCGGAGGCGGTCACCAGTGCCGTCTCGGTGCCCTCCAGCTGCGCCATCACGGTTTTCACCCGTTCGTGCACCGGGTTGCCGTAGCGGGTGTAGTTGCGCGGGTGCTGCGGCTCGCTGGACATGGCAATGAATTCGGCGCTGTCCTCGGCCTTGAACACCGCCGAGTAGTGGATGGCCGGCGCGACACCCTTTTCGTCAGTGAGGTCGGCATCGGCATGAATCACCATGGTTTCCAGTTGATAGTCCATATTGTTCTCGCTGGGTTGGTTGCACGCGGACAGGGTCAGCGCAGTTGGTGTCGGTTCAGGCGCGCCTCGCCGTACCTGGTCAGCAGCGACAGCACGGCGGCGATGACGATGTAGAGCAGGCCGGCCAGCAGCAGCGCGTCGGTGGTGTAGGACTCGATCGACAGCCGCCGCGCCACCCCGGTGAGGTCGAGCACGGTGATGGTGCTGGCCAGCGCGGTGGACTTCAGCTGCAGCACGATCTCGTTGCCCAGTGTCGGCGCCGAGATGCCGATGGCGCGCGGCACCACGATGTACCAGGTCACCATCAGCCGGCTCATGCCGAAGGCGGTGGCCGCCTCCTTTTCACCGGCCGGCACGCCGAGAATGCCGCCGCGGATGTCTTCCGCCATGTAGGCGGCCAGATTCAGCGTCAGCGCCAACAGCGCGCAGGGGAAGGCGTCGCCGACCAGCAGCCACAGCGCGGAATCGCGCACCCATTCGAACTGGGCCAGGCCGTAGTAGAGGATGAAAATCTGCACCAGCAGCGGCGTGCCGCGGAAGGCGGACATGAACAGGCGGCTGGGCAGCGCGATCCAGCGCCGTGGCGAGCTGCGCGCCACCGCCAGCGGCACCGCCAGCGCGAAGCCGAGCACGCAGGAGAGCAGCAGCAACTGCAACGAGATCCACAGTCCGTCAAGCAGCACCGGCCACGATTGGCTCAGTAGCAAGGCAAGTTGGTCCATGAGGGTTCCTTTCACGCCGGGCTGGCATAGCCGCGGTTGGCGCGTTTTTCAAAGTAGGCAAACGCTGGGTTGGAGACGGCCAGCAGCAGCAGGTAGATCACCGCCACCGCGGCGTAGAACACGAACGGTTGTTTGGTGAACTGCGCGGCGATATTGGCCTTGCGCAGCATGTCTTCCAGCCCGACGATCGACACCAGCGAGGTGTCCTTCAGCAGGTTCTGCCACATGTTGTTGAGGCTGGGCAGGCAGATGCGCCACGCTTGTGGCAGCTGCACGCACCAGAAGATCTGCCAGCGCGACAGGCCGTATGAGCGCGCCGCCTCCAGCTGCCCCTTGGGCACCGCCAGGAAGGCGCCGCGGAATACTTCCGAGGCGTAGGCGCCGAACACCAGTGCCAGCGCCACCACGCCACCGGCAAATGGGCTCAGCGTCAGTGTGCCGGCGAAGTGGGTGTTGATCAGGTTGGACAGACCGAAGTAGCAGATCAGCAGGATCAGGAATTCGGGAATGCCGCGCAGGATGTTGCTGACCAGATGGGCGCTCTGTCGCAGCCAGGACAGTGCCGACATCTTGGCGGCAGCGCCGGCCAGCCCCAGCAGCAGGCCGAAGCAGAGCGAGGTGAACGCCAGCTCCAGGGTCAGGGCAGCGCCTTCCAGCAGCTGGGCGCTGTAGTCGAATAGTGCAGCCATGGAGAGTCTCCAGTGCGGGCCGCCGTGCAGGCGGCCCGGCGGGTGGGGTTATTGCGGCAGGATGCTGAACGGGAAGTAGCGCTTGTTGACGGCCTGGAAGTAGCCGTCCTTGTGCACGCCGACAATGGCCTGGTCGAACTGCGCCTTGAGTTGGCTGTCGCCCTTGCGCACGGCGATGGCGGTGCCGGCGCCAAAGATCGCGTCATCGGAGATGGCTTGGCCGGCCAGGGCGAAGCCTGCCTTCTGGCCGCCCTTGCTCAGCCAGTCGTGGGCCACGGTGCTGTCGGCGAACACCGCCTGGATGCGGCCGGATTCCAGGTCCAGCCAGGCAGAATCCAGCGACTGGTAGACCTTGACGTTGATGCCGCTGCTGCTGGTCGGCAGACGGTTGCGGAAATAGCTTTCATGGGTGGAGGCGGTCTGCACGCCGACGGTCTTGCCGCGCAGCGTGGCTGGCTGGTTGCTGATGCCGCTGCCTTTCTTCGCCACCAGGTGCACCGGCGCGGTGGTGAAGATGCGGCTGAAGTCCACCGACTTTTCCCGTTCCGCGGTGCGCGACATCTGCGCCAGCACCGCATCGATCTGGCGCGCCTTCAGTGCCGGGATCAGCGCGTCGAAGTCCATGGTTACCCACTGACAGGTCACTTTCATCGCGGCGCACATCTTGTTGCCGATTTCGATCTCCATCCCCTGCAGCTTGCCGGAGGCGTCCTTGTATTCGAACGGAGCGTAGTCGGCGAGGGTGCCGATGCGGACCACCTGTTGTGCGTGGGCGCTGCTGATCAGGGTCAGGGCGGTGAGGGCGGAGAACACGAGCTTTTTCATGGCGATTTCCTTTGGGTGGGGGCGGCGATCACAGGATGCTGGACAGGAATTTCTGGAAACGGGGCGACTGCTGGCGGGTGAACACTTCGTCGGGGCAGCCGTCTTCTTCGATCTTGCCCTGGTGCACGAACACCACGCGGCTGGCGACCTCGCGCGCGAAGCCCATCTCGTGGGTGACCACCAGCATGGTGCGGCCGTCCTCGGCCAGCGCGCGCATCACCTTCAGCACTTCACCCACCAGCTCCGGGTCCAGCGCCGAGGTCGGCTCGTCGAACAGTAGTACTTCCGGGTCGGTGGCCAGCGCGCGGGCGATGGCCACCCGCTGCTGTTGGCCGCCGGAGAGCTGGGCAGGGTAGGCGTGGCACTTGCCGGCCAGGCCGACCTTTTCCAGCATCTCCAGCGCCTTGGCTTCTGCCTCCTGGCGGCCGAGGCCGAGCACCTTCTGCGGTACGAACATCACGTTCTGCAGCACCGTCATGTGCGCCCACAGGTTGAACTGCTGGAACACCATCGCCAGCTTGCGGCGGATGCGGGTGATCTGTTGCGGGTCGGCCAGCGTCAGTCCGCCATCGCGCGTCGCCTTCATCTCCAGATGCTCGCCGTTGATGGTCAGCCGTCCGGCGTCCGGGGTTTCCAGCAGGTTGATGCAGCGCAGCAGGGTGCTTTTGCCGGAGCCGCTGCTGCCCAGGATCGAGATCACGTCGTGCTTGTGCGCGGTGAGCGAGATGCCTTTCAGGATCTCGACGCTGCCGAACGACTTGTGCAGCTCCTCGATGGCCAGCACCGGCGCCGGCGGCGAAAAAGCGGGATGGGCTAGGGATGTCATGGGTGATCCTCTCTATTCTCGATTTGTGGACGTCTTTTTTTGTGTGCCACTTCCGGCGGCGGCAGCGCCGCCGGCACGACGACTTGCAACCGCTTTCTAGTGCGCGCTCAGGCGCTTGCGTTTGAAACAGATCACCTTGGGTTGCGACATCTCGGTAATGGCGAAGCGCACCCCCTCGCGTCCCAGCGAGCCGTACTTGAAACCGCCGAACGGCATGCCGTCGAAGCGGAAGTCGGAGGAGTCGTTGATCATCACCCCGCCGGCCTGCAGCCGTTCCGCCACCCCCAGTGCCGTCTCCAGATGGCTGGTGAAGATGCCGGCCTGCAGGCTGCTGTCGCTATCGTTGGCCGCAGCCAGCGCGCTCTCCAGATCGTCGAACGGGGCGACGATCACCACCGGCGCGAACACCTCCTCGCGCCAGACGCGGGCGGTGGTGGGGACGTCGGCAAGGATGGTCGGCGCGTACAGCGCACCCTGGCGCTGGTGGCCGCACAGTACGGTGGCGCCCTCTGTGATCGCCTCGTCCACCCAGCTCTCGATGCGGCAGGCCTGCGCCTCGCTGATCATCGGCCCCATGTCGGTGGCCTCGTCCAGCGGGTCGCCGACCCGCATCGCGGCGGTCAGCTCGGTCAGGTAGCGGGTGAACAGCTCGTATACCGGCCGCGCGATCAGCAGGCGCTGGGTGCCGATGCAGTTCTGGCCGGCGGCCCAGAACGCGCCGGAGACGCAGGATTCGGCGGCGTCGCGCAGGTCGCAGTCGGCCATCACGATCACCGGCGCGTTGCCGCCCAGATCCATCGCCAGCTTCTTCAGCCCCGCCTCGCGGGTGATGGCCTCGCCGCTGACCGGGCCGCCGGTGAAGCTGACCATGCGGATCGCCTTGTCGCGCACCAGCGGTGCGGCCACGTCGCTACCGCCGTGCACCAGCTGCAGCGCGTCGCGCGGTACACCGGCCTGCCACAGGCACTCCGCCAGTCGCACCGCCGACAGCGGCGCCAGCAGCGATGGCTTGAGGATCACCGCATTGCCGGCGGCCAGTGCCGGCCCCAGCTTGTGGGCGACCAGGTTGAGCGGGTCGTTGAACGGGGTGATGGCGAGGATCACGCCCAGCGGTTCGTGGGTGAAGTAGCCGCTACGGTCTTCGGCGCCGGCGTAGGAATCAAACGGGATGATCTCGCCGCCGTGGCGTTTGGCTTCTTCCGCCGACAGCCGCAGGGTGTTGACGCAGCGCGCCACTTCCTTGCGTGCCTGGCGCAGTGCCTTGCCGGACTCCAGCACGATGGTGCGGGTAAACTCGGCCGCCTGTTGTTCCACCATGGTCGCGGCGCGCTGCAGCAGCTCGGCGCGCTGGTGGCGCGGCAGCGCTGCGGCCAACGTTGCGCCGTGGCGGGCGCGGCTGACGATGGCCGGCAGCGCCTCGACCGGGGTCAGCTCGACGCTGCCGACCACGCTGCCGTCAAACGGCGACTGCACTTCGCAGTGCATGGCTTGCTGCTTGAGTGGCGCGTTCATGCTTGCACCTCCTGGCCGCGGGTCTGCTCGGCCAGCTCGATCAGGTCGGACAGCACGGCGAAGGCGGTTTCCACGCGCCCGGCACCCGGTCCGCTGATGGTGACGCCGCCCAGCACGTCGGTGTCGAAGGTGATGGCGTTGGTGACGCCGCCGATCGCCGCCAGCGGGTGGCCGGCCGGCAATTCGCGCGGCTCGACGCTGGCGCTGACGCTGCCGTCCGGGTGGCGGGTGGCGGCGCCGACCAGTCGCCAGCTGCGTCCGGCGGCCTGCGCGGCGCGGATGTCGGTGCTGGTGAGGCCGGTGATGCCGCGGCAGGGCACATCGGCGCGGGTCAGGCCGGCCTGCCACAGCGTATTGGCGAGAATCACCACCTTCAGCTGTACGTCGCCACCGCCGAGGTCGGCGCTAGGGTCGGCTTCGGCATAGCCGAGTTGCTGTGCCTCGCGCACCGCGGCGTCGAAGTCGTGGCCCTGCGCCAGCCGGTCCAGCACGAAGTTGGAGGTGCCGTTGAGGATGCCGGCAAAGCCGTTGATCTCGCAGCCGCGCAGCGTGGTGCCGATCTGGCGCAGCACCGGTGTGCCGCTCATCACCGCGCCCTCGTACTTGATGGCGGCACCGTTGGCCGCGGCCAGGGCGGTGAGCGACTGCTGTGCCAGCGCGATCGGGCCCTTGTTGGTGGTGATCACGTGCTTGCCGTGGCTCAGCGCGGCGCGGCAGTGCGACAGCGCCGGCTCGCCGGTGTGCGGGTCGGTGAAGGTGGCCTCGACCACCACGTCGACGTAGTCGGCGGTGACCAGTTCGAGGGTGGCGGCGAGGTCGATGTGTTCGCTGATGCGGGTCGACGGATCGCTGCGCAGCGCGTCGGTGCTGAAGCCGCTGTCGGCGGTGGCCAGCAGTGCGTCCAGGTCGATGCCCTGCGGGTTGCTGACCACGCCCAGGCGCAGGTCGGCCAGCGCAGTGATGCGGAAGTCGAGGCCGCCAAGCTTGCCTTGTTTTGCCTTGAGTAGAGCCACCAGGCCCTGGTTAACGCCGCCGAAACCAATCAGTGCCAATCGGAAAGTCATCGCTGGATCCCTTCGTGTTCGAGTGTGGAACTTCATGTTACGGCGGCAAAATGACGCAAACAATCGACTAAATGACGCTAAAAACGGTTATTTTGTTGCGTTTTGACCGCTGTCGGCTGCGCTTTGCCCGTCGCCTTCCACCGGGATGAACAGCGAGGTTTTCAGGGTGTTGAGCACCACGTTGGTGGTGATGCGGCGGATCATCGGGTTGTTCTCCATCACCCGCGCCGTCAGGCGGTCGTAGGCCTCGACATCTTGGGCGGTGATGATGACGATCAGGTCGGCGGCGCCGGTCACGTAGTAGATCTGCTGGATGGCGTCGATCTGCTTCGCCCACTCGCGGAAGCGGTTGACGGTGTCGTAGTTGTCGCGCTCGATTTCCATGGCGGCGACAAAGCTCATCGGCCGCCCGACCAGCGCGCGGTCGAGCACGGCCACCTCGGCGCTGATGATTTTTTCGGCACGCAGCCGCTTGAGCCGCTTCTGCACGGCGGAGGCAGACAGGCCGATGGTCTCGGCAATCGTTTCCGCATTTACCGAGCAGTCGCGCTGCATGATGGTGAGGATCTTCTGATCGAATGAATCAAGCGCAGTAGTCATGGCCGTTATCCGGAAAATTAGAGATAGAAGGCGGTGGCCGAACTGGCCCCCGCGCAGGTGCGCACCTGATCCAGCGCGTGAATCAGTGCGCTTCTGCTGGCAGCGCTAAAGCCATCAAACCGCACCGGCGGAAGCTCCAGCCGGTCAATATCCGGCGGCAGCGGATAGACCCGTTCCGAGCCTTGCTGGTGCTTGGCGATCAGCGCGCTGCCCTGTAGCGCCAGCAGCGTCATCTGTAGCGAGCAGGGCGCCGGCAGCGCCAGCGCGTCGGCCAGCGGCAGCAGCAGCGGGGTGATTTGCTGCAACAGTGGAAGTTCGTACACCCCCGGCCACCAGGCGTGCGCGTGCGGTGGCCAGCAGCCGGTGGGCAGGGTGGCGACCATTTCCACGCTGCGATCACGGCGCAGCAGGGCATAGGCGTGCACTTGGCCATCGGCGCTGGCGCCGGAGTGGAATAGTTCGCCGCAGGGCTGCGACGTGTACTGGGTGAGTGCGATGCCGGCCGGGCGCAACTGCGCCAGCAGCGCCAGTGCCTGCTGCCGCTGCCAGGCGGACAGCGGTTGGCCGACGACGCCGGCGGCCGGCAACAGCCGGCAGCGCCACTGCGGGCCGGGCGTCATCGTGACGATGGCGCTGCCGCCGGGCTGTCCGGCAGCAGGCGGCTGTTCGCTGGAAGGAGATAGTTCACGCATCCGACACCTCTCGTCTTGCTGTCGCCCTGCTCTGGCCGGGCGTGCCGATGTTTGGCAGCAATAAATTGATGTCAATTATGCCGAGAGCGCTCGCGGCTAAAATGCAAAATTTGGCGATTTTGTTACGTAATCACGCCTATTTTTTTGCTTTTGTTCCGCCTTGCTGGCGTGGTGGCGGCGGTTTGCGCAGTCGCCGCCGGGCGGTCGGCAGCAAAATTCAAGCAGCATAGGGTCGGCGCGATTGGCGTGGCCGGAGGGAGGGACGGGGGCCGACCCGGCATGTGTTCTAGCCGCCGCGCGGCGCATGCGGCCAACCTTTACGGCCTTGACACGTTGGCCGCAACGTCGTTGCCGCCCGGCACTGTATCGCCCATGACGTACAGTTGGTAAACCGACGACACACTCCGCTACTGTAATAACAGCTACGGAGGAATGTATGGCTCAACTCGATCTGCGCCGGCCAGCCCGCAAGCTGGGGCGCAAGGGCTGGTGGTTGCTGGGCGCGCTGCTGGTGCTGGCGGCGGCGATCTGGTGGCTGCTGCCGCGTAGCGCGCCGGCGCCGACCCGGCTGACGCAGAAAGTGGCGCTTGGCCGCCTGGAAAAAACCGTCACCGCGCAGGGCTCGCTGGCGCCGCGCGACTATGTGGATGTCGGCGCCCAGGTATCCGGGCAGATCAGCAAGGTGTATGTCGCCGTCGGTCAGCAGGTGCGCAAGGGCCAGCTGCTGGTGCAGATCGACCCGGAGGCGTACCAGACCAAGGTCGACAGCGACCACGCCGCGGTAGACGACCTGATTGCGCAGCGGGAAAAACAGACCGTCAGCCTGGCGCTGGCACGGCAGCAGCTGGTGCGACAGCAGGGGCTGCGGCAACTGGATGCCACCAGCCAGGAGGCGCTGGAATCGGCACAGGCGGAGCACGACACGGCGCAGGCCGGGCTGCAGTCGCTGGCGGCGCAGATCGCCAAGGCGCGCGCCACGCTGCAGGGCGACCAGCTTAGCCTCAAGTACACCCGCATCTTTGCCCCCATCGATGGCACCGTGGTGTCGCAAACCTATCTGCAAGGGCAGACCATCAACTCCAGCCAGACCGCGCCGACCATTCTGCGCGTGGCGCGGCTGGACCCGATGACGGTGGAGGCGCAGGTGGCCGAGGCCGATATTCCACAGCTCAAACCGGGCATGCGCGCCTGGTTCACTACCCTGGGTGATAGCCAGACCCGGCATCAGGCCACCGTGCGCCAGATCAAACCCACCCCGGTCACCACCAATGACGTGGTGCTGTACACCGTGCTGCTGGACGTGGCCAATCCGGGGCAGAGCCTGATGATCAACATGACGGCGCAGGTGTTCTTTCTGATCGACAGTGTGGCCGGCGTGCCGGTGGTGCCGTTGGCCGCACTCAAGCCGCTAGCGCTGGATGGCCGCCACTACCGCGCGCAGGTGCTGGTGAACGGCCAGCTGCAAAACCGTGATGTCGAGGTACGGCTGGCCACGCGCAGCCAGGCCGCCATTGCCAGCGGGCTGAAGCCGGGCGAGGAGCTGGTGCTGTCCAGCCAGAGCAGCGGCAAGCGCAGCAACAGCAACAGCGGCATGCCACCGCCGCCGCCGGGAGGCTGACATGACGGCGCTGTTAACGCTGGCCGGGGTCAGCAAAAGCTACCCGTCGGGCGGGGAGCTGAGCACGGTGCTGCAGGACATCGACCTCAGCATCCACCGTGGCGAGTTCGTGGCCTTGCTGGGGCCGTCCGGCTGCGGCAAGTCCACCATGATGAACATCCTGGGCTGCCTGGACCGCGCCAGCACCGGGCAGTACCGCGTGGCCGGCGTGGACGTGGCCACGCTGGATGCCGACCAGTTGGCCGCATTGCGCTGCCAGACCTTCGGCTTCGTGTTCCAGCGCTACCACCTGCTGGCCACGGCCAGTGCCAGCGACAATGTGGCGATGCCGGCCATCTACGCCGGGCGCAAGCGCCACGAGCGGCAGCAGCGGGCGCAGCAGCTGCTGACACAGCTGGGGCTGGGCGAGCGGCTGGACTACAAGCCGGCGCAATTGTCCGGCGGCCAGCAACAGCGGGTGTCGATTGCCCGCGCGCTGATGAACGACGCGCCGGTGATTCTGGCCGACGAGCCGACCGGCGCGCTGGACAGCCAGAACGGCCGCGATGTGCTGGCCTTGCTCAAGTCGCTGCACGACGAAGGGCGCACCATCGTGCTGATCACCCACGATCTGGATATCGCCAACCATGCCGAGCGCATCATCCGCCTGCGTGATGGCCAGGTGGAAGCGGACAGCGGCAGCGTGGCCGCGCGGCAGCTGGCCGAGCCGCAGCACGCGCTGCCGACGGTGCGGCAGCTGTCGCTGGCCCGCCTGTGGGAAGCACTGCACATGGCGCTGGTGGCGCTGCACGCCAACCTGTTCCGCACCGGGCTGACGCTGCTGGGCATCATCATCGGCGTGGCCGCCGTGGTTACCATGCTGGCCATCGGCAATGGCAGCAAGGCCGATGTGCTGGAGCGCATCAAGGCGATGGGTACCAACCTGCTGCTGGTGCGCCCCGGCGCGCCCGGCGTGCGGCCAAGCGGCAGCATCGCCACACTGACCAGCGACGATGCCGAGGCGCTGGCGCAGCTGCCCAATGTCGATGGCGTGGTGCCGACGCGCAGCGCCAGCGGCAAGACGCTGCGGCTGGGCAACCAGGACTACCGCAGCGAAATCCAGGGCGTGTGGCCAAGTTATCCCCAGGTCAAGGACTGGCCGCTGGGGCAGGGCGTGTTCTTTGGCGCGCAGGAGGAAGCGCAGCAGGCGGCGGTGATCGTGCTGGGGCAGACCGTGATCGACAGCCTGTTCCCGCTCGGCGTCAACCCGATCGGCCAGTACGTGATGGTGTCCAACATCCCGTTCGAAGTGGTGGGCGTGATGGCCAGGAAAGGCGCCAACAGCTTTGGCCAGGACCAGGACGACGTGGCGTTCATCCCGCTGTCCACCGCACAGTCGCGGCTGATGGGGCAGCGCTATGTCAACTCCATCACGGTGCGCATCCGCGACATCAACCAGAGCGCGCTGACCGAGCAGCTGATCAACGACATCCTGCTGGCGCGCCATGTGAAGCAGGATTTCCAGGTGCGCAACACCGCCTCGCTGGTGGAAACGATCACCGAAACGCAGAACACGCTCACCTTGCTACTGGGTTCGGTGGCGGCGATTTCGCTGCTGGTGGGCGGCATCGGTGTGATGAACATCATGCTGGTGTCGGTTACCGAGCGCACCCGCGAAATCGGCCTGCGCATGGCCACCGGCGCGCCGATGGGCAGCATCCTGCTGCAGTTCAATGTCGAGGCGGTGGTGGTGTGCGGCCTGGGCGGGCTGATCGGCATCGGCGTCGGCCTGCTGGCGGTGTGGGTGCTGCGGCAGAGCGGGGTGTCGGTGGTGTACTCGCTGCTGCCGCCGTTGCTGGCGTTCGGCTGCGCCTTTGTCACCGGCTGCGTGTTCGGCTACCTGCCGGCGCGCAAGGCGGCCCACCTCGACCCGGTTACCGCCCTGGCGGCGGAATAGGATTTCAGCATGCGATGGATACTCCCCCCGGCAGTGCTGCTGTGTCTGGCGGCCGCCGGCGCTCAGGCGACCGAGCGCAGCCCGGCGCCCGCTGGCAGCAGCGACATCCCGCTGCAGCATGACAACTGGCCGCGCGTGGACGTGCCGTGGCAGGCCGCGCGCAATGCTGCGGACTGGTGGCAGGCGTTTGGCAGTGCCAGCCTGCCGGCGCTGCAGGCGCGCGCGCGGGCAGCCAACCCCGGCCTGCTGTCGGCGCAGGCCGCCATTGCCAAGGCGCGGGCAACGTTGGCCGCCACCGATGCCGACGGCAGTGTGCAGCTGACCGCCAGCGCCAGCAGCCAGCACAGCCGGCAGGGCGGCAGCGGCAGCAGCACCAGCCGGCTGGCGCCGGAACTCAGCTACAGCCTGGACTGGTGGGGCAAGCAGGCGGCAGCGAGCCGGGCCGCGGCGGTGCGGCTGGCGGCCAGCGAAGCCAGCCGCGATGCCAGCGCGCTGACGCTGGATAGCGAAGTGGCGCGGCAGTATTTCACGCTGCTGGCGCTGACGCAGCAACAGCAGCTGGCCAGCCGGCAGCTGACGCTGATGACACAGCGCAGCCTGCTGTTGCAGCAACAAGTGGCATATGGCGCCAAGGCCGGCTACGAGTTGGCCGCATTGCAGCAGGATGTGGCCAGCAAGACCGCCAGCGTGGCGGCGCTGACGCTGTCGCTACGGCAGGCATACAGCGCGCTGGCGGTGCTGTGCGGTGCGGCGACCCCGGATTTTCAGCTGACGCCGGAACCGCTGGCGGACTTGCAGCTGCCGTATCCGGCGCCGCTGCAGCCGGCCGCGCTGTTGTTGCAGCGCCCGGACATCCGCGCTGCCGATGCCACCCTGCAGGCGGCGCAGGCGGATATCGCCGCCGCGCGCGCCGCACTGTATCCGACGCTGACTTTCAGCTGGCAGGGCGTGCTCAGCAAGGTAGCTGGCGGCCCCAGCCAGTGGGTGGCCACCGCCGCCGCCGCGCTGGCCGGCACCCTGTACGATGGCGGCCGCCTGCGCGCCGGGGTGCGCTACAGCGAAGCGGCCTGGCAGGAGCAGCTGCAGGCCTGGCGCAGCACGGTGCTGAGCGCCATTGCCGAGGCGGATAACGCCATGCAGGCGCTGGCCGCCTACCAGCAGGCAATGACTGCGCTGGAGGCGCAGCTGCAGGCCGCCGAACAGCAGGAGCGCGCCAGCGACGCGCGCTACCGGCTGGGCGCCATCGACAAATCCAGCCTGCTGGCGCAGCAGGAAACCACGCTGGCGGTGCGCCAGAGCTGGTTCGAGATGCGCAGCAAGCTGCTGTCCGCCAGCGCCACCCTGTACGAAGCGCTGGGCGGCGCGCCGCTGCTGGCCGCCAGCGGCGGCTAGCCCACCGCGCTGCCGGCGCGGTTGTAGTGGCGCGGCGGCGCCATGCCGCTGGCCATCCGCGCTGCCGTGCTGCCACAGCGGTATCCGGCGGCCGCGCGCCGCGCATGCCGTGCGCTATTTGCCACCGCATTGTCTTTCCGCCAGCGGCACAATTTGCCATACTCGCCTACCGTTACGCGGTGCCAAAAAATATCAACTAACCTGATATTTGATATTGCCGGATGGCCCGTTTCCGTTGCTGGCAAGGATGGTTTGCAATGAGTAAAGACACGCAGGCGCCCGGCGCCACTGAACGGCCGCTGGGCATCGCCTACCTGATCGGCCGGCTGGAGCACATGCTCGGCCAGCAGCTGCGCGACAGCCTCACGCAGCTGGGGCTGACCAGCAGCCAATACCGTATGTTGTCGCAGCTGCAGGCGCACGGCCGGCTGTCCAATGCGCAATTGGCGGAGCGCTCGCTGGTGTCGCCGCAAGCGGCCAACGAGATGGTGAAGATCATGGAAGGCAAGGGCTGGATCGAGCGTGAACCAGACCCGACCCACGGCCGCATCATCCAGCTGCGCCTGAGCGCGGCAGCGCTGGCGCTGCTGACGGCGTGCGACCGCGCGGTGGCGCAGCAGGAGCAGCGCATGCTGGCCGAGGTGGCCGGCGATGAACGCCTGCAGCTGCAGCGGCTGTTGCAGGTACTGGTGCGCGGGCTGGACACGCAGGCGGAATGAGCGCGCTGGCGCGCTGAGGGCAGGAGCACGGCATGGACCTGAAGCAGATTGAATACTTTGTGCGCGTGGCGGAACTGGGCAGCTTTACCCGTGCCGCCATCGTGCTGGATATCGCCCAGCCGGCGTTGAGCCGGCAGATTCGCCAGCTGGAAGTCGAGCTGCGCCAGACGCTGTTGCTGCGCAACGGCCGCGGCGTGACGCTGACCGAGGCCGGCAAGCTGTTGCTGGAGCATGGCCGCGGCGTGCTGCACCAGGTGGAGCGCACCCGCGAGGAGCTGGGCCGCGTGCGCGGCGCGCTGGCCGGCAAGGTGGCGCTGGGGCTGCCGCCCAGCCTGTCGCGCGTGCTGTCGGTGCCGCTGTCGCGCGCGTTTCGCGCCCGGCTGCCGGAGGCGTCGCTGGCCATCCGCGAGGGGCTGTCGGCCAATATGCTGGAGTCGCTGCGCAACGGCCGGCTGGATATCGCGCTGCTGTACAACCCGGTGCCGGCGGCGGATATCGACATCCTGCCGCTGTGCGACGAGGCGCTGTACCTGGTGGAGCTGGCGGACGACGGCATGGCCAGCGGGCCGGTGACGCTGGCCGAGCTGGCCGCCCGCCCGCTGGTGATCCCGTCGCAGCCGCACGCCATCCGCATGCTGGTGGAGTCGGAGCTGGGCGCGCGTGGGCTGCGGCCAACCGTGGCGCTGGAGATCGACAGCGTACCGGCGATTCTGGAGCTGGTGGCCGATGGCGCCGGCTGCGCGGTGCTGTCGCGGCTGGCAGTGTCCAGCAGCGACAAGGCATCGCGTCTGCGCCTGCGCCAGATCGGTGAACCGGGGCTGTTCAGCCGCCTGGCCCTGGTGGTGAGCGCGCATCGCCCCCGCACCCTGACGCAGCAGGCGATGCAGGAACTGCTGCGCGAAATGCTGCCGGCCATCATCGAAGGCAAGCCGCTGCCGCCGGCGCCATGATGCGCGGCGGCGGGGGCCGCCTCTCGCACACGGCCAGACTGCGCTGGCCGAGTTATAGCAAACCGCTATAGCTACTGCTTGGTCTTGCACTTGCCGCCGTGCCGGCGCATGCAGATGCTGCGCCAACCGCCAACCGCCAACCGCCAACCGCCAACCGCTGCTGCCACTGCTGCCACTGCTGCCGGCCACGCCCGGCCATGACGCCGACCGGCCGTTGCACGCTGCGGCCAACGTTGGCCGCCGGCGGCGGCGATGCGGTAATCTGCCAGCATGCGAAAACTTCCTCCCCTTGGCGCGTTGCGAGCGTTCGAAGCCGCCGCGCGGCATGGCCACTTTGGCAAGGCGGCCGACGAGCTGTGCGTAACCCACAGCGCCATCAGCCATCAGGTGCGCGCGCTGGAAGCGGCGCTGGATAGCGTGTTGTTCGAAAAGCACGGCCGCCTGCAGCGGCTGACCGATGCCGGACAGCGGCTGCACTATTCGCTGCAGCAGGCGCTGGACATCATGGCGGAAGCCTGCGGCAATGCGGCCGCGCCCGGCATGAGCGGGGCGCTGAAAATCTCGGCGCCGGCGGAGCTGGCGCAGCGACTGCTGCCGCGCCTGATCGGCGAATTTGCCCAGCGCCATCCGGGCATCACCCTGCATTTGCTGGTGCACGACAGCGATGCGACCGAGATCAATCCGGCCGCCGACATCACCATCCTGTACGCGATGAGCGACAGCGACTGGACACGATACTGGGTGGTGCCGTTCCGCGCCATCGAGTTCTTTCCGGTATGCCACCCGTCGCTGATCGAAGGCGACAACGCGCTGCGCCAGCCGCAAGACCTGGCGCGCTACTGCCTGCTGCACGACGATGCCGATGGCAAGACCTGGGCCACCTGGCTGGGCGCCCATGCCGCCACGCTGGCGATGCCGGCGCGCAACATTCACTTTGCCCATTCCGGGCTGGCCATCGAGGCAGCGTTGCAACAAACCGGCGTGTGCCTGGCCGACGAGCTGACCGCCGGCGACGAGCTCAAGAGCGGGCGGCTGATACGGCCGTTCCGTGGCGCGGTGCCGTCGCCCGGCAACTACTATCTGCTGGCGGAACGGCGCAAGCGCGACGATGTGCGGCTGGCCAGCTTTGTCGGCTTTGCCGGTCTGGCGCGCTACTTATGTGAAAACGATTCACCGGTCTGACAGATTTCATCATTAGTCGGCGAGAAAAATTCACCATACCCTGTGCCTTGCCTGCCGGCATGTCGCCGCTGGCGCCACCCATCCTGCCGGAGCTTCCGCATGGCACAGACGCTGACTTCCCTTCCCCGCAACGACGGTTTTCGCTGCCCCGGCGAATTCGAGCCCAAGGCCGGCTGCTGGCTGGGCTGGCCGGAGCGCCCGGACGTGTGGCGCCACGGCGGCAAGCCGGCGCAGCAGGTGTGGGTGGCCATCTGTAGTGCCATTGCCGACAGCGAGCCGGTGACGGTGTGCGCATCGGCGGCGCAGTATGCCAACGCCCGCGCCATGCTGCCGCCGCACATCCGCGTGCTGGAAATGAGCGTCAACGATGCCTGGTTCCGCGATACCGGTCCGGCCTGGCTACTGAACGACCACGGCGCGGTGCGCGGTGTGGATTTCCAGTTCAACGCCTATGGTGGCCTGGACGGCGGCCTGTATTTCCCGTGGGATCGCGATGCGCAGATCGCGCAGAAGATTCTGGAGGCGGAGCGGGTGGCGCGCTACCGTGCGCCGTTCATCGCCGAGATGGGCGGCATCCAGTGCGATGGCGAGGGCACGGTGCTGACCACCGAGCAATGCCTGCTCAACGCCAACCGTAACGCCCGGCTGGGCAAGGAGGCGATGACGCAGTACCTGCTGGATTACCTGGGCGCCAGCAAGGTGATCTGGCTGCCGCGCGGCTGCAAGTTCGACGAAACCGACGGCCATATCGACGACCTGGCCTGCTTCGTGAGCCCGGGCGAAGTGGTGATGCAGTGGAGCGACGACCCCAGCGACCCGCAGTACGACATCTACCAGGAGGCCTACCGCATCCTGGCCGCCAGCACCGACGCGCGCGGCCGCCAGCTGCGTATCCACAAGCTGCCGGCACCGGCACCGCTGGTGTGGACGGCAGAGGAGGCCGCCGGGCTGGACCACGGCGAGCACGCCATGCCGCGGCTGGCCGGCACCCGCATCTGCGCTTCCTACATCAACTACTACCTGGGCAACAGCGTGCTGCTGGTGCCGGAGTTTGGCGACCCTAACGATGTGGCGGCGCAGCGCGTGCTGGCCGCGCTGTTCCCACAGCAGCGGGTGATCGGCATCGCCAATGCACGCGAGATTTTGCTGGGCGGCGGCAGCCTGCACTGCATCACCAGCGCGCAATACGCGCCGCAGCAGCGCTGAGTCGCTGACCCGGCGGCGGCCAACGTTGGCCGCCGCGTCATCCGCCACCGCGCCGCCGCCGGCATTTCCCGCGAACGGCACGGGATGCCGGCGACGGCTTGCCACCGGCGGCAAGTTGACCCCGTCCGGTCCGGCTGGCGCCAGCGCGGTCTGGGCCGGTTGATAGCGTGCTGGCGCCCGCCGCGATGGGCGGGGCGGCGGGCGGAAAATGGCAACAGGCCGCAGCAAGCACTGCGGCCAACGTTGCTGGGGGTGGTGCGGGTCTAGCGCGCCGCCCAGGCGTTGAAGCGCTCCTCCAGCTCCTCGCCGTGTTCCACCCAGAAGTTCACGTCCAGCGCCGCGGCGTTCTTCAGGTTGGCCGGCCAGGTCGGCAGGTTGGCCGCCACCTTGGCGTCCACCTTCGGTACCGCCTTCAGGTTGGTCGGGCCGTAGGCGATGCGGTTGGAGTAGATGGCCTGGTTTTCCGGCTTGCCGGCGTTCTTGATGAAGGCCAGCGCTTCCCTGGCGTTGGGCGAGCCTTTCGGCACCGCCCAGAAGTCCACGTCATAGATGCTGCCGGTCCACACCACTTTCAGGTTCTTGCCTTCCTTCTGCACCGCGTCGATGCGGCCGTTGTAGGCCGAGCTCATCACCACGTCGCCGGAGGCCAGGAACTGCGGTGGCTGGGCGCCGGCTTCCCACCACTGGATGTTGGGCTTGAGCTGGTCCAGCTTCTTGAAGGCGCGCTCCACGCCCGGCTTGCTGGCCAGCACCTTGTACACCTCGGCCGGCTTGACGCCGTCGGCCATCAGCGCGAATTCCAGCGTGTACTTGGCGCCCTTGCGCAGGCCGCGCTTGCCCGGAAATTTCTTCACGTTCCAGAAATCGGCCCAGTTCTGCGGCGCGGTTTTCAGCCGGTCGGCGTTGTAGGCCAGCGCGGTGGACCACACGAAGATGCCGGCGCCGCATTCGGACAGCGCCGGTTTCAGGTAGTCGGCCCTGTTGCCCAGCTGTTTCCAGTCGAGCTTCTCGAACAGGCCGTCTTCGCAGCCGCGCATCAGCTCCGGCGCCTCCACTTCCACCACGTCCCAGCTCACCTGGCGGGCATCGACCATGGCCTTGATCCTGGCCATTTCGCCGTTGTAGTCGCCGGCGGTCACCTTGTGGCCGCTGGCTTTCTCGAAGGTCTGGTAGTAGGCGACGGCCTGCGCGTCCTTGTTGGCGCCGCCAAAAGACACCACGGTGATGTCCTTGGCCAGCACCGGGCTGCACGCCGCGGCCACGCACAGCGCGGCAAGGTGGGGGATGAACTTGTCCATGCAAAGTACTCCTTTTGGTGTGTGTAAGGCGGGGTGCCCCATGCAGGGGTCTGGTGTGCTGCTTGTGTGTTTACTGCGGAACAGGTGCTGGTGCTGCGGCAGATGGGTGCCGCGGGCCGGACAAACGGCTGGCAGGGAGGTGGGGGCGGCGCGGGCCGGGTGCCCGGCGCTGCCCACGGTGGTCAGCGGTTTGACAGGGGCAGTCTACGGAGCGGCCTTGGATAGCCAAAATATTTAAAAACTATCCACAAGATAATTTTTACGTATGCAATGACGAAAAAAAGCCGCGCCGGGTGGGCCGGCGCGGCCAGTGCAAGCAGACTCGGAATCAGGGGGTGGCGCTTACTCGCTGCCGGCGCGTTCGATCACCAGGATGCGCGCCTCGCCTTGCGGGTGGGCGACGTGCTCACAGCCGGCAGCGGCGTGGAAGATGTCGCCGGCCTGCAGCTGCAGCACCTGCTCGCGGCGCTCGGCATCGAGATAGTGCATGCGCACGCGGCCATCCAGCACCACGAACAGCTCCTCGCCGTCGTTGACGTGCCAGTGGTAGGGCTGGTCGGTCCAGTGCAGGCGGGCACTGGTGCCGTCGATGTTGGCGATGTCGCGGGCGCCCCAGGCACGGCTGGCGGTGAAGTCGCGGGCGCGGATCAGTTGCATCATATTGCTCTCCGGTTGGGCGGCCGGCACAAGGTTGGCCGCATGGCATCAGCAGAATCAGCCGCCATTGTGCCGGCGGCGGCGCCGCCTGCCCGGGGGCGTTCGCGCCGAGTGGCGGACCGATTGCGCCAAGAGATGACGCGGGCTGTGCCACGGGATGCCGGCGTGGGGCCGGGCGTCGCCGGCGGGGGGCGTGGTGGTGGGCAGGGCGGGGCGGCGGAAAAGCGCGCGGGTGCCCGCCGGGCGGCCGCATCAGGCGGCGGGGTGGTGTCGCCGCCTCAGGCCGGCAGCGGCCACAGCGCGCCCAGTTTCTGCAGGTGGCGTGCCTCCACCTGCACGGTCAGCTGGCTGGCGATGTTGCCGTCGGCATCCAGCCGCTGTTCCAGCTCGCGCAGCGGCGCCAGTAGCGGCAGGTTGAGCTGCTCGCCCTGCGCCACCACGATGGCGGTGTCGCCGCTGGCCAGACGCACGAAGCTGCCGCTGGGGTAGACCCCCAGCAGCTTGACCAGCTGCGCGGTGTAGCGTGGGTCGAACTGTTCGCCGCTCTGGGTGTATAGCTGCGCCAGCGCGCGCTGCGCCGGTACCGGCTGGCGGTAGCTGCGCGGCATCAGCTTGGCGGTGGAGATGTCGATCACGCGCAGCAGCTGCGCCAGCGGTGAGGTCTGTTCCTGGCGAAGGTGGAAGGGGTAGCCGTTGCCATCGAAGCGCTCGTGGTGGCCCAGCACGCACGCGTGCAGCAGCGGGCTGGCGAAACCCAGCTCGCGCAGCAGCGCCGAGCTGACCAGCGGGTGGATTTCCAGCCGTTTGCGCTGGCTGGTGCTGAGCGGGCCTTCGTGGCGCGCCAGCTCGTTGTGCAGTGTGGCCGAGCCCAGGTTCATGCACAGTGCGGCCAACATCAGGCTGTCCTGCTCCTCTGGCGGCAGTTGCAGCACGCGGGCCAGCAGGCAGGCAAGCAGTGCCGCGTTGATGCCATGCTGGGCGGTGTAGTCCTGCCACGGGCACAGCATGATAGCGGCGATGGCGCCATCCGGCGTGTGTTGGACCAGCGCCTGCAGCCGAGCCAGCAGCACGCCGATGTCCTCGCCCTGCAGCGTGGGCGGCGGCAGGTACAGCAACTGGCCGAAATAGCGGGCCAGCGTCAGCACTTCCTGCAGCGCATCGTGCTGGCGCGCGGGCGCCGGCGGCAGCAGCTTGCCCTGGTGCGGGGCATACAGCCGCTGGCGGAACTTGCCGGTCAGCGCAAAGTGCCAGTCGCCTTCCTGCTGCAGCCGGTTCTGCACGAACAGGCCATCGGGCAGGCGATAGTGTGAGGGGTCGATCGTCATTGGGTCGCTTAACGGAAACCAGGTGCAGACCTGTGGCAGCCAGCTTGCCCGGAGGGAAGGCTGGCAATCAAGGCGGTGAAAACTTGAAAGCAACCGCTATTACTGTTGTACCACTCTACCTTTAATGCCTGCTGAATGGTACTGCATGTCCGGCGGTTTGCAGGCCGGATCAGTGTTGTCCCGGTAGCAAATCCGCCATGAAGGCGCGTAGCACGGTCGGCAGCGGCACGCCGCGCCGGGTAATGGCGGCAAATGGCCAGTCGGAGTGAAAGCGCGCCGGCGCGATCTGGCGCATGTCGCCGCTGTCCACCCAGCGGGCGGCATAGTGGCTGGGCAGAAAGCCGATGTAGGCGCCGGACAGGATCAACATCGCCTGTGCCTCGACATTGTCCACCGTGGCCGCCGCCTTGTGCGCCTGCAGCTGTTGCAGGTCGCGCTGCTGCAGGTAGCCGCGCGCCACGATGTGGCTGGCGGCAATGCGCTCGAACAGCCCGCTGTCCTCGTCGTTGGCGGCAAACAGCGGGCTGTAGCGGCTGCAGAACAGGCCGTCCGGCTCATCGTACAGCTGGGCGTAATCCAGCCCGGCCACGCGCAGCGGAAAATGGCCGATGGCGATGTGCAACCGGCCATCCAGCACCCGTTCTTCCAGTTCCGCCGGCATGCCGATGTAGACATCCAGGTGCACATCGTGGCCGCGGCTCACGAACTGGCGCAGCGCGCGCGCCAGCGGCGAATCGGCATCGCTGATGGTGTTGTCGATGATGCCCAGGTACAGCTTGCCGGAGATGTGCTGCTTCAGCGCACTGGTATCCATGCAGAAGGTATCCACCGCCAGCAGCAGCCGCTGCGTCGCCTCATAGGTGGCGCTGCCGTGCTCGGTGAGGCGAAAGCCGCCACGGCCGCGCTCGCACAGCGTCACGCCGAGGCGGGTCTCCAGATTGGTCATCTGCTCGCTGATGCTGGACTGGCTCATGTTCAGCGTGGCCTGCGCCGCGGAGAAGCCGCCGCACTTCACGATGGTCATGAATACCCGCAGCAGCTTCAGGTCGACATCCTGCAGTTGCTTCATGCTTTCTCCCTGCTGCCGATCGCGCTTTCAATAAATATCTTGCGGCGAATGGCAGTGAAAACTGGCTGAATGGCGCTTGTTTTCCAAGGCCCGCCGCCGTTGCGGTTTACTTCGGAAAACCCGATGTGTGTATCTGATCTTTATTATTTTTTCGACGCGAATCTCTGCGCATAGTCATGGAAACACCGGGCGCCATGCAAGCCCCGGCCGGTACCAGTACATCACATGCGGAGAGAGACTCATGTCGAAAAACAGTTACGAAGAAGGTCGCCTGAACCTGCCGTTTGTCGGCCACTGCACCTTCGCCAAAGCCCCGGTCTGCCTGGACTGGGAACGTATCGATGCCGACGTGGCCGTCCTGGGCGCCCCCAATGATATGGGCACCCAGTGGCGTTCCGGCGCCCGCTTCGGCCCGCGCGGCATCCGCGAGGCCTCCACGCTGTTCTCCTTCGGCCATGCCGGCGCCTACGACTTTGAAGACGACGTGATGTACCTCACCCGCGAAGACGTGCGCATGGTGGACGTGGGCGATGCCGACATCGTGCACACCGACATGGCCAGCAGCAACGCCAATATCGAGCTGGCGGTGCGCAAGATCCTGGCCGCCGGCGCCATGCCGGTGGTGCTGGGCGGCGACCATTCCATTCACGCGCCGGTGATCAAGGCGTTTGAGGGCCAGGGCCCGATCCACATCCTGCACATAGATGCCCACCTCGATTTTGTCGACGAGCGCCACGGCGTGCGCTACGGCCACGGCAGCCCGCTGCGCCGCGCCTCGGAGATGGACCACATTGTCGGCATGACCCAGCTGGGCATCCGCAACGTATCGTCCTCCAACCGTGACGACTACGCCGCTGCCCGCGCTGCCGGCTCCACCGTGCTGTCGGTGCGCCAGGTGCGCGCGCTGGGTGCCGAAGGCGTGCTGGCGCAGATTCCGGATGCGGCCAACTACTACATCACCATCGACATCGACGGCTTCGACCCATCGATCGCCCCGGGCACCGGCACCCCCAGCCACGGCGGCTTCCAGTACTACGAGGTGCTGGAAATCATCCAGGGCCTGGCCCAGCGCAGCCAGGGCCGCATCGTCGGCATGGATCTGGTGGAAGTGGCCCCGGCCTACGACCCGACCGGGGTGACTTCCATCCTGGCTGCCCAGCTGCTGATGAACAGCATCGGCTTCATTTTCCACGCCCGCGCCGAAGCACGCCGCGGCTGAACTGCACCTGACGCGCCAGCCTCGCGTAGATGAGGCGGCGTTGAGAAAGAGGAGAACAACATGGATCAAGTCGTACAGCAGTATCTGGCGCAATACGGCGTTTCCGCCGCCACGCGCGCGTTTCTGACCAAGCCGCAAAAGATGTTCATCGGCGGCCAGTGGCTGGACGCCAGCGACGGCGGCAGCTTCCACGTCACCGAGCCATCCACCGAAGGCCGGATCACCAGCGTGCCGTCCGCCACCGTGGCCGACCTGGACCGCGCCGTGGCTGCCGCCCGCGCGCAGTTCGACGGCGGCGAATGGCGCCAGCTCAAGCCGCTGGCGCGCGAACGCCTGCTGCAGCGGCTGGCCGACCTGATGGAGGAGCACGGCACCGAGCTGGCCGAGCTGGAAGCCATCGACATGGGCAAGTCGGTGGGCTTTGCCCGCGATATCGATGTGCAGGGCTCGGTGGACACCATCCGCTACTTTGCCGGCTGGGCCAGCAAGCTGCATGGCCGCACCGTGGAGCCGTCGTCGCTGCCCGGCAACTACCTGGCCTACACCCGCAAGGAGCCGCTGGGCGTGGTGGCCGCCATCGTGCCGTGGAACTTCCCGCTGCAGACCATGGTGTGGAAGCTGGCCGCCGCGCTGGCGGTGGGTTGCACCATGGTGATCAAGCCGGCGGAGCTGACCTCGCTGTCCACGCTGCGTTTTGCCGAACTGGTGCAGGAAGCCGGCATTCCGGATGGCGTGGTGAACATCGTTACCGGCCGTGGCAGCGTGATCGGCGCCGCCATGAGCAGCCATTCCGGCATCGACAAGCTCACCTTTACCGGCTCCACCCCGGTTGGCCGCAAGGTAGGCGCCGCCGCCGTGGAGCAGCTCAAGCATGTGACGCTGGAGCTGGGCGGCAAGTCGCCGGTGATCGTGCTGGCCGATGCCGACCTGAAAGCCGCCGCCGCTGCGGTGGTGAACGGCGTGTTTTTCAACTCCGGCCAGGTGTGCGATGCCGGCACCCGCGTCTACGTGGCGCGCAGCGTGTACCAGCCGTTCCTGGACGAGTTGGTGGCGCTGACCCGCGAACTGAAGATCGCCCCCGGGCTGGACCCGGACTGCTACATCGGCCCGCTGGTGTCCGCGCAGCAGAAAGACAGCGTGCTGTCCTACATCGCCAGCGGCATCGCGGAGGGCGCCGAGCTGCTGTGCGGCGGCCAGGCGCTGCCGGGGCCTGGCCATTTCGTGGAGCCGACCATCTTCGCCCACTGCCGTCAGGATATGCGCATCGTGCAGGAGGAAATCTTCGGCCCGGTGCTGGTGACCCTGTCGTTCGACGAGCTGGACGAGGCGGTGGCGCTGGCCAACGACAACCAGTACGGCCTGGCGGCGGCGATCTACTCCAACGACCTGGGCCTGGTGCACCGCCTGATTCCACGCCTGGAGGCCGGCATGGTGTACGTCAACGCCCACGGCACCATCGACCCGGCGCTGCCGTTCGGCGGGGTGAAGGGTTCCGGCTTCGGCAAGGACCTGGGGCCGGAGCAGCTGGAGCACCTGATGATCAGCAAGGCGGTGTGGATCACGCTGCCCTGACACGGGCAGGGGGCGGCTGTCCATCACGGATCTGTCACGCCCGCCGGCATGGACGATGATGAAAGCAGGAGGAGCGCGGTGCTGCCACGTCAAGCACGCCGCAGCAGGGCTGGCCGCGGCAGGGTGCCGCGGCGGTCCGCTCCGCCAGCACGCATCTCCAGTCGCCGGGGCAAGGTTGGCCGCAAGCCGTAACGGGGTGCCGCCACCCGCCCTTCGCCGTGACGCCGCCGCCTTTGGGGCCGCTGGCGTCAGCTGCCGCCGCGCCCGCCATCGAGCGGGCCGGGCCGGCGCCATGAGATATGCGAGGAGATACCATGAAATCGAACGCGCAAAAAACCGAGCAGGCCGCCGCACCGGGCGGTCTGGAAATCGAAGGTCATTCCATTGACTTCATCCCGGACCATGAACGAACCGACAAGCTGTCCACGCAAGGTCCGTTCTGGTTCGTCGGCAACTTCACCTTCTTTACCATGACCATCGGTTTTGTCGGCCCCAGCGTCGGGCTCAGCGCGCTGTGGACCACCATCGCCGGCACGCTGGGCATCATGTTCGGCACGCTGTTCATGGCGTTTCACGGCTCGCAGGGGCCGCACCTGGGCCTGCCGCAGATGATCCAGTCGCGGGCGCAGTTCGGCTACCGCGGCGTGGTGCTGGTGCTGCTGGCGACGCTGTTCGTGTTCGCCGGCTTCAACATCGTCAACCTGGTGCTGATGATGCAGGGCCTTAACACCCTGTTCCAGTGGGGGCCGATGCAGGTCGGGCTGGCGGTGACCGTGCCGGCGACCATCCTCGCCATCCTCGGCCACGACTGGATGCACAAGACCTTCAAGTGGTCGTTGTTCCTGTCGTTGCCGCTGTACGGCATCGTCACGCTGGCGGTGCTGATGGGCTGGATCCACGACGCGCCGCCGCTGGCCAACGCTCCCGTTGCGGCGCCGCTGGGCTTTACCTGGATCGGCTTCATCGCCCAGTTTGCCGCCGGTGCCAGCTACAACATCGCCTACGCGCCGTATGTATCGGATTACTCGCGCTATCTGCCGAAGAACACCCACAGCGGCAAGCTGATCGCCGCGGTATTCCTCGGTGCGTCGCTGTCCGGGGCGTGGATGATCGCGGTCGGCGGCTGGCTGGGTGAACACCTGCATGCCACCGATGTGCTGGTGGCGCTCAACAGCGTGGGCGCCAGCGTGGCACCGCAGCTGGGCAGCGTGGTGGTGGCCATCACCATCCTGGCCTTTCTGCCGGTGATCGCGATGAACATCTACAGCGCCAAGCTCACCGCCATTACCGGGGTGGACTCCTTCAAGAAGGTGACGCCGACGCCGAAGGTCCGCATCTGGGCGATCCTGTTCGTGGTGTTCCTGCAGCTGGGCGTGGCGATGAGCATCTACACCTCCGGCTCCGGCCTGTCGGTGCTCAACATCTACCTGATCGTGATGCTGTACTTCCTGGTGCCGTGGACGGCGGTGAACCTTACCGACTACTTCTTCGTGCGCAAGGGCCGCTATGCGATTCCGCACTTCTTCCTGCCGCACGACAACATCTACGGCCATTGGGGCAGCCGCGGCCTGCTGGCCTACCTGATCGGCTTCCTGGCCATGATCCCGTTCTTCGCCATCTTCAACGGTCCGCAGGAAGTGTTCGTCGGCCCGCTGGCACGCATGATCGGCAGCGTGGACATGGCCTGGCTGGTGGGGCTGATCGTGTCCGGCGTTGCCTACTACCTGCTGTGCCTGTCGCTGGACCTGGACAAGGAAGAGACGCTGATCAAGCACATCGAAAAGACCTCCCCGCAATACACCACCGGCGAGGGTTGGTAAGCCCGAGCATGCAAACGGAAAGGCTGCCGATGCATTGACCCGGCAGCAGCGGCCCGGCGTTGCCGGGGCCGGCAAACCGTAACCGAAATACTTTGCCTGCAGCCTGGCTGGTAAGCCCTGGCTGCAGGCAGGACAAGGCGAGAAGCATCATGGAACAAACTTTCGACTACATCATCGTGGGGGCCGGCTCCGCCGGCTGCGTACTGGCCAACCGCCTGACCGAGGACCCCAACGTCAGCGTGCTGGTGCTGGAATTTGGCGGCAGCGACAAGAGCGTGATCATCCAGATGCCCAGCGCATTCTCGCTTCCGATGAACACCAAGCGCTTCAACTGGCACTTCGAGACCGAGCCGGAGCCGCACCTGGACGGCCGCCGCCTGCACTGCCCGCGCGGCAAGGTGCTGGGTGGCTCGTCGTCGATCAACGGCCTGGTGTACATCCGCGGCAACGCGCTGGATTTTGACGAGTGGGAGTCGCTGGGCGCGAAAGACTGGGGCTACCGCCACTGTCTGCCGTATTTCAAGCGCGCCGAGAACTACAAGTTCGGCGGCGACGACTACCGTGGCGGCGACGGCCCGCTGGCCACCAACAACGGCAACAATATGGCCAACCCGCTGTACGGAGCCTGGGTGGAGGCCGGTGCCGAGGCCGGCTACATCAAGACCGACGACTGCAACGGCTATATGCAGGAAGGCTTCGGTGCCATGCACATGACGGTGAAGAACGGCGTGCGCTGGTCCACCGCCAACGCCTACCTGCGCCCGGCGATGCAGCGCCCCAACCTGACGGTGATCACCCATGCCATGACCCGTCGCATCCTGCTGCAGGGCAAGCGCGCGGTGGGTATCGAGTACGACCAGGGCGGCAAGACGCACACCGTGCACTGCCGGCGCGAAGTGCTGGTGTCGTCCGGCCCGATCGGCTCGCCGCACCTGCTGCAGCGTTCCGGCATCGGCCCGGCGGCGGTATTGCGCCAGGCCGGTATCGAGGTGAAGCACGACCTGCCGGGGGTGGGCGAGAATCTGCAGGACCACAGCGAAATCTACATCCAGTACGCCTGCAAGCAGCCGATCACCCTCAACGGCAAGATGAGCCTGTGGGGCAAGGCGCTGATCGGCCTGCGCTGGCTGCTGTTCAAGGATGGCTTGGGCGCCAGCAACCACTTCGAGGCCGGCGGCTTTATCCGCTCCGACAAGGGCCTGCGCTGGCCGGACATCCAGTTCCACTTCCTGCCGGCGGCGATGCGCTACGACGGCGACAAGCCGTTCAAGGGCCATGGCTTCATGGTGCTGACCGGGCCGAACAAGCCGAAGAGCCGCGGCTATGTGCGCGCCCGCAGCGCCGACCCGTACCAGCACCCGGAAATCCGCTTCAACTACCTGGAGCGCGAGGAGGACCGCGAGGGCTTCCGCCGCTGCGTGCGGCTGACGCGCGAGATCCTGGCGCAGCCGGCGATGGATCGCTACCGCGGCGAGGAGCTGGCGCCGGGGCCACAGGTGCAGACCGATGCCGAGATCGATGCCTTCGTGCGCGCCAATATGGAAAGCACCATGCATCCGTGCGGCTCCTGCCGCATGGGCGAGGACGACATGGCGGTGGTGGATTCCGAGCTGCGCGTGCGCGGCATCGCCGGGCTGCGGGTGATCGATTCCTCGGTGTTTCCCACCGAGCCAAACGGCAACCTCAACGCCCCTACAATCATGCTGGCCGAACGCGCCGCCGATCTGGTGCGCGGGCTGGTGCCGCTGCAGAGCGATGATGTGCCGGTGGGGCAGGTGGCGGGTTGGGAAGACCGCCAGCGCAGCGGCCAGCCGCAACGCCAGTACGTGGCCTGATTGCTTCCTCCCCTGCGACCAACCTGTTTATCCGGTTGGCCGCTTTTTTATGGCCGCGGCGCTGGGGGGGCGGCGCGGTAACCAGGCCGGCGCTCGCCGCATGGACGACCGTGCTGGGGGCGCGGCTACGGCAGCAGCGGCGGCAGCCGGCGCAGCACCGGACTGGCCTTGACGATGCTGGTGGCGGTGGTGGCCAGCTCGGCAAAGCCGTCCAGGATCTCGTCCAGCTGGCCGATGTCGCGCAGCAGCAGGCGCGCGATGTAGCAGTCTTCGCCGGTGACCTTGTCGCACTCGGTGAACTGCGGCGTGGCGACGATGCGCGCCTCCAGTGCCTTGAGCTGCCCCGGCAACGGCCGCAGCCGCACGATGGCCTGCAGGGTGTAGCCCCACTGCGGCCAGTCCAGCTCCGGGGTGTAGCCGCGAATGGCACCGTGTTCCTCCAGCCGCTTCAGCCGTTCCGACACGCTGGGGCCGGACATCTTCAGCTGCCGCGCCAGCTCGGCAATGCTCTGCCGCGCATCCTGCTGCAGCAGCCCGATCAGCTGTACGTCGATCCAGTCTTTCATTGCAGGCAATCCTGTCGATTTGGCGATATTTGCAAGGTAGCAACTGGCTTTTGCCTTGCAAAGCCCATTCAGCCAGCTGTGCGACTTGCTTATGCTGTTGCACACTAGCCTGCAAGGAGAGCTTGATCATGACACAACAAAATTTACGCAGCGGCGTGCTGCAGATGCTGGCCGCCATGGCGCTGTCCGGCACCATCGGCTGGTTCGTGCTGCAATCCGGCCAGTCGGTGTGGAACGTGGTGTTCGTGCGCTGCGTGCTGGGGTCGCTGGGGCTGGGCTTGTATGCCTGGTGGCGCGGACTGTGGCAGACGTGGCCGTTTACCCGTAGCAGTCTGCTGTGGTGCATCGCCGGCGGCGTGGCGCTGGTGGGCAACTGGCTGCTGCTGTTCAACGCCTATCACTACAGTTCGATCGGCATTGCCACCGTGGTGTATCACACCCAGCCGTTCTGGCTGCTGTTGCTGAGCCGGCTGCTGCTGGGCGAGGCGCTGACCTTGCGCAAGCTGGCCGCGGTGGCGGTGGCGTTTGCCGGCATGCTGCTGATCGTGCAGCCGGGGCAGGGCGCCGGCGGCGGGCTGCTGGGCATCCTGCTGGCGCTGGGCGCCGCCATGCTGTATGCGGTGGTGACGCTGATCAGCAAACAGCTGCCCAAGACGCTGGCGCCCACCCACATCGCCAGCGTGCAGACGCTGACCGGTGTGCTGCTGCTGTGGCCGCTGCTGGACAACGCCAGCCTGTGGGTGGCCGGCAGCCACTGGGGCTATCTGGCCACGCTGGGGCTGGTGCACACCACGCTGATGTACATCATCATGTACGCCGCCTTCCGCCAGCTGCCTACCCACTGGATCGGCCTGCTCGGTTTCAGCTACCCGGTGGTGGCGCTGCTGGTGGATTACCTGGCCTACGGCCATCTGCTGGATGGCTGGCAGCTGCTGGGGGTGCTGCTGATTGTTGCGGCCAACGTGTGGGGGCTGCAGCGGGTGCCGGCCACCCAGGCGCAACCGGCGCGGGCCTGATTCAGCCGCGCGGCTCGGGCTGCATCACCGCATCGCACAGCGTGCGCAGCCGCTGCGCCAGGTCGCGCACCCGCTGCGCGGCTTCCTGGCGGGTGTGCAGCACCAGCTCCAGCGGCGGCAGCGCGGCAAAGCCGTCTTCGTCCGTCAGCTGGCGGTGGCCGGACAGCGCCAGCCGCGCCGGCAGCAGGCTGATGCCCAGCCCGCTGGCCACCGCCGAACGCACGCTGGCCAGGCTGGCGCTGCTGTAGCCGATGCGCCAGCGGCGGCCGCTGCTTTCCAGCGCGTGGATCATTTCATCGCGGTACAGGCCGCCCACCGGAAACACCACCAGCGGCAGGATGTCGCGCTGCCAGGTCGGGTGTTCGCGGCTGTCCAGCCACGCCAGCGGCTCCGGCCACGCCGCATCGCCGACGGTGTGGCCCTGGCGCTGCTTCACCAGCACCAGGTCGTAGCTGCCGGCACAGAATTGCTGCCACAGGGTGTTGCTCAGCCCGCTGCTGACTTCCAGCCGGATAGCCGGGTTGTCGCGGGCGAAGGCAGCCAGCACCGGCGTCAGCAGGTCGGCGGCAAAGTCTTCCGGCACCCCCAGCTGGATCTCGCCCTGCACCTGGCCTTCGCGTAATTCCGCCACCGCGTCTTCCATCAGCGCCAGCAGCCGCCGCGCATGCACCAGCAGCCGCGCGCCGCTTTCGGTGGTCACCACGTAGCGGCCGCTGCGGTCCAACAGCTCGCTGCCCAGCTGTTCTTCCAGCCGCCGCAGATGCTGGCTGACGGTGGACTGGCTCAGGTGCACGCGGTCGCCGGCGCGGGTGAAACTACCGCTTTCCACCACCGCCACAAAGCTCTTCAGCAGTACCGGGTCCAGCATCGGATCAATCATTACGTTTCCCACTGCAAGCTAGTTAAACATTTAATTTCTAAATTATATCGCCGCTCCCTAGACTGCAAGCAAGCCAATCGTGCCTGCACTTTTGCAGGTTTACCGGAGCAGAACCATGTCGCCTTCCCGCCTGATCGCCAGCCACTCCCGCGCCGCCGGCGCCGCCCGGCCATGACGGTTGCCCGTACTGCCGCGTTGCCGCTGCAGCGCCAGCAGGCGCTGGCGGCCCTGCTGCTGCTGGCGCTGATCGCGCTCAACCTGCGGCCGTTCCTGACCTCGGTGGGGCCGGTGCTGGATTTGCTGCGCAGCGATACCGGGCTGGGTTTTCGCGCCGCGGCGGTGCTCACCGCGTTGCCGTTCGTGTTGATGGGGCTGCTGGCGTTTGCCGGCGCGCGGCTGGCGCAGCGCATCGGCGAACGCAGCACTGTGGCACTGGCACTGCTGCTGCTGGCCGCCGGCTGCGCCTCGCGCGCCTGGGTCAGCGACAGTGCCGGCTTGATCGCCGGCGCCGGCGTGGCTGGTGCCGGGGTGGCCGCCATCCAGGCGCTGATGCCGGGGGTGGCCAAGCGGCTGTTTCCCGAGCGCGTCGGCCTGGCGATGGGGGTGTATTCGGCAGCACTGGTCGGCGGTGGCGCGCTGGGCGCGCTGGCCAGCCCGTGGCTGGCGCAGTTCGGCGGCTGGCGGCTGGCGCTGGCGGTATGGCTGCTGCCGGCCTTGCTGGCACTGCTGCTGTGGTGGCGGCAAGGCGAGCAACAGGCGGCGCCGACGGCTGGTCACGCCGCGCTGTCGCTGCGCGCCTGTGGCCGCAACCGCCGCGCCTGGCTGCTGGCGCTGTATTTCGGCCTCACCAACAGCGGTTATTCCAGCCTGGTGGCGTGGCTGCCATCGTTCTATCGCGAACAGGGCATGACGGCGCAGGCCGCGGCCAACCTGCTGGCCGGGCTGGCGCTGTGGCAGGCGCTGGCGGCGCTGCTGTTCCCGCTGCTGTCGCGCCGGCATGGCGATCATCGCCCGCTGCTGTGGCTGGCGCTGGCCTGCCAGGCAGTGGCGCTGGCCGGCTTCGCCTGGTGGCCGCTGCTGGCGCCGTGGTGCTGGGCGGTGCTGGCCGGTATCGGCCTCGGCGGCTTCTTCGCGCTGTGCCTGCTGCTGGTGCTGGAGCACCTGCCGGACGCGGCGCGCGCCGGCACCCTGGCCGCCTTCGTGCAGGGCTGCGGTTTTCTGCTTACCGCCGCCGGGCCGTGGCTGATGGGCTGGTGGCGCGAGCGTGGCGGCCAGTTCGCCGGCGGCTGGAGCTGGCAGCTGGCCATCGTGCTGGCGATGTTGCTGCTGACCGCAAGATTTTCCCCGGCAAGCTATCCGCGCAGCATGCGCGGCCTGTGACCCGGGCGGGTGGTGGGCGACAGCCTGCCGTCCATCCACGGCCAACCATTACAACAGCAATCCCAAGGTTGGCCGCAGCTCGCTGTACCCGTCGCAACAAAGGAGATTATCAACATGAAACAACTTGCCCTGGCCACCCTGCTGGCCTGCATCGCCACCGGCGCCGCTGCCCAAGACTGGAAAGTCATCCGCTTCGGCGTCAATCCGAGTTACGCCCCGTTCGAATCCAAGGCCGCCAGCGGCGAGCTGGTCGGCTTCGACATCGACCTGGGCAACGCGCTGTGCGCCAAGCTGAAAGCCAAGTGCGTGTGGGTGGAAAACGCCTGGGACGGCATTATCCCGGCGCTGAAGGCGAAGAAGTTCGACGCCATCCTGTCGTCGATGGCGGTAACGGAAAAACGCCTGCAGCAGATCGGCTTCAGCGACAAGATCTACAACGTGCCGCCGCGGCTGGTGGCGAAGAAGGGCAACGCGCTGCAGCCGGCGCCGGACACCCTGCGCGGCAAGCGCATCGGCGTGGAGCAGGGCTCCACCGCCGAGGCCTATGCCAAGGCCTACTGGGAGCCCAAGGGGGTGACGGTGACCTCGTATCAGAACCAGGACCAGGTGTACCAGGACCTGACCTCCGGCCGGCTGGATGCGGCGTTCCAGTCCTCGGTGCAGGCCGAGCTGGGCTTCCTGAAGACCGCTGCCGGGCGTGACTACGCCTTTGCCGGCAACGGCGTGGCCGACAGCAAGACCCTGGGCGTCGGCGCCGCCATCGGCCTGCGCAAGGAAGACGGCGATCTGGCGCAGCAGCTCAACCGCGCGCTGGCCGAGCTGCACAAGGACGGCACCTACAAGCGGCTGTCCGGCAAGTATTTCTCCTTCGACATCTACTAAGCCGCCGCCGGCACGGGGCGCACAGCCCCGGCCGGCAAGGAGATCATCATGTTACAAGGCTATGGGCCGCTGATCGCCAGCGGCACCTGGATGACGCTGCAGCTGGCGCTGCTGGCCTTGGCGGCGGCGCTGCTGCTGGGCCTGGCCGGCGCCAGCGCGCGGCTGTCGGCCAGCCGCCTGCTGCAAACGTTGGCCGCAGGCTATACCACGCTGATCCGCAGCGTGCCGGATCTGGTCACCATGCTGCTGCTGTTCTACAGCCTGCAGATCGCGCTGAACCACCTCACCGAATGGGCCGGGCTGGCGCAGATCGACATCGATCCGTTCGTGGCCGGGGTGGTGACGCTGGGCATCATCTACGGCGCCTACTTCACCGAGACCTTCCGCGGCGCGTTCCAGGCGGTGCCGCGCGGCCAGCTGGAGGCGGCGGTGGCCTACGGCATGACGCCGTGGCAGGTGTTCCGCCGCGTGCTGTTCCCGCAGATGATGCGCTTCGCGCTGCCGGGCATCGGCAACAACTGGCAGGTGATGATCAAGGCCACCGCGCTGGTGTCCATCATCGGCCTGTCCGACGTGGTGAAAGCCACCCAGGACGCCGGCAAGGGCTCGCTGCAGCTGTTCTTCTTCAGCCTGGTGGCGGCGGCGATCTATCTCGCCATCACCACGGTGTCCACCCTGTTGCTGGCGTGGCTGGGTCGCCACTACGCCGCCGGTGTCAGAAAGGCCGAGCTATGAACCAGATCATTGCTATCGTGCAGGAATACGGCCAGGCCTATCTGTGGAGCGACGGCTACCGCCTGTCCGGGCTGGCCATGACGCTGTGGCTGCTGCTGTTGTCGATTGCCATCGGCTTCGTGCTGTCGGTGCCGCTGGCGGTGGCGCGGGTGGCGCCCAACCGCTTCATCAGCGGCCCGGTGTGGCTGTATACCTACGTGTTCCGCGGCACGCCGCTGTATATCCAGCTGCTGATCATCTATTCCGGCATCTACAGCCTGGAGTCGGTGCGGGCGCAGCCGCTGCTGGACGCCTTCTTCCGCGAAGGCTTCAACTGCACGCTGCTGGCGTTTGCGCTGAATACCTGCGCCTACACCACCGAGGTGTTCGCCGGCATGATCCGCGAGACCCCGCACGGCGAGATCGAGGCGGCGCGCGCCTTCGGCATGTCGCGCTTCACCCTGTACCGCCGCATCATCCTGCCCTCCGCGCTGCGCCGCGCGCTGCCGTCGTACAGCAATGAGGTGATCCTGATGCTGCACTCCACCTCCATCGCCTTTACCGCCACCGTGCCGGACCTGCTGAAAGTGGCGCGCGACGTGAACTCGGCCACCTACGCCTCGTTCGAGGCCTTCGGCCTCGCCGCCGTGCTGTACGCCAGCGTGGTGTTCGCGCTGGTGTGGCTGTTCCGCCGCTGTGAGCGCCGCTGGCTCGCCTTCCTGCAACCGCGCGCCCACTAGCCGCACGTATTGGAGAACAACACATGTATCAACTGACCGTAGAAGAACTGCACAAGCAGTACGGCACGCACGAAGTGCTCAAGGGGGTATCGCTGCAGGCCAAGGCTGGCGATGTGATCAGCATCATCGGCTCCTCCGGCTCCGGCAAGAGCACCTTTCTGCGTTGCATCAACTTTCTGGAGCAGCCGAGCAAGGGCCGCATCTTTGTCGGCAATGAAGAAGTGCGCACCGTGGCGGACAAGAACGGCGCCTTGCGCGCAGTCGACCCGCGCCAGCTGCAGCGGCTGCGCACCCGGCTGGCGATGGTGTTCCAGCATTTCAATCTGTGGGGCCACATGACGGTGCTGGAAAACGTGATCGAGGCGCCGGTGAACGTGCTGGGACTGGACCGCGACGAAGCCATCGTCCGTGCGCGTCGTTACCTGGCCAAGGTCGGGCTGGCCGCCGCGGTGGAAGACAAGTATCCGTCGCACCTGTCCGGCGGCCAGCAGCAGCGGGTGGCCATCGCCCGCGCGCTGGCGATGGAGCCGGAGGTGATGCTGTTCGACGAGCCGACCTCGGCGCTGGACCCGGAGCTGGTGGGCGAGGTGCTGCGCGTGATGCAGGCGCTGGCGGAGGAGGGCCGCACCATGGTGGTGGTCACCCACGAGATGGGCTTTGCCCGCGAGGTGTCCAACCACGTGATCTTCCTGCACCAGGGCCGCATCGAGGAGCAGGGCGACCCCAGGCAGGTGCTGGTGGCGCCCAGGAGCGAACGGCTGGCGCAGTTCCTGTCCGGCAGCCTGAAATGAGCCGCACGGCTCTAACCCAACAAGCGAGACGAGCATGCAACACCCATTTTGGCTGCGTAATGTGCGCCCCTACGGCGGCGCGGCAGAAGACATCGAAATCGTGGCCGGCCGCATCGGCGCGCGCCGCCCGGCGGCCAACCTGCCGCTGGCGGCGGGCGACCTCGACGGCGGGGGCCGGCTGCTGACACCGCCCTTGGTGGAGGCGCACACCCACCTCGACAAGACACTGTGGAGCCTGCCGTGGCAGCCGCACAGCGCCGCCGACAACCTGCGCGCACGCATCGACAACGAGCGCCGTATCCTGCGCGAGCAGACGGTGCCGATCGCCGCGCGCGCTGGCGCGCTACTGGAGCACTGCATCGCGCAGGGCACCCAGCTGCTGCGCTGCCACGTGGACGCCGACCCGGAGCTGGGCTGGTCGCATATCGACGCCATGCTGGCGCTGCGCGAACGTTACGCCGGGCTGGTCGACATCGAGCTGGTCACCTTCCCGCAGGCTGGCCTCGTGACCCGCCCCGGCGCCGCCGCGCTGATGCGCCAGGCGCTGGAAGCCGGGGTGGAGGTGGTGGGCGGGCTGGACCCGTGCGGCATCGACGGTGATCCGATTGCGCAGCTGACGCAGGTGTTCGAACTGGCCGCCGAGTTCGACCGCGGCGTCGACATCCACCTGCACGACGGTGGCGAGCTGGGGCTGTGGCAGATCGCGCGCATCTGCGACTTTACCGAGCAGTACCGGCGGCAGGGGCGGGTGATGCTCAGCCACGCCTTCTGCCTGGGCATGTTGCCGTGGGCGAAAGTGGCGCCGCTGGCGGCAAGGTTGGCCGCAAACGGCATCAGCACCGTCACCACCGCGCCGGCGGACATCGGGGTGCCGCCGTTTGCCGAGCTGACGGCGGCGGGGGTGACGGTGTGCCTGGGTTCGGACGGCATCCGTGACGCCTGGTCGCCGATGGGCAACGGCGACATGCTGGAGCGGGTGATGCTGCAGGCCTACCGCTTCTACGAGCGCACCGACGAAGGGCTGCGGGCGGCGTTCGACGCCGGCACCGTCAACGGCGCCCGCGCCATGGGCCACGCCGACTACGGGCTGGCAGAGGGCAAGCCGGCCAACTTCCTGCTGCTGCCGGTGCAGACGGTGGGCGAGGCTATCGCGCTGCGCCCGCCGCAGCGCACGCTGATCCGCCACGGCCGGGTGATCGTCCGTGACGGCGTGCTGCTGGGCAGCCTGCTGGCGTTGCCGTAAGCGGGATGGCGGCCAGCCTCGGTGCGCCTGGCCGCGTGCGATTGCCTATCGCTGCGGCCAACCTTGCCGGCTTGGCCCCGCTCACAAAATGGCGGCTCCGGCGTTGCGCCGCTCAGGCGGACTAATGTCCTGCCGTTGCCGGTTGGCAGCGAGGCCTTGTTGGCGGCGCCTGCTCACCGGCAAGGTTGGCCGCAGCCAGCGGGGCCCGTACATGCCGCTGGTCTTATCTGTTTGCCGGGGCAGCAATATAAAAAAGGCAGCCAGTAAGGCTGCCTTTGGTGTGGCGCAGCAGCGCAGCATGTAATGTTGCGCCGGCAGCCGGTGCCGTGTTGTTTTCCGGTACTGGCCGCGGCCCGCGCCGCCGCTTACACCCGGTAAACCGCGACTTCGCTTTCCATCGCGTGCGACAGATTCTGTAGCCGGCTGGCCAGCGCGGTAACGTGCGAGGCGGCGGCGGAGTTTTCTTCCGCCATTTGCGCCACGGTTTCCACCTGGCTGGCGATGCTGTTGGCCGCGGTGCCCTGTTCGCGGATGGCGTGGCTGATTTCGCCCACCAGGTGGCGGCTCTGCTCGGCCACTTCGGAAATCTGCTGGATGGCGCCGCGCGCCTTGCCGGCTTCGTCCACGCCGCTTTCCACGTTGTGCACCACGCCCTGCATGCGCTCGGCGGCGCTTTCCGACACCGTCTGGATGGCGCCGATGATGGCGGCGATTTCCTGGGTGGACTGCGCGGTGCGCTCGGCCAGCTTGCGCACTTCATCGGCCACCACGGCAAAGCCGCGGCCCATTTCGCCGGCGCGGGCGGCCTCGATGGCGGCGTTCAGCGCCAGCAGGTTGGTCTGGTCGGCGACATCCTTGATCACGTTCACCACCACGGCGATCTGGCGGGTGCGCTCGGACAGCTGGCTCATCTCGCTGGCGGCATGCTCCACCGCGCCGGCAATGCTTTCGATCGACTGGCTGGTGCCGGTGATTACCACGGCGCCGCTCTGGGCGCGGCTGCCGGTGTCCTGCGCCAGGGCGTTGGCCTCCTGGGTGCGGTCGGCCACGTGGTTGATGCTGACGGTGATTTGTTCCAGCGCGGCGGCCATGGTAGAGGCGGACTCACTCTGCGCATTGGAGCCGGCCGCCACCTGCTTGGCCGAGCCGGCCAGCTCGGTGGCCGACTGCGACACATCGCGCGAGGCGGTGATCACCGTGCGCAGGCTGCCCTGCAGTTTTTCGATCAGCTGGTTGAAGGCGGCCAGCATCTGGGCGATCTCGTCCTTGCCCTTCACCTCGCAGCGGGTAGTGAAATCCAGCGATGCGGCCAACTGCTGGATGCTGGCCTGGCCGCGCTGCACGCTGCCGACGATCTGGCGGTAGGTCAGCAGGCCGAGGATGGCGAGCAGGGCGATGGACAGCAGGGCGACCGCGGCGGCAATCAGGCGGGCATGGCTGCTGACCGACTGCGCCTGCGCCTTGGCGTCATCCGCCAGCTGCTGGTTGTAGTCGAGGTGTTCCTTGGCGATAGCCTGGATGGCAATGAAACGTTCGCGCATGGCATTGGCCTGGCGTATCGCTTCTTCGGTCTGGCCGGCAGTGGAGGCGGCCAGCGCCGGCGCATACAGCTTGTCCAGCTCTGCCACCCCGGCTTCCAGTTGCTTCAGGTAGGCGCCGTCCTTGTCGCTGACCACCATCGGCGCGTAGGCCTGCAGCGCTTTGCCGATGGCGTCGCGGTGCTGGTGCAGCGATTGCTCGATGCCCGGCTTGCTGGCGGCGTCGGTGGCGACGATATGCGCCAGCAGCGAGTTACGTTCTTCCAGTAATTCCTGGTTGAAACTGCCGAGTATCTTCACGCTGGGCAGCACGTTGTCGCCGATGTTCTCCAGCTCCAGGTACAGGCGATTCAACTGCAGGAAGGTGGTGCCGGCCAGCAGCAGCAGGCCGGCGATGGCGACCGAGATCAGCAGAATCAGACGCTGGGAAATTTTCATGGACGTCTCCAGGGGGCAAAGGCGGCTAGTTTTTATTTTTACGTTAACAGTGATTTAATTAGCAAGCGCTAAGCTGCGATTAATTAAATTCGCATGCGTTATTGCTTATGTTGATTGAATTGCGGCGAATGGCAGTTTGTAAAATTTAGCCGTGGTTATTTAACCGCTTGAATAAATTTAAAATTATTTGTCATTGATAATGACGGTGGGTTTTACGGCGGCTCTTTATGTAAAAGAAATAAGATAGCCTGCGCATGATCGTTTGGCCGGCTCCGGCATAGCGGGATTTCCCAATCGCGCGTCATTGCTTATAACTGTTGCATGATCGCTGTAATGAAACAGCATTTCTTATTAAAATCGACAGACTTGCTGCGCCAGATAAACTGCGTTGCTGCCGCCGCCATCCGCTGGCTGCCAGTTGCGTATTTTTCCGATTCCACACTTAGTCGCGGAACTGCCCTGCCATGATCCAACTGCCCGCCATGCCCCCGCCCGCCGCGACTGCTGCGACCAGGCTGCCGCCGCTGCAGCTGGCGGCGATGCTGTGTGCGCTGATCAGCGGCCTGCTGCTGCTGCAGCTGGTGTTTCCGGGCTGGCTGCGGTTGCCGGATTACGCGGCGCTGCACACCCTGCTGGAGATGCTGTCCATCGCCATGAGCCTGCTGGTGGCGGTGATGTCCTGGTTCAAGACCGACAGCAGCCGCCGGCTGCGGGTACTGGCCATCGGTTTCATGGTGGTGGCCGGGCTGGATATTCTGCATGCGGTGTCCTACCCGGTATTGCCGGCTTTTCTGGGGACGAATACGCCGCACAAGGCCATCGTGCTGTGGCTGGGCGCGCGCAGTAGCGTGGCGCTGGCGATGCTGTTCATGCTGTTGCCGGAGCGCCATCAGCGCAGCGCCGCGCCGTTGCTACTGCTGTACGGGCTGCTGTTTGCGGTGCTGGGGGTGGGCTATCACGATGCCCTGCCGCTGCTGTTTGTGCCGGGGCAGGGGCTGACGCCGCTGAAGGTGGCGCTGGAGTGGCTGCTGGTGGGCAGCTATCTGCTGCTGGCCTGGCGCATCTATCGCGCCGGGCTGAGCATCCTGGCCGGGCAATGGTTGGCCGCAGGTTTGCTGGTGCTGGCGTTTGGCGAGCTGTTTTTCTGCTTTTACCTGCTGGTGGATGATCTGGCCAACGGCCTGGGCCACGTGTTCAAGGTGGTCGGCCAGGCGTTTTTCCTGCGCGGGGTGATCGAGGCCCGGCTGTTGCAGCCGTATCAGCAACTGACTATCGAGAAGGCGGCGCACGAGGATGCGCTGGGGCGGCTCAACGCGCTGGTGGCCGGGGCGCCGCTGGGCATTCTGGTGGTGGATGCCGCGGGGCTGATCAGCAGCAGCAACCACGCCGCGGAAAACATGTTCCGCGCCGTGCCCGGTTCGCTGGACGGCCTGACCGTCGACGAGCTGGTCGGGCACGATCTGCGCGCCGCGCACCTGCGCCACCGCGTGGCCTACCACGCCGCGCCGCAGGTGCGGCGCATGAGCGAGCGGCAGGGGCTGCAGGCGCTGCGCCGCGATGGCAGCCGCTTTTACGTCAATGTGGCGCTGGCGCCGCTGCAGTGGGGCGGGCGGCAGCACACCCTGGCGTTTGTCAGCGATGTCAGCGCCGAGGTGCAGCAGAACCTGCAGCTGCAATGGCTGGCCGACCACGACGAGCTGACGGCGCTGCCCAACCGCCGCGCCACGCTGGAGCGGCTGGCGCTGGCGGTGAAACAGCCGGGGCTGGGCGCCTTGCTGGTGCTGAACATCGATGCGCTGGGGCGCATCAACCAGGTGTTCGGCCATCGCGTCGGCGATGAAGTGCTGGTGGCCAGCAGCCGGCGGCTGCAGGGCCTGTTGTTGCCGGGCGAGGAAATCACCCGGCTGCAGGGCGACAGCTTTGCCGTGATCATGGCCGGCAACGCCGCGGTCGAGACGCGGGCCGATGTGCTGCTGGGCGCGTTCAGCCACCCGTTCCTGCTCAGCGGCGAGGTGCGGCTGCAAGCCAGCGCCACGGCCGGTTACTGCCGCTTTCCGCAGGACAGCCAGCAGCCGGACCTGCTGCTGCAGTACGCCGAGCTGGCGATGGCGGCGGCCAAGCGCAGTGGCCAGCACGGGGTGAAGGCGTTCAATTCGGTGCAGCCGGCGCAAACCCGGCGCTGGCTGGAACTGGCCAGTCAGCTGAGCAATGGCCTGCAGCAGCACGAGTTCTTTCTGGTCTACCAGCCGCGCATCGCGCTGGACGACGGCCAGGTGGCTGGCTTCGAGGTACTGCTGCGCTGGCAGACGCCGGCGGGCAACATCAGCCCGGGCGAGTTCATCCCGGTGGCGGAGGAAACCGGCTTCATCCTGGAGCTGGGGCGCTGGATCTTCGACCACGCGCTGGCGCAGCTGGCGCAGTGGCAGCACGCGGGCATTGACGTTGGCCGCCTGGCCATCAACCTGTCCACCCGCCAGCTCAGCGACCCCGGGCTGCAGGACTTTCTGCTGCAAAGCTGCGCCCGCCACGGTATCAGCCCGGCGCAGCTGGAGCTGGAAATCACCGAAACCGCGGCGATGGAAAACCTGGAGTGGGCATTGCCGGTGCTGCACCGGCTGCGCGCGCTGGGCGCCTATATCGCGCTGGACGACTTCGGCACCGGTTATTCCTCGCTGGCCTACCTGCAGCAGCTGCCGGTGTCGGTGCTGAAGATCGACCTGGCCTTCGTGCGCAACCTGGACCGCGAAGAAGGGCGGGCGGTGGCGCGTACCATCATCACCCTGGCGCAGAACCTGGGCTGCAACACCGTGGCCGAAGGGGTGGAAACCGAGGCGCAGCGTGCCTGGCTGCTGGCCAACCATTGCGACGAGATGCAGGGCTTCCTGGAAGCGCGGCCATTGCCCAGCGACGCGGTGGCGCCCTATCTGCAACGCAAGCGCACGGCCGCGCCGGAGGCGTAGCGGCGGTGCCGGCTAGACCCCTGCGCCAGTAGGGGGACTGGTCTCTACCCCGTCCGCTGGCGCATAATGCGCGCTTTCTTTGTGCGGACGCCTGCGGCCAACGTTGCCGGCGCCCGCCACTTGCTACAAGGTCCCGTATGAGCCAGCTGCCCAATTGCCCGCAATGTCATTCCGAATTCACCTACGAGGACGGTAGCAACTACGTGTGCCCGGAATGCGCGCACGAGTGGCCGCAAACCGCCGTCGAAGAAACCGAAGCCGCGCGCGTGGTGCGCGATGCCAACGGCAATGTGCTGCAGGACGGCGACAGCGTTACCGTGATCAAGGACCTGAAAGTGAAAGGTTCGTCGCTGGTGGTGAAGGTGGGCACCAAGGTGAAGAACATCCGCCTGGTGGACGGCGACCACGACATCGACTGCAAGATCGACGGCATCGGCGCCATGGGCCTGAAATCGGAGTTCGTGAAGAAAGCCTGACGCGGCGCACCGTGTTGCCACAAGCCAGCGTGCCGTTGCCGCTGGCTTTTTGCATTATTGCGGCCAACGTTGGCCGCCGCGCACGGCCGGGGCTCAGGGCTGCCCCGGCGCTTCCGGCGGCAATTGCAGCTGCTGGCGCAGCCGCGGCAGAAACTTCTGCTGCTGCAGCCGGTGGAACTGTGCGACATAGCGCGTCAGCCGGGCGCGATTGCTGCCCGGGCTGAAGGCCAGATACAGCTGGCCGGACAGTGCCGGCAGCGCCAGTGCCGGTTGCAAGCTATCCGGCGCCAGGCCGGCTTCCCGCAGCTGGTAATGCAGGGCGGTGCTGCTGGAAAACGGCAGCAGGTCGATACGTCCGGCCAGCAGCTTGCGGATATTGCTGCCGTCGTCGCTGCTTTCCTGCAGATTGCTGCCAATCACAAAGCCCTGCTGCAGCAGGTAGCGCGCCTTCACGTCCTGTGCGGTGACGCCCAGCTGCCAGCGCCGCGCGTCGGCCAGCGTATGTGGGTTCACCTCCGGCCGGCTGCGCAGCCGCCACAGCACCACATCATTGTGCGCGATCTGGCCGATCCAGCCGTAGCGCGCCTCGCGCTCCGGGGTGCGCGCCAGGCAGAAAATCAGCGTATCGGGCGTGCTTTCCGCGATCTGATAGGCGCGCGGCCACGGCAGGAAGCGGATATCCAGCGTATCGCCATTGCGCTGCGCCAGCGCCTGCGCGGTCTGCAGCGCCAGGCCCCACGGTTGCGGGCTGGCGCTCTGGAACGGCGGAAAGTCGGTGGTGACCGCCAGCAGCCTGGCGGCCTGGGCGGCCATGGGTAGGCAGGACAGCAGCAGGAGCAGGGCGGAGCGCATGCCGTGCGGTATCCGTATGGCAATAAAAGCCGCAGCATGCGCGCGCGCCTGCCGGCTGACAAGTCGCCGACGATGGCGCAGTGCAGCGTAACTGCCTAAAATGGGCGGGCTAACCCGAAACAGCCCCACGCTGGAGATCGCAACAATGACCATCATCCGTCAGGAAGACTTCATCCAGAGCATCGCTGATGCCTTCCAGTACATCAGTTACTACCACCCGAAAGACTACATCGACGCGCTGTACCAGGCGTATCTGCACGAAGAAAGCCCGGCGGCCAAGGACGCCATGGCGCAGATCCTGATCAACAGCCGCATGTGCGCCGAAGGCCACCGCCCGATCTGCCAGGATACCGGCATTGCCGTGGTGTTCCTGAAAGTGGGCATGAAAGTGCAGTGGGACAGCACCCTGAGCGTGCAGGAGATGGTCAACGAAGGCGTGCGTCGCGCCTACCTGAACCCGGACAACAAGCTGCGCGCCTCGGTGCTGCTGGATCCGGCCGGCCTGCGCAAGAACTCCAAGGACAACACCCCGGCGGTGGTGCACTTCGAGATCGTGGAAGGCGACGGCGTGGAAGTGATCTGTGCCGCCAAGGGCGGCGGCTCGGAGAACAAATCCAAGTTCTACGCGCTGAACCCGTCCGACAGCATCGTCGACTGGGTGATCAAGACCGTGCCGACCATGGGCGCCGGCTGGTGTCCGCCGGGCATCCTCGGCATCGGCATCGGCGGCACGCCGGAAAAGGCCATGCTGCTGGCGAAAGAGTCGCTGATGGATCACGTCGACATCCACGAGCTGAAGGCGAAAGCCGCCAAGGGCGAAGAGCTGAGCCGCGTGGAAGCGCTGCGCCTGGAAATCTTCGAGAAGGTGAATGCGCTGGGCATCGGCGCGCAGGGCCTGGGCGGCCTCACCACCGTACTGGACGTGAAGATTCTGGATTATCCGACCCACGCCGCCAGCCTGCCGGTAGCGATGATCCCGAACTGCGCTGCCACCCGTCACGTGCATTTCCACCTGGACGGCAACGGCCCGGCCAAGCTGGAAGCGCCGAAGCTGGAAGACTGGCCGGAAATCACCTATGACAGCTCCAACGGCAAGCGCGTGGACCTGGACAACATCACCCCGGCAGAAGTGGCCAGCTGGCAGCCGGGCGACGTGCTGCTGCTCAACGGCAAGATCCTCACCGGCCGCGATGCCGCGCACAAGCGCATGATCGACATGCTGAACAAGGGCGAGAAGCTGCCGGTGGACTTCACCAACCGCTTCATCTACTACGTCGGCCCGGTGGATCCGGTGCGTGACGAAGTGGTCGGCCCGGCTGGTCCCACCACCGCCACCCGCATGGACAAGTTCACTCGCCAGATGCTGGAACAGACCGGTCTGTTGGGCATGATCGGCAAGGCCGAGCGCGGCCAGATCGCCATCGACGCCATCAAGGACAACAAGGCGGTGTACCTGATGGCGGTGGGCGGCTCTGCCTACCTGGTGTCCAAGGCGATCAAGGCGTCGAAAGTGGTCGGCTTCGAAGACTTGGGCATGGAAGCCATCTACGAGTTCGAAGTGCAGGACATGCCGGTAACCGTGGCGGTGGACTCCTGTGGCACCTCGGTGCACAACACCGGCCCGGCCGAATGGCGGGTGAAGATCGGCAAGATCCCGGTCAACGCCGGCTAAGCCAGCGCTGGCGGCCAACGTTGGCCGCAACAAACACAACGCCCGCCCGTGTTACGGGGCGGGCGTTTTGCATGGCCCGGACGGCAAGCGCCGGCGCTCGCCGCTCAGCGCCGCCCCAGCTTGATCTGCTGCAGCTGCGGGCTGCTGACGATGCGCGCAATGCGGAAGCGGGCATCGTCCAGCCAGCTGCCGGACAGCTCGCGAAAGTGCGCCAGATCGCGGCAGCGCACCCGCAGCTGGTAGTCGAACTCGCCGCTCACCAGCCAGCAATCCTCCACCTCGTCGCAGTCGCGCATGGTGTGCTCGAATGCCAGCTGCGCGCTGCGCCCCAGCTTGTCGCCCAGCGCCAGCTGCGCCAGCACCACCACCCCTTCCTGCTGCGGCAGCGCCACGTCGGCGTGATAGCCGCGGATATAGCCGGCCTGCTCCAGTTTGCGCACCCGTTCCTGGCAGGGGCGGGCGGTCAGATGCACCTGCTCGGACAGCGCCTGATAGGTGATGCGGCCCTCCCGGCGCAGGATGTCGAGGATTTGCAGGTCGATACGGTCCAGTTGCATGGCATCGGCAGCAGAAACCGCTGCGGCAGGAAATGATAACGACGGCAAGTGTGCGTCAAGCGCACCCGATTCGTCGTTTATCAATGCGACACCTTTTGCACAATCCACTCATGTTCACCACCCGGCCAACGTTGCCCCCCACGTCATGCAAACCACCTCCCGCGTCCTGATGGTCCGTCCCTGCCGTTTCGGCTTCAACCCGGATACCGCCGCCAGCAATGCCTACCAGCAGGCCACGCTGGACGCCGGGGCCGCGCAGGCGGCGGCGCTGGCCGAGTTCGATGCCTATGTGGCGTTGCTGCGCGCCAACGGCGTGACGGTGCATGTGTTCGACGACACCCCGGAGCCGCACACGCCGGATTCGATCTTTCCCAACAACTGGTTCTCCACCCACGCCGACGGCAGCCTGTACCTGTACCCGATGGAAGGCGCCAACCGCCGGCTGGAGCGCCGGGTGGACATCGTGGCCTGGCTGCGCGGCAGCTTTGCGGTGCGCAAGCTGGTGGACCTGTCGCCGGCCGAGCAGCACGGGCGCTACCTGGAAGGCACCGGCAGCATGGTGCTGGACCGCGCCAACCGCCGCATCTACGCCGCACTGTCCAGCCGCACCCACCGTGATGAGCTGCAGCAGTTTGCCCGCCGCATCGATTACCAGCTGACGGCGTTTACCGCCACCGATGCCGCCGGCCGGCCGATCTACCACAGCAATGTGCTGCTGTGCGTCGGCCCGGACTGGGCGGTGGTGTGCCTGCAGGCGGTGGAGGATGCCGAGGAGCGCGAGCAGCTGCAGCGGCAACTGCAGGCTGACGGCAAGGAGGTCATCGCCATCAGCCGCCAGCAGGTGGTGGCGCTGGCCGGCAATATGCTGGCGCTGCACAACGCCGCCGGCGAGCCGCTGCTGGTGCTGTCGCAGCGGGCGCATGACGCGCTGGACGACGCGCAGCGCACCCGGCTGGCGGTACATGGCCGGCTGCTGCGGCCGGCCATTCCGGTGATCGAGACGCTGGGCGGCGGCGGCGTGCGCTGCATGCTGGCCGAGCTGTTCCTGCCCGATCACCCGCAGGCACCGGCGGCGTTTACACCGCGGTACTGAGCAGCTGGCTGCCGCTGTCGTTGTCGTTGCTGTCGTAGGCGCGCAGCATTTCCATCAGCCGGTGCAGCACGCGGGCGTTCTGGGTGCTGTCGCTGCTGTTGTCGGCGCTGGCCGTGGCGCTAGCGCTGTCGCTGCTGGTGCTCTGCGACTGCTCGTAGGCGATGCTTTCCTGAAAGCTCACCTTGCCATCGCCATTGCTGTCGGCGGCGTCGAAGTTGGCCGCCAGGCTGGAAAAGCGTGCCGCCGCGGTGCTGTCGCCGCTGGCGCTGGCATCGCTGGCCATGGTGGTGAGCTGATCCTGGTCCAGCCCGGCATCGTTGCCGCGCGGCGGTGGTGGCGGCATGCCGCCCATGCCACCCATGGCCGCCATGCCGCCCATGCCCTGGGTGCGCATGGCGTTGAACTGGCTGTCCAGCTGCGACTGCAGCTCCTGCAGGCGGGTGGTCAGCTCGTCCTGGGTAACCTTGCCGTCGCTATCGCTGTCCAGCGCGGCAAACAGGTCGCTGGCGGTGCTGTCGCTGCTACTGCTGCTGCCGTTCAGCGCGCTGATGGCGCTGTCGAAGTCGCTGGCCTGCAGATAGCCCTGCTGCTGGGTGTCCAGCGCGCTGAACAGGTCGGCGGCCAACTCGCTGGCATCCGGTTTGCGCGGGCGGCTGCCGTAGGCGGCCTGCGTCGCCGGCGGATAGCCGCCGTAACTGCTGATGGCACTTGTCATGACGATTCTCCTTACGCCCGCAGGGCGGGCACACTGGTCCGGCCGCCGGTATGGCGGGGTGTTGCCAGTGTGTAGGCGTCATGTCTACTGCATGTATGGAGTTGGTATCAGGCTTGATACAAAGCGGCGGCAGTATCCAGTGGCAGCTCCAGCCGGGCGGTGAGGCCGCCTTCCGCGGCATTGAACAGCGTCAGCTTGCCGCCCATGCGCCGCGCGGCGTCGCGGGCGATCGACAGCCCCAGGCCGGTGCCGCCGGTGTGGCGATTGCGCGACTCTTCCAGCCGCACAAACGGTTCGAACACGGTTTCCAGCTGCGCTTCCGCAATGCCCGGGCCGTGGTCGTGGATGTCGATGCGCAGCTGGCCGGCGGCGCACAGCAGGCTGATTTCCGCCTCGCCGCCGCCATAGCGCATGGCGTTTTCCAGCAGGTTTTCCAGGCAGCGGCGCAGGCTGGCGGGCAGGGTGTACAGCCGGTCGGCATGGCCGCTGGTGCTGACGTGGTAGCCCTGTTCCTCGGCGTCTTCCGCCATCGCCTGTACCAGCGCGGTGACGTTCAGCCATTGCCAGGCTTCTTCCTTGGCATCGTCGCGCAGGTAGGCCAGGGTGGCGTCCAGCATGGCGGCCATGTCGTCGATATCCTTGCCCAGCTTGGCCTGCAGCGTGGCGTCTTCCAGCTGCGCGCTGCGCAGGCGGATGCGGGTCAGCGGCGTGCGCAGGTCGTGCGACACCGCGGCCAGAAAGCGGCTGCGCTCGGCCATCTGCTGGCGCAGCTTGTCCTGCATGTGGTTGAACAGTCGGGCGGCCTGGCGGGTTTCCGCCGGCCCGGCTTCTTCCACCGGCGGCGCCTGCAGGTTGTCGCCCAGCAGCGCCGCCGCATGGGTCAGTTGCTGGATCGGGCGCGCCAGCCGGCGTGCGCCGTACCAGGCCAGCAGGCTGATGATGGCCAGGGTGACCAGCTGCGCCAGCCAGAATTCCGGCGGGAAGTGCGGGCGGTTTTCCCGTGGCGGCGGCGGGCGCAGCAGCGGCGCGCTGCCCGGCAAGGTTGGCCGCAGGCTGCTGCGCGGCGGCTGGCTGCTGGCTACCGGCGGGCCGGGCGGCTGGTGCGGCCCGAAGAACAGGAACAGGCTGGTCATCACCAGGTGGGAGGTGACCAGTACCGCCACCACCAGGCCGAACAGGCGGGTGAACACGGTATCGGGAAACAGCCGTAGCAGACGTTTCATCAGGCGGGTCCTGTCATTCCACTTTGCAGTCGAACAGATAGCCTTCGCCGCGCACGGTTTTCAGCAGCCGCGGCGATTTCGGGTCGTCGCCCAGCTTCTGGCGCAGGCGCGACACCAACAGGTCGATGCTGCGATCAAACGCCTCGATGGCGCGGCCACGGGCGGCGTCCAGCAGCTGTTCGCGGCTGAGCACGCGCTGCGGGCGCTCCAGAAACACGCACAGCAGCCGGTATTCGGCATGCGACAGCGGGATCAGCACCTGTTCCGGGGTGGTGATCTCGCGCTTGATGTGGTGCAGCGTCCAGCCGGCAAAGCGCACTTCCTGCACTTCCAGCGGCTGCTGCTGGCGCTTGCTGCGGCGCAGGATGGTATGGATGCGCGCTACCAGCTCGCGCGGGTCGAACGGCTTCACCACGTAGTCGTCGGCGCCCAGCTCCAGCCCCACCACGCGGTCGGCCGCTTCGCCGCGCGCGGTCAGCATGATGATGGGCGTGTCGCCCTGGCGGCGAATCTGGCGGCACAGCGCCAGGCCGTCCTCGCCGGGCAGCATCAGGTCGAGAATGATCAGGTCGAAGCTATCGCGCGCCAGCATGTCCTGCATGGCGGCGCCGTCTGCCACCGTGGTGCAGAGCATGGCGTAGCCGCGCAGGTAATCGGCGAGCAGGCTGCGGATATCCGGATCGTCATCGACAATGAGCAGGCGTATGGCTTGGGCAGACATAGGGGGTTCCGTGGCTGGGGAAGGGGCTGCAGGGGCACCGCGGTTGGCCGCAAGGCCGCCGCTACCCGGCCTCACGGTTTGGGCATGGCACCTTCGCGCGGCAGGCCGGGCAATGCGGGCGGCATGTTATCACCGGATTGCGCCAGCAGGTATTGTCGCACCTGGGCGGCCTGTTGCGCCGACAGGCTGTCAAAGAAGCTGACCCACTCGGCGCCGGTGAACGGGCTGTCCTTTGCCGCCGGCTGCGCATCGCGCAGCGCCACGCTCAGTGGCACTTTGGCGTTGGCCAGATTATCACGCAGCGCGGCCTGCGCCAGCTGCGCGGCGCGGCGCTGGGCCACCATGCGCGCCAGGCGGGCGGTTTCGGCCTGTTGCCACAGCACTTCCTGGCGCGCGTTCAGTTGCAGCTGCGGCAGTAACGGCTCCAGCGATCCCGGCTCAGCACGGGCGTGGCCGTCGGCATGCGGCGGCTGGCAGGCGGGGGCGCCGTTCGGCGGCAGTGGCTGGGCGGCGAGGGCGCTGGCGGCCAGCAGGCAGGCGCACAGGGCGAGCAGGCTGCGGCGCAGGGTAGGGTGTGGCATGTGTTGGGCTCCGTACAGGGGATTGTGTTGCCGTCAGCCTGCAGTGTTGCAGCCGGCCATATCGCGTGCTTGTCGGCTTTGTATCATGCCGCTTACAGCCGGCCGCGCCGGGTGGCCATGGCGTGATCGGTCCGCAGCTCGACCGGATACTGCCTCGTGCCGCGAGTACGCTTGCGCCACAATGGCGCTATCACCCAACCCACATCCGGCTGGTGGATGGCCGCTTTCGCCCGTGCCGCCAGACCGAGGAGCCAAACATGCTGACTTTGCGCCCTGGTTGTGAAACCTGTGACCGCGATCTGCCCGGCGACAGCGCCGACGCGCTGATCTGCAGTTTTGAATGCACCTTTTGTCGCGATTGCGCGACGGCGATGCAACAGGTCTGCCCCAATTGCGGCGGCGAACTGCTGCCGCGGCCACGGCGGGTCGGTGCGAAACTGGCGGCCAACCCGGCCAGCAGTCAGCGTGTCTACAAGCCACGCCAGCTGTAACCGCGCATTCGTGAACACACTGTTGCTGTTGCCGCTGGCATGAGCGGGGTAAGGTAGTGGCCCAGGCTGGGGCGCGCAGTGCCGGCGCGTTCTGCCAAATTTTGCATGCAAAAACGGGAGCGCACGCCATGAACTGGCAAGACCGTCTGATCGCCCTCGCCATCGTGGCGGTATGGGGCTTCAATTTCGTGGTGATCAAGTGGGGCGTGGCCGGCGTGCCGCCGTTCCTGCTGGGGGCGCTGCGCTTCAGCGCCGCCGCCGCCATCGGCCTGTTGTTCGTGCGCCGTCCGGCGCTGCCGTGGCGCTGGCTGGCGCTGTACGGCATCAGCGTCGGACTGGGGCAGTTCGCCTGCCTGTTTACCGCCATCAAGCTGGGCATGCCGGCCGGCCTCGCCTCCATTGTGCTGCAGTCGCAGGCGTTCTTTACCCTGCTGATCAGCCTGCTGTGGCTGCGCGAAGGCTTTACCCGCTGGCAATTGTCCGGCCTGCTGATCGGCAGCGTCGGGCTGTATCTGATCGGCGGCCTGGGCGCCGCCGGCCTGCCGCTGGCCGGCTTCCTGCTGACCCTGTGCGGGGCGCTGAGCTGGGCGTTTTCCAATGTGGTGGTGCGGCGCATCGTGGCGGCCGGCTATAAGCCGGACATGCTGGGGCTGGTGGTGTGGAGCAGCCTGACGCCGGTGCTGCCGTTCTTCGTGCTGTCGGCGCGGTTCGAGTCGGCGCAGATCGACTGGAGTCTGGTGCTGAGCGGCAAGAGCCTGTTCGCGGTGGCCTATCTGGCGCTGATCGCCACCCTGTTCGGCTACGGCCAGTGGAGCAAGCTGCTGGCGCGGCATGCGGCCAACGTGGTGGCGCCGTATTCGCTGCTGGTGCCGTTTTTCGGCGTGCTGTCCTCGGCGCTGGTGCTGGGCGAGCGGCTGAGCTTCTGGCAGCTGGCCGGCGGCGCGGTGCTGCTGGCCGGGCTGGCGGTGAACGTGTTCGGGCCGCGGCTGCTGGCGCGTTTGCGCCGTCCGGCGGTGGCGGGGCAACTGTGATGGCGCTGCACATCCGCGCGGCGACGGCCGCGGATTACCCAGCGTGGTGTGAACTGTGGGCGGGCTATAACGCCTTCTATGGCCGCCACGGCGACAGCGCCTTGCCGGAGGCGCAGCTGCAGCTGACCTGGCAGCGGCTGCTGGACGATGCCGAGCCGATGCAGCTGTGGCTGGCGGAGCAGGATGGCCAGCTGGTCGGGCTGGCGCACGCGATCTACCTGCGCAACACGCTGCTGCCGCACTACGCCTGCTATCTGCAGGACCTGTTCACCGCGCCTGCCGCCCGCGGGCAGGGAGTGGCCAGGGCGTTGATCGCGGCAGTGGCAGACGCCGCCCGCGCGCAAGGCTGCCCTAGCGTGTACTGGCACACCCATCAGGACAACTCCGCCGCGCGCCGGCTGTACGAGCAGCTGGCACGCGATACCGGTTTCATCGTTTACCGTGCCATGCTGTAACCGGCGCGCCACTACAGGAGCATTACCCAATGAAGCTGTACCGCCTGCTGACCGGCCCGGACGATTCCGCCTTCTGCCACCGCGTGACCGAGGCGCTGAACCGCGGCTGGCAGCTGCACGGCCAGCCGACGCTGACCTTCAACGGCGAGCGGGTGATCGCTGGCCAGGCCATCGTCAAGGAAGTGGCCGGCGACTACACGCCGGACATCAAGCTGGGCGAGCTGTAGGCAGCACACGACATGGATATCTGGTTTTTGCTTACCCCGCGCTACCTGGCGCTGGATTTCGTCGGCCCGGCCGAGGCGCTGCGCATGGCCATCGACGAGGGCGCGCCGTTCCGCCTGCACGTGGCGGGGCCGGCGCGCGAGTGTGTCAGCTCGCTGGGGCTGGCCTCGCTGATCGACCCGCTGCCGGACGCGCTGGCCGCCGGCAGCCTGGTGCTGCTGTGCGGCACGGTGGACGAGGATGCCGATTACGCCACGCCAGAGGCGCAGCAGCTGGTGGCGTGGCTGCGGCAGCACATCACGGCTGAGGTGCAGCTGGCCACCATCTGCTCCGGTGCCTTGCTGGCCGGCATGGCCGGGCTGCTGGACGGCCGCGCCTGCACCACCCATCACAGCATCGTGCCCAAGTTGGCCGCCGCCGCGCCGGCGGCGCGGGTGCTGGACAACCGCATCTTCGTCGAGGACGGCAACATCGCCACCTCGGCCGGCATCACCACCGGCATGGATCTGGCGCTGGCGCTGATCGAGCGTCACGCCGGCGCCGACATCGCCGGGCGGGTGGCGCGGCGCATGGTGCTGTACGCGCGCCGTGCCGGCGACGATCCGCAGCTGTCACCGTGGCTGGCGTTCCGCAACCACCTGCACCCGGCGGTGCACCGCGCACAGGACCTGATCGCGCGCGGGCCGGAACAGCGCTGGGCGGTGGAAACCCTGGCCGAGCGCGTGCATCTGAGTCCGCGCCACCTGACCCGGCTGTTCCGCGAGCAGGCCGGGGTCGGCATCGTCGAATACCAGCAGCGGCTGCGCATTGCCGTGGTGCGTCAGCTGCTGCAGCAGGGCAGCAGCGTGGAGCGCGCGGCGGAAGGCGCCGGTTTTGCCTCGGCGCGCGACATGCGCCGGGTGTGGCACAAATACCAGCCGGGCAGCCCCGGCCAGCACGGCGCCTGAGCCGGCGGGCGGCGGTTTGCCGCCCAACGCGGGCACAAGGTTGGCCGCAGTCCTGCAGGCCGGGCAATAAGTCCGTACAATCCGCCGATTGATTTTGCGGTACGTGCCATGACAACTTCTTCTACTTCCGACAGCAAACCCGGCCTGCACTTTCGCAGCGCCCATCGCAACCCCTACGATTTTGCCGCGCTGATCGCGGTCAATCCGGAGCTGGCCGAGTTTGTGCGCCACAACGAACACGGCATCGAAACCGTGGATTTCCACAACCCGGCGGCGGTGAAGGCGCTCAACCGCGCGCTGCTGATGCACCACTACGGCGTACTGTTCTGGGATATTCCGCCGGGCTACCTGTGCCCGCCGGTACCAGGCCGTGCCGACTACCTGCACCACGCTGCCGACCTGCTGGCCAAGAGCAACAAGGGCACCATCCCCAAGCGCGTCACCGTGCTGGACGTGGGCGTGGGCGCCAACTGCATCTACCCGATCATCGGCCGCAGCGTGTACGGCTGGCGCTTTGTCGGCAGCGACATCGACCCGGACGCGCTGCGCATGGCACGCTTGCTGGTGGATGCCAACCCGCAGCTGAAGAGTGGCCTCAAGCTGCGGCAGCAGACCAATCCGGCCGACGTGTTCGACGGCATCATCAAGCGCGACGACCGCTTCGACCTGACCATCTGCAACCCGCCGTTCCACGGTTCGTCGCAGGAGGCGGAGGCGGCGGCGCGGCGCAAGGTGGCCAACCTCACCGGCCAGCGCATGGCCAATGTCGAGCTGAACTTCGGCGGCAAGCACCACGAGCTGTGGTGTGACGGCGGCGAGGAATACTTCCTGGCCACCATGGCGCGCCAGAGCGTGCGCTACGGCCACCAGGTGGCGTGGTTCAGCTCGCTGGTGTCCAAGGTGGACAATGTGCGCGGCCTGCAGCGCGAGCTGGAAATGTGCGACGCACGCCGCGTGGTGGTGCTGGAAATGGCGCAGGGCAACAAGGTCAGCCGCGTGGTGGCGTGGACCTTCCTCGACAAAGAAGCAATGGCGGAGTGGCGCGATACGCGCTGGGAGTCGTAAGCCCGCCGCCGTAAGGCAAACAAAAACCCCGCCGGGAAGCCGCGCGGGGTTTTTTGTTCCCGTCTACCCGGCGATCACATTTGTCGAGGCGCGCGGAAGCTGTTTACCATGCGCGTCGTGCCACCGAGACAATGTCGCCATGTCCGGCAAGCACACCGTTGATACGTGGGCGTGCCGCGTCGCCGCTTGTTTTTGCCTGGTCTTGCGCTGAGACGCGAGACGTTACCCAGGCAAGCCTCAGCAGGAGTGGGTATGAAGTTCCAGCAGATTAGCGCTTTCAAGGCCGTGATCGAGTTGGGTACGGTGACGGCCGCGGCCAACTATCTGCACATTGCGCAACCGGCGGTAAGCCGGCTGATCGCCTCGCTGGAGGAAGCGGTGGGCTTTCCCTTGTTCGAGCGCATCAAGGGGCGCTTGCAGCCCACGTCGCAGGGGCGGGCATTTTATCTGGAGGTGGATCGGGCGTTTGTCGGATTGGAGCGTCTGCGCCATAGCGCCAGCAGTATCCGGCAGCAGCACAGTGGCAGTCTGGTGCTGGCGGCGATGCCGCTGCTGTCCAACCTGTTCTTGCCGGAGGCCCTGCGGCTGTGTCTGCAGCAGGGCTTTCAGGGGGCGATGACGCTACAGACGTTTCGTAGCGAGGAAGTACTGCAGCGCGTCGCCATCCAGACCTGTGATATCGGCTTTGCGTTGGGCTGCGAGGCCGGCGAAGGCATGAGCGGGCTGCGGGTGCGCTGCGACAGTATCTGCCTGCTGCCGCCGGCGCATCCGCTGGCGCAGTTGCACCGTCCGCTGACGCCGGGCGACCTTGCCGGTACCGCGCTGATTCGCAATGAGCAGGACCCGGCGCAACAGCTGCTGGACCATGTGTTCCGTCAGGCCGGCATGCATCGTCATGATCCGATCGAGGTGTCATTCGCCAGCGCCCTAGCCAGCCTGGTGGCTGTCGGGGTGGGCGCTGCGGTTACCGATCCGTTTACCGCCCATATCGCCCGTAACCAGAACGAGGCGGTGACCATCCACCGCTTTGAGCCGGCGCTGCCGTTCGAATTTCTGATTTTGCTGCCCACCTTGCGACCGCTGGCGCCGTTTGCCCAGCACTTCCTGCGCGCCTTCTTCGAGCTGGCCCGCGAGGAGGGTATTCTGTTGCAAGTGGAGTACCTGCCCCATGGCGAGGCGCTGTTTGGCGGCGCGTCACCGTGGCTACCGTGACCTATCCATAACGTTACGGCATGGATTCAGCTTGAAATAGCATTTTTTCTAGTTATGGATTTTGGCCAAGATGGCACTGAAGATCACTCACCAGAGATTCAGTTCATGTCATCGCTCCGCGTTTCTGTTCTCGGGGCCGGCAATGCCGGCCTGACCGCCGCCTACCACCTCAGCCGCGAGGGAGTGGACGTCTGCCTGTACGGCGCCCCCGGTTTCGATCTGCAGCTGGATGCCATCGCGCAGCAGGGCGGCATCACCGCCTTGGCGGCGCTGGAGGGCGAGGCCCTGCTGCTGGCCGGCCACGCTGCGTTGCATACGCTCACCCGCTCGCTGGCCGCTGCGGCCGCCTTCGCCGACATCCTGCTGCTGCCGGTGCCGTCTTTTGCCCAGGAAGCCTTGTTTCTGGCGTTGTTGCCGCATCTGCGCAGTGGCCAGCTGATCTGCCTGATGCCCGGCAACTACGGCTCGCTGGTGCTGCGCCGCTTGCAGCGGGAGCATGGCTACGCGGCGCTGGATCTTACTTTTGTCGATTGCATTTCCATTCCGTGGGCGACGCGCATTGTCGCGCCGGCACAATTGGCTATTTTCGGTATCAAGCGGCACCTGCCGGCCGCCGCCTTGCCCGCCAGCCGCACCCGTGCGGCACTGGCGCGCTTGCAGCCGCTGCTGCCACTGCCCTTGACCCCGCTTGGCAATGTGCTGGAGGCGGGGTTGGAAAACATCAACTTCGGCGGCCACCCGCTGCTGACCATCTGCAGCATGGGACTGCTGGAAAACAGCGGTGGCCGTTTCAGCTTCTATCGCGATTGCTGTTCGCCGGGCGTGGCACGCGCTGCTGAACAGCTGGATACCGAACGACTACAGGTGGGCGCCGCGCTGGGCCTGACGCTGCGCAGCGAACTGGCGGCGATGAATGATCTGTACGGCACGCAGTTTGACAGCGTGCTGGCGCTTAACCGGCAAAGTGACACCCACAGCAAGCTGCATAGCGCACCGGAAGGGCCGCAGTCGCGCTACATCAGCGAAGACGTGCCCTATCTGCTGGTGCCTTGCCACGAGCTGGCTCGGCTGTGCGGGCTGGCGACCCCGATTCTGGATGCCTGCCTCAATCTGGCTGGCGCCTTCAACCAAACTGATTACCGCCGGCATGGCCGGACGCTGGCCAGTATGGGCCTGGCCAGCACGCCGCCGGTTGCCTTGCTGGCGGCGCTGGACTAATTCGGGCGGTTATCTCACGACAACAAAGGAGAGCATCATGAACAAACCCATCAAACAACTGGCGCTGGCTGGCATGCTGTTGGCCATGCTGGGCACGGCACAGGGTGAGACACTGCGTTTTGGCATGGATGGCAATTACCCGCCGTTCACCAAACAGGGGGCAGATGGCAATCTGCAAGGTTTTGATGTGGATATCGCCCAGGCACTGTGCCAGGTCATGCAGGTGACGTGCCAGATCGTGCCGCAGGACTGGGACGGCCTGATTCCCGGGCTGAACGCTAATAAATACGACGCCATCCTGTCATCGATGTCGATTACCGCCGAGCGCAAGAAGGCGGTGGATTTCACCAATAAGTACTACCACGTGCCGGCACGCATGATCGCCAAAGCGGGTTCCAGCATCGGCGCCAAGGATTTTAGCGGCAAGCGTATCGGTGTGCTGCGGGCATCCACGCAAGAGAAGTATGCCCGCGATGTGTGGGGCAAGAATGGCGCCAATATCGTGGTGTATGGCAAGGCGCCGGAAGCGTTTTTGGATTTGAAGTCCGGGCGGGTGGATGGGGTGTTTGTGACCAGCGAAGTGGGTGACCAGGACTTCATCCAGACCAAGCAGGGGGCTGGTTACGCCTTTGTCGGCGCGCCGATTACCGATGTCCGTTACTTTGGTGAAGGTGCCGGCATCGCGGTGAAAAAGGGCAATGCCGAGCTGGTGCAGCGGTTGAATCAGGCCATTAGCCAGATTCGCAAGAATGGCAGCTACGGCAAGATTCAGAAAAAGTACTTTTCGGCAGATATCTTCGGCGACTAAGAGATTTCTCCGGGACGACGCCTGCAAAAACGCCCTGCGGCCAACCTTGTCATAGCGCAAGGCCGCAGGGCGTTTGGTTGATGGCGTCTCAGTCCGGCTGCTTGGCCGCCGCCGCGCGCAGCTTGTCCTTTTTGCTCATGCGCTTGCCCTTGATGCCGCCGTTGTCGTCGCTGGCCAGCAGCCGCGCGGCGGGTTGATCGGTTGGCTCGAAGCCCGGCAGCACTTCGCGCGCCAGCTTCAGGCCGAGGCGTTTTTCGATCAAGCGGAAGTGCGCACGGCTGTCGGCGTCGATCAGGCTGACCGCCACGCCGCGCTGCCCGGCGCGGCCGGTACGGCCGATGCGGTGGGTGTAGTCCTGCGGCGAGCGCGGTAGCGCCATGTTCACCACCGCCGGCAGCGCCGGCACGTCGATGCCGCGTGCCGCCAGATCGGTGGCCACCAGCACCTGCAGCGTGCCGTTCTTCAGATTGTCCAGCACCCGCTCGCGCCGCCCCTGCGCCAGCTCACCATGCAGCGCGGCGGCGCGGATGCCTTCGCGTTGCAACCACTGCGCCAGTTCGGCGGCATCGTGCTTGCTGTTGACGAACAGCATCGCCTGCGGCCAACCCTCCTGCTGCAGCAACTGCAGCAGCAGCGCATTGCGCTGGCGGGCATCCACCTCGATGGCGCGCTGGGTGATGTCCGGCACCTGCTCGGCGGCGATGTGCACCCGCTGCGGCTGCTGTAGCAGGCCGGCCGCCAGCTGTTGCACGTTGGCCGCAAAGGTGGCGGAGAACAGCAGCGTCTGCCGTTTGGCCGGCAGCAGCGCCAGGATGCGGTTCAGTTCGTCGGCAAAGCCCAGCGCCAGCAGGCGGTCGGCTTCGTCCAGCACCAGGGTGTCGATGCTGGCCGGCTGCACGGCGTTGTGCTCGATCAGGTCCAGCAGCCGCCCGGGGGTGGCGATCAGGAAATCCGCACCGCCGCGCAGCGCCAGCAGTTGCGGGTTGATCGACACGCCGCCATAGGCGGTAACGATGTTGAGGCGCGGCAGGTGGGCGGCCAACTGTTGCAGCGTGGCGCCGACCTGCTGCGCCAGCTCGCGGGTAGGCAGCAGCAGCAGGGTGCAGCGCTTGCCGTGGCTGCCCTTGCGCTGCAGCCAGTGTTGCAGCAGCGGCAGGCAGTAGGCGGCGGTTTTGCCGGCGCCGGTGTGGGCGGTGGCCAGCAGGTCGTGGCCGGCCAGGATCAGCGGAATGGCCGCTTGCTGGATGGCGGTGGCGGCCGGGTAGCCGGCTTCATCCAGCGCGTGCAGCAGCGCCGGGTCCAGCGCAAAAGAGGAAAAGGGCATCGGCGAGCATGGCTTGCGCCAGGCACTAAAAGAGAAAGGCGGCAGTCTACGGGGTTTCGACTGTGGTAACTAGCGCAGCGGCCAGACCGGCGGCAGGTGGTTTCCGGTTGACGCCGCGGGGTGGGGTGCGGTTTAGTCAAGCGCTTGTTTAAACGGCTGCGCAGACAGCCGGCGACACCACCACGGGAGGAAACATGAACATTCGGCTGGACGATATCCAGGTGCCGGTCACCGACCGCGATACGCTGTTCCTGAAACGGTTGCGCCCCAAAGGCAGGCTGGATGCGCCGGCAGTGCTGCTGCTGCACGGGGTGATGGCCAACGGCCGCATCTTCTACTCCGCCAACGGCAAGGGGTTGGCGCCGTATCTGGCGGCGCATGGTTACGATGTGTTTGTGGCCGATCTGCGCGGGCGCGGCAACAGCACGCCGCGCATCGACCGCCATGCCCGCCACGGCCAGACCGAAACCATCACCGAAGACCTGCCGGCGCTGCATGCGGCGGTGCGCCACATCAAGGGCGAGGCGCCGCTGCACTGGCTGGCGCATTCCTGGGGTGGGGTGCACATGAGCAGCTGCCTGCTGCGCCATCCGCAGTTGATCCCGCAGGTGCAGAGCCTGGTGTATTTCGGCAGCAAGCGCAGCGTGCATGTGCGCAACTGGCGCAAGCGGCTGGAGGTGGACCTGATGTGGAACATCGTTGGCCGCCTGCTGTGCCGCAGCGTGGGTTACCTGCCGGCGCAGCGCATCGGCCTGGGGGCGGACGACGAGACCGACAAGAGCCACCGCCAGAGCAAGCAGTGGGCGCAGGTGGCGCCGTGGGTGGATAGCGACGATGGCTTCGACTACGCCGCCGCCGCGCAGCAGCACCGCTTGCCGCCGGCGCTGTACTTCGCCGCCCGCAACGACCCCTGCCGCGGCCACCCGGACGATGTGCGGCGCTTTCGCGATGAAAGCGGCCAACATCTGTCGCGGCTGCGGCTGCTGGCGCGGCACAAGGGCCATCGCCACGATTACGACCACGTCAGCCTGCTGACGCATCCGGATGCGGTGCATGACCACTTTCCGCTGGTGCTGCACTGGCTGGCCGGGCAGTACCAGCGGGTGGTGGAAAACTACTGAGCCGCGCCGGCCTGGCCGCCGCCGGCATCCAGCTGCAAAAACTCTTGCATGCTGCGCCCCACCGGTTTGTCGCGGTGGCGCACGCACCACAGCGTACGCGCCAGCGGCGGCAAACCGGCGGCCAGCTCCACCAGGCTGCCGTCGGCCAGCAGCTCCGCCACCACCCGCCGCGACAGGCAGCTGATGCCCAACCCGGCTGCCACCGCGCGCTTGATGGCCTCGGAGTCGCCCAGCTCCATTTCCAGCTGCAGGCTGCCCAGCAGCGGCAGCAGCACGCGTTCCACTTCCTCGCGGGTGCCGGAGCCGGCCTCGCGCAGCAGCCACGGCGCGGCGGCCAGGCTGGCGCGGGATAGCGGTTGCTGTGCCAGCGGGTGCTCCGCCGCCGCGATCAGCACCAGCTCGTCCTGCTGCCACGGCGTGGCCAGCAGTTCCGGGTGGTGGCACGGGCCTTCGATCAGGCCGAAATCCACCCGCAGCGCCGCCACCGCCGCCACGATGTCGCGGGTGTTGGCCACCTGCAGGAGAACCTTGCATTGCGGCCAGTCACGGCGCAGTGCGGCCAACCTTTGCGGCAACAGGTAGTTGGCGATGGTGGTGCTGGCGCCCAGCCGCAGCGACAGCGCCGCCTGGCCGAACAGCCCCTGCAGCGCGGCGGCATCGTCCAGCAGCGCCCGTGCCCGCGGCAGCAGCGCGCGGCCGTTCTCGTTCAGCTGCAGGCGGCGGCCGATGCGGTCGAACAGCGCCGCGCCCAGCGCGCTTTCCAGCTGCGCCAGTGCCTGGCTGGCGGCGGATTGCGACAGCGCCAGCGTGCTGGCGGCACGGGTCACCGATTCGGCATCGGCAATGGCGGCGAACACTTCCAGTTCGCGCAGGCTGAGCTTGAGGGTCATTGATCGGTATTGCTAATGGTGTTGATCGATATTATCCGTTTTACCACTAAACGCCGGCTGCGTAAGCTGGCGCCACCGTTAAACCTTGTGGTGCTATCAATATGCAAAAAAACGCATATTTACCCGGCTTGCTGGCGGCGCTGCTGCTGGCACTGGCCGCCGGACAGCTGGCCAGCCTGCCATGGTTGGCCGCGCATGGCGGCTCGGCGCTGACGCTGGCAATGCTGGGCGGCATCGTGCTGGCCAATCTGCGGCCGCTGCCATCCCGCTGGCAGCCAGGGTTGCGGCTGTGCAAGCAGCAACTGCTGCGCGCCGGCATCGTGCTGTTCGGCCTGCAGCTGACGCTGGGCCAGCTGCTGCAGCTGGGCGGGCGGGTATTGCTGATCGATGCGCTGGTGCTGGCTAGCACTTTCGGGCTGGCATTGTGGCTGGGGCGCAAGCTGGGGCTGGACCGCGACAGCTGCGTGCTGATCGGCGCCGGCAGCGCCATCTGCGGCGCGGCGGCGGTGCTGGCCACCCAGCCGGTGATCCGCGCCAGCGGCGAGCGTGCCAGCGTGGCGGTGGCCGGCGTGGTGCTGTTCGGCAGCATCGCCATGCTGCTGTATCCGTGGCTGTACAGCCTGCTGGCGCCGCTGGGGCTGAACGAGGCCGCCTACGGCGTGCTGACCGGCTCCACCCTGCACGAAGTGGCGCAGGTGGTGGCCGCCGGCCGCGCGGTGGGCGAGGGCGCCGCGGCCAACGCGGTGCTGACCAAGATGCTGCGGGTGATGCTGCTGGCGCCGTTCCTGCTGCTGCTGGCCGCCTGCTGGCAGCGTCGTGCCGCGCCTACCGGCCAGCGGGTGCCGATCACCGTGCCGTGGTTCGCGTTTGGATTTATCGCCGCCATCGCCGTCAACAGCAGCGGCGTGCTGGCCGCCGGGCTGCGCGACGGTCTGCTGCAGCTGGACCGCCTGCTGCTGGCCACCGCCATGGCCGCGCTGGGGCTGGATACCCGCCTGGCCGCCATCCGCGCCGCCGGCTGGCAACCGCTGCTGCTGGCGGCGCTGCTGTTCGGCTGGCTGCTGCTGGGCGGTGGCGGCATCAACTGGCTGCTGCAGGCTTGATGCAATGCATTGGCGGCGCCGCCGCCGCATGGTAGAAAGCCGCCTGACCGATTTTTTGCCGATTACCGCGATGTCCCTGCAATTCGATATTGATGCCGTACTCGACCGCCTGGCCACCGATGGCTGGGTGGTGATTCCCCATGCCATGCCGGCGGCGCTGACCGCCGAGCTGCGCGACGCCTGCCTGCAGGTGTGGCAGCAGGGGCTGTTCCACGAGGCCGCCACCGGCCGTGGCGATGGCCAGGCGCGCCGCGCCGAGATCCGCAGCGATTCGGTGCTGTGGCTGGATAAAGTGGCGACGCTGCCGGCGGTGGCCGCCTACAACGCGGCGATGGACGACATCATGCAGGCGGTGAACCGTGGCCTGTACCTGGGGCTGGCCGAGCTGGAGTCGCACTTCGCGGTGTACCCGGAAGGCGCGTTCTACAAGAAGCATCTCGACCGCTTCCGCGACGACGACGCCCGCACCCTGACCACGGTGTTCTATCTCAACGAAGCTTGGCCGCAGGATGCTGGTGGCGAGATCCGCTTGTATCTGGACGCCGATTGCACGCAGCACATCGACGTAACGCCGGAGGCCGGCACCCTGGTGCTGTTCCTGTCCGACCGTTTCTGGCACGAGGTGCTGCCGGCAACACAGCAGCGGCTGTCGGTGACCGGCTGGTATCGCCGCCGCGGCGGCAGCGTGCCGTGGTAAGCACAGTCGGCTAGTCATGCCACAGCGCCCCGACACGGGGCGCTGTTGTTTTATGCGGCCAACGTTGGCCGCAGCGGTTGGCCCGGCGCTCAGGCTTCGTCCTGCAGCCATAGCCGCGAGAAATCCATCCAGCCATTCAGCCCCAGCGTCAACCCGGCCACCGCCGGGCTGGCGATCACGCCCTGGTATTCGTGCGATAGCGGCAGCAGCCAGCCTTCGGCCACCAGCCAGTCGCCGATCTGCCGGTACGCCGCCATGCGCGCAGCGGGTGACGGCTGGCGCTGGATTGCCAGCAGCGCCGCATCCATGCGTGCACCGCCGACCTCGCCCAGCGCCAGCCGCAGCGTCGGATTGCTGCCAAACCATTCGTGGCAGCTGTAGTCGCGGTCGTCGTGCAGCACCTCGCTGCCCAGCACCAGGTCGGTATCCGGCCACCATTCCTGCAGTCGTTCGTAGCGCGGATAGTCCAGGGTGACGATCTGCAGCCCGATGCCGGCGGCGGCCAGCCGCGCCGCCAGTGCCTGCGCCAGCGGCTGGAAGGCTGCCAGCTCGTAGGTCACCAGCCGCAGCTGGCTGCCGGGTGGCAGCGCCGCCGCCGCCGGGGCCACCGCTGGCTGCTGCCAGTCCGGCAGCAGGCCGTGCGCCGGGCGCCGCAGCGGATCGTCGGCGGTAATCACCGACGGCTGCGACAGCAGCCGCAGCAGCCAGCGCCGGCTGGCGGCGTCGCGCAGCAGCGGTCGCTGCGGGTTGGGCACCAGGTAGGTGCAGGCCGATTGCAGCGAGCGATCGCCGCCGGCGGCGTCCAGCCGCACATCGAAGCCTTGCTGCTGTGCCGGGGTGTCGATCACCCACAGGTCGATCTCGTCCAGCAGCGGCCGCTCGCGGTAGTAGTGCGGGTTGGCCTGCAGCGTCAGCCGCTGCGGGCTGTGGCGCAGCACGCGGAACGGGCCGCTGCCCACCGGCAGCTGCGCAAAGCCCGCCGCCCGCCGCAGCGGCACGATGGAGGCATTGGCGGTGATCAGCCGCTGCGGCCACAGCCAGTCGCTGTCGGCCAGCTCGAAGCTCAGCGACAGCGCATCGTGCAGCCGGATGGCGCGCAGGCCGCGGTACTGCCGCCGCCACGGGCAGGCCGGGTGGTCCAGCCGGCGCAGGCTGGCCGCCACCGCCTGGGCATCCAGCGGCGTGCCGTCGTGAAAGCTGATGCCCGGTCGCAGCCAGAAGCGCCAGCGGCACGCGTCGTGCTGTGCCTCCCAGTGGTGCGCCAGCGCCGGCTGCAGCGTCTGGCTGTGCACGTCGAAATCGCACAGGCGATCGAACAGCTGCCGCACCAGATGCGCTTCCAGCCGGCTGCTGACTTGCTGCGGGTCCAGCGTGGTGAGCTGGCGATGGATGGGGATGCGCAACTGGCGGCGGTTGTTGCCGGCGCCCAGATAGCACGACAGCTGCGCCATCAGCTGGCCGCGCTGTTCCGGCGGCAGGCGGGCAAACGCCTGTTCCAGCTCGCCCTGCGCCAGCAGGCGGCCAACGCTGTCCAGCGCCAGCGTGTCCGGCGCGCGCAGGCAGCGCAGGGTGGACAGCCGGCCGCGGCCACGGCCGGCCTGCCAGGCGATCCAGCCCTGTGCCTGCATCTTGCCCAGCTGCAGCCGCACATTGCGCTCGCTGCAGTTCAGTAGCGCGGCCAGCGCCGGCAGGCCGGGATGGCTGTCGGCTTCGCCGTAGTGCTGATGCAGCAGCCGGTATTGTTGTTCCAGACGCATGGCGACTCCTGGCCGCGGCCAAGGTGGCCGCGACGGATAAAAGCGGAAGTAAATAATGGAAGGATTATCCATTTTTTGCTTCTGCTTTGTTGCCGATACTGACGGCATCGCAAGTAACCGCCGGTTTACGTTGCTGGCAGCGAGTGCAAGTGCCGACCATCGCGGTCGGAGCCGCGGAATTTACTCGCAGTAAAAGCACCTTCCGCACTCGTATCGCCGCCGCAACGCAGCGCGTAAACCGCAACTCAGGAGTGTCATCGTGTCGCGTTTTCCCCCACTGGTGCAGCAGCTGTTGCTGAGCAGTTTTGTGTTGTCGATCAGCCGCGCGCTGGTGTCGCCGCTGTTGGTGCTGACGCTGGGGCGGCAGCTGCAGTTGGCCGCCCAGCAGATCGGTCTGCTGCTGGGCGCCGTACTGCTGGCCGCCACCCTGGGCGGGTTGTATGCCGGCTATCTGGTGGATCGCGCCGACCGCCGCCGCCTGCTGCAGGCAGCGCTGCTGGCCATCGGTGTCGGCTTTGCGCTGCTGCCGGCCTGTCGCCATACCGCGCTGGCCGCCGTGGCGCTACTGCTGGTGGAGCTGGCCTTCGTGCTGTTCGGCATCGCCATCAAGGCGCTGCTCAGCGATTCGCTGCCGCCGGCGGAGCGCAGCCGCGCCTTCTCACTGCGCTACACACTGGCCAATGTCGGCTATGCCATCGGCCCGCTGCTGGGCAGCCTGCTGGCGGCCGGCCAGATGGCGTGGGCGTACTGGCTGGCGGGGCTGCTGGCGCTGCTCAGCCTGCCACTCACCCGGCTGGTACCGCGCGGCCACGCGGCGGCGCAGGCCAGCCAGCCGCAGCAGTTCGCCGCCACGCTGCAGCTGCTGCGCCGCGACCACACCCTGGTGCTGTTCACCATCGGCAGCCTGCTGGCCTGCGTGGTGCACGGCCGTTTTTCCGACTACCTGTCGCTGTACCTGCTGCAAAGCCACAGCGATGCCGAGGTACTGCGCTGGATGTCGGCGCTGATCACCTGCAACGCCGTTACCGTGGTGCTGTGCCAGTACTGGCTGGGCCGCCTGCTGCGGCCGCACAACCTGCTGCGCTGGATCATGCTGGCCTCGGTGCTGCTGGCCGCCGGCCTGGCCGGCTTCGCGCTGTCGCCGTCGCTATGGCTGTGGTGCGGCTGGATGGTGCTGTTCACCCTGGGCGAGATCCTGCTGGTGCCGGCGGAGTACCTGTACATCGACGCCATCGCGCCGGAACAGCTGAAGGGCAGCTACTACGGCGCACAGAACCTGGCACAGCTGGGCGCCGCTGGCAGCCCGGTGCTGGCCGGCCTGCTGCTTACCGCCATGCCCGGCAGCGCCATGCTGTGGAGCATGCTGCTGCTGACGCTGCTGGGTGCGCTGTTCGTGTGGCAGGCGGACCGGGCGCACCGGCGGCCGGTTTCGCCGGCGCTGACGGCAGCGGAGGTGGCGCGCTAGCTGGTCGGGTCGCGGGTATGTGGCCAACGTTGGCCGCAGCCCGGCACCAGTGAAAACGCCGTCCACTGTTCCGGTGGACGGCGTTTTCGTGCTGCAACCAAGTATTTTTCTATCGTCGGCTCAACCCTGCGCAAACTGCAGCAGCGTGCCGTAGTGCTCCACGCGGCGGTCGCGGAACACGCCCCAGGCGCGGCGTTTGGCGGCCAGCGCATCCAGGTCGAAGCTGGCGGTGAGGATGCAGCCGTCTTCGTCTGCCGCCTCGGCGCGCAGTTCGCCGTCTTCGGCGGCGATGAAGGAGCCGCCGTAGAAGCTGATATGCGTGCCGGCCTCGCCGTGTTCGGTGCCGACGCGGTTGCTGGCCAGCAGTGGCATCACGTTGGCCGCGGCGTGGCCGCGCTGGGTGTTCTGCCAGTGGCGCATGGAGTTGATGCTCGCATCGTGCGGCTCGCTGCCGATGGCGGTGGGGTAGAGCAGAATCTCGGCGCCCATCAGTGCCATGCAGCGCGCGGTCTCCGGGAACCACTGATCCCAGCAGATGCCGACGCCCAGCTTGCCGTAGCGGGTGTCCCACACCTTGAAGCCCATATCGCCGGGCGAGAAGTAGAACTTTTCGCTGTAGCCGGGGCCATCCGGAATGTGCATCTTGCGGTAGTGGCCGAGGATGCTGCCGTCGGCGTCGATCATCGCCAGGCTGTTGAACTGGGTGTTGCCGGCCTGTTCGAAAAAGCTCACCGGCAGCACCACCTGCAGTTCGCGCGCCAGCGCGGCGAAGCGGCCCAGCCACGGGTGGCCGTCGAACGGTGCGGCCAGCGCGTTGTGGTGGTGGCGCTGGTCGATACAGAAGTACGGCGTTTCAAACAGCTCCTGCAGTAGGATGATGTTGGCGCCGCGGGCGGCGGCTTCGCGCACCAGCGCTTCGGCGCGCTCAAGGTTGGTCGCACGGCCCCAGCTGCAGCGCATCTGGGTGGTGGCGACGGTGACGTTACGCATGGTGTTCCTCCAATCCGGCCCAGTACGGGCGTTGTGCATCCAGCGCGTGGCTGACGGCGCTGGCTTCGCCGGCGCTCAGCGGCCGGTCGGGTATCAGGTGTGGGTCGTCGAAGTCGACCTGCTGGCCGCTCAGGCCCTCGATCACGCCGAGGGTGGCGATCGGCAGGTAGGGCAGGCTGTAGCCGCCTTCCTGCAGCATCACGATGCGGCCGCCGCACAGGCTTTCGGCCACGGCCACCAGGCTGGCGGCCAGGCGGCGGTAGCCGGGGCGGGTCAGACGCATGCGCCCCAGCGGGTCGTAGGCATTGGCATCCTGGCCGGCGGAGACCAGGATCAGCTGCGGCGCGAAGCGGCGCAGGATGGGCAGCAGCACGCGCTCGAAGGCGTCGGCATAGGCGGCGTAGCCGCTGCCGGCCGGCAGCGGAATGTTGACGGTGTAGCCCGCACCGCGGCCTTCGCCGTGTTCGGCGCTGCTGCCGCCTTCCTGCGGGTAGTTGTCCTCTTCGTGCAGCGAGCAGAACAGCACGCTGTCGTCGCCGTAGAAGATGTGCTGGGTGCCGTTGCCGTGGTGCACGTCCCAGTCGATGATGGCGACGCGTTCGACGCTGTACTTGGCCTGCGCGTGGCGCGCGGCCACCGCCACGTTGTTGTAGTAGCAGTAGCCCATGGCGTAGTCCGGGCCGGCATGGTGGCCGGAGGGGCGGATCAGCGCGTAGGTGTTGCGCACTTCGCCCTGCATTACCGCATCCACCGCGGCACAGGCGCCACCGGCGGCGGCGCGGGCGATGCGTTCGGTGGCCGGGCCGCCGCGGGCGTCGGAACCCAGCTGCACGCCATCGCTTTGCGCCGCGGCACAGTTGGCCGCCAGGCTGGCGAGGTAGGCCGGGGTGTGTACCCGCAGCAGGGCGTCGTCGCCGGCCGGCTGGTAGTCAAGCGGACGCAGGCGCGCCGTCATGCCGGTGGCGTCGAGCAGTGCCTTGGTGTAGCGCAGGCGCAGCGGGGTGTCGAACTCCTCGCCGCAATCGGCACTGCCATGTTGGCCGCAGTACTGCTGGCGGCCGGCGTTGTGTTCCAGAAACAGGTCGTCGTAGATGAAGCCGGTAGTGGTCATGGCTGGCGCTCCCGCTTAACGGCCGGTCTTGAATTTTTGCCACAGGCGGGTCTGCAGCCGCATGGTGGCCGGGTCGAACGGACGTTGCACCCACAGCGTCTGCATGCGCTTGCTGTCCGGGAAGATCATCGGGTCGCCGGTGAGGTCCTTGCTCATCAGCTTCACCGCCTTGGCATTGGGGCTGGGGTACATCACCGCGTTGCTGATGTGGGCCACCACGTCCGGGCGCAGGATGTAGTTGATGAACTTGTGCGCGTTGTCGACATTCTTGGCGTCCTTGGGGATCACCATGCTGTCGAACCAGATCGGTGCGCCGCTCTGCGGGATGCTGTAGGCGATGTTGTTGCCGGTCTTGCTGTCGCGGGCGCGCAGCTTGGCCACCAGCACGGCGCCGGAATAGCCGGTGGACACGCAGACTTCGCCGTTGGCCAGATCGTTCATCACCGGGGTGGCGATCAGGCGGCGCACGAACGGGCGCGCCTTCTGCAGCACGCCGGCGGCGGCTTCGTAGTCCTGCGGCTTGGTACTGTTAGGGTCGCGGCCAACGTAGCGCAGTGCCAGCGGGAACATGGCGCTGCCGGCATCGTTGTAGGCCACGCCACAGCCTTGCAGCTTGGCGAGGATGGCCGGGTTGAACAGCAGCTCATAGCTGTTGGCCGGCAGCTGGCCGCCGAGCGCCTTTTTCACCTTGTCGACGTTGTAGCCGATGGCGGTGGTGCCCCACATATACGGCACGCTGTACTGCATGCCCGGGTCGACGCTGCCCACCTTGGGCACGAAGGCCGGATCGAGGTTTTTCAGGTTTGGCAGCTTGCTCTTGTCCAGCTTCTGGTACACCCCGCTCTGGATCTGGCGGCTGAGAAAATCGTTGGACGGAAATACCAGGTCGTAGCCGCTGCCGCCGGCCAGCAGCTTGGTTTGCAGCACCTCGTTGCTGTCGTACACGTCCAGCCGCACCTTGATGCCGCTTTCTTTTTCGAAATTGGCAATAGTGTCGGGGGCGAAGTACTCGCCCCAGTTGTAGATGTTAAGCGTGCCGCCGGCGTGGGCGGCCAGCGGTATAAAGCCGACAAGACAGCTTGCGGCAAGGGTTTTAACGGTTGTTTTCATTGCCTTTCTCCATTTGTAGTCCGCAATATGGCAAGCGGTGCAGCCATCATGGCGCGATTCGCCCCGGCGGATAAAGCACGTGGTGCGCAGTTCTTTTTTTCCTGAATGGAAAAACTCATGGATACTTTTCACGCGATTTCCGCCTTTCTGGCGGTGGCGGAAACCGGCAGCCTGTCGCGGGCGGCGCTGAAGCTGGGCAAGACGCCATCGGCCATCACCAAGGCTATCAATGGACTGGAGGCGTCGCTGGGCAGCCGGCTGCTGACACGCACCACGCGCCAGGTGGCGCTGACCGAGGCCGGCCGCATCTATCTGGAAACCGCCAGCGAGGCGATGGCGCAGCTGGCGCGCGTCGGCCAGCGCATCAACGAGCTGGACGGCATGCCGCGCGGCCGGCTGCGCATCACTGCGGCGCTGTCGTTCGGGCGCGCGGTGCTGTCGTCGTTCTGCCCGGCCTTCATGCAGCGTTATCCGGAGGTGGAGCTGGACGTGGCGCTGTCGGACCGCTACGTGGACCTGGTGGCGGAAAACTACGATGTGGCGCTGCGGCTGGGGCACCACGATCTGCCAGGGCAGATCGCCAAGGTGATCGGCGATAACCGGGTGATGGTGTGCGCGTCGGCCGACTACCTGGCCAGCGCGCCGCCGCTGCGCGAGCCGCGCGATCTGGCGCTGCACCGCTGCCTGATCTACCGCCACCCGCTGCTCAACCCGGCGTGGTTCTTCAGCCGCGATGGCCACAGCCAGCGCATCGAACCGGTTGGCCGCATCCAGTCCGACAACTTCGATCTGCTGATCGACGCCGCCTGCGCCGGGCAGGGCATCCTGCCGTGTCCGCGCTGGAGCGCGCTGCGTCACCTGGCGGTCGGACGGCTGCAGCAAGTGCTGCCGGAGTATTACTGCACCGGTGAAAGTTTTGGCCGCGACCATGTGTATGCGGTGTATCCGGCATCGCGCCGCAACTCGTTGAAAGTACGGCTGTTTGTGCAGGAAATACAGCAGTGGATGGAGCAGCATTTCCCCGCCGGCCACCCGCCGCTCGCCGGCGGCGTTTAAGTATTTTTGCGCGGTGGTCGCTCTGTACCAATCGGTGCTCGCGGTGGAGGCGGCATGGCCCGGCGGTGAACTGTCGGCTGCCTCTCTGGAGGCGCTGCCAGCCGTGCTAGAATCCATCGCGATCACCACAAGAATCTAGGGATAAAGCGATGTCTGGCAATAGCATGGGTCTGCTGTTTTCTGTCACCTCTTTCGGCGAAAGCCACGGGCCGGGTATCGGCTGCGTGGTGGATGGCTGCCCACCGGGGCTGGAACTGTCCGAGGCCGACATTCAGGCCGAGCTGGATCGCCGCAAGCCCGGTACCAGCCGCCACGTGACCCAGCGCCGCGAGCCGGACACTGTCGAGATCCTCTCCGGCGTGTACGAGGGCAAGACCACCGGCACGCCAATCGCGCTGTTGATCCGCAACACCGACCAGCGCAGCAAGGACTACGGCAATATCGCCGATACCTTCCGCCCGGGGCACGCCGACTACACCTACTGGCACAAGTACGGCATCCGCGACCCGCGTGGCGGCGGCCGCTCCTCGGCGCGCGAGACCGCGGTGCGGGTGGCCGCCGGCGCCATTGCCAAGAAATGGCTGCGCGAGAAATTCGGCATCGTGATCCGCGGCCACATGACGCAGATCGGCGCGGTGGAAATTCCGTTCCAGAGCTGGAACGTGGTCAACGACAACCCGTTCTTTGCCGCCGACGCCAGCAAGGTGGACGAGCTGGAAGCCTATATGGACAGCATCCGCAAGAGCCTGGACTCGGTCGGCGCACGCCTGCGCGTGGTGGCCGAGAACGTACCGGTGGGTTGGGGCGAGCCGGTGTACGACCGCCTGGACGCCGACATCGCCTACGCGATGATGAACATCAACGCGGTGAAGGGCGTGGAGATCGGCGCCGGCTTCGGCTGCGTCACCCAGCGCGGCAGCGAGCACGGCGACGAACTGACGCCGCAGGGCTTTGCCAGCAACCACGCCGGCGGCGTGCTGGGCGGCATTTCCACCGGCCAGGACATCGAAGTGTCGATCGCCATCAAGCCGACCTCGTCCATCGCCCAGCCGCGCCGCTCCATCAACAAGGCCGGCGAGCCGATCGAGATGGAAACCCATGGCCGCCACGATCCGTGCGTCGGCATCCGCGCCACGCCGATCGCCGAGGCGATGCTGGCGCTGGTGTTGATCGACCACGCGCTGCGCCACCGCGCGCAGTGCGGCGATGTGCATGTCGATACCCCGCGCATTCCGGGGCGCATCGGCTAGATTGATAACCAGATACGCTTGTCGCGCAGCGGCAAGCGCTTGGCTCTGAATAACACTGGTTTTACGACGGGATACCCGATCATGTTGAAAAGTCTGTTTGGTGGTTTGGGCAAGGGCAACAAGGATGAGCCGGCGGCCAACGAGCCGGGTGCCGTCCCCGCGGCCGCCACGCCGGACCCGGCCTCCCAGGCCGCTCCGGTGCTGCCGCCCACCTTCGGCTTTGTGATGCACCAGGCGGTGCACGACAGTCAGCAGCGGGTGGTCGCCTACGAGTTCATGGTGCGCGACGCGCTGCGGCGCAAGGAATCCAGCGCCAGCCAGTGGGTGCAGTTCGATCACCTGATGATCAGCACGCTGATCAATATGGACGTGTTCCGCCTGCTGGCCTTCCGCCGCGCGCTGGTGCACATCTCCACCACCTCGCTGAACGACCCGGCGCTGGAAGGCTTTCCGACCGACCGCGTGTACTTCGTGCTCAACCCGCCGTCGGACGAGCCGGTGACCGAGGCCATCATCGCCGAGATCGACCGTCACAAGGCGCAGGGGCGCCGCTTTGCGCTGGAGCCGGCGCTGTTCGGCCACCACGTGGCGTCCGAGCTGCTGCAGGACGAGCTGCTGTCGCGCATGGACATCCTGGTGCTGGATTTCGCCGCCGCGGTGGACGATGTGCTGGCACCGTTCCTGGACCAGCTGCCGGGCAAATACCCGGCGGCGCGCTGGTATGCGCGCAATATCGGCTCGGCGGAAGAGTTCGACGTGTGCGTGAAAACGCCGGGCGCCGCCAAGCGCTTCGCCTTGTACCAGGGCAGCTTCCTTACCAACTTCCACCCGCTGCCGGCGGCGCAGGTGGATGCCAGCCAGATGCGCATCATGGAAATCATGCGCCTGCTGCGCGCCGGCGCCGACGGCGTGGAGATCGACGCCCAGTTCAAGCTGGATTCGCTGCTGCTGTTCAAGCTGCTGCGCTTCATCAACTCGCCGATGAACGGCCTGTCGCGCAAGGTGATGACCATCCAGGAATCGCTGATGCTGATCGGCCGCGATTCGCTGTTCAAGTGGCTGACGCTGCTGCTGTTCACCACCCGCAAGGACGATGGCCGCTCGGTGGCGCTGATGGAGCGCTCGCTGTTCCGCGCCCGCTTCATGCAGAAGCTGGGCGAGATGGGCGGCAACCACAAGCTGGAGTGCGAGCACCTGTTCCTGACCGGCATGTTCTCGCTGCTGGATGCGCTGATGCAGGTGAAGCTGGCCGATGCGCTGGAGCCGCTGGAGCTGCCGCCGACGGTGGCGGATGCGCTGCTCAACCAGCGCGGGTTGTTTGCGCCGTACCTGGCGCTGGCGATGGCGGCGGAGCAGGACAACATCGAACGGGTAACCACGCTGGCGCGCATGCTCAAGCTGGAGCCGGCGGTGGTGAACCGCAGCCACCTGGACGCCATGGTGTGGGCGCAGGAGATGCTGGCGCCGGCCAGCGAGTAAGCCGCTGCGCCGCCGTTGCCAAGCCGTCCGTTGTGGGCGGCTTTTTTGCTCGTTTTTTTTGAAGACTGCTTGCAGTTTTTTGCGCTTTTCTATCGGCGGCGGCTTTCTTATAGTTGGCCGCATAACAACGCTACGAGGAACGCTACCATGACTACTGCTTTCCAATCCCGCCAGGTAGAACGCCTGGTGGTCGGCATCGACACCGCCGACGGCGCCGGGGTCAATCTCAAGCGCGTGCTGACACAGGACCTGCAGCGCCGGCTCGATCCGTTCCTGATGCTGGACGAGTTCCGCTCCGACGACCCCAATGACTATATCGCCGGCTTCCCGCCGCATCCGCACCGCGGCTTCGAGACCGTCACCTACATGCTGGCCGGGCGCATGCGCCACCGCGACAGCGGCGGCAACGAAGGCCTGCTGGGGCCGGGCGGCGTGCAGTGGATGACTGCCGGTCGCGGCGTGATCCACTCCGAAATGCCGGAGCAGGAAGAAGGCCTGATGCACGGCTTCCAGCTGTGGATCAACCTGCCGGGCAAGCGCAAGATGATTCCGGCTGCCTACCAGGACATTCCGTCCAGCGATATTCCGGTGGTCAGCCTGGCTGATGGCAGCAAGGTGAAGGTGATTGCCGGCCATTACGCCGACACCGCCGGCACTATCCAGCAGCCGGACACCGAGCCGCTGTATCTGGACGTAACGTTGGCCGCAGGCCAGACGCAGCAGATCAGCATCCCGGCCGGGCATAACGCCTTTTTGTACGTGTACCAGGGCCAGATCGCCGTCGGCGAGCCGGCGCGGCCGGTGACCGAGGGGCGCATGGCGGTGCTATCCGGCAGTGGTGACGGCGTGAGCTTTCACAGCGAAGCGGGTGCCAGCGTGCTGGTGCTGGCCGGCAAGCCGCTGTGTGAGCCGATCGCGCAGTACGGTCCGTTCGTGATGAACAGTCGTGCCGAACTGGAACAGGCATTTGCCGATTACCAGGCCGGCACCCTGGCCTAAGGAGCTGCGATGAACGCCATCATGCAACGCATTGAACCGAAGCAGCAGGACATCGGCTTTATCGTACGCCGGCTGCTGCCGGTGCGCGGCTGCCGCCAGATCGGGCCGTTTGTGTTTCTGGACCACATGGGGCCGGCGTATTTCGTGGCCGCCGGCACCGAAGGCGATGTGCGGCCGCATCCGCACATCGGCCTCGCCACCGTCACCTACCTGACGCAGGGCGCGATGATGCACCGCGACAGCCTGGGCACGGTGCAGCGCATTGAGCCGGGAGCGGTGAACCTGATGGTGGCCGGCCGCGGTATCGTGCACTCCGAGCGTGTGCCGCCGGACATCCGCGAATGCCAGCTGGCGGTGGAGGGGCTGCAGATGTGGCTGGCACTGCCGCTGGCGGACGAAGCCTGCGCGCCGGCCTTCCACCACTACCCGGCGGACGAGCTGCCGCAAAGCCAGCTGCCGCGCGCGCTGGTGCGGCTGTTGATCGGCAACGCCTACGGCATGCACTCGCCGGTGCGCACCTTCAGCGACACGCTGTATCTGGACTGGCAGCTGAAGGGCGGCGGCGAACTGCTGCTGCCGGAGGTGGCCGAGCGCGGCCTGTACCTGTTCGACGGTGAAGTGCAGCTTGGCGACGAGCGGGTGCGCGCCGGCGAGCTGGTGCAGCTGGGGCCGGGCGAGATCCGCCTGCAGGCTAGCGCCTGCGCCCACGGCGTGCTGTTTGGCGGCGCGCCGCTGGATGCGCCGCGCTATCTGGACTGGAACTTCGTCGCCAGCGACAAGGCCCGGCTGCAGCAGGCGCGCGAGGACTGGGCGGCCGGCCGTTTTGCCATGGTGCCGGGCGAAACCGAGTTCATCCCGCTGCCGGGCTAGCGCGCAAGCGCCACGACTGGCCAGTCAGGCATGCTGGCTGGCAGCGGTGACAACGATGACAACGCCGCGTGCCGATAATGGTGCGCGGCGTTTTGTTTCCTGCCTGCCCGGGCGGGCATGCAGCGGTCGGGCCGGCGCTGCCATGACAACCGAGGCGGGCTTGTGGCAAAGTGCGGTGCATAATTGTTAACTGCGCGTCATCGCTGCGGCCAACCTGGTGTCGGCATGACAGCGCAGTAGGGCAGGGGGATGCATGAAACGCGCTTACCGGCGCCTGCTGTTGCTGCTTGGCGGCCTGTTGGCCGCCACCGGCCCGGCCTGTGCCGCCACGCTGAGCATCGTGGTGGACGACAGCACCGAAATGCCGCTGGCCGAGCTGCGCGATGGCCAGCTGCTGCAGGGCTGGCACAAGGATATCGGCGTGTTGCTGGCCGCCAGGCTGGGGCGCGAGCCGCGCTTCCTGGTCCGGCCGCGCAAGCGGCTGCCGGTGTCGCTGGCCAGTGGCGATGCCGATATCGTCTGCGGTTACCAGCCGGCGTGGCTGCCGGGGCCATTCTTGTGGAGCGCGCCGGTGGCCGAACATACCGACGTGCTGGTGACCCTGCGGCGCGCGCCGCGCCCGCCGGCGCTGGCCGCGGTTGCCGATCAGCCGGTCGGCACCGTGCTCGGCTTCCGTTACCCGGAGCTGGAGGCGGTGCTGGGGGCGCATTTCATCCGCGATGATGCGCCACAGATGCAGGCCAATCTGGAAAAGCTGGTCGCCGGGCGCATCAGGCATGTGGTGGTCAACAGCCAGTTTCTGGATTATCAGATCAAGCGCGGCCTGTTCCGCCATGCGCTGCACCCGCGGCTGCTGGTCAGCCGGACACGGGTGCAGTGTGCGTTGTCGCCGCACAGCAGCGTCAGCCTGGCCGAGCTCAACCGCGCCATCCGCCAGTTGCAGGCCCGCGGCCGCCTGCAGGCGGCGTATAACCGTTATCGCTAGCCGGTTGCCGCCCGGTGCAGCGGCTAACATGAAACATCAACCCGGCCGCGCGATGCGGCCAACCTGTCATCGCCGTGCCTGCGCACGGCCCGTCGTCGAGGACACGCCATGGAGTTGTACGGGATGGAGCTGTTCAGCATGGCCTTCCTGAGTGCCGTGCTGCAGATCGTGATGATCGACATTCTGCTGGGCGGCGACAACGCAGTGGTGATCGCGTTGGCCTGCCGCAAGCTGTCGCCGGAACTGCGGCGCAAGGGCATCATGTGGGGTGTGGCCGGCGCCATTGCGCTGCGCATCGCGCTGATCTTCTTTGCCTTGCAGCTGCTGGCGCTGCCGTACCTGAAAGTGGTGGGCGCGCTGCTGCTGTTGTGGATCGGCATCAAGCTGATGCAGCCGGAAGAAGGCGACGCGCATAGCAATATCGAGGGCAGCACCCACCTGCTGGGGGCGATCAAGACCATCATCGTGGCCGACGCGGTGATGAGCCTGGACAACGTGATTGCCGTGGCCGGTGCCGCCCGCGGCGAGCTGGGGCTGGTGGTGTTCGGTATCCTGATCAGCATTCCCATCATCGTGTGGGGCAGCCAGTTCGTGCTCAAGCTGATGGACCGTTTTCCGCTGGTGATCACCTTTGGTGCCGCGCTGCTGGGCTGGATCGCCGGCGACATGCTGCTGGGCGACGTGGCGGTCAAGCCGCTGCTGGCCGGCGCGCCGCACGGCCTGCACTATGTGGCCGCCGCCGCTGGCGCCTTGGGGGTGGTGCTGGTGGGCAGCCTGCTGGCGCGGCGCGCGCAGGCGCAGCACATCCATGAAGTGGCGCTGGGCGACGAAAGCCCGCGCAAACCATCGTGAAGGAAACCAAGATGAGCATGCGGATATTGCTGGCGGTGGATGGCTCGGCCTGCGCCATGCGCGCGGTGAAGCACGTGTTGCAGCTGCGCGAGCTGCTGGGCGCGCTGGAGGTGCACCTGCTGACGGTGCAGGTGCCGGTGGAATCCGGCCACGTGCGCTGGTTTGTCAGCCACGAGCAGCTGGAGAACTACTACCGCGAAGAAGGGTTGGCTGCATTGCAGCCGGCCAAGGCGGCACTGGAGGCGGCCGGCCAGCCCTACACGCCGCACATCGCGGTGGGGCACACCGCCAGCACCATCGCCCACTACGCCAGCGAGGTACGCGCCCACCAGGTGGTGATGGGCTCGCATGGCCGCTCCGGGCTGGGGCGCGCGCTGCTGGGCTCGGTCACCAGCGAGGTGATTCGCCTGTCGTCGGTGCCGGTGACCGTGGTCAGCCACGAGTAAATATCCTGCCGTTTGCCCGTCGGCGCCCGCGCTGACGGGCGTCTTGTTTTCTCCACCCCGCTGTTGCCGGACCCGATTGCCACCATGACTGCCCCCGCTACCTCCACGACACCGTTGCCGGCCTGGACGCCGCTGAAACAACCGCTGTTCCGCATGCTGTGGAGCACCTGGCTGACGGCCAACATCTGCATGTGGATGAACGACGTGGCCGCCGCCTGGCTGATGACCTCGCTCAGCAGCAGCCCGGTGCTGGTGGCGCTGGTGCAGGCGGCGTCTACCTTGCCGGTGTTCCTGCTGGGGGTGCCGTGCGGGGCGCTGGCAGATATCGTCGACCGGCGCCGTTTTTTCATCGCCACCCAGTTCTGGGTGGCCGCGGTGGCCATTACCCTGAGCCTGACCACTTTTCTGGGCTTGCTGACGCCGGGGCTGCTGCTGACGCTGACGTTTGCCTACGGCATCGGCCTGGCCATGCGCTGGCCGCTGTTCGCGGCGCTGATTCCCACCCTGGTGCCCCGGGCCGAGCTGCCGGGTGCGCTGGTGCTCAACGCGGTGGCGATGAACCTGTCGCGGGTGATCGGCCCCATCGTCGCCGGCGGCATCATCGCCGCGGCCGGCAGCGGCTACGTGTTTCTGCTCAACGCCGTGCTGTCGGTGGCCATCGGCCTGCTGCTGCTGACCTGGCGCCACCAGCAAAAGATCAGCTCGCTGCCGGGCGAGCGCTTCTTCGGTGCCATCCGCGTGGGGCTGCAGTACGTGCGGCAGTCGCCGGAACTGCACATCATCATGCTGCGGGTGTTTACCTTCTTCACGCTGTCCACTGCCTTGCTGGCGCTGCTGCCGCTGGTGGCGCGGCGCTTTCCCGGCGCCGGTGCCGGCACCTTTACCCTGCTGCTGGCCAGCATGGGCGCCGGCGCGGTGCTGGCGGCGTTCCTGCTGCCGTATGTGCGCCAGCACCTGCCGCGCGACACCCTGTTGCTCTATGGCACGCTGCTGCATGCCGCCATCACCGTGCTGGTGGCGCATGTGCCCAGCCCATGGTTGGCTGCCGTGCTGATGCCGCTGGCCGGCATGGCGTGGATCTCGGTGGCCAACTCGCTGACGGTGTCGGCGCAGGCGGCGCTGCCGGACTGGGTGCGCGCGCGCGGCATGTCCATCCACCAGATGACCATGATGGGCTCCAGCGCGCTGGGCGCCGCGCTGTGGGGGCAGGTGGCCAGCATCAGCAGCGTGCCGACGGCGCTGACCATTGCCGCCGGCTGCGCATTGCTGGGCTTGCTGCTCACCCGCCGCCTGACGCTGGGGATACACAACGAGGACAAGTCGCCGGTGCGGCTGTGGCAGGCGCCGGAAGTCGCCATCGACATCGAGCCGGACCAGGGCCCGGTATTGATCATGGTGGAGTACCGCATCGACCCGAGCCGCGCCGAGGAGTTTGCCCAGCTGATGCGCGAAACCCGGCGCTCGCGGCTGCGCAACGGCGCGCTGTCGTGGGAACTGTTCCACGATACTGCCGAGCCCGGCGTCTATATTGAACAGTTCACCGACAGTTCGTGGTTGGAATACCTAAGGCGCAACGAGCGCGGCACCGCCGCCGACCTCAGCCTGCGCGACCGCCGGCATGAGCTGCATCTGGAGACCGCGCCGCCGCGCATCCGCCGTTTCATCGCGGCGCCGGTGGCGCGCTGAAATACCCTTGACCGATGTCATGTCTGCCAGCGCCCGCCGCGCCGCACAATGCAAGCAAGCTCAACACCGGTGCTGCCGACATGACTCTCACCCGCTGTTTTACCCAGGTGCATCGCGCCTGTGACGATCAATTCGTGGCCGTGGAAAATGCGCTGCGTGATGGCGACTGGCCGCAAGTGGTGGCCAGCTGCACGGCCTTCTGCCAGGCAATGGAACACCATTTTGCCGAGGAGGAAAACGTGCTGTTTCCGGCTTTCGAGCAGGCCAGCGGCATGGGCCAGGGCCCCACCGTGGTGATGCGCCACGAGCACGCCGAAATGCGGGTGCTGATGGACGAGATGCGTGCCGCCGCCGCGGCGCTGGATGGCGATGGTCTGGCCGGCGCTGCCGATACCCTGCTGCTGCTAATGCAGCAGCACAACCTGAAGGAGGAGAACATCCTGTACCCGATGTGTGATCGCGTAGGCGATATGAGCGTACTGTTGGCGGAGCTGGGCCATGTCCCCGCGTGACCTGCGCGGCCTGCTGCCGCCCGAGCCGATAGAGATCATCCTGGATGCGGTGGACGAGGGGGCCAGCGGCCAACGTCTGTCCTTCGTGCTGCCGCACTTTCCCGGCCCCTTGTTGCCGATGCTGCGCGATCGTGGCGTGCGCTTCGACAGCGAAATGCTGCCGGACATGTCCGGCGTGATCTTCCACGTGGATATCCCCTGATGCAGGCGATACCCAGTTATGACAGCGCACCGCCACTCGCCCTGCCGGTGCGTTTTTTCATGGCGGCGTGGGTCTGGCTGCTGTTGCTGGCCGGCGCCTGGATCGGCACGGCCGATGGCGGCTATCCATCCCCCGCGCTGTGGCTGCCGCTGCATATGCTGGCGCTGGGGGTGCTGGGCAATGTGATGCTGGGCGCGCTGCTGCAATTGCTGGCGGTGGTGTCGGCGCTGGCCTTCCCTCGCCCGGGGCTGTGGCAGCACGGCTTGTGGGGCTGCTGGCAGGTAGGCTGCGCCGCGCTGGCGCTGGGCTTTGCCGGCGGCCTGTCGCCGCACTGGCTGCAACTGGCCAGCGTAGCCTTGCTGGCGGCGATGGGCTTGCTGGTCTGGCTGTGGTGGCTGCTGTGGCAGAGTCCGGCACAGGACAGCAGCAGCCGTGGCCTGCGCCTGGCGCTGCTGTGCCTGCTGTTGACGCTGGGGCTGGGCGTGGCGCAGCTGGGCGTGTTCGGCTGGGGGCTGTCCTGGCCGCTGCTGAGCTTGCTGCCGCTGCATCGGCTGGCGGCGCAGGGCTGGGTATGGCTGCTGCTGGTGGCGGTGGCGCAGGTGATTCTGCCGATGTTCCTGCTGACCCCGGCCTTGCCCGGCTGGTGGCAGCGCTGGGCGTCGCCGGGCTGGGGCGGCTTGTTGCTGCTGGCCGCGGCGCTGTCGCTGCGCTGGCCGGACGGTGGCTGGTGGTGGCTGGCGGCGCTGCCGCTGCCGCTGTGTGGCTGGGTGTGGGGCAAGGCGTTGGCACACAGCCGTCGCCCGCATGAATGGCTGCCGCGTTACTGGCAGCTGGGGTTGGGGCTGATGTTGGCTCTGGGTCTGGCGTTCATCGCCGGGCAGTGGCAGGACAGCGACTGGCTGCGCCGCTTGCAGGGCTGGTTGCTACTGCCGGGCGTGGTGCTGACACTGTGCGTGGGCATGCTGTACCGCATCATCCCGTTCCTGCTGTGGCTGCAGCTGCGGCGCGGCGTCAAGCCGCAGCAGAAGGTGCCATCGCTGCAGGTGCTATTGCCGGAGGCGCGGGCGCGGCAGGGCTGGCGCGCGGTGTGCCTATGGCAGCTGTGCGGCGTGGCCTGGTGTCTGGCCCCCGGGCTGTGGCTGCTGCCGGCGCTGGCCGGTACCCTGCTGGCGCTGCTGCTGGGCTGGCACTATCACGCCGCCTGGCGTTGCTGGCGCCAGGGCACGCAGCCGGTGGCCAAGGCGGTGCCGGTGCAGTAAGCAACTGCCGGCGCTAAAGGTCATGTGCAGTACGCGGTAGCGCCAGCAACGGCAAAAAGGTTGGCCGCAAAGTGGTGAACTTTGCGGCCAACCTTTTTGCTTGGTCGGTAGCGGAATACGGCGTCAGCCGGCGCTGCACTCCGCGGTTTGCCGCTGCCAGCTGCTGGCCAGCGCCACCACTTCTCCGATCACCAGCAGCGCCGGCGGCTGCGGCGCTTCGCGTGCCACGCAGTCGGCCAGTGTGGCCAGGCTGCAGCGCAGCACTCGCTGTCGTGGCGTGGTGGCCTGTTCGATCACGGCCACCGGGGTGTCGCCACTGCGGCCGTGCGCCTGCAGCTCGGCGGCGATGGCGGCCGCCTCGCCCAGGCCCATGTACACCACCACGGTCTGTTCGCGGCCGCTGTGTGCGGCCCAGTCCAGCCCGCTGGCGCCGTCGCGACGGTGGCCGGTGACCAGGCTGACGCCCTGCGCACAGTCGCGGTGGGTCAGCGGGATGCCGGCGGCGGCGGCGGCTCCTACTGCGGCGGTGATGCCGGGCACCACTTCCACCTCGATACCCGCTGCCAATAGTGCGGCCAACTCTTCGCCGCCGCGGCCAAACAGCAGCGGGTCACCGCCTTTCAGCCGCACCACGCGATGGCCGGCCTGCGCCTCGGTCAGCAGCAGCTGGTTGATCTCGTGCTGCGGCAGGGTGTGGCGGCTGGCGCGCTTGCCGACGCAGATCAGCCGCGCGCGCTTGTTGATCAGCGCCAGTATTTCCTCGGCCACCAGCAGGTCGTACAGCACCACGTCGGCCTCGGCCAGGCGGCGCAGCGCCTTGAGGGTGAGCAGGTCCGGGTCACCGGGGCCGGCACCGACCAGGCTGACCTGGCCGCCGTGCAGCGGGGCGGGATGGGAAAAGGGCAGGGCGGGATTCATGCGGTTCTCCGCAACGATGGAATGACGCCAGTGTAGGAAGGGCAGGGTCTGGAAATCGTTGATCGCGGTCAATGCTATCGGGAAGCCCGAAAACGTACATTTCGGGCTGAAATGCCGGGATGCCGGAGCAGATGACTAGGAGGTTGCGATGAGCGCCAGTTTCACCAAATCCACCGCGCGCAATATTTTTTATGGCGGCGCGGTGTTCTTCTTCCTGCTGTTTGTCGCACTCACGTTCGACACCGTGCAGGCGCTGCCCAAGCGGGACAACCGGGCCAACCTCACCGAACAGGTGGCGCGCGGCAAGAAGCTGTGGGAGACCAACAACTGTATCGGCTGTCACACCCTGCTGGGCGAGGGCGCCTACTTTGCGCCGGAGCTGGGCAACGTCTACCAGCGCCGCGGCCCAGACTTCATCAAGGCCTGGATCAAGGCGCAGCCGACCGGCGTGCCTGGCCGTCGCCAGATGCCCAATTTCCATCTGACCGATGCACAACTGGACGATCTGGTGGCATTCCTGAAATACAGCTCCGAGATCAATACCAACAACTGGCCGCCGAACATCGAAGGCTGAGCCCGCACCGCTTGCTGACTTACTTACCCAGGAGACGAGCATGACTTCCTCCACTACGGCCACACTGAACCCGGCAACGGGCAAGGCTGCGGCCAACGTTCAACTCAAATACCGCTCGCAGGCGGTGGCCAAGCCATACTTCATGGCCGCCATCGGCCTGTTTGTCGGCCAGATCATCTTTGGTCTGGTGATGGGCCTGCAGTACGTGATCGGCGATTTCCTGTTCCCGGAAATCCCGTTCAACGTGGCGCGCATGGTGCACACCAACCTGCTGATCGTGTGGCTGCTGTTCGGCTTCATGGGCGCAGGCTACTACCTGATCCCGGAAGAATCCGAGCGCGAGCTGCACAGTCCGAAACTGGCCATCATCACCTTCTGGGTGTTCCTGATCGCCGGGGCGCTGACCATCGTCGGCTATCTGGCGGTGCCATACGCCACGCTGGCCAGGATTACCGGCAACGACTTGTTACCCACCATGGGGCGCGAGTTCCTGGAGCAGCCCACCATTACCAAGATCGGTATCGTGGTGGTGGCGCTGTCCTTCCTGTTCAACCTCAGCATGACGGTGCTCAAGGGTCGCAAGACCAGCATCAGCATGGTGATGATGATGGGCTTGTGGGGACTGGCGATCTTCTTCCTGTTCTCGTTCTATAACCCGATCAACCTGGTGCTGGACAAGTACTTCTGGTGGTGGGTGGTCCACTTGTGGGTGGAAGGCGTCTGGGAACTGATCATGGGTGCCATGCTGGCCTTCGTGCTGGTGAAAGTCACCGGCGTGGACCGCGAAGTAGTCGAAAAATGGCTGTACGTGATCATCGCCATGACGCTGATTACCGGCATCATCGGTACCGGTCACCATTACTTCTGGATTGGTACGCCTAGCTACTGGCAGGTATTTGGTTCGGCCTTCTCCGCGCTGGAGCCGATCCCGTTCTTCATGATGACGCTGTTCTCGTTCAACATGGTGAACAAGCGCCGCCGCGAACACCCGAACAAGGCTGCCGTACTGTGGGCGCTGGGTACCGGTGTGATGTCCTTCCTTGGCGCCGGCGTGTGGGGCTTCCTGCACACCCTGGCTCCGGTGAACTACCTGACCCACGGCACGCAGATCACTGCCAGCCACGGTCACATGGCCTTCTACGGCGCCTACGCCATGGTGGTGATCACCATGATCTCCTACACCATGCCGATCCTGCGTGGCCGCGAAGCCAACAGCAACCGTTCGCAAGTGGTGGAGATGTGGTCGTTCTGGCTGATGACCATCGCCATGGTGTTCATCACCCTGTTCCTGACCGCCGCCGGCATCCTGCAGGTATGGATGCAGCGCATGGGCAGCCAGCCGCTGTCGTTCATGGCAACGCAAGACCAGCTCACCTTCTTCTACTGGCTGCGTGAAGGCGCCGGGGTGATGTTTGCTGCCGGTCTGGTGTTGTACATCATCAGCTTCTTCGTGCGCGGTGATGCGCGCGACTGATTCCGTGTATGTGTGTGTGTAACGGTTGGCGCCCCTGCGAGGGGGCGCCTTTTTTACGCGCACAGCGGGTGGGCCGAGCACGGTGGTAACGGGCCCCAGCCCGGTTCGCCCCGAATGGATTTTTACTGGCCTGCTCCGCCCGCGGAGCCGGCCCGGAGCACGACAATGCAGACGACAAGGTTGGCCGCCAGCGCACCGCGCACGGTGCCGGGCGATCTGGCGATGTGGTTTTTCATCCTGGCGGAGTTGGCGGTATTCGGCCTGTTCTTCGCCATTTACGGCGTGGTGCGCGCGCGGCAGCCGGAACTGTTCGCCGCCGGGCAGCAGCAGCTGTCGCTGCTGCCGGCGATCATCAACACCCTGCTGCTGATTGCCGGCAGTGCGGCGGTGGCGGCGGCGGTGCGCAGTTTTGCCGCCGGTCGTGCGCGGCATGGCCAGCGCTGGCTGCTGGCGTCGCTGGCCTGTGGCGGCGGCTTCCTGCTGCTCAAGAGCATGGAGTTTGCCGCCAAGTTCGGCGCCGGCATCACCTTGTCCAGCAACGATTTCTGGATGTTCTACCTGGCGCTGACCGGCTTTCACTACCTGCACGTGGTGCTGGGTATGGTGATCATCGCCGCGGTGTATGTCCGCGCGCGGCAAGGCGCTTACGATGCGGCCAACCATGTCGGGGTGGAGACCGCCGCCGCCTACTGGCACATGGTGGACCTGGTGTGGCTGGTGCTGTTCGCGCTGGTGTACGTGGCGCACTGAGTGCCACTGCGGCGCCGACTGCAGAACAATGCATTCTGGATGGTCAGGCTGTGACGGGCGGCCGGACAGGGTAGAGTGGTAGCCAATGTGTTTGCCCTCCCACCCATCCGAAAGGAACACCATGTCCCAGCCTTACCTGCTGTATGTCGACAGCCAGAACCTGAGCCCTTACGCCATGTCGGTGTTCGTCACCCTGACCGAAAAGGGCCTGCCGTTCGAACTGCGCACCGTTGATCTGGAAAGTGGTGCCAACCGCCAGCCGGACTACGCCGCGCTGACCGGCATGCAGCGCGTGCCGCTGCTGCTGGCCGGCGATTTCCGCCTTGCCGAGTCGTCTGCCATCAGCGAATACCTGGAAGACTGCCACCCGGCACCCGCGGTGTATCCGGCCGCGGCGCAACTGCGGGCGCAGGCGCGGCAAGTGCAGGCCTGGCTGCGCAGCGATCTGATGCCGCTGCGCGAGCAGCGCACCACCGAAGTGGTATTCCGCCGCCCGGCCATTGCGCCGCTGGATGCCGCCGGGCAGCAGGCCGCCGCCAAGCTGGTGGCGGTGGCCTCCGAGCTGCTGGCGCACGGCGGCGCTAACCTGTTCGGCGACTGGTGCATAGCCGACGCCGACCTGGCGCTGATGCTGCAGCGGCTGCTGCGCGCCGGTGACCCGCTGCCGCAGCGGCTGGCCGACTATGCCGCGCAGCAGTGGCAGCGCCCGTCGCTGCAGGCTTGGCGCCGGCTGGGCGATGCAGCCGGTGCGGGAGTGTCGCCATGAAGCAGAGCCTGGGGCTGGTATCGCTGCTGGTGCGCGACTACGACGAGGCGCTGGCGTTTTTTGTCGGCAAGCTGGGCTTCGTGCTGCTGGAAGACAGCTATATTGCCGAGCAGGACAAGCGCTGGGTGGTGGTGTCGCCGCCGGGCGCCAGCGAATCGCGACTGCTGCTGGCGCGGGCGTCGAATGACGAGCAGCTGTCGCGTGTCGGCGCGCAAACCGGCGGGCGCGTGTTCCTGTTCCTGTACACCGATGACTTCGCCCGCGACTACGCCCGCTACCAGGCCGCCGGCATTGAGTTTGTCCGCCCGCCCCGGCAGGAAGCCTATGGCACGGTGGCGGTGTTCAAGGACCTGTACGGCAACCTGTGGGATCTGCTGCAGCCGGCCGCCAGCTGACGCCGCGCCCGCCGCCGCTGCCACCCCCGCCCGCCCTGCGCGGGCTTTTTCTTGCCTGTCGTCAAGGTTGGCCGCAACCCTGCTGCGGCATGCTTCGGCCATGACTTCCCCCGTTTCCCACCGCGGGCTGTGGCTGGTTTGGCTATGGCTTTCCGTCCTTACCCTGTTGCTGGCCTGGCTGGCCGACTGGCGCGCCGGCGGCCATACCGTGGCGCTGCTGGCACTGGCCGGTGCCTGGCTCAAGGGCGTGGCGGTGGCCGAAGAATTCATGGCGCTGCGCCATGCGCCGTTGTGGCTGCGCAGCTGCGTGCATGGCTGGCTGCTGCTGGTATGCGGCGGCCTGCTCACCAGTTTCCTGTAGGAGCCCCCAGATGAATGCCCCCGTCCACGCCGCCATTGCGGCCAACGTTCCCTATTACCAGCCGGTGGCCGACGAATGCGCGGTGTTCGAAAATGCCTGGCGTCACCAGTTGCCGGTGCTGATCAAGGGCCCCACCGGCTGCGGCAAGACCCGCTTCGTCGCCCACATGGCGGCGCGGCTGGGGTTGCCGCTGTTCACCGTGTCCTGCCATGACGACCTGTCCGCCGCCGATCTGGTCGGCCGCCACCTGATTGCCGGTGGCGACACCCGCTGGTGCGATGGCCCGCTCACCCGCGCAGTGCGCGAGGGCGGCATCTGCTACCTGGACGAAGTGGTGGAGGCGCGCAAGGACACCACCGTGGTGCTGCACCCGCTCACCGACGACCGCCGCATCCTGCCGATCGAGCGCACCGGCGAAGAGTTGGCCGCACCGCCCGGCTTCATGCTGGTGGTGTCGTACAACCCGGGCTACCAGCACGTGCTCAAGACGCTGAAACCGTCTACCCGCCAGCGCTTCGTGGCGCTGAGTTTCGACTTTCCCGCCGCCGAGGTGGAAATGGCGGTGTTGCGCCACGAAGGCGGCGCCGACGAGATGCTGGCCCGGCAGCTGGTGCAACTGGCCGGCCAGATCCGCCGCCTCACCGGCTACGACCTGGACGAAGCGGTCAGCACCCGTTTGCTGGTGTACGCCGCCAAGCTGATCGCCAGCGGCATGGACCCGCGCAGCGCCTGCCGCGTGGCGCTGGTGGAGCCGCTGTCGGACGAGGCGGACACCATTGCCGCGTTGCTGGCGGTGGTGGACACCCAGTTTGGCTACTGACATGGACGAGGCCGACCGCCAGCGCGCCATCTGCGCCCACGCACTGTACCTGCTCAACCTGCTGCTGGCGCCGGGCCTCGGTTTTGCCGCGCTGTGGTGGTGCCGCCGCCGCTGGCAGCCGCAGGCCGGCGCCGAACTGCGCCAGCATCTGCAGCAGGCGTTCATCGCCGCGTTGTGGAGCGGCGTGTTGCTGCTGCTGGTCACCGCCGCCGTGCCGCTGCTGGGCGGCTTTGGCAACAGCACTACCTGGATAGTGCTGATCCTGTACTTCACCCTGATTCACGCCGCCCTGGTGCTGTCCGGCGCCTACGCGCTGGCGCGGGCCATGGCCGGCCTGCCGTGCCGCTACCCGCTGCCCGGTCTGTGGCGGCCACGCTAGAACGGAACTGCCACTATGGAAGACATCGTCGGCGGCTGGTGGGACAAACTCATCCGCCGCGCCGCCTATCGCGGCTACCCGCAGGCCGCCGTCGCGCTGGTCGATATCGAACGCCAGGCGCCGCTGTTCTTTCGCGCCATGGGCGGCGAACCGGCGCTCACCATCAAGAGCGCGGTCGGCACCGCCCACGGCGCGCGCCGCCGGCTGCTGGAACGCATTGCCGGCAGCAACACCCAGGTGGAGCTGGCCTGGCGCGACGGCCAGTCGCTGTACCTACCGGAAAAAATCGACCTGTACCCGGATGCCGCGCGCAACCGCGAGCTGTATTTCTGGCTGATGGCGCTGGCGGCGCAGCCGCTGCCGGCCGGCGACTGGCTGACGCGCAATCGCCGCGCCAGCGCGGCCGCGATTGCCGCCATGCCCGGTCTCGCCGCGCTGTACCAGCGGCTGGTGACGGCACTGCTGCCACTGCGCGACAGCCCGCGCGATCCGGCTGCCGCCGCGCAGGAGGCCGCCATCCGTCAGGCATTGCAACAGCCAGAGCGCGACATCAGCCTGCCGGCGGCGCGCACCCCGCCGCAGCCGGTGCTGCTGTGGCTGCATCCGGCGCCGCCCACCACGCTGGCGGCCAACGCCGACGATGGCCAGACGCCGGACAGCTCGCACGGCGACAGCCGTGACGGCAAGCAGCGCCGCCGCTACCGCGCGCGCCGCGAAACGCCGGACGAACGCAAGAGCGGCATGCTGCTGCAGTTCCGCGCCGAAAGCATCTTCACCTGGGACGACTACGTGAAGGTGAACCGCCACCAGGACGACGACGAATCCGACGATGGCGCCGCCGCCGAGGACATGGACCGCCTGACCGTGGCGCGCGACGGCCACACCCGCGCCAGCCGGCTCAAGTTCGACCTCGACCTGCCGGCCGCCGCCTACGACGACACCCCGCTGGGCGGCGGCATCCTGCTGCCGGAATGGGACTGGAAGCGGCAGCGGCTGGTGGCCGAACACTGCCGGCTACAGCCGATGCTGCCGCGCGACGCGCAGCCGGCCGGGCTGCCGGAAAACCTGCAACCGCTGGCCCGGCGCCTGCGCCGCCAGTTCCAGGCGCTGGCGCCGGAACGCACCCGCAAGAGCGGCGAAGCCAGCGGCCCGGACATCGATCTGGATCGGCTGATCCGCTTCCTGGCCGAACAGAAAAGCGGCGTGGCGGTGGCCGAGCCGGCGCTGTACCAGGCTTGGCCGCCGGGCGGGCGCAGCATGGCCTGCCTGCTGCTGGCCGACCTGTCGCTGTCCACCGAAAGCTGGCTCGGCGAAGCCGGGCAGGTGATCCACGTCATCCGCGACAGCCTGCTGCTGTTCGCCGAGGCGCTGGCCGCCTGCGGCGACAGCTTCGGCTTGTACGGTTTTTCCAGCATCCGCCGCAGCGAGGTGCGCTACCTGCTGCTGAAGGATTTCGCCGAACGCTACGACGACGCCGCGCGCGGCCGCATCCTGGCCATCCGCCCCGGCTACTACACGCGCATGGGCGCCGCCATCCGCCAGTCCACCCGCATCCTGCTGGAACAGCCGGCACAGCGCCGGTTGTTGCTGATCGTGTCCGATGGCAAGCCCAACGATCTGGATCACTACGAGGGGCGCTACGGGGTGGAAGACACCCGCCGCGCGGTGCTGGAGGCCAAGCAGGCCGGGCTGATCCCGTTCTGCGTCACGGTGGACAAGGAGGCCGGCGACTACCTGCCGCACCTGTTCGGCCGCCGTGGCTACAGCGTGGTGCACGACGCGCGGCGGCTGCCGCAGGTGCTGACCAGCTTGTATGCGGGGCTGACGGCGTAGTTTGAAGATTGGTTCGAGCGTAGCGCAGCCCAACGCTTACCGCGTTTCGGGTGCTCTATCCGCGGCGCTGCAAAACCTGAGCTGCGACGGCGCCAAGGTTGGCCGCATCCGCGGCACAAGCCATGCGGCCAACCTTGGCCGTCAGACAAGGAGGCCGCCATGGCCAAGAAATTCCCCATCCACCCGGCCCACCCGGAGCGCGTGTGCTGGGGCTGCGACAAGTACTGCCCGGCCGGATCGTTGCAATGCGGCAACGGTTCCGGCCGTACCCAGCATCCGGCCGAAGTGCTGGGCGACGACTGGTATCTGCACGGCGACTGGGGCCTGGATGTGCCGGAAGAAAACCCTGCCGGCGTGTCTGGAAAGCGTTGATACGAATCAATGCTGCCGTCCTGAGCGCGGGCGGAAGATGCGCGCATCGATTCCTTCATAGCGTGGTGGAGAACATCATGAAATTCCCGAGGATGAGCGCGCTCGCACAGGGCGTGTTGCTGGCCAGCCTGCCGTTGGCCGCATCGTTGGCCTGGGCCGACGCTGCAAACAAACCGGTTAGCCAACCGGAAGTCGCCTACCAGGCCGGCGGTTCGCCGCTGGCCGGCGAGGAGATGCACCAGAACATCAACCCCAAAGCGCCGCCGATGACCAAGGCGGAGTTCGCCCGCGCCAAGCAGATCTACTTCGAGCGCTGCGCCGGCTGTCACGGCGTGCTGCGCAAGGGCGCCACCGGCAAGCCGCTGACGCCGGACATCACCCTGGGCAAGGGCACCGACTACCTGAAGATCTTCATCGCCTACGGTAGCCCGGCCGGCATGCCCAACTGGCAGACCTCGGGCGAGATGAGCGAGCAGGACGTGGACCTGATGGCGCGCTACATCCAGCAAGAGCCGCCGACACCGCCGGAATACTCGCTGGCCGACATCGAAAACTCGCGCAAGGTGCTGATCCCGGTGGACAAGCGCCCGACGCGCAAGATGAACAACTACAACCTGGACAACCTGTTCTCGGTGACGCTGCGTGACAGCGGCGAAGTGGCGCTGATCGACGGCGACAGCAAGCAGATCGTCAACATCGTCAAGACCGGCTACGCGGTGCACATCTCGCGCCTGTCCAGCTCCGGCCGCTATCTGTACGTGATCGGCCGCGACGCCAAGATCAACCTCATCGACCTGTGGATGGCCAAGCCGGACAACGTCGCCGAGGTGAAGGTGGGGCTGGAAGCACGTTCGGTGGAAACCTCCAAGTTCAAGGGCTGGGAAGACAAGATCGCCGTGGCCGGCACCTACTGGCCGCCGCAGTTCGTGATCATGGATGGCGATACGCTGAAGCCGCGCAAGATCGTCTCCACCCGCGGCATGACCGTGGACAACGAGTACCACCCGGAACCGCGCGTGGCCTCTATCGTGGCCAGCCATTACAAGCCGGAGTTCGTGATCAATGCCAAGGAGACCGGCAAGATCATGATGGTGGATTACTCGGACCTGAATAACCTGAAGACCACCACCATCGATTCCGCCAAGTTCCTGCACGACGGCGGCTTCGACAGCAGCGGCCGTTACTTCCTGGTGGCGGCCAACGCCTCCAACAAGATCGCGGTGGTGGATACCAAGCTCGACAAGCTGGCGGCGCTGGTGGACGTGGGCAAGACCCCGCACCCGGGCCGTGGCGCCAACTTTGTGCATCCCAAGTTCGGCCCGGTGTGGAGCACCTCGCACCTGGGTAGTGACGACGTGACGCTGATCGGCACCGATCCGCTGAAACACCCACAGTACGCGTGGAAAGCGGTGGCCACCTTCAAGGGCCAGGGCGGCGGTTCGCTGTTCATCAAGACCCATCCGAAATCGCACAACCTGTGGGTGGATACCCCGCTGAACCCGGATGCCAAGGTCAGCCAGAGCGTGGCGGTGTACGACATCGACAATCTGGCCAAAGGCCCGCAGATCGTGGACGTGGCCGCCTGCGCCAAGCTGGCTGACGATGGTGCCAAGCGCGTGGTGCAGCCAGAATTCAACAAGGCCGGTGACGAGGTGTGGTTCTCGGTGTGGAGCGCCAAGAACAAGGAATCCGCCATCGTGGTGGTGGACGACAAGACCCGCAGCTGCAAGGCGGTCATCAAGGACAAGCGCCTGATCACCCCGACCGGCAAGTTCAACGTGTTCAACACCCAGCACGATATTTACTGACCGTGCCCACGGCATCCGGCACGCCGGATGCCGTCGCCGGTGCGCAATCAACGGCGGCTTGCCGCCCATGGAGACTCGACATGAACAAGCAACTACTGAGCGCCTGCCTGCTGGCCGGTGGCCTGCTGCTGGCCGGTTCGGCCAATGCCTCGCTGGATCTGGCGAAAAAGAACAACTGTCTGGCCTGTCACAGCGTGGATAAAAAAGTGGTCGGCCCGGCATTCAAGGACATCGCCAGCAAGTACAAGGGCCAGAACGTGCAGGCCAAGCTGGAAGAAAAAGTGAAAAAAGGCGGTGCCGGCAGCTTCGGCCCGGTGCCGATGTCGCCCAACCCGCAAGTGCCGGATGCCGAAGTGAAGCAGCTGGTGAAGTGGGTGCTGGCACAGTAAGCTCGCCAGCGTCGCGGCCGACCGGCAAGGTTGGCCGCCGCGCGCGACGGCTTGCGCCAGCGGGTATTGCCTGCTGCCGCAAGCCTTTGCCGGAACCATGTCATGAAACCACCGCCTGCCAGCCCGTCGCGGCTCACCCTCAAATGCCTGTTGCTGCTCGCCTGTAGCGCACTGTTTTTATACGAAGCCGCCCACGCCGACCCTCTGCTGACCGTCCCGCAACCCGCCCGTGCCGCCGAGCTGCGCCACCTGCTGCGCCAGGATTGCGGCGCCTGCCACGGCCTGACGTTGCAGGGCGGGCTGGGCAGCCCGCTTACCGCGCGCGCCCTGGCCGACAAGCCGGCCGACAGCCTGGTCGCCACCTTGCTGGATGGCCGCCCAGGCAGCGCGATGCCGCCGTGGCGGCCGTTCATCAGCGAAGACGAAGCCCGCTGGCTGATCCGGCAATTGCAACAAGGAGAGGCACCATGAACCGCATCAAAACGTTGGCCGCAGCGGCGGCCGCCATGCTGCTGCTGGCCGGCTGCGCCAGCCCGGCGCTGCGCGGCAGCGGCGACCTGGGGGTGGTGATCGAGCGCGCCAACGGCAGTGTGCAGGTGGTGGACAACAGCCACCTGACGCCGCTGTCGCGGGTGCAGGGGCTGGGTGATCTGTCGCACGCCTCGCTGGTGTACAGCCGTGATGCGCGCTATGTGTACGTGTTCGGCCGCGATGGCGGCATCAGCAAGGTCGACATCCTGGCCGGCAAGCTGGTGGCGCGGGTGCTGCAGGCCGGCAACAGCATCGGCGGTGCCATCTCCAGCGATGGCCGCATCGTGGCGGCGCAGAACTACAGCCCGGGCGGGGTGAAGCTGTTCGATGCCGAGACCCTGGCGCCGCTGGCCGACATTCCGGCGCTGGACGACAACGGCCAGCCGTCCAAGGTGGTGGGACTGGCGGATCTGCCGGGCAACCGCTTCGCCTTCAGCCTGTTCGAGGCCGGCGAGATCTGGCTGCTGGATGCGGCCAACCCGCGCGCGCCGGTGGTCACCAAGTATCGCAACGTTGGCCGCCAGCCGTATGACGGCCTGGCCAGCGGCGATGGCCGCTACTACATCGCCGGCCTGTACGGCGAGGACGGCCTGGCGCTGCTGGACAACTGGCACCCGGACGCCGGCGTGCGCCGCATCCTGCCCGGCTACGGCCAGGGGCAGGACAAGCAGCCGGTGTACAAGATGCCGCATCTGCGCGGCTGGAGCCTGGCCGGTGACTACGCCTTCCTGCCGGCCATCGGCCACAACACCGTGCTGGTGGCGGACAGCCGCAGCTGGCAGGAAGCGGCGCGGGTGCCGGTATACGGCCAGCCGGTGTTCGTGATGGCGGAGCCATCCGGGCGACGGGTGTGGGTGAATTTTGCCTTTCCACACAACGACACCGTGCAGGTGATCGACGTACCGACGATGCAGGTAATCAAGACGCTGAAGCCGGGCCGCGCCATCCTGCACATGGAATTCACCGCCCGTGGCGACGCGGTATGGCTGTCCAGCCGCGACGACGACAAGCTGGTGGTGATCGACACGCAAAGCTTTGCCACCGTGGCCGAGCTGCCGGCGGCCAACCCTTCCGGCATCTTTTTCAGCTGGCGTGCCGGCCGCATGGGGATGTGACATGAATCTGCCGTTGCAGGATCCGCTACTGCGCCTGCTGGACCGCTACCAGCGCGATTTCCCGCTGCAGTCCGCCCCGTTTGCCTTGCTGGCCGCCGAATGCGGGCTGACGGAAACCACGCTGCTGCTGCGGCTGCAGCAGGCGCGCGACAGCGGCCTGCTCAGTCGTATCGGCGCGGTATTCGCGCCCAATACCGTCGGTGCCAGCACGCTGGCGGCGCTGGCGGTGCCGCCGGCACGGCTGGACCAGGTGGCGGCGCAGGTCAGCCGCCTGCCGCAGGTCAACCACAATTACGCGCGCGATCACCACTACAACCTGTGGTTCGTGCTCACCGCCGCCAACCGCGCCGAGATCGACGCCGTGCTGGCGCAGATTGCCGCCGACACCGGGCTGCTGCCGCTGGATCTGCCACTGGAGCGCGAATACCACATCGACCTGGGCTTTGCGCTGGGCGACAGTGGTCCGGTGCGGCGGCCAACCCGCAGTCCGGCTGCGCCGCAACTGGACGCGGCCGACCGCCGGCTGGTGGCGGCGCTGAGCGACGGCCTGCCGCTGCTGCCGTGCCCGTTCCTGCCGTTGGCCGCGGCCAGCGGCCTGGCGGAGGTCGAGGTGCGCCAGCGGCTGCAGTGCTGGGTGGTGGATGGCGTGATTCGCCGCTTCGGCTTTGTACTGCGCCACCACGAGCTGGGTTTCCGCGCCAACGCCATGTGCGTGTGGCAGGTGCCGGCGGAGCTGCGCGATGCGCTGGGTGAGCGGTTGGCCACCGATGCCGCGGTGACGCTGTGCTATGCCCGGCTGCCGCGCGGCGAGGCTTGGCCCTACAACCTGTTCTGCATGATCCACGCCCGCGACGCCGCCGCCGTGCGCCGCGAAGCACAGCGGCTGTCACAGCAATATGGTCTGGCTGCGCTGCCGCAGGCGCTGCTGATTTCCACCCGCCGCTACACCCAGCGCGGCGCCCGCTACCACCCGGAGTAACACCATGAATGCCGCCATGCCGCTGGATGCCATCGACAGCCTGATCATCGACCGCCTGCAAGGCGGCTTCCCGCTGCAGCCGGCGCCATTTGCCATGCTGGAGGCCGAGCTGGGACTGTCGGCCGCCGGCCTGTGCCAGCGGCTGCAATCGCTGCTGGATCGCCGGGTGCTGACGCGCTTCGGGCCGATGTACCAGATCGAACGCATGGGCGGCGCCTTTGTGCTGGCGGCGCTGGCGGTGCCGGAGGCGCGCTACGACGCGGTGGCGGCGCAGGTGAACGCGTTGCCGGCGGTGGCGCACAACTACCGCCGCGAGCACGATTTCAATATGTGGTTCGTGCTGGCCACCAGCACGCCGGGGCGCATCGCCGATGCCATTTTCGATATCGAGGACGCCACCGGCCTGCAGGTGTACGACTTTCCCAAACTGCGCGAGTACTACGTGGGCATGCAGTTTGCCGTCGGCGGCAGGGCGCCGGTGGGGCGGCGCGAGTTGGCCGCCGGCGACGATGGCATCGTGACGCTGGACGATCTCGACTGGCGGCTGATCCGCGCCACCCAGGGCGGCCTGCCGCTGGTGGCGGAGCCGTGGCAGCAACTGGCGACCGAGCTGGGGCTGACCGAGGGAGAGGTGTGCGCCCGCTTGGCCGTCATGGTGCAGTCCGGCGTCATTCGCCGCATCGGCGCGGTGCCCAACCACTACGCCATCGGCTATGCGGCCAACGGTATGGCGGTGTTCGATGTCGACGACGCACTGGTGGATGACCTCGGGCCGCAGGTGGGGGCGCTGCCGTTTGTCAGCCATTGCTACCGCCGTCTGCGGCGCCAGCCGGTGTGGCCGTACAACCTGTTTGCCATGTGCCACGGCAGCAGCCGCGATGAAGTGCTGGCGCAGGTGGCCACGGTGCGCCAGCAGCTGGGGGCCGCCTGCCGCCGGCATGAAGTGCTGTTTTCCAGCCGTATCCTGAAAAAAAGCGGCCTGCGCATCTGATTCCCATGCTGGCCTGATCACCGGCGCGGCTGCCGTGCGCGGCCGCGCCGCCGCGTCTGGCTCTGCCGTGGCCCGGGCTGGCGCCGTCCTTGCCGGTTGCCGCCATTTGCTTGCCGTTTGCATAGCTTGCCAGTCGGCACTTGCTGGCAGCCGGCAAGCCTTTTAACGTAGCGCACTCAAGCCTGCCGGCGAGGCGGTTAAAGGGGAGCTATGAATTGGAACCGGGTGTGCCTGATGGTGGCGCTGTGGCTGTGCGGCAGTATGCTGGCGCCAGCGATGGCGGAGGACATCAGCTATATGGTGATCGAGCAGGTGGAGCCGTTCCAGATTGCGACGCAGGACAACCCGCTGCACGGCGGCGTGGTGACCGAGATTGTGCGCCAGGTGTTCCAGGGCAGCCAGTACCAGTTGCATCCGGTGGTGGCGCCGGCCCCGCGGCTGGACGCCATGCGCAGCAACGGCCAGCTGCCCAACTGGCTGAGTTACGGCGCCACGCCGTGGTTGCAGCCGGGCTGGCAGCTGTCGCAGCGGGCGCTGTTCAGCTGGCGCCATGTGCTGGCGGTGCCAAAGAGCAGCCCGTTCCGCTATCGCAAGCTGAGCGACCTGTTCGGCAAGCCGCTGATCCTGATGAATGGCTATGACTACCCGGGGCTGGACAAGTATCTGCGCAGCAAGTCCGGGGTCGGCCGCATCAGCGACCAGCGCGCACTGAGCCAGGGCAGCGCTATCCGCATGCTGCAGGCACGGCGCGGCATCGGCCTGGTGGATACCGATATGCGGCTGGTGTACAACCTGCGCCAGCAGGGGCTGTCGCCGGCGGATTTCCGTTTCTACGATCTGTCCGCGGTGATACCGATAGTGGATATCCACTTGATGTACGACCGCAGCCTGCCGGAGCCGGTGCGCACGCTGATCGACCGCCGGCTGGCGGAACTGCAGCAATCCGGCCAGCTGGCCGCCATCGTGCAGCACTACCGGCTGCCGCATTAGCTGTCCAAGGTTGGCCGCAGCGCCAGCGGTTGTCAGCCGCAAAACAACACCGCCGTGCGGGCAGGCCGCAGCGGCGGTGTTTGTCTGTCTGAAGGCTGCGGGTCTGGCGTCAGCCGGTCTGGCCGGCCAGCGCCGCGCGCCGCCCCAGGCGGTTGATGTACAGCGAGGCCAGGATCACTGCGCCGCCCAGCGCCAGCCGCGGCAGGTCGGCGTTGCGGTTCCAGATCAGCACATTCACCAGCAGGCCGGCCGGCACGTGCAACTCGTTCATGATCGCCAGCGTACCGGCGCTGACCGCCACGCTGCCTTTTACCCACCAGTACATGCCCAGCGCGGTGGCGAACAGCCCCATATACACCAGTACCCCCCACTGCATGCCGGTCTGCGGCAGGCGCTCCGGGTTGCCGAACAGCAGGAAGGACGGCAGCGCCAGCAGCAGCGCCCCGAGGAAGAAGTGGCCGAAGTAACGGTACAGCGGCAGCGATACCGGGTAGCGCTGCAGCAGGCGGCGGCACAGCACCTGGCCGGCGGCAAAGGTGAGGTTGGCCACTTGCAGCAGCACAAAGCCCAGCAGGTAGTCACCCTGCAGCGGCTGAAAACGGATGATGACGCCGCCGCCCACTGCCACCGCCGCGGCCAGCAGCGCCCAGCGGTTGAGGCGGCGCTGCAGCGCATCGTCCAGCAGCACCACGTAGATCGGCGTCAGCACGGTGAACAGCAGCACCTCCGGCACCGTCAGCACGGCAAAGCTGCGGTACAGGCACAGATAGGTAATGCCGTACTGCAGCGCGCCGGCCAGCCAGAAGCCGGCCAGCAGCCGCTGCGGCAGACCGCGCCACACGGTAAACGGTAGGAACACCGCGGCGGCGATCAGCACGCGCAGCAGCACGGCAAAGTCGCTGTCCACCTGCGCGGCCAGGTACTGGCCGATCAGGCTGAAGGAAAACGCCCACAGGACGGTCACGATAAGCAGGTAAGGCATGGGTCAGGCGCCACGAGTAAACGGGGCAGCGATGATAGGGCAGCCATCCCGGCTTGGGAACTGGCCGCTGTGCCGCCGGCGCACAGCACAGCGCGCCGGCGGGCACTAAAATGAAAATGGCGCCGCAAGGCGCGCATCGGTTGATGCCGGCCGGGGCTGCGGCCAGCGGCCGGCAAGGAGGGGCATCATGACTTCCAGACGCAAGCAACAGGGTTGGTACAGCGGCGCCTATATGGTGACGGCGGTGCTGGCAATCGTGCTGTTCATGGCGCAGCCGTGGATACCATTGCTGCTGTTGGCCGCCATGGGCGGCGCGGCGGTGGTAATCGCCATCGGCCGCGGCGGCCGCTATTTGCAGCACTGGTACCAGCAGCACCATCCGCACCTGCATTAAGTGCCGCCGCGCGCCGGCCGGCGGCCGGCTTTGCAGGCGCTTGACTGCAGTCAATGAGATTGTGCGGCGCAGCGCCGACGATGACGTCATTGTCATCGCCGGAGGCTGCCATGCTGCGCCTGAGCCATTACCTGCACACCCTGCTGCACCCGGCGCCGCTGGCGCCGCCGCGTGCGCCGTCCGGTCCGGTGGTGATCTGGAACCTGATCCGCCGCTGCAACCTGACCTGCCAGCACTGCTATTCCATCTCCGCCGACAAGGATTTTCCGGGCGAACTGTCCAGCGCCGAAGTGTTTACGGTGATGGATGACCTGTACGCCTGTGGCGTGCGGGTGCTGATCCTGTCCGGCGGCGAGCCGCTGCTGCGGCCGGACATCTACGACATCGGCCGCCGCGCCAAGGCGATGGGCTTCTACGTCGGCCTGTCCAGCAACGGCACGCTGATCGATGCGGCCAACGTTGGCCGCATCGCCGAGGTGGGTTTTGATTACGTCGGCGTCAGCCTGGACGGCATCGGCGCCACCCATGACAAGTTCCGCCGCCTGGACGGCGGCTTCGCGCTGGCGCTGGGCGGTATCCGCCTGGCGCGCGATGCCGGCATGAAGGTCGGCGTGCGCTACACCATGACCGAGGACAACGCCCACGACCTGCCGGCGCTGTTGCAGCTGGTGGCGGACGAAGGCATCGACAAGTTCTACTTCTCACACCTCAACTACGCCGGCCGTGGCAACAAGCACCGCGACAGCGACGCGCGCCACGCCCGCACGCGCTGGGCGATGGACTTGCTGCTGGACACCTGCCACGCGCAGCTGCAGGCCGGCGAGCAGCGCGATTACGTCACCGGCAACAACGATGCCGACGGCGTCTATCTGCTGCAATGGGCGGCCCGACATTACCCGGCGCAGGTCGATGTGCTGCGCCAGCGCCTGCAGCAGTGGGGCGGCAATGCCAGCGGCGTCAACGTCGCCAATATCGACAACCTCGGCAATGTGCACCCGGACACCATGTGGTGGCAGGTGACGCTGGGCAATGTGCGCCAGCGGCCGTTTTCCGCCATCTGGCCGGACACCGCGCACCCGCTGATGGCCGGGCTGAAGCAGCGCCCGCGGCCGGTGCACGGCCGTTGCGCCGCCTGTAGCCAGCTGGCGATCTGCAACGGCAATACCCGCGTGCGCGCCTGGCAGCTGACCGGCGACTACTGGGCCGCCGACCCGGCCTGCTACCTGTCCGATGCCGAGATCGGCGTGGCGGCAGGCGCGCACAGCATGCCGCCGCTGACGCCGTGGCAGCGCGGCAGTGCCGCGGCGGAGGCCCAGCCATGAAAGCCCTGCTCAGCAGTTTGTTGCTGGCATTGGCGCCGTTGATTGCGGCCGCCGCCGACCCCGCCGCGCTGTACCAGCAGCAGTGCCTGAGTTGCCACGGCGCGCAGCGCATGGGCGCGATGGCGCCGGCGCTGCTGCCGCAAAGCCTGGAGCGGCTGAAGCCGGACGAGGTGCTGCGCACCATCCGCGATGGCCGCGCCGCCACGCAGATGGCCGGCTTTGCCGGCAAGCTGGCCGATGCCGACATCCGCGAGCTGGCGGCGTGGCTGGCCACCCCGCCGGCAACGCCGCCAGTGTGGCGCGAGGCGGATACCGCCGCCTCGCGCATCCAGTATCTCGATCCGGCCAAGCTGCCGCTGCGGCCAACCTTTGCCGCCAGCATCGACCCGCGCAACCTGTTCGTGGTGGTGGAGGCCGGCGATCATCATGTCACGGTGCTGGATGGCGACCGCTTCCAGCCGGTGACGCGTTTCCAGAGCCGCTTTGCGCTGCACGGCGGGCCGAAGTTCTCGCCGGACGGACGTTTTGTGTACTTTGCCAGCCGCGATGGCTGGGTGACGCAGTACGACCTGTACACGCTGCAGCCGGTGGCGGAGATCCGCGTCGGGCTGAATACGCGCAACGTGGCGGTATCCGGCGATGGGCGCTGGGTGCTGGCCGGCAACACGCTGCCGGAAACGCTGGTGCTGCTCGACGCCAATGGCCTGAAACCGGTGAAGACCTTTGCGGTAACCGACCGCGGCGGCAAGCCGTCGCGGGTGTCGGCGGTGTACGACGCTGCGCCGCGACACAGCTTCATCGTGGCGCTGAAAGACGCTGCCGAGCTGTGGGAAATCTCCTACGACCCCAAGGCCGCAGCGATCTACCCCGGCTATGTGCACGACTACCAGATGGGCGAGGGCCTGGCCGTGCCCGGCTACCTCAACCCGCGGGTGACGCCGCTGGAGATGGTGCTGGACGATTTCTTCTTTGACGACCGTTATCGCCACGTGATGGCCGCCTCGCGTGACGGCCACGCGCAGGTGATCAACCTGGACTCGCGCAGCAAGGTGGCGGAGCTGCCGTTGGACGGCATGCCGCACCTGGGCTCCGGCATCACCTTCGTACAGGACGGCCACCACTACATGGCGACGCCGAACCTGAAAGGCGGCCGCGTGACGGTGATCGACATGGACCGCTGGCAGGTGGCGGCCAACATCGCCACCCCGGGGCCGGGTTTCTTCCTGCGCAGCCACGAAAACACGCCCTATGCCTGGGTGGACGCGATGATGTCGCCGCGTCGCGACACGCTGTCCATCATCGACAAGCGCAGTTTCAAGGTGGTGCGCGAGCTGACACTGCGGCCGGGCAAGACCAATGCCCACGTCGAGTTCACCCGCGACGGCCGCTACGCGCTGGTCAGCATCATGGAAACGCCCGGCGAGCTGGTGGTGGTGGATGCGGCCAACTTCCGCGAAGTGGCGGCGCTGCCGATGATGAAGCCGATCGGCAAATACAATGTGTTCAACAAGGTGACGCGCTCCGGCGGCACTAGTCATTAGGAGTTAGCCGCCCCCACCATCCGGTGCATGGTTCACCGGCTGGTGGCGGCGTAGCCTTGCCTCCATTGTTTCGATAGGACGAAGCCAGCATGGTGCCGATTGATGTCGCGGTATTTTTGAGCCACCAGCCGCTGTTCCAGCAGCTGTCGCCGCAGCAGCTGCAGGCGCTGGTGCCGGCCACGCGCGAAGTGCGCGGGCAAAAAGGGCAGGTGATCTTCCAGCGCGGCGATACTTGCGACGGCATGTATCTGCTGGTGTACGGCAAGGTCAAGCTGGCGCTGTGTTCCAACGGCGGGGTGGAAAAGGTGGTGGAGATCCTGCATCCGGGGCAGAGCTTCGGCGAGGCCGCCATGTTCCTGGGCAAGGCGTTTCCGGTGATGGCGCAGTTCATCGAGGACGGTCTGCTGCTGCATGTCAGCGTGCAGGCGATCCAGGCCGCCATCGCCAGCGACAGCGGCTTTGCGCAGCGCATGCTGGCCGGGCTGTCGCTGCGGCTGCACAACCTGATGCGCGACGTGGCGCGCTACTCGGTGGAGAACTCGCTGCAGCGGGTGGCCGGCTATTTGCTGCAATTGCAGCGCCAGCGCGACGACAGCCTGGTGCGGCTGGCGGTGAACAAGAACGTGATCGCCTCGCGCTTGAACATCACCCCGGAAACCTTCTCGCGCGTGCTGCACAGCCTGGTGGAGCAGGGCGCCATCGCGGTCAATGGCCGCGATATCGACATCGTCGACCTGAGCCTGCTGCAGCAGCTGGAGGCGCAGTAGCGGCAACCTTGCCAGCTGCAAACACAAACACCCCGGCGCGCCGGGGTGTTTTGCCGTCCAGGTTGGCCGCAGGGCTCAGGTCACCGACGCGCGCTGGTGGAATGCCGGGCGATCCCAGCTGCCGCTGTCCAGGATGTCGCGCAGCACTTCCACCGCGTCCCAGATGTCGGCGTGGCTCAGGTACAGCGGGGTGATGCCGAAGCGCAGCACTTCCGGTTCGCGGTAGTCGCCGATCACACCGCGGGCGATCAGTGCCTGCATCACGGCAAAGCCGTGCGGATGGCGGAAGCTGACGTGGCTGCCGCGGCGGGCATGCTCGCGCGGGGTCACCAGCGTCAGCGGATGTTGGCCGCAACGCTGTTCTACCAGCTGGATGAACAGGTCGGTCAGCGCCAGCGACTTGGCGCGCACTGCCGCCATGTCGGCCTGCAGCGCCACGTCCAGCCCGCACTCCACCATCGCCAGCGAGGTGATCGGCTGCGTGCCGCACAGGAAGCGGCGAATGCCCTGCGCCGGCTGGTAGCTGGGGTCCATGTCGAACGGGCGGTTGTGGCCCCACCAACCGGACAGCGGCTGCCAGAAGCGATCCTGGTGCCGTGCCGCTACCCAGATGAAGGCCGGGGAACCCGGGCCGCCGTTCAGGTATTTGTAGGTGCAGCCGACGGCGAAATCGGCCTCGGCGGCGTTCAGGTCCAGTGGCACCGCGCCGGCGGCATGTGCCAGATCCCAGATGGTCAGCGCGCCGTGGCGGTGCGCCAGCGCGGTGGTGGCGGCCATGTCGTACATGGCGCCGGTACGGTAGTTGACGTGCGACAGCAGCAGCACGGCGACATCGTCGTCCAGCGCCTGCTCTAGCGACAGCGTGTCGTCGGTCAGGCGCAGCTCATAGCCCTGCTGCAGCAGGTCGATCATGCCCTGGATCATGTACAGGTCGGTGGGGAAGTTGTCGCGCTCGGACACGATCACGCGGCGCTGCGGCGCCTGCTGCTGGATGCGGATCGCCGCGGCCAGGGCCTTGAACAGGTTCAGCGAGGTGGTGTCGGTGACCACCACTTCGTTGTCGTTGGCACCCAGCAGCTGGCCCAGCTTGTTGCCCAGCCGGCCCGGCAGCTCGAACCAGCCGGCCGTGTTCCAGCTGCGGATCAGGCCCACGCCCCATTCCTGGCTCACCACTTTGCTGCAGCGGGCGGCGGCGGTCTTGGGTGGCACGCCCAGCGAGTTGCCATCCAGGTACAGCACTCCTTCCGGAATGGTGAATTGCTGCTTGAATGCAGCTAGTGGGTCGCGAGCATCGGCAGCCAGGCAGTCGGCGCGGGTCAGCATGTCAGTCTTCCTTCGTGATGGGCCGGCACGGCCGGCGGTGGGCAATCGGGGCGCTGCTGCGGCGGCTCCCCACCACAAAATCGTAGCACCGGCGCCAGCGGCGCTGGTTGCAAACTTGGCTTGTAGAGCAGTAATTTTTCGCAGACTATTCAATCATCCATGCTGTTGAAGAAAGAAACTTGCGTATGCAACTGGACGCGATTGATTGGCGCATTCTGGCCGCGCTGCAGCACAACGGCCGGCTCAGCAATCAGGACCTGGCCGACAAGGTGGCGCTGTCGCCGTCGGCCTGCCTGCGGCGGGTGCGCACGCTGGAAGAAAACGGCCTGATCCAGGGCTACCACGCGCGGCTGGACGCCGTGCAGCTGGGCTTCGAGCTGGAGGCCATCGTGCATGTCACCGTGGATCACAGCCATCCGGACTGGCACGAAGCCTTCCTGCAGCAGGTCGATGCCTTTGACGAAGTGGTGGCGGCCTATGTGGTCAGCGGTGCCAGCAACTACGTGCTGCACATCCGCGCCCGCGGTCTGCCGGCGTTTTCCACGTTTGTAGTGGAGAAGCTCAACAAACTACCGGGCATGCGCGACATCTGCTCCTACATCGTGATGAAAACGCTGAAGGACAAGCGCGGGGAACTGCCGCTGACGGCGGCATCCTGAGGCGCGATTGCGGGGGCCGGGCGGGGTTTGGGACAAGCGGGTTTGGAGGTGAACATGGCACAGTCGGATATGTCGGCAGGGGCGTCGGCGACGGCGCTGATCGATCAGCGGATCGCCGAATTGGGCGACTGGCGCGGCGAGACGCTGCGCAGGATGCGGCAGCTGATCCAGGAAGCCGATCCGCAGGTGGTGGAGGAATGGAAGTGGCAGACGCCGGTATGGTCGCACGGCGGCATCCTCTGCACCGGCGAATCGTACCGTGCGGTGGTGAAGCTGACCTTTGCCAAGGGCGCGGCGCTACCGGACCCGGTCCGGCTGTTCAACGCCAGCCTGGACAGCAAGGTCAGGCGGGCGATCGACATCCACCAGGGAGAAGAGATCGACGCGGAGGCATTCAAGGCCCTGATCCGCGCGGCGCTGACGCTCAATGCCGCCGGCGGCAAGGCAGGGGGTAAACGGGGCAAGTAAGGGGCGGTCGTGATGCGCATCCGGCTGGCAACACCGAGGTGGCATGCGCAGCTGTGGGGGGCATGGCAGCGGTTTTGATGGCCATCGGCGTGGCAATGGCGTGGTGCCGCGTGATCCCGGCGTCGATTTTGTCGCCGGAGTCGGCGTTTGGTCGCCAGCCCCGGCGGTGCCGCGTCCGCTGCGGAGCGCGCTGAAAACAAAAAAGCCCTTGATCTCTCAAGGGCTTGATTGCGTGGTCTGTCTGGCGGAGAGGGAGGGATTCGAACCCTCGGTACGCTCGCACGTACGCCTGATTTCGAGTCAGGTACATTCGACCACTCTGCCACCTCTCCGCGACAGGCTGCGCAGTATAGAAGTACCCCTTGCCGTTGTCAACTACTGGCATACTGCAAAGCGTGAGAGGCCGCAGACGGCCCAGTGAAAGGGATGCAGTGAAACTATCGAACAGGTTGGCCGCGATTGCGCCGTTTCAGGTGATGGCGATTCTGGAAAAGGCACGCGCCTTGCAGGCGGCCGGGCATGACGTGATTCACCTGGAGGTGGGCGAGCCGGATTTCGCCACCCCGGAGGCGATCGTGGAGGCCGGCCGCGCGGCGCTGGCGGCCGGGCATACTTTCTACACCGCAGCGCAGGGCCTGCCGCAGCTGCGGCAGGCAATCAGCGATTTCTACCGCAGCCGCTTCGGCGTGGCGGTGGCGCCGGAGCGCATCATCGTCACCCCCGGCGCTTCCGGCGCGCTGCAGATTGCGCTGTCGCTGCTGGTGGATCAGGGCGATGGCGTGTTGATGCCTGATCCTACCTATCCGTGCAATCGGCATTTTGTCAGTTTGTTGGGCGGGGTGCCGCAGACGGTGGCGGTGGATGCCGCCACCCGCTACCAGCTGTTGGCCGCAGACGCGGCAGCCAACTGGAAGGCCAACACCGTGGCTACCATGGTGGCGACCCCGGCCAACCCGACCGGTACGGTGCTGAGCCGCGACGAGGTGAGCGATCTGGCGGCGTTGTGTCGCGCCAAGGGCGGGGCGCTGATCGTGGACGAGATCTACCAGGGGCTGACCTACGGTGCTGACTCGTTCAGCGCGCTGTCGCTGGCGGATGATGTGTTCGTGATCAATAGCTTCTCCAAGTATTTCCAGATGACTGGCTGGCGCCTGGGTTGGCTGGTGGTGCCGCCGGATTACGTGGAGCCGGCGTTGCGTCTGGCGCAGAACCTGTTCCTGTGTCCGCCGGCGGCGGCGCAGCATGCGGCGCTGGCGGCGTTCCAGCCGGCGGTACTGGATGTGCTGGAAAGCCGTCGCGCCGAGTTCGGGCGTCGCCGGGATTTTCTGCTGCAGGCATTGCCGCAGCTGGGGTGGAAGATCGACTCGGTGCCGGATGGCGCGTTCTACATCTATGCCGATGTATCGGCGGTGACCGACGACAGTTTTGCCTACTGCCAGCGCATGCTGGACGAGGTGAAGGTGGCGATCACCCCAGGGGCGGATTTCGGCAGCCACCGCGCTGGCCAGTATGTGCGGGTGGCCTACACTACCGGCATCGAGCGGCTGGCGGAGGCCATCGCCCGCATGCGCAGCGTGCAGTAGCCGCTGCAGGATGACACAAGGGCGTGACCGTTGGCGGTCACGCCCTTGTCGTTGCGGCCAACGTTGGCCGCAGGCTGTGGTGTACTAGTCTCGCCGACCGGTGATACCAATCCCACTGGCTCGCGGTACTCGCCCCGCGGCTCGGCGGGCCTAGTGCAGCAGCAGTTTGACCAGCTGCACGGCCGCCAGGGTGGCCAGGCCGGCGTGGCACCAGGCCAGCCGGCGCAGACGGCGTGCGGTGTCGTGCGGGCTGCGCCAGCTGATGATGAAGGGGCGGCCATCCGCCGGCCGTTGCAGCTGGCTGCCCAGCGGCGCTGCAGCCAGCTCGCGATGCATATCCTGTACTTGCGCGTGCGCTGCCTGACGCGCCTGTTCCCATTCCTCGGCCGACAGTTGCCCGTCGCCGTTGCTGTCGAAGCGGCGCAGCAGCGTGCGCGGGTCGTCTTTCCATTGATTCAGCGTCAGCTGCAGGTCGTCGCGGTAATCCTGCCGCTGCGGGCGGTTGCTCGCGCTGTGCAGTTCGCCCAGCACGTACAGCGGGTCGTCGGCGGCAATCCAGCGCTCGGTGTAGCAGTAGTCGCCTTCGCGCCAGCGCTGCACGTGGCGGCTGTCTACCAGCGCGCCATCCGGCAGCACCACCACTTCGCCGCGCTTGTCCAGCAAGCGGAAGGCATCGTCGCTGCGGTGCGATTCGCGCTGGCGGTGGCGGTGGTCGCGGCCTTGGTACTGGCATTCGGCGTGGTACCACAGGCAGCGCATCTTGCCGTAGGGGGTGAGCAGCGGCTTGCCGCCGGGGGCGGCAGCGGCGCCGTAGCATTCGGTGTAACCCTGCGCGGCGGCGCGGGTGGTGGCAGTGGGGGTGTCGGCCACGTGGCGGTAGTGGCGATAGAACCACGCCCACAGCAGCATGCCGCCCAGGCAGGCGGTGGCGACAAACGGCAGCAGTGGTGCGCTGCCCAGCCGCCAGTACATCAGTAGCAGCAACAGGTAGAGCAGCAGTGTGCCCCAGCCGTATTCCAGCAATGCGCGCATGTCAGCGGGTAAACAGCTCGTGCACGTCGATGTCGCGCTTCTCGGCTTCGGCAAAGCGTAGCGGCCGCGCGGCGGCAAAGCCGCACAGGTTGGCGACCAGCACGTCCGGAAACTGCTCGATGCGCACATTGTTGTTGTTGACGGCTTCGTTGTAGAGTTCGCGGCGGTCGGCGATGCTTTCCTCCAGCTCGCTGATGCGCACGATCAGGTGCTGGAACTGCTGGTCGGCCTTCAGCTCCGGGTAGGCTTCCGCCACCGCGAAAATCTGGCCGGTAAGGCTGCGCAGCTGGCCTTCCAGCTCGCCGATGCGGCCAACGTTGGCCGCACGTGCCGCTTCGGACAGCATGGCGCGCGCCTCCATCACCTGACTGAGCGTGCTTTGCTCGAACTGGCTGTAGTGGCGGCACACGTCCACCAGCTTGGGCAGCTCCTCGTGGCGCTGTTTCAACAGCACATCGATATTGGCCCAGCTCTTGCTGACTTCGTGCTTCAGCCGTACCAGGCCGTTGTACAGTGCCACGCCGTAGAAAAACAGCACGGCAAAGGCGGCCAGAAACAGGATCAAGGGCATGGTGGTCTCCGGGAGGTGAGGCGCCATCGTCGTCGTGCCGTCGGCGCGCTGTCAAGCCAGCGGCATGAATAAGGAACTGAACATGCTTACCCTCAATATCATCGGTGCCGGCCGCCTGGGCAAGACGCTGGCGAAGCTGGCGCAGCGCAGCGGCCAGTACCGTATCGGCGCGGTAGTGTGCCGCAGCCTGCCGGCGGCGCAGCAGGCGTGCGCCTTTATCGGCGCTGGTCAACCGTGCGCCAGCGTGCAGGCGCTGCCTGCGGCCAACCTTACCCTGCTGGCGGTGCCGGATGGCGCTATCGCCAGTGTGGCCGCCGAGCTGGCTGCCAGCGGCACACTCGCCGCCGGCAGCGTGGCATTTCACGCCAGCGGCGTGGGCGAGGCGGCGTTGCTGGCACCGTTGGCCGCGGCTGGGGTGCACTGCGCCAGCCTGCATCCGGCGTTTTCCTTTGCCGAGCCGGCGCGGGCGGCGCAGGGTTTTGCCGGCACCCGCTGCGCGCTGGAAGGCGACGCGGCGGCCTTTCCGGTATTGCGCGATTTCGCCCACGCCATCGGTGGTGTGCCGTTTGATCTGGCGCCGGGGGGCAAGGCGGCTTATCACGCCGCGCTGTCGATCGCCTCGAATTATCTGGTGACGCTGCACGACCTGGCGGCGCGGGTGGCGGCGCAGGCGGGCATGGCGGATGAAGTGGCCGCTGCGGTACTGGGTGGGCTGATGCGGCAGACGCTGGAAAACACCCTGGCTCTGGGGCCGCAGGCGGCGCTCACCGGGCCGATTGCGCGTGGCGACGCCGGTACCGTGGCCAGACACCGTGCGGTGCTGTTGACCGCAGACGATGCGCTGTACTGCGCACTGGGGCGGGCGACGGCAACGTTGGCCGCAGATCGGCTGGATGCGGTGACGCAAACGATGCTGGCCCAGGCGTTACAGCCGGTGCTCAGGGCGGAGTGAGTGGTGGGTTGAAGGGGTTGGGCGGCGCCTGGTGGTAGCCCTGGCGCAACAGGCTGTCGATCAACCACTGCGTACCTAGGCGTGCTACCCAGATGTTGCGCGCCAGGTACGGCAGGCAGAGCAGCGGAATTTCCACTGGTCTGCTGGCCAGCAGCAGGCCGGCAAAGACAAACTCGGACAGCAACAGCCAGCGCGCGTGCCCGGCCAGTCCTTCGCTCAATGCCCACAGCGTGGGGGTAATGCAGGCCAGCCAGTTGAAGCCGCTGCTCACCCGGCGCTCGGGCAGAGTGGGGTGGTAGAAGCAGAGCTGTTCGCTGGCGGCCATGCTTGTCGCCCTAGCTGGCGTGAATCACGAAGATCGCCGGGCGCTTGTGAAAGTCCGGCGCCTGCTGTGGCCAGTCTTTCACCAGCCGGCTGACGATGGTCTGCGTCGGCGCGGTCAGGTCGGCGGCCACGCACAGCCGGGTGGCTGGCGCCAGTGTCTCGCGCAGCTGTTGCAGCAGCGCGTTGTTGCGGTACGGCGTTTCGATGAACAGCTGGGTTTCGTTGTTCTGCTTGGAGCGCAGTTCCAGCGCCTTGATCGCCTTGGCGCGCTCGGCGGCGTCCACCGGCAGGTAGCCGTGGAAGGCGAAGCACTGGCCGTTGGCGCCGCTGGCCATCATCGCTAGCAGGATCGACGACGGGCCGATCAGCGGCTCGACGCGGTAGCCTTTCTCGTGCGCCAGTGCCACCAGCTGCGCGCCGGGGTCGGCCACCGCCGGGCAGCCGGCTTCCGATACCAGTCCTACGTCCTGCCCTGCGGCCAACGGTGCCAGCAGCGCCGCCACGTCGGCCGGCTTGGTGTGCTCGTTCAGCGTATTCATCACCAGTTCGCGGATGGGCGTGCTGACGCCCAGCTGCTTCAGGTGCTTGCGCGCGGTTTTTTCCGCTTCCACAACAAAGTGGCTGATGTGGGTGACGCGGGCGCGTTCGCCCTCCGGCAGCCACGGGGTGTCGCCGTCGCCCAGCGGGGTGGGAATCAGATACAGGGTGCCGGCCATCACAGGATCTCCACGCCTTCGTTCTGCAACATGGTCACCAGCGCGAATAGCGGTACGCCGATCAGTGCGTTGGGGTCGTCGGCTTCCACCTTTTGCAGCAGCGCGCCGCCCAGCGTCTCGCTCTTGGCGCTGCCGGCGCAGTGCAGCGCATCCGGTTCGCGCGTCAGATAGTTGCGGATCTGCTGTTCGGTCAGCTGGCGCAGGGTAACTTTGGTGATGCCAACGTCTTCCTGGATATGACCGCTCTTGCTGTTATAAAGGGCAAGGGCGGAGTGGAACACTACGGTGCGGCCGCTCATCCACTTCAGCATTTCTACGCCGTTTTCGAAGCTGCCCGGCTTGCCGATCTGCTGGCCATCCAGTAGCGCCACCTGGTCACCGCCGATGATCAGCGCCTCGGGAAAGCGTTCGGCCAGCGACATGGCCTTGCTGCGCGCCAGACGCACGGCGGTGTCGAGCGCGGATTCGCCAGCTAGTGGGGTTTCGTCGCATACCGGCGCCACCGCGGTGACAGGCAGGCCCAGACGTTCAACGATTTCGCGGCGGTAACGGGAGGTGGAGGCGAGGACGATCTGCATGAAAATTCCGTTTGCGGTAAGCTGCGAGCCTTGCCGGCGGCGTTTCGTGCTGTTTGCCACGCCCGGCAGTGGCTACATGCAGCCTAAACCCTGATTGTTTTGACAAATTACCTGCCGCGATTATATCATCCAAGGTTTATGTCTAACCCGATTTTGATTGATCCGCTCGCTTTCGCCCGCGACGGCGCCCAGTTCGATAAAGAACTGGCCATTGCCGACCTGGACGAACGGGTGCACGAGGTGCTGGCGTCTACTGCCGGCGCGGTGAAATTGTCGCTGGCTGGTTTTGTCGATCGCCTGCGTCGCCCTTCGCTGCGCTATGCGTTGACGGCCAACGTCGAGCTGAGCTGTCAGCGCTGTCTGGGGATCATGCCGTTCGAGGTGGTGAGCGAGGGTGTTATTACACTGTTCGTTAACGAATCGAAGCTGAATGACGCGGTAGCGCAGGACGAAGAACTCGACGCCATCATGGCCGAAGACGAGTTTGACGTGCTGGCACTGATCGAAGACGAAATCATTATGGGCTTGCCGCTGTCGGCGAAACACGACGACTGCGGTTCGGAGCATCTGGAGCGCGCCAAGGCTGATAAGCCTAACCCGTTTGCGGTACTGGCGACGCTTAAGAAATCCGGGTCCTGAACTTTTACTTGTATTTCTTAGGAGTCGACCATGGCTGTTCAACAGAACAAAAAGTCCCCGTCCAAGCGCGGCATGCATCGTGCACACGATTTTCTGACCGCTCCGTCCCTGGCGAAAGAGCCGACCACCGGTGAAACCCACCTGCGTCACCACATCAGCCCGAACGGCTTCTACCGTGGTCGTCAGGTTGTTAAGGCCAAGGGCGAGTAATTCTCGTCACCTCATCGCTACTCTCCCTCATAACTACAGGTAGTTCTACTACCGTTCCACGTTAATGACCATCACTGTAGCGATCGATGCCATGGGCGGTGACGTTGGCCTCAAGGTCACCGTCCCGGCATCTGTCAGATTCCTGCAAGACACCCCCGACGTAAATCTGGTTCTGGTAGGCGATAGCGCCGGCATCGAAGCCGAGCTTGTTGCATTGCCGGCGCAGTTGCGCGCACGCGTCTCCGTACAGCATGCCACTCAGGTGGTGGGTATGGATGAATCGCCGCAGGCGGCGCTGAAGAACAAGAAAGATTCGTCGATGCGGGTGGCGATCAACCTGGTCAAGGATGGCCAGGCTCAAGCCGCTGTCTCCGCCGGTAATACCGGTGCGCTGATGGCAACCGCCAAATTCGTGCTCAAGACCATTCCGGGTATCGACCGTCCTGCCATCGCCAAGATGATGCCGGGTACCGGTGGCGAAACCTGCGTGCTGGACTTGGGTGCAAACGTAGACTGCTCGCCCGAGCAGCTGTTGCAGTTCGGCATCATGGGTGCCGAGCTGGCCGGTAGTCTGCTGCATAAGCCGAACCCGTCGGTCGGTCTGCTCAATATCGGTTCCGAAGACATCAAAGGCACCGAGAACATCAAGCGCGCCGCCGAGCTGCTGCGCGATTCCGGCCTGAATTTCTACGGTAACGTGGAAGGCAACGACATCTTCAAGGCAACGGTAGATGTGGTAGTCTGCGACGGCTTTACCGGCAACGTGGCGCTGAAGGCCTCCGAGGGGCTGGCGCACATGATTGCAACCTTCCTGCGCGAAGAGTTTGCCCGCACGTGGTGGACCAAGCTGTGCGCACTGGCCGCGCTGCCGGTGCTCAAGCACTTCAAGGCCCGCGTTGATCCCCGTCGTTATAATGGTGCCAGTTTCCTGGGCCTGCGCGGGATCGTGGTGAAGAGCCATGGCGGCACCGACGCGCTGGGATTTCGTATCGCACTGGAGCAGGCTTGCGAGGAAGTCCGCGCCAATGTGATTGGTCACATCGCCGACCGGGTCGCTTCCCAATTACAAAATCTCAAGCGCTCCGAGTCTGAAGCTTAAAGTTAGCTCATGACCTATTCCCGCATTCTCGGTACCGGCAGCTATCTGCCGGACACCATCCTGACCAATGCCATGCTGGCCGAGCGGGTGGAAACCAGTGACGAGTGGATTGTCTCCCGCACGGGTATCCACGCGCGCCATATCGCCGCCGATGACCAGAAGACCAGTGACCTGGCCTATCAGGCATCGGTCAAGGCGCTGGAAAGCGCCGGCATCGCCGCGACCGATCTGGACATGATCATCGTCGCCACCACCACGCCGGACATGGTGTTTCCCAGTGCCGCCTGCCTGCTGCAGGAAAAGCTGAACGTGCCCGGCATCCCGGCGTTCGACGTGCAGGCGGTGTGTGCCGGCTTCATGTTCGCGCTGGCCACCGCCGACAGCTACATCAAGAGCGGCATGGCCAAGCAGGTGCTGGTGGTAGGCGCGGAAGTAATGAGCCGCGTGCTGGACTGGGACGATCGCCGTACCTGCGTGTTGTTTGGCGATGGTGCCGGCGCCATGGTGGTGGGCAAGTCGGACGCGCCGGGCATCATGCACGTCAAGCTGGCTGCGGACGGCCGTTACCAGGGCATCCTGAATACCCCGGCGCAGATCGCCGGCGGCAAGATTCAGGGTATTCCCTACCTGCACATGGATGGTCCAGCGGTATTCAAGTTCGCGGTGAAGGCGCTGTCCGACATTGCCGAAAAAACCCTGGCCGAAGCCGGTGTGGAACAGTCTGCAGTGGACTGGCTGGTGCCGCATCAGGCCAACCTGCGCATTATCGAATCCACCGCCAAGCATCTTGGCCTGTCCATGGACAAGGTGATCGTCACCTTGCCGCAGCAGGGCAATACTTCGGCGGCATCCATCCCGCTGGCGTTTGATCACGCCGTGCGCGACGGCAAGATCCAGCGCGATCAGACCGTGCTGCTGGAAGGCATCGGCGGCGGTTTCGCCTGGGGTGCCGTGTTGCTGCGCTACTGATACCACAGGCGGGTGCGACAGTGTCGTGCCCGTTTTTCTGGCTTATTTCCGGTATTGTCGGCTAACTGCTGCAAACGTCCCGTTCATACGGGTGTTTGAGGGTTTTTTTGCATTAATGCCGGCAAGCAGTCATCATTCACCCCGTTTAAAAAAGGAGACCCGCAATGGCGTTTGCCTTTCTCTTTCCCGGCCAGGGCTCGCAGAGCCTGAAAATGATGGACGGCTTTGCCGACCTGCCGGTAGTAAAACAGACATTTGATGAAGCCTCCACGGCCCTGGGCGAAGACCTGTGGGCGATGCTGCAGGCCGAATCCGCTGATGCAATCAACGCCACCGTCAATACCCAGCCGCTGATGTTGGCCGCAGGTGTGGCCACCTACCGCGCCTGGCTGGCACAAGGTGGCGCGGTACCGGCCGCGGTAGCCGGCCATAGCCTGGGTGAATACTCGGCGCTGGTGGCTGCCGGTGCGCTGGATTTCGCCGACGCGGTGAAACTGGTGCGTCTGCGTGCGCAAGCCATGCAGGAAGCCGTGCCGGCGGGCGAAGGTGCCATGGCCGCCATCCTCAACCTGTCCGATGACGACATCCGTGCTGCCTGCGCCGAAGCCGCGCAGGGCGAGGTGGTGGAGCCGGTGAACTTCAACTCGCCGGGGCAGGTGGTGATTGCCGGCAGCAAGGCTGCTGTCGAGCGTGCGATGGAGCTGTGCAAGGCCAAGGGCGCCAAGCGCGCGCTGCCGCTGCCGGTGTCGGTGCCGTCGCACTGCTCACTGATGAAACCGGCTGCCGAGCGTCTGGCCGCTGCGCTGGGCGCGGTGGAGATCAAGTCACCGCAGATGCCGGTGCTGCACAACGCCGACGTGGCCGCCTACAGCGACCCGGCGCAGATTCGTGATGTGCTGACCCGTCAGCTGTATTGCCCGGTGCGTTGGACCGAAACCATCCAGCAGCTGGCTGCCGACGGTATCGTGCTGATGGCCGAGTGCGGCCCAGGCAAGGTGCTGGCTGGTCTGGCCAAGCGTATTGACGGCAACGTCAACTGCCACGCGCTGACCGATGCCGCCAAGCTGGAAGCGGCCCGCGCCGAGCTGGCGTAACGAATTACAGGTTGGCCGCATGCGGCCAACTGCAGGAGAACGACATGAGTTTGCAAGGTAAAGTCGCACTGGTGACCGGCGCATCGCGCGGCATCGGTGCTGCCATCGCCGATACGCTGGCTGCGGCCGGCGCCAAGGTGATCGGCACTGCCACCTCCGACAGCGGCGCGGCTGCTATCGGCGAGCGCCTGGCGCAGTGGGGCGGCGTCGGCATGGTGCTGAACGTGGGTGAAGAGGGCGCCATCGATGCGCTGATCGACACCATCGCCAAGGAATACGGCGATGTGGCCATCCTGGTCAACAACGCCGGCATCACCCGCGACGGTCTGTTGATGCGCATGAAGGATGAAGACTGGGACGCCATCATGGATACCAATCTGAAGTCGGTATTCAAGGCCTCCAAGGCCGTGCTGCGCAGCATGATGAAGGCCCGCGTCGGCCGCATCATCAACATCGCCTCGGTGGTGGGCGTGATGGGCAATGCCGGCCAGACCAACTACGCGGCCGCCAAGGCCGGCATTATCGGCTTTACCAAGTCGATGGCGCGCGAAGTGGGCAGCCGTGGCATTACCGTCAACTGCGTGGCTCCGGGCTTTATCGATACCGACATGACCCGCGCGCTGCCGGAAGCGCAGCGCGAGATGCTGGTGGGCCAGATTGCACTGGGCCGTCTGGGCGATGCGCAGGATATCGCTGATGCGGTGCTGTTCCTGGCGTCTGACAAGGCTGCCTACATCACCGGTCAAACCCTGCATGTCAACGGCGGCATGCTGATGCCGTAAGACGTTGGCCGCAACAAGTTGTCAACAAACAGCCACCTGGCTGACATCATTTCCGTGATGAAGGGTGTTCTAGGTAGGCTACTCTGGTTTTTTTTTGTAGAATGGCGGGGTTTTGTTATCCCGAGCACAGAAAGGTAAAGGGTTTAAACAAATGGAAAACATCGAAGCGCGCGTAAAGAAGATCGTTGCCGAGCAACTGGGCGTGAATGAAGCCGAAGTGAAGATCGACTCTTCCTTCGTTGACGATCTGGGCGCTGACTCCCTGGACACCGTTGAGCTGGTAATGGCGCTGGAAGAAGAGTTCGAGTGCGAGATTCCGGATGAAGAAGCCGAGAAGATCACTACCGTTCAGCAAGCTGTAGACTACGTTACCGCTCACCTGAACAAGTAATTCCTTTTTGGATTTACCAGGACCTCTGCCGGTGTGGCTACACGCGCCTGCAGAGGTTTTTTGCTGTAGTAGTTCTGAAACGCGTGTTTGATTCAATGCTGTAAAGCATTGTTTCCCGCGTCGGGGCTAACGGGAGCCAGGCTCCCACATTTCACGGAGATACCCTGTGTCTACACGCAGAGTAGTAGTGACCGGCCTTGGGCATGTGTCCCCGGTCGGTAACGATGTCGCCAGCGGCTGGGCCAATCTCCTTGCCGGCAAGAGTGGCATCACTGCCATTACCCGTTTTGACGCCAGCGATGTGGCTTGCCAGATCGCCGGTGAAGTCAAAGATTTCGACATCACCCAGTACATTCCGGCAAAAGATGCCCGCCGCATGGATGCGTTCATTCATTACGGCATTGCCGCTGCGCTGCAAGCCGTGGCCGATGCCGGCCTGGATGACATCCCCGGTCTGGACAAGACCCGCGTTGGCGTCAACATCGGTTCCGGTATCGGCGGCCTGCCGCTGATCGAGGAAACCGGCGTGGCACTGCAACAAGGTGGTGTGCGCAAGATCGGCCCGTTCTTCATCCCGGGCTCGCTGATCAACCTGATCGCCGGTCACGTGTCCATTCTCAAGGGCTTCCAGGGGCCGAGCTACGGCATCGTGTCCGCCTGCACCACCGGTGCACACTGCATCGGCGATGCCGCGCGCCTGATCAAGTACGGCGACGCTGACATCATGGTGGCTGGCGGCGCTGAAGGCGCGGTCACCAAGCTGGCAGTAGGCGGTTTTGCCGCCATGAAGGCGCTGTCCACCCGTAACGATGACCCCGCCACCGCCTCCCGTCCGTGGGACAAGGGGCGTGACGGTTTCGTAATGGGTGAAGGTGCCGGTGTGATCGTGCTGGAAGAGTACGAGCACGCGGTGAAACGTGGCGCCAAGATCTACGCCGAGCTGATCGGTTTCGGCATGAGCTCCGATGCCTACCACATCACGGCACCGAGCGCCGAAGGCCCAGCCCGTGGCGTCACTAACGCGCTGCGCGATGCCGGCATCAATGCCGACCAGGTGCAGTACGTCAACGCGCACGGCACCTCCACCCCGCTGGGTGATGCCAACGAAACCAATGCGCTGAAACTGGCGTTTGGCGAGCACGCCAAGAAGCTGGCGGTGAACTCCACCAAGTCGATGACCGGTCACCTGCTGGGTGCCGCCGGTGGCGTGGAGGCGATCTACTCCATCCTGGCCGTGCACAACCAAGTGGCGCCGCCGACCATCAACCTGCACGATCAGGACTTCGAGGCCGGTTGCGATCTGGACTACGTGGCCAACACCGCGCGCGACATGCAGATCGATGTGGCAATCTCCAACTCGTTCGGCTTCGGCGGTACCAACGGTACCCTGGTGTTCAAGCGCGTATAAGCCATGTCCGGTCGCGCAGGCGACATTGACAGCCAAGACCGCTGCGATAAACTCGCGCGGTCTTTTTCTTTTGCGGCCAACGTTTTGCGCGTTGGAGCGGAACCCATGCATTTCGAACTGCTGAACCATACCCCCGACCTGCTGGCGCTGCACGCCGCCGACCGGGCGCGCTTTCCCTACCTACTGCAGTCGTCCGGCGACATCGGCTGGGACATCCTGATGGCCTTGCCCGTAGCGACGCGCATCTACCGCGAGGGCGAAGGCGCCGCTTTTCTGGCCGACGTGCGTGCGCTGCCGGCGCCGCAGGCGGTGGCCAATCCGCATGGCCTGCCGTTTACCGGCGGCTGGTTCGTGTACCTGGGTTACGACCTGCTGTCCGAGTTTGAACCCAGCGTGCCGGCGGCCATCAGCGACAGCTTCCCGTTGGCGGCGCTGACGCGTATTCCGGCCGCCATCCTCCACGACCGCGCCGGCAGGCAAAGCTGGCTGCTGGCGGAAAGCGCTGCGCAGCTGGCCGAGCTCAAGGCCGCCTTGCAGGCCGCCGTGCCGTTCAGCCCGCGCGCGGTGACGCTGCAAGGGCTGGAGGAAGACCCGCCGCACTGGTACACCGACGCGGTGGTGAAACTGAAGGATTACATCTACGAAGGTGATGTGTTCCAGGTCAACATCTCGCGCGGCTGGCGCGCCACGCTGGGCGAGGAAGTGCGCCCGGTGGACCTGTTCGCCGCGCTGCGCCGCGCCAATCCGGCGCCGTTCTCGGCGCTGGCCGATTTCGGCGATGCGCACATCGTCAGCTCCTCGCCGGAGCGGCTGGTGCGCGTGCACGACGGCTGGGCGGATACCCGCCCGATCGCCGGCACCCATCCGCGCTCGCCGGATGCCGCCGAGGATGCCGCGCTGAAGCAGCGGCTGATCAGCAGCATCAAGGAGCGCGCCGAGCACGTGATGCTGATCGACCTGGAGCGTAATGACCTGGGCCGCATCTGTCAGCCGGGCACGGTGGAAGTCAACGAGCTGATGGCGGTGGCCAGCTATGCCTACGTGCATCACATCGAGTCCAATGTCCGCGGCCGCATCCGCCCCGGCGTGGACACGGTGGACGTGTTCCGCGCGCTGTTCCCCGGCGGCACCATCACTGGCTGCCCCAAGGTGCGCACCATGCAGATCATCCGCGAGCTGGAAAACAGCGCGCGCCGCGCCTACACCGGCAGCCTGGGCTACCTCAACCGCGACGGCACGCTGGATGTGAACATCCTGATCCGCACCTTCATGCAGCAGGGGCAGCAACTGCGCTTCCGTGCCGGCGGCGGCATCGTCGCCGACTCCGATCCGCAGCGCGAGCTGCAGGAAACCCGTCACAAGGCGCGTGGCCTGCTGCGCGCGCTGGGCGTGGAGGCCTGATGCTGATCAACGGCCTGCCCGGCGACAGCATCAGCGCCAGCGACCGCGGCCTGGCCTATGGTGACGGCCTGTACCGCACGCTGGAAGCCCGGCATGGCACACCGCTGCTGTGGCACTGGCAGTGGCAAAGGTTGGCCGCAGACTGCGCGCAGCTACGCCTGCCGTGCCCGGACGAGGCACTGCTGCTGCGCGAGATCGCCAGCGTTGCGGCCGAGCTTGAGCGCGCGGTGGTGAAGATCGTGCTGACCCGCGGCGGCGGCCAGCGCGGCTATGCCATGCCCGATGGCTGCAGCCCGACGCGCATCGTCAGCGCCAGCGCCTGGGGCGGTTACCCGGCCGAGCGCGCGGCGCAGGGCATCGTGGCGCGCTGGTGCGACACGCGGCTGGCGCTGCAGCCGCTGTTGGCCGGGGTGAAACACCTGAACCGGCTGGAGAACGTGTTCGCGCGCAGCGAGTGGCGCGACCCGGCCATTGCCGAAGGGCTGATGCTGGACATGGCCGGCAGCGTGGTGGAAGGCACCATGAGCAATCTGTTCATCGTGCGTGGCGGCGAACTGCTGACCCCGCCGCTGGACCGCTGCGGCGTCAGTGGCGCCATGCGTGCCAGCGTGCTGGATGCCGCGGCCAACCTTGCTATCCCGGCGCGCGTGGTGCGGCTGCTGCCGGACGAGGTGCTGGCGGCGGATGAAGCCTTTGTCTGCAACAGCCTGGCCGGCATCTGGCCGCTGCGGCAGCTGCACACACGGCACTGGCACGACTGGCCGCTGACTCGCCATCTGCAGCTGGCGTTACAGGGCGGCAGCTGAGCGGCGCCGGGTTAGGTCAGCGCGACAAACCACTCCTCGTGCCGCTGCAGGGCGGCCAAGCTTGGTCGCGCGGCGACGGCGGCGTGCAGCGCGGCATTGAAGCCATCGGCATCGGTGATGGCGTCGTAGATTTCCATCCAGGTGTGCGTGTCATCGCGACGTTGCAATAATCTGCCCTGAATTCCTGTTTTTTCTTGAATTTCTTCCATTAGTGCCATCACGGCATGCTGTGCTGGCAGAAAATTGTCGCTCACGCTGTAGTACACATATAGCGAAGCTGGCATGGCGGTTCCTTTTGCAGCGCAAAAATAAGGTTATGATAGCCGCTCCTTCTTTAATGGCACGGGACAGCAGCATGCAGGTGGGTGAGGGCGGTTTGACCCTGGTGGTGATCGGCGTCGGCCTGATCGGCGGTTCGTTTGCGCTGGCGCTGAAGCGCGCCGGCAAGGTGGCGCGGGTGATCGGTGTCGGCCGTTCTGCGGCCAACCTGCAGCGGGCGGTCGAGCTGGGGGTGATCGACGCCGCCAGCCACAGCGCCGCCGAGGCGGTGCGTCAGGCCGATATCGTACTGGTGGCCACGCCGGTGGGGCAGATGGGGCGGGTGTTTGCCGAGATCGCGCCGCAGCTGCCGGCCCACTGCGTGGTGACCGACGGCGGCAGCACCAAGAGCGACGTGGTGGCGCTGCTGCGCCAGCATCTGCCTGCCCACCTGGCGCAGTGCGTGCCGGCGCACCCGATTGCCGGTTCCGACCTGTCCGGCGCCGCCGCCGCACAGTATGGCCTGTACGACAACCGCCGCATCGTGGTGACACCGCTGCCGGAAACCGCCACCGCCGCCGCCGAGCTGGTGCGTGAGCTGTGGCAGGCCTGCGGCGCCCGTGTGTACCAGATGAGCGCGACCGAACACGATGCGGTGTTCGCCACCGTCAGCCACTTGCCGCATCTGCTGGCGTTTGCCTATGTGGATACCATTGTCGGCAAGGCCGATGCCGAGCGCTGTTTCGATTTTGCTGCTACCGGTTTTCGCGACTTCACCCGCATTGCCGGCAGCCATCCGGAAATGTGGCGCGACATCGCGCTGGCCAACCGCGACGCGCTGCTGGTGGAGCTGGACGCGTTCCAGCACACGCTGGACGCGTTGCGGGCGGAACTGGCCGCCGGTGATGCGGCGGCGATGACTACCCGCTTCGAGCGGGCGCGGCTGGCCCGCCAGGCTTGGCAGCAGAAATTCAATCGGGGCAATACATGACTATCTGGGTGGATGCCGATGCCTGTCCGGCGGTGATCAAGGACATCCTGTTTCGCGCCGCCGAGCGCACCGCCACCGCCACGGTGCTGGTGGCCAACCAGCTGCTGCGGGTGCCACCGTCGCCACATATCCGCGCGCTGCAGGTGCCGGCCGGCTTCGACGTGGCCGATAACCACATCGCGCAGCAGGCGCAGCCAGGCGACATCGTGGTGACAGCGGACATTCCGCTGGCGGCACAGGTGGTGGCCAAGGGCGCGCTGGCGCTCAATCCGCGCGGCGAGCTGTATAGCGATGCCACCATCCGCGAGGCGCTGGCACTGCGTAACTTCATGACCGAGCTGCGCGACAGCGGCGTGCAGACCGGCGGGCCATCCGCCTTCAGTCAGCGCGACCGCGCTGCTTTTGCTGCGCAGCTGGACAAGCTGCTGCACAAGTTGGCCGCAAAACGTTAGCGCAGCTGCCTAGGGTCTGTCTGCGCTCCAGCGCTAGAGCGAAACAAGGCGAAAACGGCTGAGGAAGCAGGGGTTACGGGTTACTAAGGGTAAACGGGCGTCCCGAAGCCGTTTTTCATGCCGTATCGCCGGCGCGCAGCAGATCGTAAGCAGGCTCTCAACCGCCGCTGGCGCGGATCACGCCTTCCTTGTCCGCCGGTTGCCAGCCGGCCGGCTTCAGGATCTTGCCGTCGGTGCGGCGCAACACCTTGCCGTCCACGCATTTGGCCAAGTTGGCCGCATGGATGGCGGCGAACATGTCTTCTAGCGGCAGGCCCTGCGACAGCAGCAGGCCGATCAGCACATTCAGCACATCCACGCCCTCGGCCGCCAGCTCGGCGCGCAACCGGGTCTGTTCGGCCGCATCCGCCTGCGGCAGTTGCTGGTAGTCCTGCAACGCGGTCATGAATTCCTGCCACTCCTCCTGCAGCATGTTCTGCCACATGGTCAGCGCCTCGGCGTGATATTGCGGCTGGGTGGGAAGCTGCATGTCGAAGCGCTGCATGAAGTCGCGGCGCAGGGTGAAGGGATCGCTCATCTTGTGTTTTGTGTGTATTAAGTCGCAATATTTTGTGTTTAGCCTTGCCATTTGGCAAGCCGCGGGCATGAAAAAGCCGCTGCAAGGGCAGCGGCCAGGGTGGTCGGGCGGCAGTGCTTAGCCGGCCGCCAGCTTGCCCAGTACTTCGAAGTAATCCGGGAAAGTCTTGGCCACACATTTGGGGTCGTTGATGATCACCGGCGTACCCAGTAGCGCCACCAGCGAGAAGCACATCGCCATGCGGTGGTCGTCGTAGGTGTCGATCTCGGCGTTGGCAATCAGCGTGGCCGGCGGGGTGACGCTGATGCTGTCCTGGGTTTCCACCACCGTGGCGCCGACCTTGCGCAGCTCGGTGGCCATCGCCGCCAGACGGTCGGTTTCCTTCACCCGCCAGCTTTCCACGTTGCGGATGGTGGTGGTGCCGTTGGCGGCCAGCGCGGCCACGGCGATGGTCATCGCCGCGTCTGGGATGTGGTTCAGGTCCACGTCGATGGCCTTCAACCCGCCTTGCGGCGCGCGTGCCTCGATCCAGTTGTCGCCCATGCTGATCTCGGCGCCCATCAGTGCCAGCGCGTCGGCAAACTTCACATCGCCCTGGATGCTGCTGCGGCCAACCCCTTCCACCCGTACCGGGCCGCCGGCCAGCGCGCCGGCCGCCAGGAAATAGGAGGCGCTGGAGGCATCGCCCTCGACGTGGATTTCGCCCGGCGACTGGTAGTGCTGGCCGCCGGCAATGTTGAAACGCTGCCAGCCGTCGCGCTGCACGTTCACGCCGAAGCGCGCCATCAGGTTGAGGGTGATCTCGATATACGGCTTGGAAATCAGCTCGCCCACCACCTCGATGGTGACGCTCTCGCCGGTCAGCGGCAGCGCCATCAATAGCGCGGTAAGGAACTGGCTGGAGACATTGCCCTTCACCGGAATCACCTTGCCGGCGCTGATGCTGGCCGGCTTGATCTGCAGCGGCGGGAAGCCGTCGTTGCCCAGGTAGGCGATATCGGCGCCAGCCACGCGCAGCGCATCCACCAGATCGCCGATCGGGCGCTCGTGCATGCGCGCCACGCCGTGCAGGTGATAGTTGCCCTGCATCAGCGCCAGTGCCGCCGTGAGCGGGCGGAAGGCGGTGCCTGCGTTGCCGAGGAACAGGTCGGCGTCCTTCACCGCGAACGCGCCGCCGGTGCCATGCACCAGAAAATCACGGCTGTCGCCCTGCTGTTCCACTTGCACGCCCAGCGTGGTCAGGGCTTCCAGCATGCGGCGGATATCGTCGGAATCCAGCAGGTCGCGCACCAGGGTCGGGCCGTCGGCCTGCGCGGCCAGCAGCAGGGTGCGGTTGGAAATGCTCTTCGAACCCGGCAGTTTCACGGTGCCGGCCAGGCGGGGAATCGGGTGTAGCGTGAGTTGTTCCATGGTCTTGTCTTTTTGGCGTGCGGCAGGGCGCCGCGCGGGGTGATCTCGTGCAGCGACTGTACCGTTTTTGTGCACTGCGACGCAAACCTGCAGTGCCAAGGGCAGCTGCGTTACAATGTTCGGTTTTGATTCAAGGCGATGTGACATGCCTACGTTGAAACCTGTAATTACCATCGATGGCCCGTCCGCGTCCGGCAAGGGTACCGTGGCTGCGCTGGTGGCGGACAAGCTGGGCTTGCATTACCTGGATTCCGGCGCGCTGTATCGCTTGACCGCGCTGTATGCGCTGCGCGAGGGCGTGAGCTGGGAAGATGCGCAGCGTGTGGCCAGGTTGGCCGCACAGCTGCCGGCGGCATTCCGTGATGGCAAGGTGTGGCTGGATGGCCACGATGTCAGCGCGGCGATCCGTGCCGAAGATATCGGCATGGGCGCCTCCAAGGTGGCGGCGCTGCCGGAAGTGCGCGCCGCGCTGCTGGCGCGCCAGCGTACCTTCCTGGTGCCGCCGGGGCTGGTGGCGGATGGCCGCGACATGGGTTCGGTGGTGTTTCCGCGCGCCGAACTGAAAGTTTTCCTGACCGCCAGCGCGGAAGTTCGGGCGGAGCGACGCTATAAGCAGTTGATCGCAAAAGGGGAATCTGCTAATCTCGTTCAGATTCAGCTGGATATTTCTGAGCGTGACGCACGTGATGCGGCGCGCCCGGTTGCCCCGCTGCGACAAGAGCCGGATGCCCGCTTGCTGGACACCTCGGCCCTGACTATCGACCAGGCGGTCGATCAGGTGCTGGCGTGGTTCGCCGCGGTCTGATTTTTTCAGGCCGCCGGCGATGACCGCAATGCCGTGGCCCGGCCATTAATTTTTTGTAAACGCAGCTTGTAACTCCTTGCGCTGGCTGCGTATTTCAACTTGACCCGTGTGACGCAAGGCACGCTTATGTGAGTATACGAATGACTACCTTCGAAATGGAAAGCTTTGCCGCGCTGTTTGAGGAAAGCCTCTCCCTGCAGGAAATGCGCGCTGGTGAAGTGATCACCGCTGAAGTGGTTGGCGTTGATTCCAACTTCGTGACCGTTAACGCCGGTCTGAAGTCCGAATCCCTGATCCCGGTTGAAGAATTCAAGAGCGACAACGGTCTGCTGGAAGTGCAAATCGGCGACTTCGTGACCGTAGCGATTGACTCCCTGGAAAACGGTTTCGGCGAAACCAAGCTGTCCCGTGAAAAAGCCAAGCGTCTGGCTGCCTGGGTTGACCTGGAAGAAGCGCTGGAAGCTGGCAAGATTCTGTCCGGCGTTATCAGCGGCAAGGTTAAGGGTGGTCTGACCGTTATGGTTAACGGCATCCGCGCCTTCCTGCCGGGTTCCCTGGTTGACGTGCGTCCGGTGAAAGACACCACTCCGTACGAAGGCAAGGAAGTCGAGTTCAAGGTTATCAAGCTGGATCGCAAGCGTAACAACGTTGTTGTTTCCCGCCGCGCCGTGCTGGAAGAGACCTTGGGCGAAGAGCGCAAGGCACTGCTGGAAACCCTGAAAGAGGGCGCAGTGATCAAGGGTATCGTCAAGAACATCACCGACTACGGTGCGTTCGTTGACCTGGGCGGTATCGATGGCCTGCTGCACATCACCGACCTGGCATGGCGTCGTGTGAAGCACCCGTCCGAAGTGCTGGCTGTTGGCGATGAAGTAGAAGCCAAGGTCCTGAAGTTCGACCAAGAGAAGAACCGCGTATCGCTGGGTCTGAAGCAACTGGGCGAAGATCCGTGGGTGGGCCTGTCCCGTCGCTACCCGTCCGGCACCCGTCTGTTCGGCAAGGTAACCAACCTGACCGACTACGGTGCGTTCGTGGAAATCGAGCAGGGCATCGAAGGTCTGGTACACGTGTCCGAAATGGACTGGACCAACAAGAACGTACACCCGTCCAAGGTAGTTCAGGTGGGTGACGAAGTTGAAGTGATGATCCTGGAGATCGACGAAGAGCGTCGTCGTATCAGCCTGGGCATGAAACAGTGCCAGGCCAATCCGTGGAACGAATTCGCCGACAACTTCAAGAAGGGCGACAAGCTGAAGGGCGCGATCAAGTCCATTACCGACTTCGGCGTGTTCGTTGGCCTGCCGGGCGGCATCGATGGTCTGGTGCACCTGTCCGACCTGTCCTGGACCGAAACCGGCGAAGACGCCGTGCGCAAGTTCAAGAAGGGCGACGAAGTTGAAGCGCTGGTTCTGTCCATCGACGTGGAAAAAGAACGCATCTCCCTGGGCATCAAGCAGATGGAAGGTGATCCGTTCAACAACTTCGTTGCCATGAACGACAAGGGTTCCCTGGTGAAGGGCATCGTTAAGTCCGCTGATGCCAAGGGCGCCGTGATCCAGCTGGAAGCCGACGTTGAAGGCTACCTGCGTGCTTCCGAAGTATCCCGCGACCGCGTTGAAGACATCCGCACCCACGTTAAAGAGGGTGATGAAGTTGAAACCGTGATCATCGCTGTGGATCGCAAGTCCCGCTCCATCAGCCTGTCCATCAAGGCCAAGGACATGCAGGAAGAGAAAGCTGCCATGGCAGCCGTATCCTCCGATGCCAACGTGTCTGCTGGTACCACCAGCCTGGGCGCGCTGCTGAAAGCCAAACTGTCCGGCGGCAACGAGTAATTTATGGACATGACCAAATCTGAGCTTATTGCGAGGCTTGCCGAGCGTTATCCTCAGTTGGTCGCCAAAGATGCTGAGCTGGCCGTCAAAACCATTCTGGATGCGATGGCCGGCAGCCTGGCAAAAGGGCAGCGAATCGAGATTCGCGGCTTCGGTAGTTTCGATCTGAACTACCGTCCGCCGCGGGTTGGCCGCAACCCCAAGTCTGGCAGCAGCGTTGTCGTTCCTGAGAAATACGTGCCTCACTTCAAGGCAGGCAAGGAATTGCGCGAGCGAGTTGATCTCGAGGACGGCGCTGACCAATAAGTTGCTTGTTGTCTGTCTAGCAAAACGCTGCGACCACCGGTCGCAGCGTTTTTTTATGCCATGCGCGCTTGGGAGCCATCGTGCTTTCGTTTAAACTTGCGAGGCTGGTCGTTTTGTCGCTGGCATGATGTCATCGGCAACCTGTCTGTGTTGCGAACCAAGTGAGAGTCCCATGCGTTACCTGTTCCGCTTGTTTGAGCTGCTACTGCTCGTGTTGCTGGTTGCGGTCACTGTGCAGAACAGCACCGTGGTCGAGTTCAAGTTGTTCTTCGGTCACAGCTGGCAAGTGCCGCTGATTCTGTTGCTGCTGATTTTCTTCGTTGCTGGCGCCGTGATCGGCCTGCTGGCCACGTTTGCCTATTCCCTGCGCGTTCGTCGCGAGCTGTCGCAGCTCAAGAAGGAACTGCGTTCCCGTCAGGCCGCCAGCAAGGTGGTGACTGATCCGAGCGATGCCCTGGCCGATTGAGCCGGCGGTTTTCCCTATCCGAGGTTGAATGTTGGATCTAGATCTGTGGTGGCTGTTGCTGTTCCCGGCTTTCTTTGGCCTGGGCTGGCTGGCCGCGCGCGTGGACATGCGCGCCGTATTGAAGCAGGCCAAGGAAGTGCCGGCCGCGTTTTACAAGGGGCTGGATGCGCTGGTCGATGACCGTACCGACGTCGCCTCGCGCTCGCTGGCCGAAGTGGCGCGCGCGCACCCGGATTCGCTGGATGTGCAGCTGAGCCTAGGTAAGCTGTATCGCCGTCGCGGCGAGAACGATCACGCCATCCGCCTGCATCAGAAACTGCTGGAGCTGCCGGACCTGACGGCAGAGCAAAAATCGCAGGTGCGCTTCGAGCTGTCGCAGGACTTCCACAAGGCCGGCCTGGTGGATCGGGCCGAAGAGCTGCTGCTGACCCTGCTGAAAAGCCACCACATGGGCAAGTCGGCCCGCGAGCAGCTACTGAGCATTTACCAGCAGGACCGCGACTGGGAGAAGGCTATTGCCACCGCGCGCGAGCTGCGCAGCGATGCGCATTCCTTCCAGCATGAAGTAGCGCAGTTTTTCTGCGAGCTGGCGCAGGCGGCGCTGTACCAGTCCGATTACGACAAGGCCCGTCATTACGTGGCAGAGGCGTTTGCGGCCAACCGCAAGTGCGTGCGCGCCAGCATTCTACTGGGCGATATCGAAGTGGCGGAAGGCCGGCTGGAGGCTGCCATCACCGCGTGGCAGGCAATCGAGAAGCAGAACTACGAATACCTGGCCATGGTGGCCGAGCGGCTGTTCGACGCCCACGAGGCACTGGGCAAGTCGCAGGAAGGCATTGCCTTGCTGCGCGGCTACCAGCGTACCTTCTCGCAGCTGGAGCTGACCGATCTGCTGTACCAGAAAGTGGCGACCTACGAAGGCGAAGCCAAGGCGCTGGAGGCGGTGCGCGAGGCGGTGCACGCCCGGCCGAACCTGTTGGGCGTGTATCGCCTGATCGAAGCACAGATGGACGAGCTGAGCCCGGAAGGGCGCATGGATGCCGAAGTGGCGCGCGCGCTGGTGATGAAGCACGCGCAGAAACTGACCGTGCACCGCTGCAAGCGCTGCAACTTCCGCTCGCGGGCATTCTTCTGGCACTGCCCGGCCTGTGGCGAGTGGGAAAGCTTTACGCCCAACCGCTCGGAAACCAATTGAATTCACCGACACGACCAAGCATGAATCCTTTGATCCTTGAAAATGCCACGGCCAACGTGGCCTCGCCGGTGCTGGTGGCACTGGACTTTTCCACCGCCGATGCCGCGCTGGCCTTTGCCGCCCGCCTGGACCCGAGCCAATGCCGGCTGAAAGTGGGTAAGGAGCTGTTTACCGCTGCCGGCCCGCAACTGGTGGAGCAGTTGGCCGCACGCGGCTTCCAGGTGTTCCTGGACCTGAAATTCCACGACATCCCCAACACCGTGGCGCATGCCTGCAAGATGGCGGCCGACATCGGCGTGTGGATGGTCAACGTGCATGCCTCCGGCGGCCGCCGCATGATGAGCGCCGCGGCCGAGGCGCTGGCCAACTACAGCCAGCGTCCGCTGCTGATCGCCGTTACCGTGCTCACCAGCATGGAAGCCGCCGATCTGGCCGAAATCGGCATCACCGTGCCGCCGCAGGAGCACGTGCTGCGTCTGGCGCGCCTCACCCGCGACAGCGGCTTCGACGGCGTGGTGTGCTCGGCGCAGGAAGCACCGCTGCTGAAGGCCGAGCTTGGCCAGGACTTCAAGCTGGTGACGCCGGGTATCCGCCTGGCCGACAGCGCCGCCGATGACCAGCGCCGGGTGATGACCCCGGTCGCCGCGTTGCAGGCCGGTGCCGACTACCTGGTGATTGGCCGTCCGATTACCAAGGCGGTGGACCCGCTGGCGGTGCTGAGCGGCATCAATGCCGATATCCGCGCCTGGCAGCTAAGCCAGGCCTGAACGGGCGGAGGACAAACATGAGCCTGTTGCAGCAACTGGGCCTGGCGCCCGAAACCCTGGGTAGCAAGTTGGCCGCCAGCCGCGTGCTGGTGGTGGGCGACGTAATGCTGGATCGTTACTGGTTCGGCGATGTCAGCCGCATCTCGCCGGAAGCGCCGGTGCCGGTGGCGCGCATCAACCGCATGGAAGAGCGCGCCGGTGGTGCGGCCAACGTGGCGCGCAACATCGCCGGGCTAGGTGGCCAGGCCACCATCCTGTCGGTGGTCGGCGACGACGAAGCCGCCACCGCGCTGGCGCGCCTGCTGGCCGCCGACGGCATCCAGGCCTCGCTCAAGCGTGATCCGGAGATTTCCACCACGGTAAAACTGCGCGTCGTGGCGCGCCAGCAGCAGCTGATCCGCCTCGATTTCGAGGACGCGCCGAGCCATGAAATCCTCGCCGACAAGCTGGACGAGTACGCCGCCATCGTCGCCGAACACGACGTGGTGATCCTGTCCGACTACGGCAAGGGCGGCCTCACCCACGTCGCGCGCATGATCGCGCTGGCGCGGGCGGCTGGCAAGCCGGTGCTGATCGACCCGAAAGGCGACGACTACAGCAAGTACGCCGGTGCCACGCTGCTGACGCCTAACCGCAGCGAGTTCCGTCAGGTCGCCGGCAGCTGGCAGACCGAGGAGCAGCTCAGCGCCAAGGCCGAAGCGCTGCGCGCAGCGCTGCAGCTGGACGCCTTGCTGGTGACCCGCAGCGAGGAAGGTATGACCTTGTTCCGCGCCGACGGCGCGGTGCATGAACCGACGCTGGCGAAAGAGGTGTACGACGTGTCCGGTGCCGGCGATACCGTGATCGGCACTCTGGGCCTGATGCTGGCTGCCGGGCTGGACATGCCGCTGGCCATGAGTCTGGCCAATGCCGCCGCCGGCATCGTGGTGGCCAAGCTCGGCACGGCCGTCTGCCATCAGCGCGAGCTGTTTGCTCTGTAAGCAGCACCCATTTGCAGCAGGAAAGCGAGGCACGCATGTTGTGGCACGAGGAAGTCCTGCAGTTCTGGTTTGGTGGCAGCAGCGACGAGATGCTGGCCATCCCGCGCGATGCCTGGTTCAAGAAGGATGCGGTGTTCGACGGCATCATCCGCGAGCGTTTCCTGGCGCTGGTGACGGCGCTGCAGACCGGCACATTGCTGCCGGTGGCGGATGATGCCCGCCAGGCGCTGGCATGGTTGCTGGTCGCCGACCAGTTTCCGCGCAATCTGTTCCGCGGCGAAGCGCGCGCCTTTGCCAGCGATGCGCTGGCGCAGCAGGTGGCACACGGCATGTTGGCCGCAGGGCTGGACCAGCAGTTGCCGCCGGTGGCGCGCTGGTTCTGCTATCTGCCACTGGAGCACAGCGAGCGGCTGGAAGATCAGGACGAGTGTGTGCGGCTCTTCTCTGCCTTGCCGCCAGACAGCCCGGGCTACGCCGGCGTAGTGGATTATGCCGGCCGTCACCGCGACATCATCGCCCGCTTTGGCCGTTTTCCGCACCGCAATGCGGCGTTGGGGCGGGCCAGTACGGCGGAGGAACTGGCGTTCCTGCAGCAACCGGGCAGCAGCTTTTAATCGAATCGATACCGGATTGGCCGCAGAGGCCGGCCCGCCTGAAAAGGAATACACATGACCATCGTCGTCACCGGCGCCGCCGGTTTCATCGGCTCCAATATCGTCAAGGCACTGAATGCGCGTGGCGAGACCGACATCCTGGCGGTAGACAACCTCACCCGTGGCGACAAGTTCGTCAACCTGGTGGATTGCGAAATCAGCGACTACCTGGACAAGCAGGACTTCATCAACCTGATCGGCAGTGGCGATTTCGACGGCGAAATCCGCGCCATCCTGCATCAGGGTGCCTGCTCGGACACCATGAATCACGACGGCAAGTACATGATGGAGAACAACTACCAGTACACACTGGAGCTGTTCGAATTCTGTCAGGCCGAAGAAGTGCCGCTGCTGTACGCCTCCAGCGCTGCCACTTACGGCAAGGGCAGCGTGTTCAAGGAAGAGCGCCAGCACGAAGGCCCGCTCAACGTCTACGGCTACTCCAAGTTCCTGTTCGACCAGGTGCTGCGCCGTCGCATGCGCGAGGGCCTCACCGCGCAGGTGGCCGGCTTCCGCTACTTCAACGTCTACGGGCCGCAGGAGCAGCACAAGGGCCGCATGGCCTCGGTAGCGTTCCACAACTTCAACCAGTACCGCGACACCGGCAAGGTGAAGCTGTTCGGCGGCTACGACGGCTACGCCGACGGCACCCAGAGCCGCGACTTCGTGTCGGTGGAGGACGTGGTGAAGGTCAACCTGTACTTCCTCGACAACCCGGAGCAGAACGGCATCTTCAACCTCGGCTCCGGTCGCGCGCAGCCGTTCAACGACGTGGCGGTGGCCACCGTCAACGCCTGCCGCCGCCATGAAGGCAAGCCGGCGCTGACGCTGGCCGAGCTGGTGCAGCAGGGCATCCTGGAGTACATCGACTTCCCGGAGGCGCTGAAGGGCAAGTACCAGAGCTTTACCCAGGCCGACATCGGCAAGCTGCGCGAAGCGGGCTACGGTGATGCCATGCTCAGCGTCGAGCAGGGCGTGGATCGCTACGTGGATTGGCTGATGAGCCGCTAAGCCGCCACAAGTTGGCCGCAAGCACGTTTACGGGCTGCCTTGGGCAGCCCGTTTTGCTGTCCGCGGCCGTGAAAGCGGCAAATTGCCGCCATCCTTGATGGCAAGGCTTAAATTGACGATGGGTTTGCTGATAACATCCGGCTATGGCAAGCAAGCGAGACGTATAACAATGAAATGTCCTTTCTGCGGCGGTATCGATACTCAGGTGGTGGATTCCCGCGTCAGTGACGATGGCAGCACCATCCGCCGCCGCCGCCGCTGTCTGGGCTGTGAAAAGCGCTTTACCACCTTTGAGACCGCCGATGTGCGCATGCCGCAAGTGGTCAAGACCGGTGGCCACCGCACCGAGTTCGATGTGGAAAAGGTGCGTACCAGCTTCCTGCGCGCCTTGCACAAGCGGCCGGTATCCACCCCGCTGGTGGACGATGCCATCGACCGCATCTGCCAGCGCCTGTTGCAGCTGGGCGAGCGCGAAGTGTCCAGCCGCCAGATCGGCGAAATGGTGATGAACGAGCTGGCCAAGCTGGACAAGGTGGCCTACGTGCGCTTCGCCTCGGTGTACAAGAGCTTTCAGGACATCGCCGAGTTCAGCGATGCCATCAAGGAAATCCAGAAAAAACCCTGATGCCTGCCGGCGGCGCGCAGGCAGGGCAGTCTCCTGTCGGCCGGCCGCCCTGGCCGGTGCGGGCGTGGAGGCAGCAGATGACGACTTCCCCTATCACCCTGCGTGATGCCGAAGAGCAGCATGCGGCCCAGCTGTTTGCGCTGGTCAATGCCAGCCGCGATGCGCTCGGGCAGTGGCTGCCGTGGGTCGAGACCTCGCAGACCGAGGCGCAGGTGCGTGAGTTTCTGCAGCTGCGCGCCTGCGAGCGGCGCCTGGGCGCATCGCGTACCTGCCTGATCGAAATGGATGGTCAGCCGGTGGGGGTGTGCGATCTGCACAGCATCAGCCACCATGACCGCCGCGCCGCCATCGGCTACTGGCTGGCCGATGCCTACGTTGGCCGCGGCATCCTGCCGCAGGCGCTGCAGCAACTGCTGTCCATCGCCTACCAGGAGCTGGGCCTGCACCGTACCGAGATCATCACCGCCGCGGCCAACCTGCGCAGCTGCGCCGTGGCCGAGCGCATGGGCTTCCAGCAGGAGGGCGTGCTGCGCGGCTATCTGTATATCCGCGGTCGGCACTGGGATGCCCGCATTTACAGCCTGCTGGCGCCAGAATGGAACGCGGCGCCATGAACTTTTCCGCAGACGATCACCGCTACATGCAGCAGGCGCTGCGCCTGGCTGAAACCGCCACCCGCCGCGCGGCGCCCAATCCGGGCGTCGGCTGCGTGCTGGTGCGCGACGGTGCCGTGATCGGCGAGGGCGCCACGCTACAGGTGGGCGGCGATCATGCCGAGATCCAGGCGATCAAGGATTGCTACGCCCGCGGTCTGAGCCCGGCTGGCGCCACCGCCTATGTCACGCTGGAACCGTGCAGCCACCACGGCCGCACCCCGCCGTGCGCCGGCCGGCTGATCACAGAAAAAATCGGCCGGGTAGTGGCCGCCATGGTCGACCCGTATCACGAAGTAGCCGGCCGCGGCATTGCCATGCTGCAGGCCGCCGGCATCCCGGCCGAGGCCGGCCTGCTGGAAGCCGAGGCCCGCCGCGTGCATCGCGGCTTTCTGTCGCGGGTGAGCCGGCAGCGGCCGTGGGTCACGCTCAAGGCGGCGGCGACGCTGGACGGCAAGACTGCCTTGCTCAACGGCGTCAGCCAGTGGATTACCGCTGCCGATGCCCGCCGCGACGTGCACGCGCTGCGGGCGGCCAACTGTGCCGTCCTGACCGGCAGCGGCACCGTGCTGGCCGATGACCCGCAGCTGACGGTGCGCGACACACCCTGCTTGCGCCAGCCTACGCGCGTGGTGCTGGACGGCGCGCTGGCGACGTCCCCCACCGCCCGCATTTACGATGCCGGCGTGGCGCCGGTATGGCTGGCCACCACGGTGACGGATGAAACCCGCCTGCAGCCATACCGCGCGCGTGGTGTGACGGTGCTGGCACTGCCGGCACCAGCTGGCCATGTCGATCTGGCGCAATTGTTGCGCGAACTGGCCAGCGCCGGCATCAACGAGTTGATGGTGGAAGCCGGCGCCGGCCTGCATGGCGCGCTGCTGCAGGCCGGGCTGGTGGACGAGATGGTGCTGTACCTGGCGCCGTACCTGGCCGGCGATGCTGCCCGCGGGCTGTTTGCCTGGCCGGCGCTGACGTCGCTGGACGACAAGCTGGCGCTGGAGGTGCTGGAGCTGCGCATGGTTGGCCGCGACCTGCGCCTGACGCTGCGTCCGCGGCCAGACTGATTTCGCGCTTGGCGCGCCCGGCGAATTGTCGGATAACACATGAACCGCTATGCTGCAGACCGCGCAGAACCAGCCGGTCTGCACTCAGGAGAAGGCCACGGATGAGTAGAGCCGAAAAAAGCGCTAAAAGCGAAAAGGGGGATGCACAGGACGCACTGGATGCCTACCTGCGCCTGCTGGAGAGCAAGGGAGCGGACAGCGAGGTGTTGGCGCTGCGCCGTCGGGTGCTGACCCGGCTCAATCTGATCGTGCGTGGCCAGCCGCGCACCACCACCATTTTCCGCTCGGCGGTGGATGCACTGCTGTCCTTGTGCGCGCCGGAAGACCGCCCGGGGGCGATGACCGCTGCGCGCGAGTACTACTATTTCTGGATCGGTGACGTCAAAAAGGTTACCGAGCTCAACGCCCGCTCCGGCTTTACCACCCGTCACGTGCGCCTGCCGGTGCTGGCCTCGTTCGACGACCTGCAGCAGCGCATGAGCGATGCCGGCTTCGACAGCTTCCCGCCGTCGCTGGAACTGTACCTGGGGCAGCTGTACGAGCTGGGTTCGGAAGAAGACGTGCTGGGCGAGCGCGGCGAGCTGCTCAAGCCGCTGCTGTTCCTGCTGCACGACCAGCCGCATCACCCGGACAGCTACCGCATGGCGGTGGATGCCATGCTGCTGCATCTGTCCGACAGCTTCGCCAGCGAAACCTTCCTCACCATCGCCCGCGAATTCTTCTACTACTGGCTGTCGTTTCCCGATGCCGACGTACGTGGCCAGTTCGGTGCCGCCCAGCCGCTCTGAGCTGCCCTGATGGCCAATTGAGCCCCCGGCGTTGCCAATGGCATCATGCGGCCAACCTTGACTTGACCTGGAGTACCGCATGAGCGCTTCTGCCTATCAGCAGCTGGAATCCGTGTTTACCCGCCTGTACCGCTACCAGCATCTGGCCGCCATCGCCGGCTGGGATCAAGCGGCGATGATGCCGCCGGGGGGCAACGACGCCCGCGGCGCCGCCATGGCCGAGCTGTCGGTGCTGATGCACGCCACGCTGACCGATCCGCAACTCAATACCTGGCTGGCCAGCGCCGGGCAGGAAGAGCTGGATGCCGCGCAGCAGGCCTCGCTGCGCGAAATGCGCCGCAGCTGGCAGCACGCCAACTTGCTGCCGGCGTCGCTGGTGGAAGCCAAGGCGCTGGCCGGCAGCCGCTGCGAGCACGCCTGGCGCGAGCAGCGCAAGGCCAACGACTGGCAGGGCTTTCTGCAGAACTTCCGCGAGGTGCTGCGCCTGTCGCGCGAAGAGGCGCAGCTGCTGTCCGACGCCAGCGGCAAGGGCCGCTACGACGCGCTGCTGGACAAATACGAGCCGGGGATGAACAGCGCCGAAGTGGAGCGCATCTTCGGCGACGTCAAGACCTGGCTGCCGGGGCTGATCCGGCAGGTGATGGACAAGCAGGCCGGCGAACAGCTGCTCACGGCGCAGGGGCCGTTTGCGGTGGACAGCCAGCGCGCGCTGGGGGTGGAGATCATGGGCCTGCTCGGCTTCGACTTCGATGCCGGCCGGCTGGATGTGTCGGTGCACCCGTTCTGCGGCGGCGTGGCCGAGGACGTGCGCATCACCACCCGCTACCGCGACGACGACTTCATGCAGAGCATGATGGGCATCGTGCACGAAACCGGCCACGCCCGTTACGAACAGCGCCTGCCGCGCGAGCTGGTACACCTGCCGGTGGGACAGGCGCGCTCGATGGGCATCCACGAAAGCCAGAGCCTGTCGTTCGAAATGCAGCTGGGCCGCAGCCCGGCCTTCCTGCAGCTGATCGCGCCGCTGGTGAAGAAACACCTGGGCGAGCAGGGCGCCTTCGATGCGGCCAACCTGGCGCGCATGTACACCCGTGTGCGCCCCGGCTTCATCCGTGTCGATGCCGACGAGCTGACCTACCCGGCGCACGTGATCCTGCGCTACGAGATCGAGCGCGCGCTGATCGAGGGCGACATCGAGGCGGAAGACATCCCGGCGCTGTGGGACGAAAAAATGACGGCCTATCTCGGCGTCGACACCCGCGGCAACTACCGCGACGGCTGCCTGCAGGACATCCACTGGACCGACGGCAGCTTCGGCTACTTCCCCAGCTACACCCTGGGCGCCATGTACGCGGCGCAATACTTCGCCACCATCCGCCGCAGCGTGCCGGACCTGGATGCGCGCATCGCCGCTGGCGACCTGACGCCGGTAATGGACTGGCTGGATGCCAACATCTGGTCGCAGGCCAGCCGTTGGGAAACCGCCGAGCTGGTGCAGCGCGCCACCGGCGAAGCGCTGAACCCGGCGCATTTCCGCGCCCATTTGCAAGCACGCTATCTGTAAGTACGCGCTTGTCGGCAAACGGCGGTCACCGCATGCGGTTGACTGCCGTTTTTGTTGCTTGGCCGCAGGCTAGGGCGGAGGCCTCATCCGGGCGTGACGCCAAGCTGCGGCCAACGTTTGCGCCGCTACTGGCACAACAGGCGCTGGGCCGTTCACCTTGGCAGCATCATGCTCCGGTGCTTAGAACTGCCTTTCGCACGGATCTCCATCGCCGTCACCATCCATCTTGGTGTTTGGACAGTGCTGGATAAAGTACAACGCCTCTTCTTTGGATCGCATTTCCGAGCAATGCTGGCGGCCGTCACAACTGAATTGTTGCTGGCTGACTGGCTCGAGCGGGCTGGTCTGCTGTGACAGGATGGCGTCTGCTGCCGCTATCGCGACGTGTGCCTGGTAGCGCTGATAGCCGAAATAGCCAAGTCCGGCGACTACTGCGGCAGCAAGCAGCATGTGGCTGAAGCTGGTTTTGGGGCGCGCGGGCTGGCGGGCAGGGCGTCCGGGTCGGGATGCAGCGAAACCTTTGCCCTGTATCTGGCAGGCTGCCGCTTTGCCGTCCCGTCCCTGTTTCAGCTCGAAGGAGACCAGCCAGCCCAGCTGCGGGCGGATGCCGCTGGCCGGGCAGTCGCTGATGTGAAAGAAGACTTCTTCCTTGGTGTCCTGGCGCTGGATGAAGCCGTAACCCTTGTCATCCAGCCAGCGGGTGATGGTGCCATAGTAAGCCATATTCTTGCCCTGATTATGGAATCGGCATTCCAGCGGCTTTTATCTCCTAAGAATTTCGGGCCGTTTGCCCGGCTGGTACGACATGGCTGGCCATCGCGCTTGGCTGCCAGTTTTTCCATACGAGTCGCGCCCGCGTGACGGCGCGCCAAGTGGGGCGGATCGCTGAGGTATGCCCCTGCCGTGGCGCTCACATTTTCACAAAGTATGGAATCGCCGCGATTGCCGCGCCAGCGGCGACCAGCTGCCAGCTGCTGGCAATAAGATAGGGCACGACCATCAGTGCGATGCCGCACAGCAGCGGCAGCAGCGTGCGTTGTTTTTTGCCGTAGATGAAATAACCGAAGCCGACTGAACTGACGACGACGCCCCACAGCAGTAACGACGCGTTCATGAACGTGGCTCCCGCTGTGGGCCAGGTGTGAGGCTGGCGATCATGTTGACCCTCGCTTCGGCTCGCTTGTCCGGCGTGCCGTTATTGGCTTGGTTGCTCTGCATGGTTGTCTTTATGCGCTAATCGCGGCGTGACGAAAAGTGCCACCCGCTGCCGGCACGCTCAGGGGCGGGTCGCAACCGTGCGTGCCAGCTCGCCCAGCCGTTGCAGCGCGCCGACGTAGCGTTCGTCCAGCGGCTGGCAGCAGGACAGCCGCAGCGCGTTGCGGTAGCGGCCGCCCGGCGAGTACAGCGGGCCGGGCGAGATGCTGATGCGCTCGGCGATGGCGGCGTGGAACAGCGCCACGGTGTCGTAGTCTTCCGGCAATTCCACCCAGATCAGGAAGCCGCCGCTGGGGTTGGTGGCGTGGGTGCCGGGCGGGAAGTGCTCGGCGATCAGCGCGCGTACCTTGTCCACGTGCAGCGCGTAGCGGCGCTTGAGCGCGCGCAGGTGGTGGTCGTAGCCGCCGGACTCCAGGAATGCGCCCAGCGTTTCGCACAGCACCAGCGGCTCGGCGATGGAGCTGGCGAACTTCAGCTTCTTGATCTCCTCGCCAAATCGGCCGCCTTCCAGCCAGCCGACGCGGAAGTCCGGCGCCAGCGTCTTGGTGTAGCTGGCGCAGACCAGCACCCAGCCGTCCTGGTCGAAGGCTTTCACCGCCGGTTGCAGCGCGTCGCCGAACTGCAGCTCGGCGTACAGCGCGTCCTCGATCAGCGGCACGCGATGGCGGTTGACCAGTGCGGCCAACCTTTTCTTGTTGTCGGTGGACATGCTGCAGCCCAGCGGGTTGTGCACGTTCGGCATGGCGATGATGGCGTTGAGGCGCTGTTCCTGCAGCAGCAGTTCCAGCGCGTCCAGCGCCAGGCCGTGCTGCGGGTCGGTGGGGATTTCCACCGCCTTCAGCCCCAGGCTGTTGAACAGCGGCAGCAGGTTGAAATAGGTCGGCGATTCGATGCCCACGGTATCGCCGGGGCGGGTGATGGCGCGCAGTGCCAGCTGCAGCGCTTCCATGGCGCCGTGGGTGAGGATGATGTTGTCGGCTTGCAGTGCCATGCCCAGCTCCAGCCCGCGGCGGGCGATCTGGGTGCGCAGCCGCTCCGAGCCCGGTGGCAGCGCGTAGTTGCCCACCAGCCCTGGCTGTTTGCGCAGCACCTGGCCCATCAGCCGCGCCAGCTTGGCCGACGGGTAGAAGTCGCCACCGCGCGGGCAGGCCAGCGCCATGTCGATGTAGCCCGGGGTCTGCTGCGCCTTCAGCGCCGCGCCGATCAGGTCCAGCACCGCGCCGTCGGTGCCGCGTGCCGGGCCCGGACGGTGGCTGGCGCCGCGCGCCGGCGACGGCAGCCGCGAGCGTACGTAGTAACCGCTTTGCGGCCGCGCCTCGATCAGGCCGCGGTCTTCCAGTACGCGGTAGGCGGCCACCACGGTGTTGAGCGACAACTGGCGGCTGCTGGCGGTCTTGCGCACCGACGGCAGGCGTGATCCGGGCGGCAGGGTGCCCAGATTGATGGCGGAGGACAGGTCGTCGGCAAGTTGCTGGTACAGCGTGGCAGTATTCATCGGCGTCTCGTGACAGCGTGGGCTAAAAACGATGGTGACAGTTGCATGAGCAGCCAGACTGTCACCGTGACAATAGCAAATCTGTGCGACTGTAACCAGCGTTGTCCAGCGGCTAGCATGTCTCTATCCCCACCTGTCCAAGGAGACTGCCATGCTGAGCTGGCCGCTAATGAGTTATGTTGCGCTGATGTCCATCACCCCCGGTCCCAACAACCTGATGTTGGCCGCATCCGGGGTCAACTTCGGCTGGCGCCGCACCGTACCGCACATGCTGGGCATTTCCGGTGGCCACGGCCTGCAGATATTGCTGGTGTCGCTGCTGCTGGGCTGGGTGCTGGCGCTGCTGCAGCATGGCCGGCTGTGGCTGGCGCTGGCGGGCTGCAGCTATCTGTTCTGGCTGTCGTGGCAGGTGTGGCGCGCCGGTGCGCCGGAGGGGCGCCAGAGCGCCAGACCGCTGGGCTTTATCGGCGCGGCGGCGTTCCAGTGGGTGAACCCCAAGGCCTGGGTGATGGTGGTCAATACCAGTGTGCTGTTCCTGCCGCACGATGCCACCGCCCAGCATTCGCTGCTGCTGGCAGGCATCTGCGCCATGGTCAACCTGCCCTGTATCGCAGTGTGGGCCGGCATGGGCGATGCGCTGCGCCACCACCTGGCGCGTGCTGAGGTACGGCGGCTGTTCAATGGCGTGATGGCGCTGGCAATGGCGGCCACTGCCGGCTATCTGCTGTGGGATGAACTGACGATTTCGGGAGTGTGGTGATGCGTTATCTGGGTTTGCTGGGCGGCATGAGCTGGGAATCGACGCTGCATTACTACCAGCTGATCAACCAGGGCGTGCGCGACCGGCTGGGCGGGCTGCATTCGGCGCCGCTGCTGCTGCATAGCGTGGATTTTGCCCCGGTGGCGGCGCGGCAGCGTGCCGACGACTGGCCGGTGCTGGGGGCGCAGCTGGCCGCCGCCGGCCAGGGCCTGGTGCAGGCCGGGGCTGCCGGCCTGCTGCTGTGCAGCAACACCATGCACAAGGTGGCGCCGGCGGTGGCGGCAGCGGTGGACGTGCCGCTGCTGCATATTGCCGACCCCACCATCGCCGCGCTGCAGGCGGCTGGCGTGCGCCGCGTCGGGCTGCTGGGCACCCGCTTCACCATGGAGCAGGATTTTTACCGCGACAGGTTGGCCGCAGCCGGTTTGCAGGTGCAGCTGCCGGACGAGGCAGGCCGCGCCGAGGTGTATCGGGTGATCTTCGACGAGCTGTGCCTGGGGCAGGTGCTGCCGGCCTCGCGGCTGCGCTACCAGGCCATCATCGCCCAGCTGCAGGCGGCGGGTGCCGAGGCGGTGATCCTCGGCTGCACCGAGATCGGCATGCTGCTGACGCAGGCGGACAGCCCGCTGCCGCTGTTCGATACCACCGCGCTGCATGCCGCCGCCGCTGTGGACTGGCTGCTGCGCTGAGTGCCGCACCGCCCGTGGCAAGCGTGGCGGTAATTTATTGAGCAATACCCGCGCGCTACCGATAATGCGGTATCCACCCTGACACGCATGGTGACGGTAGTGAGCAAACTGAAGCGGAGCATCGGGCTGGCGATGTTGCTGGCAGGCGCGGTGCAGGCGCAGACGCTGACGGTGTGCGCCGAGCGCTGGGTGCCGTTTATCTACCGCGCCGACAACGGCGTGGTGCGCGGGCTGGCGGTGGAGGCACTGGAGCGTGCCGCCCGCGAGCGCGGCGCGGCACTGCGCTACCAGTTTCTGGCGATGAGCGGCTGTTACAAGCAGGCGGCGGCGGGGCGTACCGACATCATTGCCTTCGCCACCGCTGCGGAAAGCCCGGCCGGCTGGCTGCAAACCCGCAAGGCCATGGTGTACTGGCCGCTGTATGCCTGGGTGCGCGCGGGGGTAGTCGAGCAGCAATATCGCGATCTGCAGCAGTTCCGCGGCCTGCGGGTGGCGTGGGTGCCCGCTTATGACTACCCGCGGCAGCTGGTGCAGCAGACGCGCTGGCAGCGGGTGACGGCGCCGGATAGCGTGGCGTCGTTCACCATGCTGGCAGGGGGGCGGGTGGATGTGGTGTTTGATGACTATCAGACGCCGCTGGATATCGCCCACCAGCTGGGAGGACGAGTCAAGCGGCTGGATGGCCTGGTGGGCAGCTACCACGAGACCTTCAGCCTGCGGCCGGGGCTGGCCTGGCTACGTGCCGGGCTGGAGCGCGAGGCCGAGCGCAAGATGGCCACCGGCGAGCTGGATGCGTTCTACCAGCAGTATTTCCGCGTCAGCTGGGCGCAGCTGCAGGCCGCGCCGCACTGAACCGCGTTTTCAGCGCTGGCGGTCCCACCAGTGCAGCAGGCCGCTGGCAGCGGCCCTGCCGCTGGCCAGGCAGGCGGTGAGCAGATAACCGCCGGTCGGCGCTTCCCAATCCAGCATTTCGCCGGCACAGAACACGCCGGGCAGTGCGGTCAGCATCAGTTGTTGGTCCATCGCCTCGAAGCGCACGCCGCCGGCGGTGCTGATGGCCTCGTCCAGCGGGCGCGTGCCGTGCAGCGTCAGCGGCAGTGCCTTGATGGCGGCGGCCAGACTGTCCATATCGTTGAAGCTGTCCTTGTCCAGTAGCTCGCGCAGCAGGCCGGCGCGGGCGCCGTCGATGCCGCATTGCTTGCGCAGATGGTTGGCCAGCGAGGCGGCACCACGGCCGCGCTGCAATTCGCTGCGCAGCCGCTCCAGATCGCGGTCCGGTGCCAGATCCAGCCGGATGGTGGCGCTGCCGTCGCGGTTGATGCGCTCGCGGATGGCGGCGGCAAAGCCATACACCAGATTGCCCTCGATGCCATCTTGCGTCAGCACCATCTCGCCGCGGCGGCGCAGCGGTTGGCCGTGCACGTCCTCGAAGCTCAACGCCACGTTCTTTAGCGGGCTGCCGGCGAACTTGGCGGCAAAGTGCTCGCTCCAGCCGCAGACAAAGCCACAGTTGGCCGCCTGCAACGGCGCCAGGTCCACGCCGCGTGCCGCCAGCAGCGGCAGCCAGCGGCCATCCGATCCCAGTTTGGCCCAGCTGCCGCCGCCCAGCGCCAGCACGGTGGGGGCGGCATCGCGCAGCACTTCACCTTGCGGCGTGGCAAAGCGCAAGCGTCCGGCGTCATCCCAGCCCAGCCAGCGGTGGCGCACATGCAATTGCAGCCCGGCGTCGCGTAACCGCGCCAGCCAGGCGCGCAGCAGCGGCGCTGCCTTCATCGCGGTGGGAAACACCTTGCCGGAGCTGCCGACGAAGGTGTCGATGCCCAGACCGTGCACCCAGCTGCGCAGCGCGTCGGCGTCGAAAGCGTCGATGACGGGCGTCAGCTCGGCTTCACGCAGGCCGTAGCGCGCCAGGAACGGCGCGCGCGGCTCGCTGTGGGTGATGTTCATGCCGCCGACGCCGGCCAGCAGGAACTTGCGCCCCACCGACGGCATGGCGTCGAACAGCTCGACCTGCAGGCCGTGTTGCAGCAGCACTTCGGCGGCCATCAGGCCAGCCGGGCCGCCGCCGATGACGATGGCGCGGTGGGAGGCGGGGGGCGTGTGAGTCATGCAAGAAGCCTGGCAAAGGTTGGCCGCAACGGGCGAGGGGGGCGATTGTACCGGATTGCGGCTTTAGTCCGTCAGGGCGGTGGGGCCATCCGGGGTCTGCAGTTCGGCGGTGGCCTGGGTGCGGAACGCGCTGGGCGTCAGGCCGGTGTGCTTGCGGAAGAAGCGGCCGAAGTAGGCTTCGTCGTCAAAGCCCAGTGCGGCGGCCACCTGCTTGATGCTCTTGGAGGTATAGACCAGGTCGCGCTGCGCCTCGTGGATCACGCGGGCGTTGATCACATCCAGGCTGGACATGCCCAGCGCCTCGCGGCACAAGCGCGACAGCTGGCCGACGGTGATGCCCAGTTCCCGCGCGTAGACATCCAGCGGCTGGCGCTGGCGGAACTGCTCGTCCACTAGGCTGCGAAAGCGCTCCAGTTGTGCGGCGCGGCGCGACTGGCCCTGTACCGCCGGTGCCAGCTCGCGGTGCAGGCGCGAAATCTTCACCAGCAAGGCGGTCATCAGCGACAGTCCGGCGGCGCTTTCGCCGGTGTCATGCATGCGCGATTCACTTTCTAGTGCATAGAACAGCGGCATCAGCATGTCGCTGTGGGGCGAGGCCGCCGGCAGCTCGGTCACCGCCGGCTTGCGGATGATCTGCAGCAGCTCCGGCATCAGCATGCCGGCCAGCGATTCCAGCGGTTTTTGCGCCGCGGTCACCACCGGGCCGTCGGTATGCGGCAGCCAGTGAAAACCGTGGACGGTTTGCGCCGGCACCAGGATCAGGCACGGCGCCTGTACCGTCCAGCGGGCGTTATCGATGTGGATATCACCGCCGCCTTGCTGCAGCAGCAGGATATGCAGCAGCCCGCTGTGGCGGTGCGGCTGGATCAGCCAGTCGTTGGGGCCGGAGCGCTCCGGAATCCACTCGAAATTGAAATAGTGGTTCCACGCCGACAGTGGCTGATCGCCATACAGCGAATAGCTGGGAATGTGCTTTTGCATGCTGTGGCCCACGGAAAAGATGCACGAATTGTCCGAATGATGGCTTGGATTGTCAATTTCTGTGCCACGGGTCGAACCGTAGAATCGGCTGCACATACCAAGCGACCGCGCCCATCCCGCTCCTGGCGCCGCAGCCCGGCTTTGCCACCCGCTGCGGCCAACCTTGGGCGGCCGCTGGGCAGCACGCAACCGGCCTTGACGACCGGTAATTACAGCACACACACAGAAGGAGATTCTCATGGCGGATTTCGCTCCCCATTGGCTGGGCCTGTCCGGCCGCGTTTGCGTGGTGACCGGGGCCGGCAGCGGCATCGGTGCCGCGGTGGCCACCGCGCTGGCGCAAGCCGGCGCCCGGGTTGCCCTGCTGGACCTGGATGCCGACAAAGCCGAAAAAGTGGCAGATGGTTTGCTAAATCAGGGCTTTACTGCACTGGCCATCGGTTGCGATACCAGCGATCAGGACAGCGTGCAGGCGGCGGCAGCGCGCGTGGCGCGCGAGCTGGGGCCGTGTCATGGCGTGGTCAACAATGCCGGCATGATGCGTTCCGGCAGCCTGGCCGATGTCGAGCTGGCCGACTGGAACCGGGTGCTGGCGGTGAACCTGACCGGCTACCTGCTGGTGGCGCGCGCCTTCCGGCCGCAGATGCTGGCACAGGGGGGTGGCAGCCTGGTGCACATCGCCTCCATCGCCGCGGTGTTCCCGCAGACGCACAGCGGGGCCTACAGCGCCAGCAAGTCCGGCGTGCTGCTGCTGTCGAAACAACTGGCCGCGGAGTGGGGGGCGGAGGGGATACGCAGTAACGCGATTTGTCCGGGTATGATCCGTACCCCGCTGACCGCCGCCTTCTACCAGCAGCCGGGGGTGGAGGAAAAACGCGCGGCCGCCACCACCAGCCGCCGGGTGGGAGAGGCGCAGGATATCGCCGATGCCGCGCTGTACCTGTTGAGCCCGCGCGCCAGCTACGTCAATGCCACCGAACTGCTGGTGGATGGCGGCATGGCGGCCATGATGATGGACATGGTGCCGCGCCCGGGTTTTGCCGCCGGCCAGCCGGCCCGCGCGCAGTAAGGGGGCGGATGATGAGCCAAGCAATGCAAGTGCGCGAATGCGATGTGGTGGTGGTCGGCTCCGGCGCGGCCGGGTTGGCTGCGGCGATTACCGCCAGAAAACGTGGCCTGGAGGTGGTGGTGCTGGAAAAAGAGCCGGTATTCGGCGGCACCACGGCGCTCTCCGGCGGCGTATTGTGGATTCCGCAGAATCACCACGGCCGTCAGCAGAATCCGGATGACACCCTTGAGGCGGTACGCCGCTACATGATGGCGGAAACCGGCAGCTTTTACGACGAGGCCGCCGTGGCCGCGTTTCTGCAGCAGGGGCCGCGGATGGTGGAATTCTTCGAGCGCGAAACCAGCGTGCAGTTTGTGCCCACGCTGTATCCGGACTATCACCCGGACGTGGCGGGCGGGGCGCAGCTGGGGCGCTCGATTCTGGCGGCACCGTTTGATATCCGCCAGCTGGGCAAGGATATGGCCCGACTGAAGCCGCCGCTGGAAACCATCACCTTCATCGGCATGATGTTCAACTCGTCCAATGCCGATCTGAAGCATTTCTTCAATGCCACCCGCTCGCTGCAGTCCTTTCTCTACGTTGCGCGGCGGCTGGCCGTGCATGTGAAAGAGCTGCTGCTGTATGGCCGCGGCACGCAGGTGACCAGCGGCAACGCACTGGCGGCACGGCTGGCCAAGTCGGCGTTGACGCTGGAGATTCCGATTCTGACCGCGACGCCGGCGAAGCGGATTGTGCTGGAGCAGGGGCGCGCGACCGGCGTGGTGGCCGCCACCGCGCAGGGCGAGACCACGCTGCTGGCGCGCCATGGCGTGGTGCTGGCCTGTGGCGGCTTTCCGCATGATGTGCAGCGCATTACCCAGGCCTACCCGCATCTGCAGCGCGGCGGCGAGCACCTGTCGCCGACCCCGGCGGGCAATACCGGCGATGGCGTGAACATGGCCGCTGCGGCCGGGGCGGTGGTGGATATCCGCTTTCAGGACAGCGCGGCGTGGATGCCGGTGTCGCGGGTGCCGCTTGGCAATGGCCGTTTTGGCGTGTTCCCGCACCTGCTGGACCGCTACAAGCCGGGCATCATCGGGGTGCTGAAGAACGGCCGCCGTTTCACCAACGAGTCGGCGTCGTACCACGATGTCGGCGCCGCGCTGATCCGAGCCTGTGCCGGCGAGACGGAAACCGCGATGTGGCTGCTGTGCGACAAGACCGCGCTGGCCAAGTACGGCCTGGGTTATGTGAAACCGGCGCCGATGCCGATTGGCCGCTTCCTGAACAACGGCTATCTGCTGCAGGGACGCACGCTGGCCGAGCTGGCGCAGCGGGCCGGCATCGATGCGGCCAACCTGGAGGCCACCGTGCGCGACTACAACGCGGCGGCACGGCAGGGCGAAGACCCGGCGTACGGCCGTGGCAGCACCGCGTTCAACCGCTATCTGGCCGATCCGGCGCAGCAGCCCAACCCGTGTGTGGCACCGCTCGACAAGGGGCCGTTCTACGCGGTGAAGGTGGTGATGGGCGATCTGGGCACCTTCGACGGTATCCGCACCAGCGTGGTGGGCGAAGTGCTCAAGCGCGATGGCAGCAAGATCGATGGCCTGTACGCGGTGGGTAACGATCGCGCCAGCATCATGGGTGGCAATTATCCCGGTGCCGGCATCACCCACGGCCCGAACATGACCTTCGGCTTTATCACCGGCAACCATCTGGCCGATCTGGCGGAGGCACGGGCATGAGCTACCTGGACCGACCGCTGCTCGACCACCGCATCTACACCATCTACCCGCGCAAGATGGGCGAATTCGTCGAGGTGTTCAACCGCCTGGCGATGCCCATCCTGCTGGAAACCCTGGGCCACCCGCTGGGCTTCTATGTCAGCCAGGTGGGACCGCAGAACCAGCTGGTGCATCTGTGGGCGTATCAGGACATGGCCGATTTCGAGCGCCGCAGCCGCGCCCGTGACAGCCACCCGGATTTCCCCGCCTATCTGGCGGCCTCCGGCCACCTGATCGTGGCGCAGGAAACCCGCTTGATCCGCGCCGTGGCCATGCCGCTGTTCAGCGCCGGCAACACGCCCTAAATCCCCATCCCCGCCTGAGCATCCCGCCGCCCGCCGCCATCGCGCCGGGCGGCAGGGTGGCGGCTGGCCGCCCGCGGCGGGGCATGCGGCCAACCTTTCCGTTGTTTAACGCAGCACCCGCAAGAGTCGTCGTACGCAAGAGGTGGCCCGAGCCGCCCGGCAGTCGTACGCCCGCACGCACACAAGAGGAGAAACAAGATGAGCAAGACAGAGGCAATCGATGTCCGCGCGCTGATCAATGAACGGCCGCTGGGCGCGTTTCAGAAGCTGGTGGTTTTTCTGGGTTTCCTGATCATCGCGCTGGATGGCTTTGACGTGGCGATCATGAGTTTTATCGCGCCGCAACTGAAGCAGGAATGGGGCGTGACCAATGCCATGCTGGGGCCGGTGCTGAGCGCGGCACTGATCGGCCTGGCACTGGGCGCGCTGGTGGCCGGGCCGCTGGCCGACCGCTTTGGCCGCAAGGGAGTGCTGCTATGCAGCGTGTTTTTCTTCGGGGTCTGGACCCTGGCCACGGCACTGTCCACCGAGGTGAGCCACCTGATCTTCTTCCGCTTCATGACCGGGCTGGGACTGGGCGCCGCCATGCCGAACGCCAGCACGCTGGTGTCGGAATACGCGCCGGATCGCCGCCGTTCCTTCCTGGTGACCGTGGTGTTCTGCGGCTTCAGCCTGGGGGCGGCCGGCGGCGGTTTTCTGTCCGGCTGGATGATTCCGGCATTCGGCTGGCACAGCGTGCTGGTACTGGGCGGCGTGCTGCCCTTGCTGGTGCTGCCGCTCTTGCTGTTCAAGCTGCCGGAGTCGGTGCGTTTTCTGGTGGCGCGGCAGGCGCCGGCCGCGCGCATCCACCGCATCGTGGAGCAACTGGCGCCGGGGGTCAGCAGTGAGCGTTCCCGCTTTGTGCTGCCGACGGCGCCGGCCAGCGGCAATGCCATCGCGGTGGTGCTGTCGCCGCAGTATCGCTTTGGCACTTATATGCTGTGGCTGTCCTACTTTGCCGGCCTGTTTCTGGTGTATCTGCTGGGCAACTGGCTGCCGACGCTGGTGAAGGAATCCGGCTATAGCGTGCAGCAGGCGGCCACCATCACCGCGCTGTACCAGATTGGCGGGCCGCTGGGCTGCCTGAGTGCCGGCTGGCTGATGGACCGCCTCAGCCCGCACCGCACGCTGGCGCTGATCTACCTGGTTGGCGGCTGCCTGACGTTTGCCATTGGCCAGTCTGCCGGCCAGTTTGCCGTGCTGGGCATGCTGGCATTTGCCGTGGGCTTTTGCATGAATGGCGCCAGTACCGGCACGAATGCGCTGGCGGCCGGCTTCTACCCGGTGGAGGCCCGGGCCACCGGCGCCAGCTGGATGCATTCCGCCGGCCGGCTGGGGGCGATTCTCAGCGCCTTTGCCGGTGCGCAGATGCTGGCGCTGGGCTGGTCGTTCCAGCTGATCTTTGCCCTGCTGATGCTGCCGGCGCTGGTGACCGCCCTGGCGCTGCTGGCCAAGGGCAGTCATGTGCGCCGTGGCCTGGCGCCGGCCATCGTGCGCCAGGTATAGCGCCGTTGCCGTGCCAACCGGTGTTAGCGGGTTGGCCGCAGTTGTCCTGGGGTTTGTTGTTGTGACGTTTACCGCACCGCTTGTCCGGTGCGGTTTTTTTTATGGCAAGGCAATTTCATGCGTTCGGGGTTTGCCGCGGCGACAAGTGGCTGTTTAAAATGGCCGGCTGCCCGCCCACGCGGGGAAATAACTGATTTGTAAATGAATTGTTGAATTTTTCAGATAAAAGCCACCATAAATATGTCATTCGTTTCGGAAAAAAATAATTACGAATCCCGGCTGTGTCCCACACTGCCACGGCTGGCGACGGCCATCATCGAGCTGCCAGACGGCGTGCTGATGACGGCCAGTCAGAGCGGTCGTTTCAACCTGCCCGGCGGGGCATCGCAGCGCGGTGAGCTGCGTTCGCAGGCGCTGCTGCGCCACATCCGCGAGCAGACCGGCCTGCGCATCAACACCATGTTGTATCTGTTCGATCACGTCACCCCGCACAACGCGCATAAGGTGTATCTGGCCATTGCCCAGGGCGCGCCGCGGCTGCAGGAGGCCGGCAGCCGCATGACGCTGATTACCTCGCCGGATACCGAAACCGATGTGCACGTGGAGTCGCGCGCCATCCTGCGCCGCTACGCCAAGGTGCGTGGCGAGCAGGGGCCGAAGAGCGAGGCGGTGCGCGCCATGCTGCAGCTGGCGCGTTATATCGCCAAGGTGGAATGAGCCGCGTCCTTGCCGCCGAACAGCGCTGGCGGCCGCTGGACGAATTCAATTTCGATGCCACGCTGGCGGTACAGCCCGGCGAGAGTCTGGTGATGTTCGGGCAGCCGCATTGCGGCGCCTGCCGCGGCTGGCGCACGCAGCTGCCGCACTGGCTGCCTGCGGAGATCACGCTGTTTTATGTGGATGTGGCGGTGGCCACCGCGCTGGCACGCCGCTTCGAGCTGTTCCACCTGCCGGCGTTTGTGCTGTACCGCGCCGGAGCGTTTCACTGCCGCTGGCACGCCGCCTTCAGTCGCGACGAGGTTGGCCGCAGCCTGGCCACGGCCTTGGCCGCCGCGGCGCAGGAAGAGCCTTGAGATGAAAAAAGCCCGCGATTGCGGGCTTTTTGCTTGCCGGGGTGGGGCTTATTGCCCGCCGGGGGCGACCAGCTCCGGGATATTGGTCAGGCCAAGATCGCTGCCTAGGCCCAGCAGCCCCAACAGCAGCGCCAGCGCCAGCGGTGCAAACAGCAGGGTGCCCAGCAGTACGCGCGAGCGGCTGGCACCGCTGCAGCGCGACAGCGCCGTCACCAGGATCAGGATATTGCCCACCCCCAGTACCAGCGACAACCCCTGCGCCACATCGTCCGGCAACCAGTAGGTGAGCGGGTCCAGCACCTGCAGCCCGCTGGCGGCCAGGATCAGCCCGAACAGCGAGTGCTGGAGCTGGGCGCCGGCGCGGTTCAGCCACCAGCGCATGAACAGGCTGAAGCCCAGCGTTTCCAGCGTCACGTACAGGGTAAACAGGCCGATCAGCGCGGCCGGATCGCCACCGGCACCGGCGGTAATGGCGCCGGCGGCGGCCAGCGTGCCCAGCAGCAGCAGCGCCAGCGCCAGATGCAGCGGCGGGTAGCGGTAGTGTTCCAGTGGGGCAACGCGCAGGCGGAGCAGGTCAACGGCGTCGTGCAGCAGTGGCAGGCTCATCAGTCGAAAATCACGGTTTTGTTGTTGTAGGCGAGGATGCGGTTTTCCAGGTGCCAGCGCACGGCGCGCGACAGCACCACGCGCTCCAGGTCGCGGCCTTTCTGGATCAGGTCTTCCACGTCGTCGCGGTGCGAGATGCGCATCACTTCCTGCTCGATGATCGGGCCGTCATCGAGGATCTCGGTGACGTAGTGGCTGGTGGCACCGATCAGCTTCACGCCGCGGGCAAAGGCGCGGTGGTAGGGCTTGGCACCGTCGAAGGCCGGCAGGAAGCTGTGGTGGATGTTGATGACGCGGTGCGGGTAGCGCTCGACGAACTTGTGCGACAGCACCTGCATGTAGCGCGCCAGCACGATCAGGTCTACCTCGGCCGCCTGCAGCAGGTCCCACTGCTGAGCTTCGGCCTGTGCCTTGTTGTCCTTGTTCACCGCGATCACGTGGTAGGGGATGCCATGGAATTCGGCCAGCCGGCGGCAGTCGTCATGGTTGGAGATGATCAGCGGGATGTCGCAGTCCAGCTCGCCAATGCTCCAGCGGTGCAGCAGGTCCACCAGGCAGTGCTCGTACTTGGAGACGAAGATCGCCATGCGCGGCTTGCGTACCGACAGCGACACCTCCCACTGCATATTGTACTTTTCCGCGATCGGCGCGAAGGCGGCGGAGAAGTTGTCCATCGGCAGGCTGAAGCCGGCCAGGTCCCACTGCACGCGCATCAGGAACAGGCCTTCCACCGGGTCCTGGTGCTGGTCTGCATGCTGGATGTTGGCGTTGTAGGTCAGCAGGAAGTTGGCGATGGCGGCGACCAGGCCCTGGCTGTCCGGGCAGCTGATCAGCAACGTGGCCGAATGTTTGTTGCTCATGGTTTGGCTCTTTGTCTTTTAGCGGGCATTGGGGAAAAACAAACGCCACCGCCGGCACGGGGCGGACGGTGGCGTCGGGGTGCTGGTGTCGGCGATCAGGCGTTGAGGTTGGCCGCATCCAGCGTGTTTTGCAACAGCGTGGCCACGGTCATCGGGCCGACACCGCCCGGCACCGGGGTGATGAAGCTGGCCACTTCGCGCGCCACGGCGAAATCGACGTCACCGCAGATACTGCCATCGGCCAGGCGGTTGATGCCTACATCGATCACCACCGCGCCCGGTTTCAGCCATTCACCCTTCACGAACTTGGGAATGCCGACACCGGCGACCACGATATCGGCGCGGCCAACTTCGGCGGCCAGATCGGCGGTGGCGCTATGGCACACGGTAATGGTGGCGCGCGCCAGCAGCATTTCCAGCGCCTGCGGGCGGCCGACGATGTTGGAGGCGCCGACGATCACCACGTTCTTGCCCTTCGGGTCGATGCCGTATTCCTGCAGCAGCGTCATCACGCCGCGCGGGGTGCACGGGCGCAGCAGCGGCATCTTGGTGGCCAGGCGGCCAACGTTGTACGGGTGGAAGCCGTCGACGTCCTTCTTCGGGTTGATGCGCTCGATCACCAGCTGCGGATCGATCTGCTTGGGCAGCGGCAGCTGCACCAGGATGCCGTCGATGCCGTCGTCGGCGTTGAGTTGATCGATGATGGCCAGCAGCTCTTCCTGGCTGGTGCTACCCGGCAGGTCGTAGGCTACCGAACGGATGCCGGCTTTCTCGCAGGAACGTTTCTTGTTCTTGACGTAGATACCGGAGGCCGGATCGTCGCCCACCAGAATCACTGCCAGCGCCGGAGCGCGCTTGCCGGCTGCCACACGGGCATCCACGCCTTCGCGTACGCGGTTGATCAGGGTTTCGGCGACGGCCTTGCCGTCGATAAGTTGTGCTGCCATGCTGCTATCCACCTAATTCAGTCTGGTTGGAAGGAAAGGCCGGATTTTCGCATTTTTTGGTCGTTCTGCTCAATCGCTTCAAGGGCTTGGCGTGTCTGCAAAGCGTATTTTTTTATCGCAAGGTGTCGCGCTTTGCCTGCGGCCCGGCCAGTGAAAGCGCGGGTGATTGCAAATATTCTGCACAAAGTGTTGACACTCCAGGGCGCGGCCAGTATAGTTCGCAGCCTGTTGTCGGGGCGTAGCGCAGCCTGGTAGCGCATCTGCTTTGGGAGCAGAGGGTCGTGAGTTCGAATCCCACCGCCCCGACCAACAGCCCTAATTAGTAAGCCCGATGTGAGTGCCCGTAGCTCAACTGGATAGAGCACCGACCTTCTAAGTCGGGGGTTACAGGTTCGATTCCTGTCGGGCGCGCCAGATATATCAGTGGTGGATGTAGCTCAGTTGGTAGAGCCCCGGATTGTGATTCCGGTTGTCGTGGGTTCGAGCCCCATCATTCACCCCACAATTTGCTTTGTCAGCCTCAGCTGGCAGAGATACCGCTCAGCGGTGGATGTAGCTCAGTTGGTAGAGCCCCGGATTGTGATTCCGGTTGTCGTGGGTTCGAGCCCCATCATTCACCCCAGAACAAACCCGGCTTAGGCCGGGTTTTTTCGTTTTCTTTCCTGTTTGCCCCGTTGCCGCCAGTGAATTTCACCGTATAATCGAATACATTTGCATGTATCCGATAGCCAGAGCGACGCCATGACCACCCTGCAGCCCATCAAGCGCCAGACCCTGACCAGCGCCGTAACCGAATCCCTGCGCCAACGCATTTTGTCGGGTGAGTTTGCCGATGGGCAGCAACTGCGCCAGGAAGCCCTCTCCAACGAATATGGCGTCAGCCGGGTGCCGGTGCGCGAAGCGCTGCGCCAGCTGGAGGCCGAGGGTCTGATCCAGATCATCGACCACAAGGGCGCGCTGGTATCCAAGTTGTCGCTGGACGATGTGTTGGAGCTGGTGGAAATCCGCGCCATGCTGGAAAGCGAACTGCTGCGCGCCGCCATTCCGCGCCAGGAAGCCAGCGATCACGAGATTGCCGAGGCCACGCTGAAAGAGTTCGAGCAGGCGCTGACCACCAACGATATCCGCCACTGGGGCGAGCTGAACTCGCGTTTCCACCTGGCGCTGTACCGCGCCGCCAAGCGCCCGAACACGCTGGCGCTGCTGGAGCAGCTGCACAACAAGACCGACCGCTACACCCGCATGCAGATCCTGCTGACCCGCACCATGGAGCGTGCGCACGAGGAACACACCAAGCTGCTGGACCTGTGCCGCAAAGGCGCGGCGGACGAGGCGGCGGAGTTCCTGCGTTTCCACATCCTGTCGGCCGGCCATGCGCTGGAGGCGCACCTGAAGGAAAAAGAGCAGCGCCGCTAAGCCCGCCAGCTTGGCCGCAACAAAAAAGCACCGCTTGGCGGTGCTTTTTTGCATTCAATCTGCATGATTTGTCATGCTGGCTGCCAGCAAGGGGGGCTGCGGTAGTGGTGACGCGGGCGTCACGGGTGGCGCAGGCGGTCCTGCGGGTAGGCGTAGATCACCTTGCGCTGGCGCACCTCGCCGATCACCGGAATATCCAGCTCGATCGCCTCGTGGTCGCTGACCGAGAATGGTTGCCGGTAGGTGGTGATCAGGCCGGCCACCGGCTGGCGCAGGTTCTCCAGCGCCGCGCGCACCTTGGGGCCGTCGGTACTGCCGGCCTGGCGCATGGCGGCCACCAGCAGCAGCAGGCCGTCGTAGCCCTGTGCCGCCGACGGCGGCGACGGGATGCGTTCGCCCGGGTTGCGCTGCAGATAACGCTGGATGAAACGGGCGCGCAGCGGCGTGTTGCCGTCCTCGATGAAGGTCTGCACCATGCGCGCGCCTTCGGCATTGGGGCCGGCATTGTCGATGAAGTTGGACATCGACAGCGTCCAGCTGCCGATCAGCGGGATGCGCCATTCCATCTGCGCCAGGGTGTTGGCGATCTGTGCCAGCTCCGGGCCGATGGTGTAGGTGAGAATGCACTGCGCGCCGGCGGCCCGGGCGTCGCGCAGCGCGCTGCTCATGTCCAGCTCGCCATTGCGGAACTGCTGCACGCTCACCGCCTGCAGGCCGCTGGCCGCCAGTGCCTTCAGCAGATCCTGCTGTCCCAGCCGGCCGTAGTTACTGTTGTCACTCAGCACCGCCACGCGGCGAAAGCCGCGCCGGACCGCCTCGCGCACGATCAGCGGCGCCTGCAGGCCGTCCGAGGCTGCCACGCGGAACACATAGTTGGCCGCATAGCGCGGCGGCAGAAACTGCTGCGTTACCACGTGGGCGGTGGCCACTGCGGTAATGGCCGGAATGCGTGCCTGCTGGTAGCGGTATTGCGAGGCCAGCGCCACGCCGCTGTTCACAAAACCCACCGTAGCCACCACTTGCTGCTGGTCGATCAGCTCGTCCGCCACGCGGATGGCGTAGTCCGGCCGGCCGCGATCATCGCGTTCCACCAGTTGCAGCGGTCGTCCCAGTACGCCGCCCTGGCGGTTGATGTCTTCCGCCGCCAGGCGAATGCCGCCGCGCATGCTCAACCCCATCGGCGACGAGCCGCCGCTGAACGGGCCGGACACGCCGATGCGGATCGGCGCGGCGGCGCCGGCATAGGCGGAGCAGAGCAACAGGGCAAGGCAGGCAAGTCGCGGCACGGGCTGTTCCTGATGGCGGTGAGGGCAAGGAGTGCCTATTATCGCATTCCGACTTCCCTTGCGGCCAACCTTGCAGCGCATGCGCACCCCCCGTTTCTATACCTCGCTCAAACGCAGCCCGTTGTACCGGCTGATGCCCAACAGCACCATCGTGCTGTTCTTTCTCACCATGGCGGTGATGCTGTGGACGCTTGACGCGCGCGAGAACGAGCAGCAACGCACCGATCTGGCCAAGGACACGCTGTGGGCGGAGCAGACCATGCGTCTGCGGCTGGACGGCCAGCAGGGCGAGCTGGCGCAGATGGCGCGCGACATCGGCCGCGAAGAGCTGGATGAAGCCGGCTTCCTGGTACAGGCGTCGCAGTTCCTCGGCAATACCCCGGAGATGGTGGCGGTGGTGTGGGCCGATGCCAGCTTTACCCTGCGCTGGATCGCGCCCTACGAGGAATCCGGGCTGGCGGCCGGTTCCGGCCTGTCCGGCGCCAGCGCCTCGGCCTATCTGCAGGCGCAGAGCGAAGGCCGGCCGCTGTTCAGCCACCCGTACCAGCTGGAAAACGGCGAGTGGCGCTTCGACCTGATGGTGCCGGTGTTCCGCGACACCCAGTTCCGCGGCATGGTGATCGGCATCTACCAGGCCAATGCCTTCGTGCGGCGGGTGCCACCGTCGTGGTTCGCCGAAAAATACTATCTGCAGCTGGGCAGCGGCCAGGACATCCTGGCCAGCAATGCCCACAACACCACCACCAGCCGCGTGGTGCAGAGCATCCGCCTAGGCGGCACGCCGCTGCAACTGCTGGCACGGCCGGTGCGCAGCAGCGTGGACAAGAACCGGCTGATCCAGCTGGGGCTGATCGCCGGCCTGTCGGTGCTGACCCTGCTGAGCCTGTTCAGCCTGTCGCGCCACATCCGCCGCCGGGTGGCCGCCGAGCGCGAGCGCGACCGCGTCTACACCCTGTCGCGCGAATGGCTGGGGGTGATGCGCGAGGACAGCACCCTGCTGCACGTCAACCCGGCCTTCGTCGCCGGCCTCGGCTACCCGGCGGAGCAACTGGTTGGCACCTCGTTTTTAAGCTACCTGCACCCGGAGCAGCGCGACAACATCCGGCAGATGTTGCGCCGGCTGCTGGAGGCTGGCAGCGTCGACCACTATCTGGAGACCCGCGTCATCAACCGCGGCGGTGACACTCTGCTGCTGGCCTGGGCGCTGAGCCCGCTGCCGGATAGCGGCGTGATCTACCTGTCCGGCCGCGACATCACCGCGCAGAAACAGGCCGAGCTGGCGCTGCGCCACGAGTACATGTACCGCAAGGCGATGGAGGATTCGCTGGTGGTGGGCATCCGCGCCATCGATCTGGAAGGCACCATCACCTACGTCAATCCGGCGTTCTGCCGCATTACCGGCTTCGGCGAGCATGAGCTGATCGGCCTGCGCCCGCCGTACCCGTACTGGGCGCCGGACATCGCCTCCTACAACTACGACGTGCTGCGCCAGACGCTGTCCGGCGAGCATACCCAGCAGCTGTTCGAATCGGTGATGCAGCGCAAGGGCGGCGAGCGTTTCTACGGCCAGCTGCTGGTGTCGCCGCTGATCGATGCCGATGGCCAGCAGACCGGCTGGATGGCGGCGCTGACCGACATGACGGAAAAACGCGAGGCGCAGCAGCAGCTGGAAGACGCCAACGAACGCTTCATCGCGGTGATCGAAGGGCTGGACGCTGCGGTGGCAGTGGTGCGCGCCAGCAGCCAGCAGCTGCTGTTCTGCAACCACCGCTACCGCGAATGGTTGGCCGCGGGGGGGGACGACAGCGGCAACGAATACTGCGACCTGCGGCTGTACCGCCTGCTGCGCCATGCCAGCAGCGAGCAGGAAATCTGGCTGGACGAGCCGGCGCGCTGGTGCCTGCTGCGCACCCGCCCGCTGCGCTGGGTGGACGGCGAGGCGGCGCAGATGCTGATCCTCACCGACATCACCGAGCAGCGTGCGGCGGAACAGCGCTACGACGAGCAGATGCTCAAGCTGCAGGCCACCTCGCGGCTGATCACCATGGGCGAGATGGCGTCCACGCTGGCGCACGAGCTGAACCAGCCGCTGTCGGCCATCGCCAACTACCAGGCCGGCTGCGTGGAGCGGCTGCGTCAGGGCAAGGCCACCGCCGAGACGCTGATCCCGGTGATGGAGAAAATTACCGCCCAGGCCGAGCGCGCCGGCAAGATCGTGCGCCGGGTGCGCGAGTTCGTGAAGCAGAGCGAGCCGGTGCGCAAGGCGGTGGACATCGCCGACATCATCGAGGCGGCGCTGGCGATTGCCGACATCGAGGCGCGGCGGCTGGCCAGCACCATCAACGTGCACCTGGCCAGCGGCCTGCCGCCGGTGCATGTCGATCCGATCCTGATCGAACAGGTGCTGCTCAACCTGCTGAAAAACGGCATGGAGGCGATGCAGCAGCTGCCGCCGGCCGAGCGCCAGCTGGAGCTGTCGGTGCAGCGCCAGAACAGCAAGCGCATCGAGCTGGCGATTGTCGACCGCGGCCACGGCGTGCCGGACGACATCAAGTCGCAGCTGTTCGACGCCTTCTTTACCACCAAGAGCGACGGCATGGGCATGGGCCTGAATATCTGCCGTTCCATCGTGGAGTTTCATCAGGGTCAACTCTCAGTGGAAGATCACCCGCTGGGTGGTACCATTTTCCGCTTCACCTTGCCGGTGTACCAACCATGACACGCACAACCATCCGCATTCATATCGTCGACGACGACGAGGCGTTTCGCGACTCGCTGCTGTGGCTGCTGGAAAGCCACGATTACCAGGTGGTCTGCCACGACAGCGCCGAGGGCTTCCTCGCCAGCTACCAGCCGGGGCAGGGCAGCGGCTGCCTGATCCTGGATATCCGCATGCCCGGCATGAGTGGGCTGCAGCTGTACGAAGAGCTGCAGGCGCGCGGCAACCTGTGGCCGGTGATCTTCATCACCGGGCATGGCGACGTGCCGATGGCAGTGCAGGCGGTGAAGCGCGGCGCGCATGACTTCCTGGAAAAGCCGTTCAACCAGGAGGCACTGCTGGCCGCGGTGGACAGCGCGCTGGCGACGGCGGAAAGCGTGCGCCAGAGCGAAAGCGGCGTGCAGCAGTGCGAGACGCGGCTGGCGACGCTGACCGCGCGCGAACGCGAGGTGCTGGAGCGGGTGATCGAAGGCAAGATGAACAAGGTGATTGCCGACGACCTGGGTATCAGCATCAAGACGGTGGAAGCGCACCGCGGCAAGATGATGGACAAGATGGGCGCGCGCTCGATTGCCGACCTGGTGCAGGCGGTGGTGGCCTACCGCCAGCAGAAGGGACGCCTGCCCTGATGGCACTTGGCGGCAAGCCGGCCAAAGGTTGGCCGCAGGCGACAGGCCGGCTGGCGCGTCTGCTTGCCAGCACCGCCGTTTGCGGCAGGTGCATGCGTTCCCGCCGCGCTTAATCCTGCGGCGGCTCTAGCCATTGCAGCTGGCCGTGGCAGCTGTCTTCCAGCGCCTGGCGCAGTGCCGTGGCGTCGCGTTCGGTGGTGGTGAATTCCAGGCTCACCAGCGCATCGTGGGTCACGTTGCCCAGCGTGGCCGCGTGTTTCTGCAGCTGTCGGCGCGCCGGGCCTTCCAGGGCGTAGGGCAGCTGGCAGCGCAGGGTCAGCAGGCGTTGCAGCTCGGTGCGCGGCACGCCGTCCAGCGCGCGTGCCACGCTGTCGGTGTAGGCGCGCACCAGGCCGCCCGCCCCCAGTTTGACGCCGCCGTAGTAACGCACCACGGTGGCCAGCACCCCTTCCAGCTCCTGATGACGCAGCACTTCCAGCATCGGCCGCCCGGCGGTGCCGGACGGTTCGCCGTCATCGTTGGCCGCACTGTGGCCGCCGGCCAGCAGCGCCCAGCACACGTGGGCGGCGGCGGGGTGGGCCGCCTTCAGCTCCGCCACGCGCAGCAGTGCCGCCGCGCGGTCGCGCATCGGCTCCACACAGGCAAGGAAACGGCTTTTCTTGATATCCAGCTCGGCATGGCCGGCGTGTTGCAGGGTAAACGGCATGATGGCAAATGGCCGGGACAGCCCGGCGAGGCAAAGGGTAGGCGGGGCAGGGCTTACAGCAGGTAGCTCACGTCCACGCGGCTGCCGCCTTGCTGGAATTGCACCTGCTGGCACAGGCGGCGTACCAGGGTGATGCCACGGCCGTAGGGCGCGTCGTGCTCGCAGTCCGTTGGCAGCTGCGACAGGTCGAAACCGTTGCCGCTGTCCTGTACCGATAGACGCAGCAGGTTGCCATCGCGGCGCATGGCAACATCGATACGCCCTTGCTGCAGCGCGCTCAGACGCTGTTGGCGCTGCTCCAGATAGCGGGCAAAGCCATCGCTGGAATGCTTGTCACTGGAGTCCAGCTGCAGCACGCCGTGATCCAGCGCATTGCTGAACAGTTCGGTAAGCACCACCAGCATGTCGCTGAACTGGCTTTCGTTGAGGCCGATCTGGTTGAGCCAGCCCAGCAAGGTGGGCATGCCCTGGTCGTCGCGCAGCTCCTTGGGGCCAAAGCCCAGCCGGATCTCCCAGCTGTCCAGCTGGGTAACGCCGTGGGGCTGCGGGCTGGCCGGCGGGGTGTGGTGGTCGTTGCTGCACGGAGCCACCACCAGCGAGATGTCGTCCACGTTCTCGTTACGGCCCAGGTGGCGGTTGACCAGCTGCGCCAGCGGGGCGATGACCGGCGCCGGCAGCGGGGCGGCCAGCAGCGCGGTCAGGCGCTCGATGGCCAGCAGCTGGCCATCGGCGCTGCGGGCTTCGGTCAGACCGTCGGAACAGATCAGCAGCCGGCCCGGCTGCTGCCAGCGGTACACCTCCACCGCCGGATCGAACGCGGCATTGGGCAGGATGCCCAGCGGCGGGTGTGTCGAGACAAAACGCTTGCTCAGCTCGCCCTGCTCGTTGATGAAGCCGGCAAACGGAATGCCGCCGTTCCACACCGTGACGGTGCGTTCCTGCGGCGCGATGGCAACCAGCGTGGCGGCCACGAAGCGCCCCACCGGCAGCTGCTGCTTGAGCTTCTTGTTGATCTCGCGGGCGATGGCATGGATGCCGAAGCCCTTTTGCGTCATGGCGTAGAACACCGTGGCGGCCGGCAGGCAGGCAATGGCGGCGGCCAGGCCGTGGCCAGTGCTGTCGGCCAGCATGATGTGCAGAGTGTCGGCCGGCGATTTGGCGGCGGTGATGATGTCGCCGCTGAACTGCACCGTGGGCTTGATCCACTGCTCGATGCCCGTGTCTTGCTGGTCGCCGTACAGGTTGTTCAGTACGTGCTCGGCCAGCTGCTGTTCCATCTGGTTGGCGTGGTAGTAGGCTTCCAGCCGCTTGGCATCCTGGGTGATGCGCTGCTGCATTTCGGCAATGCGCGCCATTACGCGGATCTTGGCGGTCAGCAGCTTGGTATCCACCGGTTTGGCCAGGTAGTCGTCGCCGCCGGCCGCCAGACCGGCCAGCACGTCTTCCTGCTCGGACTTGCCGGTCAGGAAGATGATGGGGATCCATTGCTTGTTGTAGCGCTCGCGTAGCCGCTGGGTAGCGGTCAGGCCGTCCATCACCGGCATGATCACGTCCATCAGGATCAGGTCCGGCAGCTGTTCCTCACAGCGGGCCAGCGCTTCGGCACCGTTGGCCGCTTCGATCACGTGGTGGCCGCGCTGGCTGATGACGCGGGCAATGACCAGTCGGTTCACCTTGCTGTCGTCGACAACCAGCACGTTCAGCTGACGCATGGGCGGGCTCTCAGTCAATCAGGAAGAATTTTTCGAAGCGGGCAATGGCCAGAATCTGGCGGATGCCGGGCCGGGTGTTGGTGATCAGCAGTTTTATCCCGCGCGGACTGAGCTGCTCGCGCAGCACCAGCAGCATGCCCAGTGCCGAGCTGTCGAGATACTCAGTGTCCTGCAAATCGATGTCTACGCATGTCACCTGCGGACTGGCCATGATGGCATGGCAGGCGGCGCGGAAATCGCCGTGCAGGGAGAAGTTGAAATGGCCACGGATGTGGATGCTGGCTTCCGTGTCACGTATCTGGTAACTCAGTGGCATGGAATGTTCCTTGGCGTATGGGATGCGGGCGGCGTAACAGACTGCATTGTATGTAATTGGTTTGGCTTGGTCACCCGCCAGTGGGCGGTTGTCGGACAAAAAAAAGGCCCGGCGCCATCAAGGCGCACGGGCCGGGCCTGCGAGGGCAGGTTGGGAGAGAAACTTAGACGTTGGCCGCATCCGGGGTCTTCTTCAACACCCCCAGCAACACGGCGGAAAGCGCGGTACCGGCCAGCAGCGCCACGATGTACATGCCCAGATTGGTCACCGCATTGGGGATCGGCAGTACGAACACGCCACCGTGCGGCACGCGCAGTTCGCAACCGGCGGCCATGGAGATGGCACCGGCCAGTGCCGAGCCGGCCACCAGCGACGGGATCACGCGCAGCGGATCCTTGGCGGCAAACGGGATGGCGCCTTCGGTGATGAAGGAGATACCCAGCACGCCAGCGGCTTTGGCGCCTTCGCGCTCATCGGCGCTGAAGCGGTTCTTGAACAGTACCGCGGCCAGCGCGATGCCCAGCGGCGGGGTCATGCCGGCGGCCATCACTGCCGCCATCGGGCCGTATACCTGGCTGGCAATCAGGCCGGTAGCGAAGGTGTAGGCTGCCTTGTTGATCGGGCCACCCATGTCGAACGCCATCATGCCGCCCAGGATCATGCCCAGCACCAGCGCGCTGCTGCCCTGCAGGCCTTTCAGCCATTCGGTGACCACGCCCAGCGCCGCCGCTACCGGCTGGCCCAGCACGTAGTACATCAGCAGGCCGACGATGGTGGTGCCCAGCAGCGGCAGGATCAGCACCGGCTTGAGACCGTCGAAGTTGCGGCCCAGCTGGATCTTCTCGTTCAGGTATTTCACCGCGTAGCCGGCAATGAAGCCGGCGACGATGCCGCCGAGGAAGCCGGAGCCGATGGCGCCGGCAATCATGCCGCCGGCCATGCCCGGGGCGATGCCCGGACGGTCGGCGATGGAGTAGGCGATATAGCCGGCCAGGATCGGCACCATCAGCGCAAACGACGCCTTGGCGCCGATGTTGAACAGCGTCCAGCCCAGCGTGCCCTTGTGCGCATCGTCAAACACATAGATGCCGCCCAGCGCAAAACCCAGTGCGATCAGCAGGCCGCCGGTCACCACGAACGGCAGCATGAACGATACGCCGGTCATCAGGTGTTTGTAGGCACCGCTGCGTTCCTTGCTGCCCGTGGCCGCGCCGGCTGCCGCATTGCCGCTGCCCTGGCCACCGGCGGTGGCAGCCTGCAGCCTGGCGCTGGCGTTGGCGTTGTTGATCAGCGCCTTGCCATCGTTGATCGCAGCCTTGGTGCCGCTCATGAACACGCGCTTGCCGGCAAAGCGGCTGGTGTCCACCTGGGTGTCGGCGGCGATAATCACCAGATCGGCGCCGGCGATGTCGGCAGCGGACAGGGTGTTCTGCGAGCCGACCGAGCCCTGGGTTTCCACCTTGATGCGGTGGCCCAGTGCCTCTGCGGCGCCGGTCAGGCCTTCGGCCGCCATGAAGGTGTGGGCGATGCCGGTGGGGCAGGAGGTAATGGCGACGATGGACAGTGTCTGGCTGGCGGCGGCGGCCACCGGTGCGGCGCCCAGCGCGGCGCCCAGCACCGCCTGCGGGTCGGCCAGCACCGCTTCCAGCGCGGCCAGGTGCTCGCGTTTGCCGGCAAAGCGGGCATCGCTGCCGCTGGCGCCGACGCGGATCACCTGCTGCGCGGCGGAGACTTCCGCCTCGCTCAGCGGATCCTGCACGCCCTGCGCGGTATGGGTTTCGATACGGATGGCCTGCCCGAGCTGTTTGGCAGCCTTGCGCAGTGCTTCCGCGGCCAGCAGGCTCTGGGTGCTGCGCTCGGGGCAGGTGAGTACGGCCAGCAGTGTTGACATGTATGTCTCCTCTCGTTGTGCTGCTGTAGAACGCTTGGCAACCCCCGCGTGAAAGCCGGGTTTTGCGAGGCGCCCTGAAATGTCCGGCCCGCCCGGTGTGTTGTAGGGGGCGGTACGAGCCGGAGTAATCCTGATGAATCTCTTGCGCTGCAGCCCAAGGTTGGCCGCATGCGATGCAGTTGCCGGCCTACACAGCCTGCAGCTGTACTTGTTCCAGCAAGGCTTTCACTTCCGCCCGCGGCGGCAGGTGCGGCCCCAACCTTTGCAGCTTGGCGGCGGCAAAGGCGGTGCCCAGTCGCAGCGCCTGCGGCCAGGGAGCGTCGTGGTGACGTGCCGCTACCATGCCAGCCACCAGCGCATCGCCGGCACCTACGGTGCTGACCGGGGTGATGGCGAGCGGGCTGGCCAGCCAGCAGCCATCCTGGCGGGTGGACAGCAGTGCGCCGTCGCCGCCCAGCGACACCACCACGGTGGCGATGCCACGCTGGTTGAGCGCGCGCGCCTCGGCGGCCACCTCGGCCACGGTGGGCAGCGCGCGGCCGACCCAGTCTTCCAGCTCGTGGCGGTTGGGCTTGATCATTGCCGGCAGGGCCTCGTCCTGTGCCAGCACCTGCGCCAGCGCGTCGCCGCTGGTGTCCAGTACCACTTCGGCGCCCAGCGCCTGCAGCTCGCGCAGCAGCGGCAGATAGCCGGCCGGCTGCAGCGCCGGCGGCAGGCTGCCGGCCACCACCACGATCTGGCCGTCTTCCACCAGATGCTGCAGTTGCTCGATCAGCTGCGGCAGCGCGTTGTCCGGTACGTCCACCCCCGGCAGATTGATGTCGGTGGTGTCCAGCGTGTCCTGCGCCACCAGCTTGATGTTGGTGCGGGTGTTGCCGGGCAGGCGCAGAAAGCGGTCGGCGATGCCCTTGTCCTCGAACAGGCTGACAAAGGGGCCGGCGTTGTCGCGGCCCAACAGGCCGCTGGCCATCACCGGTACGCCCCAGTCCGCCAGGCAGCTGGCTACGTTCACGCCCTTGCCGCCCGGGGTCTGCGCCGATGCCTGCGCCACGTTGACGCGGCCAACGTTGAGGCTGGCGAGGCTGATGGTGTGATCCAGCGCCGGGTTCAGCGTGATGGTCAGCACCTGGCGGCTCATGCCTCCACCTCTTCCAGTACCGAATCCAGGCGGGCGGCCAGCGCGCGCACCGCGCCCACGTCCGGGCAGCGCAGCGCGTCGGCGGCCAGGCGGGCGAGGTGGCCGCTGCTGCAGCGGCGCAGCATGGCTTTCACATTGGCAATGTCGCGCTGGCTCATCGACAGCTCCTGCACGCCCAGACCGGCCAGGATGGCGGCGCCCAGCGGGTCGCCGGCGATGCCGCCGCACACGCCCACCCAGCGGTTGTGGCGGCTGGCGCCTTCCACTGTCTGGCGGATCATGCGCAGCACCGCCGGGTGCAGCGCATCGGCTTCGCGCGCCAGCTCCGGGTGCTGGCGGTCGATGGCCAGCACGTACTGCGTCAGGTCATTGGTGCCGATGGAGAAGAAGTCGACGTGTTCGGCCAGCTGGTCGGCCATCGCCACCGCCGCCGGCACTTCCACCATGATGCCCAGCGGCACTTCCGGTGCGGCCAACGTCTGGCGGATGCGCTCGCATACCGCACGTAGCGCTTTCACTTCGTCCAGGCTGGTGATCATCGGGAACATGATGGACAGCGGGCCGTGGCTGGCGGCGCGGTAGATGGCGCGCAGCTGCGGCTCCAGCAGGTCCGGGCGGCGCAGCAGCAGGCGCACGCCGCGCACGCCCAGGAACGGGTTTTCCTCGTGCGGCAGGTTGAGGTACGGCACCTGCTTGTCACCGCCGATGTCCAGGGTGCGGATGATCAGCGGCTTGCCCTGCAGCGCGTCCAGCATGCCGCGGTAGGTCTGGTACTGCTCGTCTTCGCTGGGGGCGCTGTCGCGCTCCAGGTACAGGAACTCGGTGCGCATCAGGCCCACGCCCTCGGCGCCGGCCTTCACTGCGGCGGCGGCCTGCTCCGGGTGGTTGGCGTTGGCCGCCACCTCGATGCGCTTGCCGTCCTGGGTGGTGGCCGGGGCCATGGCGGCGGCGGCGGCCTTCTTGGCGGCTTCCTGCTGGCGGGCGATCCACTGGCGGGCGCTGGCCAGATCGGCCTCGTCCACGTTCAGGTACAGGCGGCCGCTATCGCCGTCGATGATGGCGGTACTGTCGTCCGGCAGATCCAGCAGCGAGGCGCCCAGCGCCACCAGGGCCGGCATGCCCAGGGTGCGGGCGATGATGGCGGTGTGCGACGACGGGCCGCCCTGCGCGGTGCACAGGCCGATGATGCGCTGCGGGTCCAGCGCGGCGGTGTCGGACGGGGTGAGGTCGGCGGCGGCAATGATCAGCTGGTCGCCTTCATCCAGCGGCTTGCGACGCGCGCCCAGTTCCGGTGCCAGCTGGTCCAGCACGCGCAGGCCCACATCGCGCAGGTCGGCGGCGCGCGCGGCCAGCAGCGGGTTGCCCAGCGCGGCCAGGCGCTCGGCCAGGCGACTTACCGCCTGGTGCCAGGCCCAGGCCACACCGTGGCCTTCCACCATCAGCTGGCAGGTGAGGGTGATCAGGTCGGTATCGTTCAGTAGTTCGGCCTGGGCGCGGAAGATGCCGGCCTCGGCGGCACCCATGCGCTTGCCGGTGGCGGCGGCCAGGTCCTGCAGCTGCAGCCGGGTGGCGGCCAGTGCCGCATCCAGCTGGTCGCCGCCGCTGCCCAGCAGCACCGGGTGGTCCGGCACTTCCAGCACCGCCGGTTTGATCACGCGCAGCTGGCCGATGGCCAGGCCCGGGCTGGCGGCGATGCCGTCCAGCGCCAGCGGCTTGCCGGCCGGCTGCCATAGCGCGCGGCCAGCCTGTACCTGTTGCTGTTTGGCAGCCTTGTCGGCCTGTTCCTGCTCCTGGGCGGACAGGCCGCTCATTACCGACTGCAAGGCGGCCAGCAGTGCCGTGGCATCCGGGCCTTCGGCCGATACATGCAGGGTTTCGCCGTGGGCGATGCCCAGCTGCAGCAGGCCGATCAGGTTTTTGCCGTCGCCGCTCTCCGCCCCCTTGCGCACGCGGACGTTGGCCGCAAAGCGGCGGGCGGTTTCCACCCACTGCTGCGCCGGACGGGCATGCAGGCCGTTGGGGTAGTCCATCACCCAGTCGAAACCATGGGCGAAGTCGGCAACCTGTTCAGCCGGGGCGGCGGCAGGCGCCTGCTGTTCCAGTGCGGCCAGCAGATCGGCCGGGTGGGCGGTGTCGAACAGGCGCCCCAGCGCGCTTTCATCCTGCAGCAGGCGGGTGAGGCGGCGCAGCAGCGCCAGGTGTTCGTCGGACTGCGCGGCGATGGCAAACACCAGGTGCACGGTCTGCCCCGGGTTCCATTCGATGCCGCCCGGCACCTGCAGCACGGCGATGGCGGTGCTGCGGATCAGGTGGCGGTCTTCGATCATGCCGTGCGGGATGGCGACACCATGACCAAGGTAAGTGTTGGCAACGTTCTCACGCGCCAGCAGGCTGTCGACATAGGCCGGGTCGATATGGCCGGCGGTGGCCAGCAATTGGCCTGCCTCCCTGATGGCTTGGGCCTTGCTGGCCGGGCTGGCGCCAAGGCGAACCAGTTCGGGGCGAATCAGCGTGCTGGACATGGTGGTCGTCTCCTGTGTCTAGATTTGTTTGACTGCATTGAAATCGATACCATTTTTTGTGTCAATCAAGATTTCAATTTCGGTGTAACATCTTGGCCAATAACGCAACTGATCTGGGTTTGTATGGTTGCAATCGATACCGGAGAAAGCGGATGGCAAAAATCAAGGATGTAGCGGAACTGGCTGGTGTGTCGGTGTCCACGGTATCCCGCGTGCTGTGCAACGGCCCGGTGAGCGACAAGGTGCGCAAGCGGGTGGAAGCGGCGATGAGCAAGCTGGACTACCGCCCCAACCTGGCGGCGCGCCGCCTGCGTTCACAGCACACCGACACTATAGGATTGATCGTGTCGGATATCCGCAATCCGTTCTTTACCGCCGTCAGCCGCGCGGTGGAGGACGAGGCCTATCGCAACGGCATGCGGGTGATTCTGTGCAACACCGACGAAGACCCAGAAAAAGAGGCGATGTATCTGAAGCTGATGCGCGAGGAGCGCGTCACCGGGGTGATCCTGGCGCCCACCCGTCACAGTGCCGCGGCACTGGATACCGAGGCGCTGGGCTTTCCGGTGGTGATGATCGACCGCACCCCGGCGCAGGGCGATGGCGATGCGGTGGTGCTGGACAACCGCCGCGCCGCCGCGCAGCTGGTGGAGCACCTGCTGGCCGCTGGCTACCGCGATATCGGCGGCCTGTTCGGCAATACCAGCAGCACCGGCGCCGAGCGCCACGCCGGCTTTGTGGCGGCACTGAACCACGCCGGGCTGCCATCGCCGGCGCGCTTCGTACCGCCCAGTGTGGAAGCGGCCGAGGCGGCGGTGACGGCCTGGCTGGCAGAACCAAACCGCCCGCGCGCGCTGCTGATCAGCAACGGCATCTTCCTGCTGGGCGCGGTGCGCGCCATCAAGGCTGCCGGCCTGTGCCTGCCGCACGACCTGGCGCTGGCCGGCTTCGACAACGAAGTGTGGACCAGCCTGATCGACCCCGGCCTGACGGTGATCGAGCAGCCGGTGGACGAAATCGGCCGCAGCGCCATGGCCATGCTGCTGGCGCGGCTGGAAGACCCGGCGCGCAGCCACCGTCACGTGGTGCTGCAGGGCAAGCTGGTGCCGCGCGGCAGCAGCGCGCCGCTGCGCTAATCAAGGTTGGCTGCATGCGCTTGCGGCCAACCTTGAGCAGATAAATAAGGGATAGACAAAAAAAGAGCCGGCAGATGCCGGCTCTTGTTCATGGCAGACCGTCTTAGTCGGTCTTCAGGTTGGTGTTGTTTTTCAGCTGCTCGATGATGGCTGCATCGCCGCCGGTCAGGTTTACCCCTTCCAGCACAATGCGCTGATCAGCGGTGGCATCGTAGTTGCTGCCGTTGAACTGGCCGGCACTGCTGACCTGAACCACGGTATTGGTGCCATCACTGGTGAAGTGCAGGTAGTTGGTCAGGTTGCTGCTGTTTTCGCCGCGCAACAGGTCCTTCAGGTCCAGCACATCACCACCGGCACCGGTCTGGAAGTCCTTGATGGTGTCGATGGTCGGCGCCCCAGCCTGGCCCTGGTCGCCCAGTGCCCACTTGAAGGTATCCGAACCGGCGCCGCCGATCAAGGTGTCGTTGCCGAAGCCGCCGTAGATCACATCGTTGCCGCCAACCGGGTCGCCCAGGGTGGTGTCACCGTAGATGGTATCGTCGCCCAGCCCACCCATCAGCACATCGTTGCCATAACCACCGCGGATGGTGTCGTTGCCGGCACGGCCGTCGATGAAGTCGTTGCCATCACCGCCGGAAAGGGTGTCGTTACCAATGGTGCCGTAGGACATATCCTGCCCGGCCAGGTAATCGACCGTCTGACCGGTCTGCGTGGCACTGCCGGTCGCCAGCTCACCGCCGTTGGTATCGCTGCTGAGCCAGTCGCGGTTGTCGCTGCTGCTGGCCGCGCCAGTGTCGAAGCTGCTCGAGTAGTTGTCGGCGTAGTTGTTGTGCGGCAGCACGTACTCGTCGGAGTTGATGATGTGCACGTTGGTGCCGCTGTTGATGGTGGTGCCGGACAGCGTGATATCGAACTGGCCGCTGGCACTGTTCTGGCTCATCACCACGTCGGTATTGCCGGCGGTCAGGTAGAAGCGGAACAGCGTATCGCCGTTGGCGGTGTACAGCTTCTCGTAGTAGTAGCTGGTACCCGTCGGCAGAGAGGTCGCGCTCAGCACCAGCGCGGCGGCGGCAACATTGTCCACCCAGATATCCCAGTGGATGGTGCGGTTGGCAAACAGGGTGATGTTGCCGTCCTTGGCGCGAAGGTTATAGGTCTGGTGATCCGGCGACAGGTTCATCTGCCAGGAGGCACCATCGGCATACAGCACCGGCGGTTTGAAGTCGTTGTCGATGATGGTGGTGACAACTGTATTTGCAGCGTTATTTACCTGTCCAATAGAGCTGCTAAGTAACTGTACAGTGTAAGCCTCGTTTTGCTCATAAGTCGTATCATCAATTGTAACGACGCTGAAGTTTGCAATGACTGAGCCGATTGACCAGCCACCAGCCGGCGCCGTCACAGTCAGGGTGCCGTCTTCGGAGTTGTAGTCGACCCCTTCGGTAGCGGTGTCGAGCTGGAGGCCAGTGCCGATCTGGAAGGTGACCGACTGACCGGCAACCAGCGATGCGCCGCTGAGGTTGATGCTATAGCTGGCGGCACTGCCTTCGGCAACAGAGGCATCCCCGGTCAGGGAGAAGACGGG
>NZ_JBEFLD010000001.1:189678-400468 GCF_040148885.1 Vogesella oryzagri
GAGCAGCTCGACCGTAAATTTCTCGCTCGGGTCGTAGAGCGTGTCATTGACAGTGGTGACCGAGAACGTGGCGACGGTTGTGCCAGCCGCCCAGCCACCAGCCGGCGCCGTCACAGTCAGGGTGCCGTCTTCGGAGTTGTAGTCGACCCCTTCGGTAGCGGTGTCGACCTGGAGGCCAGTGCCGATCTGGAAGGTGACCGACTGACCGGCAACCAGCGATGCGCCGCTGAGGTTGATGCTATAGCTGGCGGCACTGCCTTCGGCAACAGAGGCATCCCCGGTCAGGGAGAAGACTGGTACGTCGTCATCAAGGATGGTGGCAGTCGCGCCATCGCTGTAGTTCACGCCATTGCTGGTCAGGGTTGCGCTGAGGTTGAAAGTTTCATTCGGTTCGTCAACGGTGTCGGCAACGGTTGTGGTGCGTACTTGCAGCAGGGAGTCGCCGGCGGCAATCGCAATGCTGCCACTGTACGTGGTCCAAGTGGCGCCACCATCGGTGCTGTACTGGAAGGTGCCGCTGCTGTAATCGGCTGGAGACAGTGCCGTGCCGTCCGCAAAAGTGAGCACCAGGGTGCTGCCTGGCGCGGCATTGGTGATATTGACGCCAAAGACGGCGTTTTCACCTTCATTGATGACGATATCGCCAACGGCAGTGCCTGCCGCGCCCACTTCAATAGTCGGGGTCGGGTTCAAGTTGCTGGTGCCGGCATCGGTCGGCGTGGCTGCGGTGGTATCCAGCCCCAGATCGAGTGTAGTGGTGGTAATGCCTTCCGAGATGCGGCCAAGGATGACGTAGCTGTTGCCGCCATCTTCCGCCCCGCCTGCACCGCCCAGACCGGCGGCGGTGGCTTCCAGCTGTGTCAGCGGGTCAAGCCCGTTGTTGAGCTGGGCCAACACTTGCTGGGCTTCCGGCTGCAGCGGTGCCAGTGCCGCGTCGGTGGCATCGGTGGCGCTGGCCTGAGTAGTGCCAAAGACGTCGTCGGTGATGGTCAGGTCACGAGCTTCTGCAATGCGCACGATGTCGCCATTGGCAGATTGCATCTCGATGTAGGCATCCTGGGGAATGATCAGGCGGGTGCCGCTGGCAACAATTTCGCCCAGCTGAACGGTGTGCTGCGAGCCATCGGGCATGATGGCGATGATCTTGCCGGTAAGGGCGACAACTTTGCCTTGGGCGATATTGGATGCGGCAGCCATGATCGATACTCCATGATGAGTGGGACTAGTAGTCATCACTCTAGAAGTAGCGCCAGGGCGTTTTTATTGTACTAACGGGCTATTGCCCTTCAGGGCAATGCTAATTTCATTTATTAAAATGAAAGTCATTGCAAAATGAGTAATTGGTGTTTTTTTTTGTGGCGTCATATCCACATCAGATGTGGGTAGAGGCTGCCGCTGTGGTGGTCAGCTGGCCAGCACCACATTGATTGGGATGACCGAATGTGGCAGCGGTGGAGGTACTGCTGCCAAATATTGATAGCCTGCGCATATCACAGCCCTAGGCGGAAAGTATTTCACTGTTGCCGCGCCCGGCAGCAGCATGGCGTACCTCTGCTTGTTGAAAGTCGCAATTGAAAACCCTCCTGTCCACGCCTGCCAGCCGTGGCGTCATGTTTGCCTTCCTGGCCGCCTTCGGTTTCTCCTTCAAGGCCATCTTTGTCAAACTGGCTTACGCCGCCACCGCGGTGGATGCCGTTACCCTGCTGACGCTGCGCATGGGGCTGTGCCTGCCGTTCGTGCTGCTGGCGGCGCTGCCGGTACTGCGCGGCATGCCGCGACTGACGCGGCGTGATGTCGGCTTGTTGCTGGGCCTGGGTGTGGCGGGTTATTACGGCTCCAGCATGCTGGATTTCTACGGCCTGCAGTACATCTCCGCCGGGCTGGAACGGCTGATCCTGTTCACCTATCCCACGCTCACCATCCTGATCGGCATCCTGTTCATGGGCAAGCGGGCCGAGCGTGGCATCGTGCTGGCGGCCTTGCTGTCCTACGCCGGCATCGCGGTGGCCTTCGTGCACGATCTGGGCCACAGTGCCGATGTGCAGCGGGTATTCATCGGCGCCGGTTTCGTGTTTGCCTGCGCGGTGCTGTACGCGCTGTACAGTGCCGGTTCGGAGCTGGCGATCCGCAGCCTGGGCGCGATGCGCTTTTCGCTGCTGGCCATCCTGGTGTCCACCGCCGCCATCCTGCTGCATTTCGTGCTGCTGCGGCCGTGGCAGGCGCTGCAGTTGCCGTTGCCGGTATATGGCTACGGCCTGGGCATGGCGCTGTTTTCCACCATTTTGCCGATCTTCTGGCAGTCCGCCGCCATCCGCCACATCGGCGCCGCGCGCTCGGTGCTGATCGGCATGCTGGGGCCGGTGCTGACCATTTTCTTTGGCTGGTGGCTGCTGGACGAGCCGGTGTCGCTGGCGCAGCTGGCCGGCACGCTGCTGGTGATTGCCGGGGTGTTGTTGGCCAGCCGGCGTTGACTCGGGGAAGGGAAGACATGATTACCGCGATCGACCACATTGTATTGACCACGGCCGATCTGGCGCGCTGCGTAGCGTTCTATCGCGATGTGCTGGGCATGACGCTGGAAACCTTCATTGGCGGCACGCCGCCGTTGGAGCGACTGGCGCTGAAATTCGGCAGCCAGAAAATCAATCTCCACCTGCAGGGGCATGAATTCGAACCCAAGGCGCTGCGGCCAACGCCGGGGGCGCTGGACCTGTGTTTCCTGACGGAGCAGCCGCTGGAGGCGGTAGCGGCGCAGTTGCGTGTGCACAGGGTGGTGATCGAGGAAGGGCCGGTGGCGCGCACCGGCGCGCGCGGGCGCATCAGCTCCATCTATGAGCGCGACCCGGACCGCAACCTGGTGGAAATCGCCGTGTATCAGCCCTGAGTGCCGGGTTGCCGGCTGATGGTGTCGATTACCGCGGCAAGCAGATGGTTCTGCCGCTGCGTGTTCCAGGCCATGGCGGTGGTGACCACGTGCAGCTCGTCCGCCAGCGGCCGGATCACCACGCTCGGCGGCGCCATGCCCTGCACCGACGCCGGCACCAGCGCCACGCCCTGATTGCAGCCGACAAACGCAATCTGCGACGTCACCGAGCGCACCTCGTGCAGGATGCGCGGTGAAAAGCCGCTGCTGTGGCAGGCCGCGGTCAGCCGGTCGAACGAGATCGGGCTGACCTTGCGCGCGAACATGATGAAATCCTCGCCGGCCAGATCGTGCAGCGCCAGCTGCGCCTGGCTGCACAGCGGGTGCGTGGCCGGCAAGGCCACGGCCAACTTGTCTTCTCGTAGCGGCAGCGCGCTGATGTGCTCGCCCAGATCGCCTTCCAGCCGCGCAAATGCCAGGTCGATATCGCCGCTGAGCAGCGCCGGCAGCGCCTCGTAGCTGTCGATTTCCTTTACCGCCACCGTCAGTCCCGGGTGCTGCTGCTTGATCTGTTCGATCAGCCCCGGCAGCACGTCCAGAATCGCCGAGGTGATCGCGCCGATGGTGATGGTGCCGATCTGCCCGGCGGCCGCTTCGCGTACCGCCAGCTCCAGGCTTTCCAGCTGCTCGGCGAATTTCTTCATCGCCGGCAGGATCGCCTGTCCCACCGCCGTCAGCTGCGCGCCGCGGCGCGAGCGCTCGAACAGCTTCACCTTCAGTGCCTGCTCCAGGATCTGGATCTGCTCTGTCAGCGGCGGTTGCGACATGCCGAGGCGCTTGGCGGCGCGGCCGAAGTGCTGTTCCTCGGCCACGGCCAGGAACAGCCACAGGTGGCGGATGAGACGAAAGTTGATCATGTTTTTGATAGGTTTGGCGTATGTAAACGTTACAAATTTCGGAATTTACCTATCGAACTGTAGGGCGGAAAGTAGCGGCACACAAGTCCCCAACAGGAGAGTCCGATGAGCCAGCCTTCTTTACTCGCACGTTTGCAGCAGCAGGACAGCAACACGCTGTCCGACGCGCTCGATTTCCTCAATCTGCCCGGCGCCAGCTATGGCCTGCGCCCGCTGTGGGACTGCCCCAAGCTGGTTGGCCACGCCAGCACCGTGCAGCTGGGCCGAAAGACCGATGCGGCGCCGACGGTGCACCTGATCTCGCCGGTGATCGCCGCCATCGACAGCACGGAGCGCGTGCTGGTGATCGCCGGCGGCGTGGACGGCATTTCCTGCTGGGGTGACATCCTGGCCAATGCCGCGCAGGTGAAGGGTGTGCGCGGCACGGTGATCGACGGCCTCAGCCGCGACATCGACGGCAGCGCTGACATCGGCTACCCGCTGTATGGTCGCGGCGTCACCATGATCAGCGCGCGCAACCGCGTGATCCAGCTGTCGTCCGGCCAGCCGGTGAACATGGCCGGTGTGCAAGTCGAAGAAGGCGACTACGTGCTGGCCGATCGCTGCGGCACGGTGTTTGTGCCGGCGGCACATATCGAGACGGTGCTGGATCTGGCCGAGCGCATCGCGGCGCGCCAGCACGGCATGGTGGCGGCGGTGCGCAGCGGCCGCTCGGTGGCAGAGGTGATGCACGACCGGCAATTCGACGCCATTCAGCAGGAGGGCGGCAAATGAACGCGGCAGATCGCGAACTGGTGGCCCTGTTTGCCGGGCTGGATAGCGCCGGCGTATCCGATGCCATGGACAAGCTGGGCCTGGCGGGGCAGTGCCTAGGCATCATGCCGCTGGATGACTACCGCCAGGTGGTGGTGGGGCCGGCGTTTACCGTCAAGTATGTGGCCGCCAGCAGCCCGGCCGGCAGCGTCGGCGATTTCATCGACGAGGTCGCCGCCGGCGATGTGGTGGTGATCGACAACGATGGCCGCACGGATTGCACGGTATGGGGCGACATCATGACCCAGTACGCCGGGCTGCGGCAGATCGCCGGCACCGTGATCGACGGCGTGTGCCGCGACGTCAACAAGGTGCTGGATGACGGCTATCCGATGTTCTCCAGGGGCCGCTTCATGCGTACCGGCAAGGACCGGGTGCAGGTGGAGGCGGTGGGTGGCACGGTGTCGATCGGCACGGCGCGTGTCGCCGCCCGCGACATCGTGGTGGCCGACGCCAACGGCGTGGTGGTGGTGCCGCGCGAGCGCGCCGCCGAGGTGGCGGCGCTGGCGCAGCAGATCGAGACGGTGGAAGCGGCGATCCGCCAGCAGCTGGCGCAGGGCAGCACCCTGGCCGCCGTGCGTGCGGCGCTGGGTTACCACACACTGCAAAGGAAAGCGTGATGAACACTGCTGAACACAAGCCAACGTTGGCCGCACGCTGCGCCGTGCTGGGCAGCGCCACGCTGTACGAGGCCTGCGGCCAACCTTGCGCGGTGGACCCGCAGATTCGCAGCCTGTGGCCCGGCGCCTTCATCGCCGCGGCGGCCTACCCGCTGGTCTGCTCCCCCGGTGACAACCTGTCCATCCACATCGCGCTGGAGCGCGCGCCGCGCGGCAGCGTGCTGGTGGTGGATACCGGCGACTTCATCGCCGGCTACTGGGGCGAGGTGCTGACCGTCGCCGCCGAGGCCGCCGGCATCGCCGGGCTGGTGATCAACGGCGGTGTGCGCGATGTCGCCGCCATCGGCAAGCGCCGCTTCCCGGTGTTTGCCCGCGGCGTGTCGGTGCGCGGCACGGTGAAGGCCAGCGCGCCGGCGGTCGGGCTGCCGATGATTTTTGGCGGCGTCGCGGTGGCCGCCGGCGATCTGCTGGTGGCCGACGACGACGGCGTGATCATCGTGCCCGCCGCCGCGGTAGCCGCCACGTTGCAGGCCGGTGAAGCGCGTGCTGCCAAGGAAAGCGTGATGATGAGCCAGCTGAGCCAGGGCGCGACCACCCTGCAGCTGATGGGCCTGGACCACTGGCGCGAGAGGGCATGACCATGACTAGCCAATACCTGAACAAACACCTGGCCACGGCCAAACCCTCCGCCACCTACAAGGTGATGGACCGCGTGGCCGCGCTGCGTGCCGCCGGCATCAACATCATCTCGCTGTGTGCCGGCGAACCGGATTTCGACACCCCGCAACACATCCGCGCCGCCGCCATCGCCGCCATCAACGGCGGCCACACCCGCTACACCCAGGTGGCCGGCACCCGTGCGCTGCGCGAGGCGGTGGCCAGCAAGTTCCGCCGCGAAAACGGTCTGGATGTGCAATGGCAGGACACCATTGTCTGCTCCGGCGGCAAGCAGGTGATCTTCAACGCGCTGGCCGCCACCCTGAACGAGGGCGACGAGGTGATCGTGCCGGCGCCGTACTGGGTGAGTTACCCGGAAATCGTGCAGCTGTGCGGCGCACGGCCGGTGGTGGTGGCCTGCGGCCACGACAGCGGCTTCAAGCTGACGGCGGCAACGTTGGCCGCCGCCATCACCCCGCAGACGCGCTGGCTGATCCTGAACTCGCCATCCAACCCCACCGGCGCGGTGTATGGCCGCGACGAGCTGCAGGCGCTGGCGCAGGTGCTGCTGGATCACCCGCAGGTGCTGGTGCTGGCCGACGACATCTACGAACACCTGCTGTTCGACGGTCAGCCGTTCTTCACCCTGGCGCAGGTCGAACCGCGGCTGCAGCCACGCACCCTGACCATGAACGGGGTGTCCAAGGCCTACGCGATGACCGGCTGGCGCATCGGCTACGCCACCGGCCCGCGCTGGCTGCTGCAGGCGATGGAAAAACTGCAGGGGCAGCAGACCTCCGGCGCCTGCGCCATCTCGCAGCAGGCGGCGTTGGCCGCGCTGACCGGGCCGCAGGACTTCATCAGCCGTTCGCGCGAGGTGTTCGAGACCCGCCGCGACCGCATGCTGCGCCAGCTCAACGCCACGCCCGGACTGTCCTGCGCCCGGCCCGGCGGCGCGTTCTACGTGTTTGCTTGCTGCGAGGAACTGCTGGGCAAGACCAGTCCGGCCGGCAAATTGCTGGCCAGCGACGAAGACGTGGCGCTGGCGCTGCTGAATGAAGCCGGCGTGGCGGTGGTACAGGGCAGCGCCTTTGGCCTGGCGCCCTATCTCCGCATCGCCTATGCACTGGACGACGCCGCGCTGCAGCAGGCGTGCACGGCGATCGGCGAGTTCTGTAGCGCGGTGATGACCGCCCGTTAATTGCAACCCGGCACTGCGGCCAACCCTGGGCTCAAGGTTGGCCGCAGTGCCGCGACTGATTGGAACACCGCATGACAAACCAACAATTTGCCAGCCAGCGGCTGGCGTTCGACATCGATGGCGTGGCCGTCGACATCGCCGCGATTCACCGCGACGGCGACAAGGCGCCGATCCTGTTTCTGCACGGCTTCGGCTCGAGCAAGGAGGACTACGCCGACATCGTGCAGCATGCCGTCTTCGACGGGCATCCGTTCATCGCCTACGACGCCCCCGGCTGCGGCGACACGGTTTGCGCCGATCTGGCGCAGGTGTCGATCGGCCTGCAGCTGCAAACCGCACTGCGGGTGCTGGCGCACTACCGGGTGGAACGCTTCCATCTGGTCGGCCACTCCATGGGCGGGTTGACCGCCTTGCTGCTGGCCAGCCAGCTGGGCGAACGCGTGCTCAGCTTTACCGATATCGAAGGCAATATCGCGCCGGAAGACTGCTTTCTGAGTCGCCAGATCGTCGCCTACCCGAATACCGACGCCGAGGCGTTCTTCGATGACTTCATCGAGCGCACCCGCCACGCCCCGGCCTACGCCAGCGCCCTGTACGCCGCCAGCCTGCGCCACAAGGTGCGCGCCGCGGCGGTGCGCGGCATTTTCAGTTCCATGGTCGAGTTGTCGGACCACGGCCGGCTAATGGAACAGTTTCTGGCGCTGCCGTGCCGCAAGATGTTCATGTACGGCGCGCAGAATGCCGGCCTCAGCTATCTGCCGCATATCGGGCGGCACGGGGTGCGGCTTTGCGAAGTGCCGCATTGCGGCCACTTTCCGATGTACTCCAACCCGCTGTTCATGTGGCAGCAGATCACCGATTTTATCGCCGGCTGATGGCCTGCCAGCCGGCGGGCAATGGTGGCCGGCAGGGTCGCGCCGCGCTACGGGCGGCCGATGCCGGCCGCTGTGTCGTGATCTCAGCGCCCGCCGATTTGCCAGGGCGGGCCGGCGCTGAATTGGTCTTCGAGCCAGGATTTGAAGGCTAGGGTGCTGGCGGCGGCAAACCGGGCAGATGGGCGTACCAGGTAGATGCCACCCTGGGCGTCCAGCTGCCAATCCGGTAGCACACGCACCAGTTTGCCGGCGGCGATATCGCGGTTCAGCAGCCATTCGCCGGCGGCCAGGATGCCCAGTCCGGCCCGCGCCGCCGCCAGCAGCGCCTCGCTGTCATTGCTGGTCATCGATCCGGATACCAGCACGCTTTGCTGCCGCTCGCCATTGGTCAGCCGCCATTCCGGAAACGAGGCGAAGCCGCTAAAGCGCAGGCAGTTGTGGTCGAGCAGCGCCTGCGGGCTATCCGGCGCCGGGTGCGCCGCGAGATAGGCCGGGGCGGCGCACAGGATGCGGCGCTGGTCGCCAAGCTTCTTGGCGATCAGCCGGCTGTCGTGCAATTCACCGATGCGTATGGCCAGATCGAACCCTTCGGTGATGATGTCCACGAAGCGTTCGCTGTAGTCGGCCACCAGGGACACCTGCGGATAGGCTGCCAGAAAGGCCGGCAGCAGCGGCGCCAGCCATTGCCGCCCCATGGCGGCGGGAAAGGCCACCCGCAACAGGCCACGGACTTCCGCGGCGCCGGCGGCGGCTTCCTGCTCCGCCTCGCTAATCAGCGTGATGGTGGCGCGCAGCTTCTGCTCCAGCTGGACACCGGCAGCCGTCAGGCGCAGCTGTCGGGTGGTGCGTTCGAGCAGCCGGATACCCAGCCGTGCTTCTAGCGCCGCCACCCGTTTGGACAGCACGCTGGGATGGCGCTGCAACCGGCGGCCGGCGGCGACGAACGAGCCCTCGGCGGCCACGGCGAGCAGGGCGGCGATTTCGTCGCTGTGCTGGTTGTCGAACAAGTCTTGCATCATGGCTGCAGGATAATGCTGCCGGCGGAACGCCCGGCTTCGAGATCGGCGTGCGCGGCCGCCACATCGCTCAAGGCATAACGCCCCCAGATGCGTGGCGTGATCGCGCCGCTGGTCACGGCGGCCAGCACGTCTTGCGCCCGGGCCTGGTATTCCGCCGCCGTGGCGGTATGCGCCGCCAGGGAGGGCCGGGTGAGGAACAGCGAGCCTTTGGCATTCAGCGTGGCCAGCTCAACCGCGGCCGGCACACCGGACGATGCGCCGAACGACACCATCAGCCCGCGCGGGCGCAGGCAGTCCAGCGAGGCCGCAAACGACAGCAGGCCGATCGGGTCGTACACCACATCCACCTTGTGGCCGCCGGTGATGCGGCCAACCTCGGTCGCCAAGGTGGCCGGGTTGAATACCAGCACGGCATCGCAGCCCAGCGCCTCGACCTTGGGCACGCTGCTGGCTTTCGACACGACGCCGATCACGTAGGCGCCCAGCTGTTTGGCCCACTGCGCCATGATGGCGCCCACGCCACCTGCCACGCCATAGAGCAGCATGGTGGTGCCCGGGGCGACAGGGTAGGTGCTCTTGAGCAGGTACTGGGCGGTGATGCCCTTGAACATGACCGCTGCGGCGTCTTCATACGACAGGCTGTCCGGCAGCCGGAGCAGCCGCTCGGCCGGGTAGATGCGGCCGCTGGCATAGGCGCCCAGCAGGCCGGTGGCTAGGCCACCCGGTCGCCGGCCCGGACAGTGCTGACGCCATCTCCCACCGCTGTCACGCGGCCGGCGCCTTCCAGGCCGAGGCCGGATGGCAAGGGAATCGGCACTGCACCATTGCGCTGCATCACATCCAGGTAGTTCACCCCGATGGCTGCTTGCTCCAGCCAGACGTCTCCCGCTGCCGGGGCCGCGGTTTCCGGGTGGGCAAGCTGCAACACTGCCGGGCTGCCACTCTGCGTAAGTCTGATTTCCGTGTTCATTCTGCCTCCATGCGTTGTATGGCCTGCGTTTAGGGACAGGATGAGAACTCGGTATTTCTTTATCAATCTGGTGGCTTTGCAGTTTATTCGTGCATGCTTTGCAGCAATTGCAGCAATTGCAGCAATTGCAGGTTGCAGGCGTGCTTAATAGACAGGGGCGGGGGCGCTTTGTCGGGGGCGGGCCAGCAGCGGTGTTGACGACGGCTGCCAGCTGTTCTGGCGGCAGGTTGCGGCATTCGCTGCGCGGCCGGCAAGTGACAGCTGGCCGCCTGCCGCGGGCGGGTAATACAGGGTGGGAAACAGAGGCGGGCAACCGCGTCGCCATATTGCATGCGGCCAACGTTGGCCGCAGTACCGGCCGGTTTCCGACGCCCGGTGCCCGCTGTCGTTGCGCGCCCAGATGCGCGCCAAGGTCGGTGTTGATGGCTTGCCGGGTGGCACCGCGGGCGGATGACGTGTGGGGACTTACGTGGCAGCCCATTTGCCCGCGGGCGGCCAACAGCAAACCAGGTGGCGCTGACCGCTCAATCCGACCGGACGATGTCGACCGAGATTTCCACCGCCGGCACGCTTCCCCGGTTTTCAAGCCAGTGCGTGGTGTGGCGGTCTTCTGGCCAGCCAACGCCCGGGCCGTAGTCGGTGGCTACCCCATCGCGATGATCGGTGATGGTGCCCTGCAGAATGTAGACGGTGCCTGGCCGGTCTTGATGGCTGTGCAGCGGGCCGAACACTCCGCCGGGCGCGATAGTCACCATGCGCATGCGCAGCTGCCGTCCCGCCATGCCCTCGATTTCCGGACCCAGATCAACGGTAGCGAGTAACTGTACCGTCACGCCCGTGGTCTCCGGTGCCGCCTGCTCCTTGCTCATCACGCGCTCCTTGCCGGTCTTTGCCGGACCGAATCGTTGCGTTCATGGCATTGGCGGCGCGACGTATGCTTTGCTGCCATGCCAGTCGGCCCCAGTGCAATTCTTGATTGCCGGAATGGGCCGCCTCCCGGCATTCGACCAACCGACGGCGCTACACGGCTAGGCTTTGATGCGATAGCCGGTCTTGAAAATCCACGCCACAACCGCGGTGAACAGCGCCAGAAAGCCGACAGTCATGGCGAGGCTGATACCGACGCTGACGTCGGCAATATTGTAGAAACTCCAGCGAAAGCCGCTGATCAGGTAGACCACCGGGTTGAATAGCGCGGCGGTCTGCCAGAACGGCGGCAGGATATCGATGGAGTAAAAGCTGCCACCAAGAAACGTCAGCGGCGTGATGATCAGCAGCGGAATGACCTGCAGTTTTTCGAAGCCATCCGCCCAGATGCCGATGATGAAGCCGAACAGGCTGAAGGTGACCGAGGTCAGCACCAGGAACAGCAGCATCCACACCGGGTGGGCCACCTGCAGCGGCACAAACAACCCCGCCGTCGCCAGAATGATCAAGCCGAGGACCACGGACTTGGTCGCCGCCGCCCCGACATAGCTCACCACCAGTTCCAGGTAGGAAACCGGCGCCGACAGCAGCTCGTAGATCGTCCCGGAGAACCTGGGAAAGTAGATGCCGAACGAGGCGTTGGCGATGCTTTGCGTCAGCAGCGACAGCATGATCAAGCCCGGCACCAGGAAGGCGCCGTAGCTGATGCCGTGGGTCTCGGGGATGCGCGAGCCGATGGCGGCGCCGAACACCACAAAATAGAGCGAAGTCGAAATGACCGGCGAAATGATGCTCTGCATCAGCGTGCGCGCGGTGCGGGCCATTTCGAAGCGGTAAATCGCGCGGACTGCGTACAGGTTCATTCTTTTGCCCTCACCAGGCTGACGAAAATGTCTTCCAGCGAGTTTTGCGTGGTTTGCAGGTCCTTGAAGGAGATGCCCGCCGCGTTGAGTGCCTGCAGCAAGGCGAGGATGCCGGAGCGCTCCCCTTGCGCGTCGTAGGTATAGACCAGCTCGCTGCCGCCAGTTGCCAGATCCAGCCTGTAGCCGGCCAGTGCCGGCGGGATGCGTTCCAGCGGCGTCTCCAGCTGCAGTGTCAGCTGCTTCTTGCCGAGTTTGCGCATCAGCTCGGCTTTCTCGTCCACCAGGATGATTTCGCCCTTGCTGATCACCCCGATACGGTCGGCCATCTCCTCGGCTTCGTCGATGTAATGGGTGGTCAGAATGATGGTGGCGCCGCGCGTTTGCAGCGAGCGCACCAGTCGCCACATGTCCTGCCGCAGCGTGACGTCGACGCCAGCCGTCGGCTCATCCAGAAACAGGATGGATGGCTCGTGCGACAGCGCCTTGGCAATCAGCACGCGCCGCTTCATGCCGCCGGATAGCGTCATGATGCGGTTGTCCTTCTTGTCCCACAGCGATAGCGCCCGGAGCACCTCTTCGATGTAGGCCGGGTTTTTCGGCTTGCCGAACAGGCCACGGCTGAACGACACCGTGGCCCACACCGATTCGAAGGCATCGGTGGTCAGTTCCTGCGGCACCAGGCCAATCATGGCGCGGGCCGCGCGGTAGTCCGTCACGATATCGTGGCCATCCACCAGAATCCGGCCTTTGCTCGGATTGACGATGCCGCAGATGGTGCTGATCAGCGTGGTCTTGCCGGCGCCGTTCGGGCCCAGCAAGGCGAAGATTTCCCCGCGCCGGATGTCCAGGTTGACCTGTTTCAGTGCCTGGAAACCGGAAGCGTAGGACTTGGAGAGATTCGATATGGAAATGATGGGCTGCATAGATAGGACGATAGCAGATGGCGAGCATTTAGCAGCCCCGGTTGTGGCGCACTTCACGCACGCGGTATCAATGGCGTACAACGGCCCGGCGCACGATCAATGCTGCACTCGCCGCCGGCTGGCGCGTTCTTTCATATCTACAGGCCGAATGCGCTGGTTTTCCTGCCGCTCAAGAGTGTCTAGAGAAGCTGGGGCGATTCACGCCGCCTTATCTCAATGTCCTTCCTGGCTGGCACAGATCAAGCAGCTATATCGTATCTGTCCACATATCTGTGTCAGCCCATTTGCTCTTCAGCCCTCCTGCCTTACTGCTCTGTTTCGGGGAGCCAGATATTAGGCGAGCGTTTCGTGGGTTGCTTTTTTTGCTGATGTGGCATCGGAGAGTACTGCGTATCGGGTGCCGGCTGACGTTGTTCGGCACGCGATCTGCCATGATGATTATTCTGCTGCGGCTGTTGTTGTTGCCACCGGGGCTGTTGCTGTTGTTGCCACTGCGGCCCTTGCTGTTGTTGTGACTGCTGTGGCGCTTGCTGCTGTTGCCATGGCGGCTCTTGTTGCCGTTGCCATTGAGGGCGCTCCTGCTGCTGATTTCTCGGCTGGAAATGCTGGTGTATTGCCGGCTCATGTGGCTGATAACGGTAACTTCGAGATCTAATCGTATCTTGCTGCTCTACAGAACCCGGATAGCGGCTACCCGAGTAATCACGCTGGTAGTTGGGTAACGGAGCAGGTGGTGGGATGGAAGGGCGACTCCAGCGGTCCCATCCGCTATGGTGTCTTTCCCAGTTGGGCCCCCAATAGTCCCCCCAACGAGGTGGTCGATCTAGACGCCAATTGCTGAAATACGCCGGTGGTCTGCGGTAATAACGTACAGGAATCCGTAATACAAAGAGCGGAACATATTCGGGTACCACTTCTACCCAAGGCCCGTTATACCAACTGCCCGCATACCAGCGGTCGTCCTCATATACCCAATACAGGCCATCGTAAAAGAAGAAGTTCACCTCCAGCTGAGGTGCGTAATAGACAGGATAGCCAGGTACCCTGACCAGATATGGGTACATGGGTAGGTTGATACCGATATTGATGCTCGGAAGTGCCACGCCAATACCGATAGTGACCTGAGCATAAGTTGAGGCTGCTGGGTAAAGCAGCAAAGACAACGCAAGAATGAGATAGCGCATTTTCAATCCTCCAATAGGGTGAACGGCCATCGCAGCGATGGTTATCATTAATCTAATGCTAGATTAATTGGTCAGACTGCTCTGGAGAGCAGGGCAGTGAGATTGCTCCACAAAAAGGCACGAACGTGCCGAACAAAATAACCCCAGATGATGGTAATGGCATGTCTGGCGGAAAAGAAACTTAGCCAGAGACATGAAGAATATTCTTATGGAAATTACATTTGAATGCTGGATGTCAATGTGTGCGGTGATGTCAAGAGGGCGCCATTTTCTATTGACACCTTTTCAGTCGACAAGTTTCTTTTGCTTTTAGTCTTTTCTATTGTGATTGGTGATTAATCATTAAGAAAAAACCTCTGAACGAGTGAACAGTTTTGCTCGAAGAAATCAGCATGCTCGATGGGGTTGCAGGGAGAAAAAATCGACTATCCTTGCACGCAAGATTGGGGGCGAGTTTTGACGGGAGTTCACGGAATACTCACAAGTTCAGATACCAGGCACTACCCAGTCAGATTGAGGTACGTCGCGCGCGCGAGGTATCCAGATGTTGCCTGTTAGCCTCTCATAAAAGCGGCTGTGTCCGACGATCTGCCTGCTCCCCTTGGGCAGTAGCTGTTTTGCCCATGCGGCAATTCGCTTGTGCCCAGACATCGGCTGTTTTGTCCTGTAAAGCAGCCTTTACCTTCTCTTACTGTTCACCGAACCCGAAACAGACCAATAGTGGCGGTTTGCAGCTGTGTTAGCGCACATGGCGGTGAAATGGTGTGCATTTGTGCCTGGTGGCGTTTTCCAGTGTTGCTTTTTGCGGTGTGCCATCAATTTTGGAATATGCCAATAAGATAACGGTAATGTCGCGTTCATCCCCAGGTCTGTCGCGTTTGGCAAAGGATAGTGGCACTGATTATTCAATATTCAGCGAAGCAATAATGTCTGCCACAGGAATTGTATTTACATTTTGTGGCGGTCTCTTGCCGCGCAAGCGTTAATTCCCCGTGTGTCATCTTGCAAAATCGCAAGTAATGAACAGCCTGCGCATATAAAAACTACTACCAAAAACCAATCCGGAGAATAGAAATGCAAACTTCCAAGAAGCTGCTGGTCAGCTGTATCGCATTTGCCTTTGGCTGCATGGTTCCCAGTGTTGCGCTTGCCGGCGATCAGGTTGTGAAAATTGGTCTGACCGGACCACTCACCGGGCCGCAGGCTGCCACTGGCAAGGATGATGAAAACGGGGCCAGGATGGCGCTGGACTACATCAATGCACAAGGCCTGGTGATTGGTGGTAAAAAAACCCGTTTCGAACTGGTATCGGAAGATGATTCGGCGGATCCGCGCACCGGCATGCTGGTGGCACAGCGCTTTGTCGATGCCGGCGTCAACGCTGTACTCGGCCCGTATAACTCCGGTGTTGCCATTCCTATTTCCAAACTGCTGAACGATGCAGAAATCGTTATGGCTACCGTTGCCTCCAACCCCAAGGTGACCCAAGGCGGCTATCAGTATGTGTTCCGCATCGGCAGCACCGACAGCCAGTCCGGCACTCGCATGGCGATGTTTGCGGCCAAGAACATCAAGGCGAAGAAATTCGCGGTGATTGACGACCGTACGGCTTATGGCCAGGGCCTGGCGGATGAGTTTGAACGTGCGGCGAAAGGCAGCGGGGTGCAGATTGCCACCCGTGAATACACCAATGACAAGGCTACCGACTTCACCGCGATTCTCACCAGGATCAAGGGTATGAAAGTGGATGGTGTGTTTTATGCTGGCTATCACGCGCAGGGCGGCCCGCTGCGCAAGCAAATGTCCCAGCTGGGCATCAACGCCTACCTGCTTGGCGGCGACGGCATTTGCAACGAGGAAATGTTCAAGCTGGGTGGCAAGACGGTAGACGACAAGGTGTTCTGCCCGCAGGGTGGCCCGGTACTGGAGCAGAGCAGCGCCGGCAAGAGCTTCAAGGCCGCCTACAGAAAACGCTTCAATTCCGAACCGCTGACCTACGCGGCATCCATGTACGATGGCCTGATCCTGCTGGCTAAGTCCATGCAGAAAGCCAATTCCATTGATCCCAAGAAGTACAAGCCGGTGCTGGCCACCATCAAGTACCAGGGGGTAGCCGGTATGTACGAGTTTGACGACAAGCATGACTTGAAAAACTCGCCGATCAGCGTTTACACCTTCAAGAACGGGCAGCTGGTAGCACTGTAAGCTGCTCGGCTACACCGCAAATCGCTCGCCGGTCTATCTGGCGGGCGATTTTGCCATTTGGCAGCGCACTTTGCCGCATGTGGATCACAAGCGGCACTTGGCGGCGGAAAGTACCAACAAAAAACGGAGCCATGGTGAATGGCTCCGTTGACGCTAAGGGCATGAATTGTTCTGTTTTAGAACGGAATGTCGTCGTCCATGTCGTCCATGCGCGGAGCCGGTTTCGGATCCATGCGGCGCGGTGCGGCCGGCGGGGCGGATGGAGCTTCCGCGCGCGGTGCCGGGGCGCTGTAGCCGTCGTCCATCGGCGGCATGTCGTCGCGGCGGCCGCCTTGCAGCGACAGCTCGTTCACGCGCACGTCCGGCGAGGTGCGCTTGACGCCTTCCTTGTCGGTCCATTCGCGCAGGGTAAGTTGGCCGTAGACGGTAACTTGCTGGCCCTTGGCCAGGTAATTCTTCAGCGATTCGCCGCGTTTGCCCCATACCTGGCAGCTGAACCAGTTGGTGGTCTTGCGCTCGCCAAAGCCGATGTCGCTGGCAACGCGGAAGCTCAGCACCGGCTCGCCGCTGGGGGTGTAACGCAGCTCGGCGTCGGCGGCCAGGCGGCCATCAAAACTAATGCTGTTCATGGAGTTCTCCGGAAAATTCAATCGAACAGGGCGCCGTTTTCCGGCACGCCTGCGCAGTGTAGCGGTAAGGCCTGTTCATGACTATGGCTTGGCGATGGGCAGCAGGCGGCGTACGCCGGCCTCATCCCAGCCTTGCTGCGCTACCTTGAGATAGGCCACGCCTTCGTCCGGCATGATCACCACTTCGCTGATGCCATTCAGTGCCAGCAGGCGGCTGGACAGGGCGCTGCTGTCGCCGCGCCAGTTGTCGTCCAGGTGGAACATCTGGGTTTTCACCGCCTTGGGCGGCGTCATGGTGATGGCCAGCAGCAGCCAGCTGGCCATCAGCACGCTGGTAAAGCCGAATACGCCGGCGGCGCCGAAGCGGCCATACAGCCAGCCGCCGAGCGCGGCGCCAAGGAACAGGCCGACAGACTGGGCGGTATTATACACGCCGATGGCGGTGCCCTTGGCGTCGGCCGGTGCGATCTTGGAGATCAGCGACGGCAGGGTGGCTTCCAGGATATTGAAGGCGATGAAGTACAGCGTCAGCCAGATGACGATCATCCAGAAGCTGGACAGCGCCAGCGCCATGCCCAGCTGCGCGGCGGTCATCAGCGCCACGGCGGCGACGAACACTTGCTTGAGTTTGGCCTTTTTCTCGCCGTAGATGATGGCCGGCACCATCAGGAAGAAGCCGGCCACCACCACCGGCAGATACACCTGCCAGTGGTCGGCCTTGTCCAGGTGACCGGTGCTGGTCAGCGCAAACGGGATGGTGACGAACATTGCCATCTGCGCCGCGTGCAGCGCAAAGATGCCGTAGTTCAGCCGCAACAGTTCCGGGTGTTTCAGCACCGCCGGCAGGCGCTTGGTGTTGGCCTCGGCATCGGAATGGAAGCGCGACACCACCGGGTCCGGAATCACCCGCCACACGCCCAGCAAGGCCAGCAGCGACAGCACGCCGGTGAGGGTGAAGATACCGTCCACGCCGATATGCTTGGCCAGCAGCGGCCCCAGCACCAGGCTGACGGCAAAGGTGGTACCGATGCTCATGCCGATCATCGCCATGGCGCGGGTGCGGTTTTCTTCGCGGGTCAGGTCGGCCAGTAGTGCGGTGATGGCGGCGGAGATGGCGCCGGAGCCCTGGATCACCCGGCCGATGATCAGCCAGGTGATGTCATGGGCGTTGGCAGCGACAAAGCTGCCGGCGGCGAACAGCAGCAGGCCGAAGTAGATCACCTTCTTGCGGCCAACCTTGTCGGACAGCATGCCTAGCGGCAGTTGCAGCAGCGCCTGCACCAGGCCGTAACTGCCCAGCGCCAGGCCGATCAAGGCGTGGTTGTCGGCGCCTTGCAGCGTGGTGGCATACAGGGCGAATACCGGCAGGATGAGAAACATGCCCAGCATGCGCAGGGCGTAGATACCGGCCAGCCCAAGGCTGGCGCGCAGTTCGAGTGCAGTCATTCGGAATGTGTTCAGGCTAAGCGGGCAGCAACGCGATGGACAAGCTGCCGGCGCAGTGTAGCGCGGGCGGGTTCTACTTTACGTTTCAACAGGTAACGACGGCGCGATACCTGCATCGCCAAGCGGGTAGAGCGCGGTACGCCAAGTCCGGTATAGTAGCAGGTTCCCCGAATCACGGTGAGACAGGCATGGACTCCATCCGCATCCGCGGCGCGCGTACGCACAACCTCAAGAACGTCAACCTCGACCTGCCACGGCATCAGCTGGTGGTAATCACCGGGCTGTCCGGCTCCGGCAAGTCGTCGCTGGCTTTCGATACGCTGTACGCCGAAGGGCAGCGCCGCTACGTGGAAAGCCTGTCCGCCTATGCGCGGCAGTTCCTGCAACTGATGGAAAAGCCGGATGTGGACCTGATTGAAGGCCTGTCGCCGGCGATTTCCATCGAGCAGAAGGCCACCAGCCACAACCCGCGTTCCACCGTGGGCACCGTTACCGAAATCCACGACTACCTGCGCCTGCTGTTTGCCCGCGTCGGCGATCCGCACTGCCCGGAGCACGACGTGCCGCTGGCGTCGCAGACGGTGAGCCAGATGGTAGACCACGTGCTGGCGCTGCCGGCCGAGACGCGGGTGATGATCCTGGCGCCGGTGATCGTTGGCCGCAAGGGCGAGAACGTCGACCTGTTCGAAGACTTGCGCGCGCAGGGTTTCGTGCGCGTGCGGGTGGACGGCGAGGTGTACGAGCTGGAGGCGGTGCCCAAGCTCGACAAGAACAAGAAGCACACCATCGAGGTGGTGATCGACCGCCTCAAGGTGCGCGAGGACATGCAGCAGCGGCTGGCAGAAAGCTTCGAGACCGCGCTGCGCCATGCCGACGGCCGCGCCATCGCGGTGGAGATGGACAGCAACCAGGAGCACTGGTTTTCCGCCAAGTTCGCTTGCCCGGTGTGCAGCTACAGCTTGCCGGAGCTGGAGCCGCGACTGTTCTCCTTCAACAACCCGATGGGTGCCTGCCCCAAGTGCGACGGCCTGGGCGAGATCACCTTCTTCGACCCCAAGCGCGTAGTGGCGCACCCGGAGCTGACGCTGGCCGCCGGCGCCATCAAAGGCTGGGACCGTCGCAACCAGTTCTACTACCAGATGCTGCAGGCGCTGGCCGAGCACTACGATTTCTCGCTGGAGCTGGCGTTCGAAGACCTGCCGCAGCGGGTGCAGCACGTGGTGCTGCACGGCTCCGGGCGCGAGGAAATCCAGTTTACCTACCAGTCGGAGCGCGGCACCAAGTTCCAGCGCGCGCACAGCTTCGAGGGCATCATCCCCAACCTGGAACGCCGCTACCGCGAGACCGACTCCAGCACCGTGCGCGAAGAGCTGGCCAAATACCAGAACAACCAGTGCTGCCCGTCCTGCAGCGGCTCGCGCTTGCGGCTGGAGGCGCGCCACATCTTCATCGGCCGCAAGACGCTGCACCAGATCAACCAGATGGCGCTGAAAGAGGCGGCCAACTTCTTTGCCGGGCTGCAGTTCGTCGGTCACAAGCAGGCAGTGGCGGAGAAGATCGTCAAGGAAATCAGCGAGCGGGTGTCGTTCCTGAATAACGTCGGCCTGGACTACCTGTGCCTGGCGCGTTCCGCCGACACCCTGTCCGGCGGCGAGGCGCAGCGCATTCGTCTGGCCAGCCAGATCGGTTCCGGCCTCACCGGCGTGATGTACGTGCTGGACGAGCCGTCCATCGGCCTGCACCAGCGCGACAACGATCGCCTGCTGGCCACGCTGATGCGACTGCGCGACCTGGGCAACAGCGTGATCGTGGTGGAGCACGACGAGGACGCCATCCGCGCCGCCGACTACCTGGTGGACATGGGTCCGGGCGCCGGCGAACACGGCGGCAACGTGCTGGTGGCCGGCTCGCCGGACGAAGTGGCGGCCTGCACCGATTCCGTCACCGGCGACTTCCTGTCCGGTCGCCGCAGCATTGCGCTGCCGAGCGAGCGCCGCGCGGTGAACGCCGAGCGGCTGCTGATGCTGGAAGGCGCCAGCGGCAACAATCTGAAGGATGTCACACTGCAGCTGCCGCTGGGCATGCTGGTGTGCATCACCGGCGTGTCCGGCTCCGGCAAGTCCACGCTGATCAACGACACGCTGTACAAGATCGCCGCCCGCGACCTGAACGGCGCCAGCGAGGAGCCGTCGCCGTACCGCCGCGTGCTGGGGCTGGAGCAGCTGGACAAGGTGATCAACGTCGATCAAAGCCCGATCGGCCGCACGCCGCGTTCCAACCCGGCCACCTATACCGGCCTGTTCACGCCGATCCGCGAGCTGTTTGCCGGCGTGCCGCTGTCGCGCGAACGCGGCTACGGCCCGGGGCGCTTCAGCTTTAACGTCAAGGGCGGCCGTTGCGAGGCCTGCCAGGGCGATGGCGTGATCAAGGTGGAAATGCACTTCCTGCCGGACGTGTACGTGCCGTGCGACGTGTGTCACGGCAAGCGTTACAACCGCGAGACGCTGGAAGTGCAGTACAAGGGCAAGAACATTACCGAAGTGCTGGAAATGACGGTGGAGCAGGCGCAGGCGTTCTTCAGCGCGGTGCCCACCGTGGCGCGCAAACTGAATACGCTGATGGACGTCGGTCTGGGCTATATCCGCCTGGGGCAGAGCGCCACCACGCTGTCCGGCGGCGAGGCGCAGCGGGTGAAGCTGGGGCTGGAGCTGTCCAAGCGTGACACCGGCCGCACGCTATACATCCTGGACGAGCCGACCACCGGCCTGCACTTCCACGACATCGACCTGCTGCTGCAGGTGCTGCACCGCCTGCGCGAGAACGGCAACACCGTGGTGGTGATCGAGCACAACCTGGACGTGATCAAGACCGCCGACTGGCTGATCGACCTGGGGCCGGAAGGCGGCGCCGGTGGCGGCCAGATCATCGCCAGCGGCACACCGGAGCAGGTGGCGGCCAATCCGGCCAGCCATACCGGCCATTATCTGGCACCGTTGTTGCTGCCACGGACATAGTCGTTGCGGTTTTATCGGGAAAACCGTTTAGAATCAGATATGGGCGGCGCGCGGCGACGCCCGAGCAAGGGGAAAGCATGCTTACGTTGGGCAAGATCGATCACATCCACATCCGGGTCAGCGACGCCGCCAAGGCCGCCGACTGGTACAGCCGCGTGCTTGGGCTGGCGGCGGATACCCGCTACCGCCATATGCAGGATGGCCCGCACGGCGTCATCATGATGGCCAATCCCAGTGGCACGGTGCGGCTGGCCATCAGTCAGGAAGAAGGCGCCGCCGCGTTTTCCGGCGCCATCGCCTTCGTGGTGAGCGGCCAGGATTTCCTGGAATGGATCGACCAGCTGGCCGGCGAGCGGGTACTGAACAGCGAAGGGCAGACCATTGCCCGCGACAGCGTGCGCGATCACGGCTTTTTCTGTTCGCTGTCGTTTGTCGATCCGTTCGGCAATCCGTTCGAGATCGTCAGCTATGATCACACCTGGCTGGCCGGCAAGCTCAAGCTCACCAAGCGCACGCCGGCCTGAGCGCCACCGTGACAGCCATACACCAACCCGCCGCTGGCGGGTTTTGTTTTTGCTGCCCTCGCAATGCACGCCGCGGTGGGCTGCCTGCGGCCAACCTTGGTCCCTGCGCGCGCTACAGTACCTGCGTCTTGGCCTGAAAATAGCCCTGCATCTGCTGCTGCGGCAGCGGGTAGCCGTAGAACACCACATTGGCCGGCAGGCTGGCCCACTGCTGCACCATGGCGTTGTCCATGTCGCTGGTCAGCACGATGTCGATGCCTTCCAGCGGATGGTTTGGCTGCTGCAGCAATTGCAGCAGATCAAAGGCGCTGACGCCGGGCATCAGCAGGTCGATGATCAGCACATCCGGCCGCTCCTGGCCGATGGCCACCAGCGCACTGATACCGTCGTCAAAGGCGCGCACCTGCAGCGGCAGCTGCCAGCCGGCCAGCATCTGCGCCAGTTGCTGGCGTTTGGCTTCCTGTTTTTCCACGTGATAGACCAATAGCTGCGGCCGCATCTTGCGTGCCGCTTTGCCGGTGATATAGGCATTGAGCGAGGCGCGGCTGATGCGGCGGTGGCCGCCGTTGGTCTTCCAGGCTTTCAGCAAGCCTTGCTCCACCATGCGCTGGATGGTGGTGTAGCTGACGCCGATGACTTCGGCGGCCTGGCGGGTGGTGACGAACTCTTGTTCCGGCATGCGATAGGCGAGGTAAGGAGTGGAGCGCTCCATGCTACTGCCATGGCCGGACTTTGACAAGAAGTGTGCATATCATGCATTAAATCGTTCATATCATTCAAAAGAGCAAAATCATTTATTGAGGCATTGACCACACATTTTTGGCTGCTGCAAGATGGCTGCACCCGTTTGCCGCAGCGGCTGCATTACGCAGTCTGCAGGGGCACCGGGGTCAGCAAAGGCCAGTCCATGTCACCGCGTATCCAGTTGTCGCCGCAGTACAAAATCATCAATCCGCTTAGCGGGCAGCAGCAAAAAGTCAGCGCCAATGAATACCGGCTGCTGCGGGCGATCCCGCGCGAAGGGCTGGAGAAAGAGCGGCTGGTCGATCTGGTCTGGGGCGGGCGCGGGCGGGCGGTGGGCGATTCCAGCTACTACAACCTGATCTATCGCCTGCGCCGCAATCTGGCTGCCATCGGCGTGGCGGATGGGGTGGTGACCATTCCCGGTTTCGGCGTGTTGCTGCGCTGCGAGGTGGAACTGGTGCTGTCGCAGCCGCTGGTGTGCAACGCTCCGCAGTAGTAAGTGTGCGTTCCGCACGATAAAACAGCCGGGCCATTGGCCCGGCTGTTGCGTTTACGGCGGCGGCCAACGTTGGCCGCAACGGTTTACCACTTGTAGCTGACGGTGGCGCTGACGCTACGACCGGCGCCGTAGTAGCAGCCGCTCAGGTCATAGCACGAGGCCACGTACTCCTTGTCCAGCAGGTTGCTGACGTTCAGGCGCAGCGAGGTGCCCTTCAGGCCGGCGTTGAAACGCGCCAGGTCGACGCGCAATGCCAGGTCCAGCAGGGTGTAGGACGGTAGCTTGGCGGTGTTCTCGTTGTCTGCCCACATGCTGCTGACGTAGCGCACGCCGCCGCCCAGGTCCAGGCCGTTGCCGAAGTTGTAGTCCGCCCACAGCGTGGCCATGTTTTCCGGCGCCATTACCGGGGTGTTGCCGGTGGTGGCACTGCTCAGGCCGTTGACGATTTCCATGTCGGTGCGGGTGTAGCTGGCCAGGACGCTCAGGTTGCGGTTGAGCTTGGTTTTGGCTTCCAGCTCCAGGCCGCGGGAGCGTACATCACCCACCTGTTTGTAGTAGAAAACACTGGCGTCGTAGTAGGCCACGTTGCTCTGGTCCAGCTGGTAGACGGCGGCGGTCAGCAGGGTGTCGGCATCCGGCTGGTATTTGATGCCCAGCTCGTGCTGCTTGGTGGTGGACGGGCTGAGGATCTTGCCGTTCTGGTCGGCGTTGCCGGCGCCGCTGACCTTGAAGCCTTCGCTATAGCTGTAGTAGGGCACCAGGGCCTGGTTCAGCAGATAGCTGATGCCCAGTTGCTTGCTGAGCTTGTTGCCTTGCCAGCTGTTGTTGCCGTTGTTGCTCTCGCTGTAGGGCGACACCTCGGCGTGGTCGTGGCGCAGCCCCAGGGTGACACGCCAGTCCTGCCACGCCAGCTGATCCTGCAGATAGCTGCCCAGCTGCTGGTTGCTGCGCTGGTAATGATATTTGGTGATGGTGCCGTAGGCGACGTTGTAGTTCGGGTTGTCGGTATCCAGGTTGCTGAGTGCGGCAGAGCCGATGTTGTCGCTGCTGTCCATGTCCTGGTAGTCGATGCCGGCCAGCAAGGTGTGGCGGAGCGGCCCGGTGCCGAACTTGCCGGCCAGCTGGTTATCGAGCAGCAGGGTCTTGGTGTTGGCATCTTCGGCGGTAGCGTAGCGGATCAGCTGGTTGCTGTTGCCGCTCCAGCCGTACTGGTAGGCGTAGGTGCCGTCGACGGCGACTTCCTGGTAACGGGCATGCTGGCGGAACTGCCAGTTGTCGTTGAAATCGTGTTCGAACTGGTAGCCATAGAACATCTGCTCGCGCATCACGCCATCGTTGGCCGCACCATCGTAAAAGCTGCTGGACAGGGTCTTGCCGTTGCGGGCGATGACGGTGCCCTCGTATGGCAGCGAGCCATTGGTGCCGCTGTCCGGGGCATGCGACAGGTAGGCCTGCAGCAGCAGCCGGTTGTCGCCGTCTATCTTCCAGCGCAGCGACGGTGCCAGCGTGTAGTGCTCGACGTGGCCGTAATCCTGCTGCGTATCCGACGCGTAGGCCTTGCCCACCACGCGGTAGCTGAGGTTGTCGCTCAGGCTGTCGGCATAGTCGAACGCGGCCGCCCGCTTGTTGTGGTTGCCCACCGTCACTTCGATCTCGTGGTAGGCGCTATCCAGCGGCTGCTTGCTGCTGGAGGACACCAGGCCACCCGGGGCGGTGGTGCCGTACGCCACCGAGCTTGGCCCTTTCAACACTTCCACCCGCTCCATGAAGTACGGATCCAGCTGGATCTGCGCCAGCGTGGAGCCGTCCGACACCAGGCGCAAACCGTCCAGATACTGGTTGGTGGTCATGCCGTCATTGAAACCGCGCAGCACGATGTTATCGAACTGGCCGTATGCGCCACGGCCGCCATTGAAGGTGCCGGCGCTGTAGCCCAGTGCCTCGCCTACCGTCTGTGCGCCCTGATCCTCGATCTGCTGCCGGGTGACCACACTCACCGACTGCGCAATCTCTGTGAGTGGGGTGTCGGTCTTGGTTGCAGTCTTGCTCGATTTCACCGTGTAGCCGCGGGTGGGGGCCGTGGCGCTGGCGTCCTGCGTGCCGCTTACCACCACGGTGTCCAGCGTGGTGCCGTCGGCGGCGAAGGCCTGGCTTACCGCCAGGGCGAGGGTGGCGATGCACAGGGCGCTGCCTAGCGGGTGGGCCGGCTGCCGGCGACGGGCCTGTTGTCTGTTCTGCATGTGTGTATGTCCGTGTGTTGAATCGCGCTGCGATGCGGTGGGGAAAGCAGGGCCGGGCCGGCCGCTGCTGCCGGTGCGTGCTGCCAGCAGGCGTGGATCCGTGTGGCAACGATGCGAATAATATTGATAATAATTATCATTGGCAATATGATGCGGATCATGCCAAACAGGAGAGCGAAGTGATGGAACGCTGCAACCGATGCTGCCAGCAGGCCCAGGCCACTCCGGACGCGGGCGAGGGCGCCTGTACGCAAATGGGCCGTGCCATACCACGGCTCTGCGTGTAACAGGCTTGTGTCAGCACGGCGCTGCGGCTGCGGCCGGTGGCGCCGGATGCAAGCATGGACCACCCACCCTGTCGTGATGATAGGCCATGCGAGACTTGAACATGTCCATCAAGCAAATCGTTAGCAACGACAGCCCGGTGCTGTCGCGAGCGGACGTGCCGGGCAAGCGGCACCTTTTCAACCAGCACAACCTGGCGGCATTCCGCCAGGGCATCGAACAGAGTCTGCAACTGGTGAGCCACCGCCTGGCCGCAGTGTCGCAGCCGTTCAGTGGCGTGCTGCCGCAGGAGCTGGCCCCGGCTTTTGCCGGCATCGATCTGGATCAGGCCGTCGGCGATCACGCCGCGGTGCTGGCCGAACTGGCCACCCTGTATCTGGACGATGCCGTCTACTTTCACCACCCACGCTACGTGGCGCACCTGAACTGCCCGGTGTTGCTGCCGGCGATCATGGCGGAGCTGATCCTGTCGGCGGTCAACTCCTCGCTGGACACCTGGGACCAGAGCGCCGGCGGCACCTTCATCGAGCAGAAGCTGATCGACTGGACGCTGGGCCGCATCGGCCTGGGCCCGGCAGCCGACGGCGTGTTCACCAGCGGCGGCACCCAGTCCAACCTGATGGCGCTCTTGCTGGCGCGCGACAGCCACTGCGCACGCCAGACCGGCGGCAACGTCAAGCTGCACGGCCTGCCGGCCGACTTCGGTCGCCTGCGTATTCTGTGCTCCAGCGCCAGCCACTTCAGCGTGCAGAAATCCGCCGCCTTGCTGGGCCTGGGCTACGACGCGGTGATCAGCGTGCCGTGCGACGCGCAGCAGCGCATGGACAGCGCGGCGCTGGCGCAGGAAATTGCCCGCTGCCATGCCGACAACCTGCAGCCGATCGCGGTGGTGGCCACCGCCGGCACCACCGACTTCGGCAGCATCGATCCGCTCACCGCCATCGCCGCGCTGTGCCGCCAGCACGGCATCTGGCTGCATGTCGATGCCGCCTACGGCGGCGCGCTGCTGGTGTCACCGCAGTACCGCCATTGGCTGGCCGGCATCGAACAGGCCGATTCGGTCACCGTCGACTATCACAAATCCTTCTTCCAGCCGGTGAGCTGCAGCGCCTTCTTCGCCCGCGACCGCCGCCACTTCGCTCATGTCACCTGCCACGCCGACTACCTCAACCCGCTGAGCGCAGCGCAGGAAGGCACACCCAATCTGGTCAACAAGAGCCTGCAGACCACGCGCCGTTTCGACGCGCTGAAGTTGTGGCTGACGCTGCGCAGCATGGGGGCCGACGAAATCGGCGCCATGTTCGACCACGTCATCGAGCTGACCCGGCAGGCCTACGCCACGCTGCGCGGCGACGCGGCACTGCAGTTCGCCGCCGCGCCGCAGCTGTCCACGCTGGTGTTCCGCTTTGTGCCGCAGCAGGCGTTGCCGGACGCGGTGCTCGATGCGGCCAACGTTTACATCCGCAAGGCCATCTTTCGCTCCGGCCAGGCGGTAATCGCCGGCACCAAGGTGGCCGGGCGCCAGTACCTGAAATTCACCCTGCTGAACCCGGAAACCACGCTCGACGATCTGCTGGCCATCGTCGGCCTGATCAAACACCACGGGCAGCACTACCTGGCCGGTCAGCGCGACGCGCAGGCCGCAACCGCCTTTTCTGCATGAGGACGCCAGCATGAACAGCAAGATTCACGACTTCGTTGCCATCGGCATTGGCCCGTTTAACCTCGGGCTGGCGTGCCTGAGCGCGCCGCTGGCCGATCTGGACGGCGTGTTCCTCGACAAGGCCGACGGTTTCAACTGGCACCCGGGCATGCTGCTGGACAGCGCCACGCTGCAGACGCCGTTCCTGGCCGATCTGGTGACACTGGCCGATCCCACCAGCCGTTTCAGCTTCCTCAACTATCTGAAGACCAGCGGGCGCATCTACGGCTTCTACATCAAGGAAGACTTCTTCATGATGCGCCACGAGTACAACCAGTACTGCCAGTGGGTGACCAGCCAGTTATCCAGCCTGCGCTGGCAGCGCTATGTCGAGAAGGTGGAGTATGTCGACGGTGTCTACCTGGTACACGGCGTCAACACCAAGAGCGGCGCGCGCGAGCAGTACCGGGGCCGCCACCTGGTGCTGGGGACCGGCACCGTGCCCTACCTGCCGGCGTGCTGCCACGCGGTGGCCGACCGCGTCGGTCATTCCGCCAGCTATCTGACGGACAAGGCCGAGCTGCAGCGGCAGCGCAGCATCACCGTGGTCGGCAGCGGCCAGAGCGCGGCGGAGATCTACTACGATCTGCTGCAGGACATCGACCGCTTCGGCTACCGGCTGAACTGGCTGACGCGTTCGCCGCGCTTCTTCCCGCTGGAGTACAGCAAGCTGACGCTGGAGATGACCTCGCCGGAGTACATCGACTACTTCCACCGCCTGCCGCTGAGCAAGCGCGACAAGCTGATGCAGCAGCAGAAGGGGCTGTACAAGGGCATCAACATTGCGCTGATCAACGCCATCTACGATCTGCTCTACAACAAGCGCCTGCAGGGCGAGGTCGACACCCGGCTGCTGACCAATACCGCGCTGACCGCGTGCCGCTACGACGAAGACGCCGGGCAGTACCGGCTGGCGCTGCACCAGGTGGAGCAGGATGCGCATTTCGAACTCACGACCGAGGCACTGGTGCTGGCCACCGGCTACAGCTACCGCGAGCCGGCCTTCCTGCAGCCCATCGCCAGTCGCATCAAGCGCGACGCCCGCGGCCGTTTCGACGTTGGCCGCAACTACAGCGTCGACCACGCCGGCAGCGAGATCTTCGTGCAGAACGCCGAGCTGCACAGCCATGGTCTGGTGACGCCGGACCTGGGCATGGCGTGCTACCGCAACTCGTGGCTGATCCGCACCATGACCGGGGTAGAGCACTACCCGGTGGAGCGCCAGATCGCCTTCCAGCAGTTCGCGGTGCCGGAAGCGGCGCCACGGGTGGCGGAGCGGCTGAGCGCATGAAGCTGAAGCCGTTCCTGCTGTTGATCACCGCGCTGGCGGTGGTCAGCGACGCCATGCTGCTGCCGTTCTATCCGCAGTTCTTCACCGCCCGTTTCGGTGTGAACGACCCGCAGCACGTCGGCGCCTACGTGGCGGCGATGTGCCTGACGGTGATGTTCGCGCTGCCGCTGTGGGCGCGGGTGGCGCGGCTGCTGCCGCTGCTGCCGCTCTTGGTGCTCACCCAGCTGGCGGCCGGGCTGCTGTGCCTGTACTGCTACTGGACCACGTCGCTGGCCGGCTTCTGGCTGCTGTCGCTGGCCATGATCGCGTTCAAGGGCAGCTACCTGCTGGTCTACCCCTACGTGATGAGCCTGTCGGACGAGGGCGAGCACACCGCCACGGTCGGGCTGCTGTCGGTGATCGTGCACTTCGGCGGCATCGCCGGTGCGCTGCTAGGCGGGCTGGTGCTGCAGGGCATGGATGGCGGGCAGGTGTTCCTGCTGATGGCGGCCGGCGATGCGCTGCAGATCGCCATCTGCCTGTACCTGCTGTGGCGGCAACCGCGGGTTGCGGCAGCTTCGGCGGCCCAGACCGCGCCGGCCACTACAGCGGACGATGCCGCACGCCTGCGCCGCGTCTACCAGCTAGGAGGGTTGATGCTGCTGTTCTACTTCAGCGCCTACCTGGTGCGCGCGTTCTTCGCGCAGCATTGGCAGGCGGTGAGCGGCATCGCCGATAGCCGGCTCGCCGCCGTGGTGTTCGCCGTGCCGGCCGCGATGGCACTGCTGGGGCTGTGGCACAACCGCCGCCGCGCGCGCAGCGGCCAGGCACCGCTGGGCAGCCTGCCGGCGATGCTGCTGCTCGGTACGGTCGGGCTGCTGCTGCAGGCACTGCCGGACACGCTGCCGCTGCTGCTTGGCCGCTGCCTGTTCGGCTGGGCGCTGTTCCAGCTCACCGTGCAGCTGGATGTGCAGCTGTTCCAGCTCGGCACGCCGGCGAGCTACGCCGCCGACTACAGCAAGATCAACTTCTGCCAGAACCTGGGCGTGCTGCTCTCGTCGTTCGCCGCCGGCACGCTGGTGGCCGGTCACGGCCTGGCCGCGCCTTTCCTGGTGGCCGCCGGCGGCTTGCTGCTGACCGCGCTGGCCTATCCCTTACTGGCGGCGACGCCGCGCAAGCTCGCCACCGCCTGAGGAACCTCTGATGACGCTATCCAACCCTGAACGTCGCGCCGCGTCTGCGGCCAACGTGTTCCAGTCCCGGGTGCCCGGTGTGGGCGATTTCAGCCTGCGCCCGCTGGCCGTCCCCGACGACATGCCGCTGCTGCATCGCTGGGTGACGCAGGACTATGCCCGCTACTGGGGCATGCAGCAGGCCACGCTGGCCGAGGTGAGCGATGCCTACCACGCGCTGCAACAGGGCGTGCACACCGACTGCTACCTGGGGCTGTACCACGGCGAAGCGGCCTTCCTGCTGGAGTGCTACCAGCCGGCGCACGACGCGCTGGCCGCGCATTACCCGGTGGCTGCCGGCGATATCGGCATGCACTTCCTGGTGGCGCCGGCCGAGACGCGCATCCCCGGTTTCACCCGCGCGGTGATGCGCGTGATCCTGGACTTCCTGTTCCGCGACTCGGCCACCCACCGCGTGGTGGTGGAGCCGGACGTGCGCAACGCCAAGATCCACGCCATCAACCGCCATGCCGGCTTCGTCTACCAGCACGAGATCGATCTGCCGCACAAGCGCGCCCATCTCGCCTTCTGCACCCGTGAACAACATCAGGCCGCGCGGCAAAGCGCCGGCCAACGCAAGGAACCTGCATGAACACCACCGTATTCGAGCAGCCGCAACACGCCGCCACCCACCTGCAACCGGCGGTCTGGGCCAAGGTCAACCGCCTGCTGCTGCGTAAGGCCATCGCCGAATTCGCCCATGAGCTGTTGCTGCAGCCCGAACTGCAGGCGCAGCAAGGCGACTGGGGCGATTACTTGCTGCCGGTGCCGCAGCAGGACATCGTCTACCGCTTCCGCGCCCGGCTGTTGGCGCTGGAACACTGGGACATCGACGCCGCCTCCATCGGCAAACAGATCGCCGGCAGCGATGCGCCGCTGGACGCGCTGGCCTTCATCATCGAGTTCAAGGCGGTGCTGAACATCGGCGACGACATGATGCCGGTGTACCTGGATGAAATCAGCAGCACGCTGTACGGCAGTGCCTACAAGCACACCGTGCCGTCGCTCAGTGCCGACGAGCTGACCCGCGCCGATTTCCAGTCGGTGGAAACCTCGATGATGGAAGGCCACCCGTGCTTCGTGGCCAACAACGGCCGCATCGGTTTCGACGCCGCCGACTACGGCAACTACGCGCCGGAGGCCGCCTCGCCGCTGCGGCTGATCTGGCTGGCGGTGCACAAGGACAAGGCCACCTTCTCCAGCATCAGCGATCTGTCCTACCAACGGCTGCTGGACGAGGAGCTGGGGGCGGAAACGTTGGCCGCATTCGCGCAGCAGCTGGCGGCGCGTGGCCTGAAGGCCGACGACTACCTGCTGATGCCGGCGCACCCGTGGCAGTGGTTCAACAAGCTGGCCATCGCCTTCGCCGCCGATGTCGCGCAGCAGAACATCGTCTGCCTGGGCTACGGCAGCGATGCCTATCAGGCGCAGCAGTCGATCCGCACCTTCTTCAACCTCAGCCAGCCCACCAAGCGCTACGTGAAGACCGCGCTGTCCATCCTCAACATGGGCTTCATGCGTGGACTGTCGCCGTACTACATGCTGGCCACCCCGGCCATCAACGAGTGGATCAAGCACCATATCGCCAGCGACCCGCTGCTGGCGGCCAATGGCTTCACCATCCTGCGCGAGGTGGCGGCCATCGGCTTCCGCAACCATTACTACGAGCAGGGCATTACCAAGGACACGCCGTACAAGAAGATGCTGTCGGCGCTGTGGCGCGAAAGCCCGCTGCCGCTGCTGCAGCCGGGGCAGCGGCTGATGACCATGGCCTCGCTGCTGCATGTCGATGCCGATGGCCGCGCGCTGCTGCCGGCGCTGATCCGCTCCTCCGGGCTGGACGCAAAGAGCTGGCTGCGGCGCTACCTGACGGCCTACCTCACGCCGCTGCTGCATTGCTTCTACGCGCACGATCTGGTGTTCATGCCGCACGGCGAAAACCTGATCCTGCAACTGGAAAACAATGTGCCGCTGCGCGCCATCATGAAGGACATCGCCGAGGAGTGCGCCATCCTCAACCCGGACGCGGTACTGCCGGCCGGGGTGCAGCGGCTGGCGGTGGAGGTGCCGGAGGCGCTGAAAATCCTGTCGCTGTTCACCGACGTGTTCGACTGCATCTTCCGCTTCATCGGCGCCATTCTGGATCAGGACGGCATGCTGCCGGAGCAGGACTTCTGGCGCGAAGTGGCGCAGTGCGTGCTGGACTACCAGGCCAGCCAGCCGCAGCTGGCGGCCAAGTTTGCTCGCTACGACCTGTTTGCGCCCGCATTCACCCGCTCGTGCCTGAACCGGCTGCAGCTGGGTAACAACCAGCAGATGATTGACCTGGCCGACCCGGCGAAGAACCTCAAGTTCGCCGGCACGCTGCAGAACCCGATCGCCCGTTACGCCCCGCGTTAACCCCGCCCGCCGCCACGCCGTTGCGGCCAACCTGCTGCTGCTTGGCAGGGGGAGGGCCGGCGCGGTGTGGCGGCGGCATTGCCGGATGCCCGCATGTCACCACTGTTTTCCGTTACCGACAGCACCAGCCTGCTGGCTGCCATCAGCCGGGCGCTGCCAGGGCTGGACGGCGTCATCGCCGCCGCGGCGGCGGACGCCATCACCGCCGATGCGGCCAACCCCGCGCCGGTGCGGCAACTGGTCGCGCACTGGCAGCAGGCACACCCCGAGGCTGGCCCGCACTACTGGGGCAGCCGCAGCTGGACGCTGCTGGTGTGGCAGCCAGTGTATCTGGCGGTGCTGGCGGTGCAGCTGGCCGGCTGCCTGCCACGGCTGAGCGGCATGGCGCAGCGGCAGCACGGCGGCTTCGTCGCCGGTTTTGCGCTGCCGGATGCCGGGCTGCAGCGCGGCAGCGAGGCGGCGCTGATCGCCAGCGCCGGCGCCCAACTGCAGGCGCTGAGCCAGCCGCTGCTAGCGCTGGTGAACCAGCAGGTGAAGCTGCACCCGAAGATGGCCGGCCGGCTACTGGCCGACTGCCTGCTGGCGGCGCTGCTGCACGCGCAGCGCTGCGATGCGCGTCTCGACAACGCGCGGCTGCTGGCGCTGGCGCCGCAATGGTTGGCGGCCCTGGCGCAGCCCGACGCCAGCGCGCTGATGACGGTGGCACTGGACGACGGCCGCCACAAGCTGGCGCTGGAACGCAAGGTGTGCTGCCAGCACTTCCGCCGCTGCGACGGCGAGCTGTGCAGCAGCTGCCCGAAACTGAAACCCGCGGCGCGTCTGGCGCTGCTGAAACAGGAGTTGTCCCACGATGCTGTCACTGCGTGACATTCGCGTCTGTCGCGATGGCCGTACCATCCTGGCGTTGCCGGCGCTGGATCTGGACCCGCACCGTTTTACCGTGATCCTCGGCCACAACGGCTCCGGCAAGTCCACGCTGCTGAACCTGCTGGCGCGACAGTTGCCGCCGGACAGCGGCCACATCCGCCTCGACGGCCAAACGTTGGCCGCATACTCCAGCCGCGACTTCGCCCGCCGCGTCGCCTTCCTGCCGCAGCGGCTGCCGGAGGTGGCCGGCCTGACCGTGGCCGAGCTGGTGCGCCTCGGCCGCTACCCGTGGCGCGGGCTGCTGGGGCGCTGGCAGGCGGCCGACGCCGCCATCGTGCAGCAGGCGATGCGCGACACCGACATCGGCCACCACGCCGGTCACCTGGCCGACCTGCTGTCCGGCGGCGAACGCCAGCGCGCGTGGATCGCCATGCTGCTGGCGCAGCAGTCGCCGCTGCTGCTGCTGGACGAGCCGACCTCGGCGCTGGATCTGGCGCACCAGTACGAACTGATGGCGCTGCTGCGCGCGCTGAACCGCGAGCAGGGGCGCGGCATCGTCGTCATCCTGCACGACGTCAATTTGGCGGCACGCTACGCCGACCGCATCGTGGCGCTGAAGCGCGGCGAGCTGTTCTTCGACGGCACACCGGATGAGCTGCTGGATTCGCCGCGGCTGTCGGCGCTGTACGACATCGATATCCGCCTGCTGCCGCCGGCCGAGGGCGGTCGTCCGGTCGCGGTGGTGGCCTGAGATGCTGGCGACGCTGAAACTGGCCGTGCTGCCGCAAGCTTGGCCGCGGCGCTACCCGCTTACCGTGCTGGCCATCGTGCTGCTGGCGCTGCTGCAGCTGCAGATCGGCAACCCGCTGCCGGCGGCCACGCAATGGGCGCTGCTGAGCCGCGCCCCTATCGATTTCACCGAGCTGCAGTTTGTGTTCGCCGCCTTGCCGCGACTGGCGATGGCGCTGCTGGTCGGCGCCGCGCTGGGCTTTGCCGGCAGCCTGCTGCAGCAGCTGACGCAGAACCGGCTGGTGTCGCCAATGACGCTGGGCGCCAGCGCCGGCGCCTGGCTGGGGCTGGTGTGCGCCAGCATCTGGCTGCCGGACATTGCGGCCAACCATGGCGAGTGGCCGGCATTGGCCGGCGCCATGCTGGCGCTGCTGCTGGTGTTGCTGATTGCCGGCCCGCACGGCATCGGCGGCTTGCCGCTGGTGCTGGGTGGCATGGCGCTCAATCTGCTGCTGGGCGCGCTGGCCTCCGCCATCGTGATGCTGCACGACCAGTACAGCCGCAACCTGTTCATCTGGGGCGCCGGCGACCTGACGCAGCACGACTGGCACTGGCTGCAATGGCTGCTGCCGCGGCTGGCGCCGATGTTGCTGCTGCTGTGGCTGGCGCCGCGCCCGCTCACCCTGCTGCGGCTGGGCGCCAGCGGTGCGCAGGGCCGGGGGTTGAGCCTGTGGCCGGCGCTGCTGCTGATGCTGTTGGCCGCACTGTGGCTGAGTTCGGTGGCGATCACCGCGGTGGGGCTGATCGGTTTTATCGGCCTGTTGACCCCCAACTTCGCCCGCTTGCTGGGCGCGCGCGGCGCCCGCGACGAGCTGCTCTACAGCGCGCTGCTGGGGGCGCTGCTGCTGCTGGCGACCGACGCGGTGGCGCTGCTGGCCAGCGGCTGGTCGGCCGAGCTGGTGCCCAGCGGTGCGGCGGCGGCACTGATCGGCGCGCCGGCGCTGCTGTGGTTCACCCGCCGCCCGTTGCCGGGCGGCAGTCAGCAGAGTCTGGCGCTGACAGCGGCGGCGCGCCCGCTGCGGCCGTGGGGCTGGGCGCTGCTGCTGGCCGGCCTGCTGATGGTGGCCATGCTGAGCCTGACGCTGGCGCCGGGCGTGCACGGCTGGCAACTGGCGTGGCCGGACGCGCTGCTGTGGTCGTTCCGCTGGCCGCGCACGCTCACCGCCATCGCCGCCGGCGCCGGGCTGGCGCTGGCCGGGCTGGTGCTGCAGCGGCTGCTGCGCAACCCGCTGGCGAGCCCCGACATCCTTGGCCTGTCCGCCGGCGCCACGCTGGCGCTGCTGGCGGCGTCGCTGTGGCTGGGCCGACCGCTGCAGCAGGGCGGGCCGCTCATGGCCTTTGGCGGCAGCCTGGCGGTGCTGGGTCTGCTGCTGTGGCTGGGACGGCGCCAGCGGTACGCGCCGGGGATGATGGCGCTGGTCGGCATCTCGCTGGCGGCCTTGCTGGAGGCGGTACTGCAGTTCGCGCTGGCCAAGGGCAGCGCCGACACTTTCGCCATCCTCGGCTGGCTGGCCGGTTCCACTTACCGCGTGTCGGGCCAACAGGCGCTGCTGCTCTCCGGCGGCGTGCTGCTGCTGGCGCTGCCGATGCTGTGCGGCCAACGTGCGCTGACTTTGCTGTCCATCGGCGACGGCGTGGCGCAGGGGCGCGGCCTGCATCTGGCGCGCAGTCGGCTGGGCTGGCTGACGCTGGTGGCGTTGCTCACCGCGCTGGTCACCAGCGTGCTGGGGCCGGTGGCCTTCCTCGGCCTGCTGGCGCCGCACATGGCGGCCATGCTCGGCGCGCGCCGCGTGCTGCCGCAGCTGCTGCTGGCGGCGTTGCTGGGTAGCGTGCTGCTGCTGGTGGCGGACTGGCTGGGGCGGGTGCTGATCTTCCCGCTGCAGGTGCCGGTGGGCATCCTGGCCTCGGTGCTGTGCGGGGGGTATTTCATCTTGTTGTTGCTGGCGCAGCGTTTGCGCCGGGGGAGGGCGTGATGGCGCGGGCGGTGTGGACAATGTTGGCCGCAGCGTTGCTGCTGTGTTCGGGATTGGCGGCGGGGATGGCTGCAGGGGTGGCGGTGAGCGATAGCGACGGCGTGCATCACTTCGCGCGTGCGCCGCAGCGGGTGGTGGCGCTGAGCTGGGAGGCGGCGGAGCAGCTGTTGGAGCTGGGCATCACCCCGCTGGCGGTGGCCGATGCCGCCGACTATCGCAAGTGGGTGGTGCGCCCGGCGCTGCCGCCGTCGGTGCTGCCGGCCGGCGGTCGGCTGGAGCCGAATCTGGAGCTGTTGGCCAGCCTGAAGCCGGATCTGATCATCATCAGCCCCAGCCTGCTGGACATGCGGCCGCAGCTGGCGCGCATCGCCCCGGTGCTGTACTTCGACGCCTACCGCCATGACCACGACAACGCCCAGGTGGCGCGCGACATCTACCGGCAGCTGGCCGGGCTGTTCGGGCGCACGGCGCTGGCCGAGCGGCGGCTGGCCGGCATGGAGCAGGGCTTTGCCCGCCTGCGCGGCCGGCTGCAGCAGCGTTTCGGCGCGCAACTGCCGCGGGTGGACGTGATTCGCTTCGCCAGCCCGGCGGTGGTGTACGTGTACGGCAGCAACTCGATGCCGCTGCACGCGCTGCAGCGGCTGGGCATCGCCGGTACGCCGCAGCCGGCGGCGTCGATCTGGGGGGTGACGCAGCAGAAGGTGGTGCAGCTGGGGCAGCTGCGCGACAGCGTGGTGCTGTACCAGCAGCCGTTCGAGCAGGCCGGCAAGCTGTTCGGCACCCCGCTGTGGCGGGCGATGCCCTTCGTGGCGCAGCAGCGCTTTGCCGCAGTGCGCGCCACCTGGAGCTATGGCGGCATCTTCTCGCTGTACTACCTGGCCGAGGCGATGACCGATGCGCTGCTGACGCTTGATCGGCAACGAATAAAGTCTGTCACGAGGTAATGAAGTCGGTAATGGCTATGGCATTATTTGCTCGTTGCCAATAGCGCTAAACAAAGAGGCCCGGGAGGAGGGGCCTCTTTTGGTTTGAGATTGCCTGGTTTGATGATGCAGAAGGGCAAGGTTTGAGGGGGCGTTTGTGGCCAAAGTTGGTGATGATGCCAATGTGTTAGCATGGCAGCTGTCGGCCAGTAGCGGACGGGCGAGCGTCATTCCGAATAGTGGACAATAGTGTGAAGAACTTGGCAACTTTGCTCTGCCCGAATCGTTAAAGCTGTATTTACAGAACTGTCAGTCAATTAACTATTAATTTTTTGGTGACTATGAAAGTTTCCGAACTACATGCGGCATTCCTGAAGGAGCTCGCCCCCCTTCTTCCAGGGTGGACGTTCGTTGCCAGCCAGCGTGGCTTCAAACGCGTCGATGGTCAGGCCAACTGGCTATTTCATTTGGCGTTCGTGAACCACGAGTGTGACTTCGATGTAGTCGGGAACGTCGCTGTGGAGTTTATTGTCGCCAAGAAGCGGGTAGCTATCGTCGGCGCGCAATTAGGCAACATCGTAGGAGTCGGCCAAACACGGCATTCCGTTCGCTCGCTCGCAACGGCGGCAGAGTCTGCGAAGTCGCTCGTAGCGGAGTTCAATGGAGTCGGTATCCCATTCCTCCAACGATACTCCAACCCTTCTATCACCGTTACGGCGCTCCAACGAGGCGGCTCAGAAGCATTGCTTATCAGTCCATTTGAGCAGAACCATACTCAGCAGATTATGGCTCTGAAAAAACTCGTCACGCCTCCATACAATTAGTTCAACCACCGGCGTCCGTTACCGAGAGCAGAACAACTCGACGATGACTGTCTGCTTCTCGGCTTTAGCATGGGCTGCTTTGGGTCGATACCTGGCGCGAGCCTAACGCATTCTACTCAGCCGAAGCACGTTGTCATGTCATTGTGCTGGCATGACAGCTGACGGCCATTAGCAGACGCCTCACTAACAGGAAAATGTACTTTTGAGATGATTACTCGCCTTGTCGTTTCTTTCTTGATTTGGGCGCTGTGTTACCCCGCCATTTTGCTATATCTGGCCGCGGTGAACGCAATTGCTTTGGTTGCAACAGGTGCCGGACCATTCCGAAGTGACCCCTCAACATCTACAAATGTTGGCTACCTTGAATATTCTCTCCCATTCGGAGTCATTGCCTGGGCATTGCTAGTGGCTATGGATATGGCGTGGATTATAGAAAAGCGAATTGGAAGAGCGATTCCAGTAATTGCTACAGTCTGCGCGGTTGTCGGAGCTATGCCTTTTGAGCGATTAAGCCTTCTCGCACTTCCTGGCGCTCTATTCGCTGCATATTTATGCTGGTGGCACACAAGAGGCTCAGCTCATCTTTCAGCCCCAAAGGCACCATAGGGCCGGAAACAGTCAATGACCTTCGGCGGCAACTGGCCATATCCTACCGTGTGCACTACGAATATGACTCAATCAAAATATATTTAATGCCATTGTGCTACAATAATACAGTGGGGCAGACACAGTCCATGAAGCGGTCCGCAATGTAGCCAACTAACGCTGTCTACGCGAAAACCAGTCGAACTATCTACGCATTCAAATAGGTAAAAGCGGTCATAAACCTAGTGGTGTTGTCTCGATAGGTACTGGTATGTAGGCTGTCTATTTCACTAGCTACCTTAAGCGAACCAGACCACCTTGCATCTTTTGTGTCACAAGGAATACAAAATGAATGAGCAAGCTGCATCCAGAACTATTCTGAAGCTTCTCTCAGTGGCCGTTTCATTATTGGCGATTATTTCCTTGCTTCCTTGGCTGTTCGTGGCACTTTTTTCGATAATGTTATTTGACTCGCCCCGCTCAACAGGTAGCTTCATTACATGGATGCTGTTTTATTCTATCTGGGCATACCCAGGTGGTGTCCTATTTGGTGCGAAATATATCTTCGGCAATAAAGCACAAAACGCTCAACAATATTTTATTGGCATTGGATTAACCATATTGCCAGCTATAATTAGCGTTTGCTTGTTTTTCGCGGTTGACATATTCTGCGCGGGAAAATTTTCGTGCTGAGACTCGTTCTGTCTAACGGCCCTATCGAATGGAGTTCGTTTCAAATCGTCACGAAAATTTGACGAATAACGGTTACGGCTGAGCTGGCACACTAGAACTATCTACTTTGGTGACTGCTCTGACAACTGTCGTTTTAACGGTAATTGCTTGACCGGCAGCAATGGGTCGGCAGCGGTCGTATCTACAAGGCTGTCGAGGAGTACCCTGTATCACGAGCATTTGTCGCTACAGAAAATTACGCCATAGGTCTAGAACCTTTGCTATTGCTAGCTTTGACAGCCTTTATGCTTTTGGAGCACGCTGCTGGCATCGGCGGCGCTATCGTTATAAGGAACAAGGCCCCGCGTAGCGGGGCCTTGGGCGTATGCGTTGCGGCCAACGTTGGCCGCAGGGCAGGGCTTACTGGATGATGCCGCCGCCGAGGCAGATATCGCCGTCGTACAGCACGGCGGACTGGCCGGGGGTAACTGCCCACTGCTTGTCGCGGAAGGTCAGCGTGGCCTTGCCGTCGACGATGGGCGACAGGCTGCAGTCGGCGTCGGCCATGCGGTAGCGGTTCTTGGCGGCGTAGTCGCCGGCGGCTGGCGGCTGCGGCAGCGTCCACGACAGGTCGTCCATCTGCAGCGCCGGTTTCAGCAGCAGCGAGTGGTCGTGCCCCTGCACCACGATCAGCTTGTTGCCGGCCATGTCCTTGCCGCCGACAAACCACGGCTCGCCGTTGCTGTCCTTGCTGCCGCCGATGTTCAGCCCCTTACGTTGGCCCAGGGTGTAGAACATCAGCCCGACATGTTCACCGACCACTTTGCCGTCCGGGGTGACCATCTCGCCCGGCTTGGTGGGCAGGTAGCGTTGCAGGAACTCGCGGAACGGACGCTCGCCGATGAAGCAGATACCGGTGGAGTCTTTCTTGGCGGCGGTGGGCAGGCCGGCTTCCTCGGCCAGGCGGCGCACCTCGGTCTTGTGGATGTCGCCCAGCGGAAACAGCGCGCGAGCCAGCTGGTGCTGCTGCAGGCGGTACAGGAAGTAGCTCTGGTCCTTGCTTTGATCCACGCCCTTCATCAGGTAATGGATGCCGTCTTTTTCCAGCTTGCGCGCGTAGTGGCCGGTGGCGATGCAGTCGGCGCCCAGCTCCATGGCGTAGTCGAGGAAGGCCTTGAACTTGATCTCGGCATTGCACAGCACGTCCGGGTTGGGGGTGCGGCCGGCGGAGTATTCCTTGAGGAAGTACGAGAACACGCGGTCCTTGTATTCCTTGGCGAAGTTGACGATCTCCATGTCGATACCGACGATGTCGGCCACGCTCATGGCGTCCAGGGCGTCCTGCTTGATGGAGCAGTATTCGTCGTCGTTGTCGTCTTCCCAGTTCTGCATGAACACGCCGATCACTTCGTGGCCCTGCTGCTTCAGCAGCCAGGCGGTTACCGACGAATCCACACCGCCGGACATGCCGACGACAATGCGTTTTTTACCCGTCACGGGGAAAATCCTTCCTTCCAGAGTGCAAGAGGCACCACCAGTGGTGGTGCCCCGAAATCTCGCGGCCAGGCATCGATCACCCAGTGTTCGGGGGCGTCGATGGCATCCAGGCCGACGGCGTAGTGCTGGTTGAACAGCAGCGGGGCGCGGAATACGGCCCCGGCAAGATGGTGGTAGTGCAGCCACTGCCGCGCATCCAGCAGCTGCAGCAGCTGCGCGACATTGTGGCTGTGATCGATACAGTCCATGCGTCCGAGGATGCGGGCATCTTCGTGGTTGCCGCCACGGTCGGCGGCGACGGGAGCCTGCTGGGCTGCCAGCTGGTAGAACGCCAGCACCACGTCCTGCAGTGCGTTGCGCTCGTCGCTGGCGGAGTCCGCCGCCTGCAAGCGCTGTTGCATCCAGCTGAGGGCATCCTCGCCCAGTTCAAGCCGGCGCTGCTGATCGCAACCGTAATGGTAACAGAGGGTTAGCTCGGCCGCACCGGCCGGCAGCGCGTACAGCACCAGCCATAGCAGCCACAGCCACGCCCGACGCATGATCTAGTGGCCGTGGTGGTGCAGCACGGATAGCGGCAGACGCTGGCCGGCCAGGTAGTCGTCTACGCAGCGACCCACCAGCGGGCTGCGCCAGCTGGCCTGCTGGGCACGGATCTCGTCCGCGCTCAGCCACACCGCCTCGATGATGCCGGCGTCGAGCTGGCGGTCGTCCGGCTCGGCCGCCGCGTCGCAGGCGAAGGCAAAGCGCAGGTAGGTGATATCGGCGCTGTCTTCCTTGTCGGCGAGGTAGATGCCCACCAGCGCGGTGGCGGTGGCTGGGTAGCCGGTTTCTTCCAGAGCCTCGCGCGCCACGGCGGCGGGCAGGGTCTCGCCGTATTCCAGGTGACCGGCGGGCTGGTTCAGGCGCACCCCGTGCGGGGTGTGTTCGCGCACCATCAGAAAGCGGCCGTCACGCTCGATGATGGCGGCAACTGTGGTATTCGGTTTCCATTGCATGCTGTGCTTTCGAATATTAATTGACAATCGTTATCATCTACTTTTATGATTTCCGTACTGCGATTAATTCTTGATACGGGTGTCATTCATGTACGTCTGCCTCTGCCACGGTGTCACCGACCGCGACATCCGCGCTGCCGTCTGCAATGGTGCCACCCGTATGAGTGACCTGGCAAAAGAGCTGGGTGTGGCCACCGACTGCGGCCGCTGTGCCTGTGCGGCCAACCAGCTGCGCAAGCAGACCCTGCTGCAGATCAGCGAGCCGGAACTGGCTGCTGCCTGAGTCTCTTCACGCCTTTTTAGTTCATTCTTTCTGCATTTTCAGCGCATCCGCTCGCCTTGTACTGGCATGACTATGTGCCATAATCCACGCACTCAATCCCCTCAGGAGCTGCGTCCATGCAAGGCGACAAGAAGGTCATCAAGTACCTGAACCAGATTCTCAGAAACGAACTCACCGCCATCAACCAGTATTTCCTGCACGCCCGCATGTACAAGAACTGGGGCCTGAAGGAGCTGAACGAGCACGAGTACCACGAGTCCATCGACGAGATGAAGCATGCCGATCGCCTGATCGAGCGCATTCTGTTCCTGGAAGGGCTGCCCAATCTGCAGGACCTGGGCAAGCTGTACATCGGCGAACACACCAAGGAAATGCTGGAGTGTGACCTGAAGCTGGAGATGGAAGGTATTCCGCTGTTGCGCGAGGCCATCCACTACTGCGAATCGGCCAAGGACTACGTGACCCGCGATCTGCTGGAAGACATTCTGGAGGGCGAAGAAGAGCACGTGGACTGGCTGGAAACCCAGCTGGGGCTAATCGAGAAGCTGGGCCTGCAGAACTATCTGCAAAGCATGATGGCCGACTGATCTGCGCGCGGCGGCAACAAAAAACCCCACCAAACTTGGTGGGGTTTTTGTTTGCCGGGTGGATTACTGTGCGGCCGAGGCATCCGCCGGCGGTGCTTCTTCGGTTTCCTGCCACGGCAGTGCCACCTTCTGCTGGTTCACGCGCAGCTCGCCACCGGTAAAGCGCAGCGAGGTGGCCAGTTGGCCGCCGTTGCGCTTGATCAGCTGCAGGTGTTCCCACTCGGACAGCTGGGCATCCAGCAGGCTGCGTGCCAGGTTGTCCACCTCGTCCATGTTCGGCTGCTCTTCGGCGCTGGCATCCACGGTGAACAGGTTGCGCGCCTGCGCCACCACCAGATTCTGCAGCGTCTGCTCCGGCAGCTCGATGCTGGCCTGGGCAGTAAAGCGCTTGAGGAAGGCAATCGGGTTCTTCAGATCGGCATCCTGCAACCCAGCCAGCGTCAGGCTACCGTTGGCTTTCACTTCGCCATTGGGCATGCGCAGGTAGAAGGTGTTCACCATCAGCTTGGGGTTGTTCTTCAACAGCGGCAGGCCCTGCTGCATGATGGTATCGATGTAGCGCTTGCGCAGCTGTGCCGGGTCCTTGCCTTCGAACGGCAGACGCGACAGCGCATCGTCCAGTTTCACCAGCGTGGGGCCGTGCAGGTGGCTGGCGGACACATCCAGCTTCAGCGGGCCGTACACGCTGTCGTTGTAGGCAAAGCGGTCAAAGTCCAGCTTGCCACGGGTGTTGACGTATTCGTCCTGTTCGCTGGTCACGATCTGGTAACCCAGCTTGGACAGCTCCACGTGCGACGGGCGGAACTCGCCGGACGGGTTGATGAATTCGCCCACGCGTACGCGGCCAACCAGGTAGATCAGCTCATTGAGCTTGATGCTGTAGGGGATGGCTTCGTTCCAGTTGAGCTTGATGTTGTCCACCGTCAGCTCGCTGGTGCCCAGTTTGACGCCGGTATTGCCCGGGCGCACCTGCGACAGGTATTTGATGCCGCTGAAGGCGAAGCGGCCCTTAGGGCCGGCCTGCAGCACAAAGCCCGGGGTGGTGGATTCGACGTTGTACTCGCGGTAGCCGCTCTGGTAATCCACCTTCAGGTTGAAGCCCTGCCAGTTCATCTTCACCCCGGCCAGGGTTTCTTCGTAGTCGAACTTGGGCACGCTGACGGTCAGTTCGCCACCGCCGGTCAGCCCCAGGCGGTTGATCACGGTGATCGGTTCGGCATCGCCGAAGAAGCGCTGCAGCGTCTTGCGGGTGCTGTCGCTCATGTCGAACTCGGTGCGCACGATGGCGCGCGCCGGGCGCAGGTCGAAATCGAACAGGCCGGGCAGCAGGCCATGCTTCACCTTGTGGTGATAGCGCAGGGTGCCGGCCAGCAGCGGGCGCAGGTTTTCCGGCAGCAGGCCCAGATAGGGGCCCAGCAGCTGTTTGTTCAGTTCCAGCTCGGTGGTTTCCTCGGACGAAAACCAGCCGCGCTGGTAGCTGTGCGACTTGATGGTGAACACCGACGATTGCGCAATCATGCGGTGCTGCTCGGCCAGGGTTTCCTCGGCCTTGAGGCCGGCCCAGTAGGCAAAGCCGCTGTACAGCGCAAAAGTGGCGACAAGGGCGCCACCACCCAGAATGAGATGATGCTTGGAGACGTTCACGGTCCGGCCTGGATAGACGAATGAAGCGGCATCTTACCCTACCTGCGGCGGCTTATGCATGATCGCCCGGCCGTCATGACTGCAAGTCACTGAAATTGGGTTGGTTTTTACCGCTTCATTGCGTGTAAAATGATCAATCGTCTGTAAACCCTGAGGTTTGACTATCACATGGAATGGCTTAATGGTCTGATCGACCTGCCGTGGTGGGGCTACATCGTGGTTGCGCTGGTGCTGACCCACATCACCATTGCTTCCGTCACCATCTTCCTGCATCGCCACCAGGCGCACCGCGCACTGGATCTGCACCCGATTCCCAGCCACTTCTTCCGTTTCTGGTTGTGGCTGACCACTGGCATGGTGACCAAGCAGTGGGCCGCAATCCACCGCAAGCACCATGCACGCTGCGAAACTGCCGAAGACCCGCACAGCCCGCAAGTACTGGGTATCAAGAAAGTATTGTGGGAAGGTGCCGAGCTGTACCGTGCCGCCTGCAAGGACCAGTCCATCATGGACAAGTTTGGCCACGGCACGCCGGATGACTGGCTGGAACAGCATGTCTACACCGCACACAGCGGCAGGGGCATTCTGCTGATGCTGGGCATCGACGTGGCGCTGTTCGGCTTTGCCGGCCTGTCGGTGTGGGCGGTGCAGATGATCTGGATTCCGTTCTTTGCCGCTGGCGTCATCAACGGCATCGGCCACTTCTGGGGCTACCGCAACTTCGAGAACGAAGACGCCGCCACCAACGTGCTGCCGTGGGGCATCCTGATCGGCGGCGAAGAGCTGCACAACAACCACCACACCTTCGGCACTTCCGCCAAGCTGTCGTACAAATGGTACGAGTTCGACATCGGCTGGATGTACATCCGCATGCTGGAGATCGCCGGCCTGGCCAAGGTACGCAAGGTGGCACCCAAGCTGGTGCAGGGCGTATCGCGCGGCCAGCTGGACCTGGAGCACCTGCAGGCCATCATCGCCAACCGTTACGCCGTGGCCTCGCGCTATGCGCGTGAACTGAAGGCGGTGTATCACGCCGAGGTGGACAAGCTGCACCTGCCGGAACTGGGCAACACCGATCTGGCGCGCAAGATGAAGATCTGGCTGAAGCAGGACGCCAAGGACACCCCGGCGGCGGAGCGCGAACAGTTGGCCGCGGTACTGGCCAGCAGCCAGGTGCTGCACACCGTGTACACCATGCGCCAAGAACTGACCCGGCTGTGGGAGCGTTCGTCGCGTACCCGCGACGAACTGCTGGCCGATCTGCAGGACTGGTGCAACCGCGCCGAGGCCAGCGGCATCGAGGCGCTGCAACGCTTCGCGCACAATCTGCGTAACGTAGCCGCCGCCTGAGCGCGGCAGGGTTGCGACAACGCCGGCACTGGTTGCCGGCGTTTTTTTATTGCGTACAATGCGGCCAACCAGACAAGGAGCCTAACCCATGAGCATTCACCGTCACCTTCCGGGCAAACGCATGTCCGAAGCCGTCATCGTCAATGGCCTGATTTACACCGTGCAGGTACCGGAAAGCGGCCAGGGCGACGCCCGCGCACAGACCGCCGAGACACTGGCGCTGGTGGACAAGGTGCTGGCCGAGCTGGGCAGCGACAAGAGTCGCATCATCGAAGCCACCATCTTCATGCCGGACCTGAACGAATTCGACCAGATGAACGAGGCGTGGGACGCCTGGGTGGCCGAAGGCCACGCCCCGGTGCGCTGCACCGTCGGCGCCAAGCTGGCGCACCCGGACTGGAAACTGGAAATCCGCATCGTCGCCGCGGTGTAAGCCAGGCGGCAGCGTAAAAAAAACAGGGCAAGGTTGCAGACCTTGCCCTGTTTTGTTTTTGCGGCCAACGTTGGCCGCAAGGTGTGATCAATGCCCGGCGTCTACCACCGGTGCGGCAGCGGCACCCGGCTTGGGCGGGCGCGAGAACCACACCAGGCCGGTGACGATCACGAACAGGATGGCGCACAGCCAGAAGATCTCGTTGGCGCCGATGAACATGCCCTGTCGTGTCACATCGCGGGCAATCACCCCGGCCGCTTGCTCCGCGCTCATGCCCAGCTGCTGCATATTGGCCAGCGTCTGGCGCGTGCCTTCGTCGTACTGGCTGATGCGGTCGGTGAACTGCACGTGATGCACCGCTTCGCGGTGTTCCCACTGCCAGGTAAACAGCGAGGCACCGATGGAGCCGGCCAGTGTGCGCAGGAAATTGGACAGGCTGGAGGCGCTGGCCAGTTGCTGCGGCTTCATATTGGACAGCGTGATGGTGGTCAGCGGCATGAAGAAGCCGGCGATGGCGATACCCTGCACGAACTGCGGCCAGGCCATGTCGGCAAAGGTCATGTCCGGGTTGAAGGTTTCAAAGCGCCACCAGAAGCAGAACGCGAACATCAGCAGGCTGATGGTCACCACCACGCGCATGTCCAGCCGGTGCGCATTCTTGCCGATCAGTGGCGACAGCAGCACCGGCAGGATGCCGATCGGCGCGGTGGCCAGGCCGGCTTCGGTGGCGGTGTAGCCCAGCTGGGTCTGCATCAACAGCGGCATCAGCACGATGGCGCCGAAGTACAGCATGAAGCTGAGGCTGACCGATACCACGCCGACGCTGAAGTTGCGGTCCTTGAACAGCGACAGGTCGATCACCGGATGCTTGTCGGTCAGCTCCCACACCACCAGATAGGACAGGCTCAGCGCTGCCACCACGCCGTACAGCACAATCTCGCCGGAGTGGAACCAGTCCAGCTCCTTGCCGCGGTCCAGCATCATCTGCAGGCAGCCCACGCCCAGCACCAGCAGGGTGAGGCCAACCTTGTCGATCGGCAGCTGCAGGATGGTGGTTTCGCGGTGGCGCAGCTCGCGCCAGGTCAGCAGCATCGCCACCACCCCCACCGGCACGTTGATGAAGAAGATCCAGCTCCAGTGCCAGTTGTCGGACAGCCAGCCGCCCAGAATCGGGCCGAAGATCGGCGCCACGATGATGGTCATGGTCCACAGCGCCATGGCGATGGCGCGCTTGTCCGGCGGGTAGCTCTGCAGCAGCAGGCTTTGCGACAGCGGAATCATCGGCCCGGCCAGCGCGCCTTGCAGCACGCGGAACAGGATCAGCAGCTCCAGGCTGGGCGCGATGCCGCACAGCAGCGAGGCCAGCACGAAGCCGATGGTGGCGATCATGAACAGCCGCACCTCGCCCAGGCGCTTGGCCAGCCAGCCGGTGATCGGCACCGCGATGGCGTTGGCGACGCCGAACGAGGTGATCACCCAGGTGCCCTGGCTGGTGGAGGCGCCCAGATCGCCGGAGATGGTGGGAATGGCGACGTTGGCGATGGTGGTGTCCAGCACCTGCATGAAGGTGGCCAGCGACAACGCCAGCGTGACCAGCGTGCGCGAACGGCCTTCCAGCGGAGGATGAGCCATGCGGATGCTCCCTTACTTGCCCAGGTTGGCCGCAATGATGCCGGCTACCACGCGGTCGGCTTCCTGCAGGCGCTGGTCGAACACGTTGGTGGCCAGCACCGGCTTGCCCTTCGGCGCGCTCTGCAGCAGCGGGCCATCCTTCTGCTGGGTGTTCACTTCCACGCTCATCGACAGGCCCAGGCGCAGCGGGTGGGTCTGCAGCTCACTCGGCTGCAGGCTGATGCGCACCGGTACGCGCTGCACCACCTTGATCCAGTTGCCGGTGGCGTTCTGCGGCGGCAGCAGCGAGAACACGCTGCCGGTGCCGGCGCCCAGACCGGCCACCTTGCCGTGGTAGGTGACATCGCTGCCGTACAGGTCGGCGTGCAGCGTTACCGGCTGGCCGATGCGCAGATCCTTCAGCTGCACTTCCTTGAAGTTGGCATCTACCCAGGCGCTGTCCAGCGCAGCGATGGCCAGCAGCGGGGTGCCGGCTTGCAGGCGGCTGCCCGGCTGCACGCTGCGGCGGGCGATGGTGCCGGCGATCGGGGCGCGGATTTCGGTACGCGACAGCGCCAGCCAGCTTTCGCGCACGGCGGCAGCGGCACGTGCCACCGCCGGTTGCTGCTCGACACTGCTGCCCAGCACCAGCGCGTGGCTGGCGTTCTTTTCCTCGCGGCCGGCCAGCAGCGCGGCTTCTGCCGCCGCCAGATTGGCGCGTGCGGTATTTACCGCATCACGCGCGTGCTGCACTTCTTCCTGGGCGATGGCCTGTTCGCGGGCGGCCTGTTCACGCCGCGCCAGATCGCCTTCGGCGCGGGACAGATCGCTGCGCGCGCGTTGCAGATCGGCTTCGCGCTGCGCCAGCAGCGCATCGGCCTTGCTGCTGGTGGAGATCAGCTGCCGGCTCTGGCGCACGGCCTGCGCCAGTTCGGCCTGGGCGCGCTGGAAAGCCAGGCGGGTATCGCTTTGCTCCAGCTTGACCAGCAGGTCGCCGGCGGCCACCTGCTGGGTATCGTCGGCATGCACGGCAACCACGTTGCCGGCGATCTGGCTGGATACCGGCACCAGGTTGCCAGCCACGTAGGCGTCATCGGTGCTCTGGGTGTTGCGCAGGGCAAAGAACCAGTAACCGGCACCGACGATGCCGGCGACCACCAGTACGGCGGTCAGGCGGGTAAGGGCGGTGCGGCGGGCGTTATTGGGGGTGGCTTGTTGTTCCATGTGCTTATTCCTTGTCGGCCGGGAGGCTGCCCAGGGCGCGCAGCAGCGCAGCCTGGGCTTGCAGGCGTTGGGTGCGGGTATCGAGTGTGCTCTGGCGTGCCTGCAGCAGGCGGCGCTGCTCGGCCAGGCCCTGCGTCGGTGCGGCCAGGCCGGCATTGACGCGGCCTTGTACCGAGCGGGCGGCATCGCTGCGCGCGGCAAGGTTGGCCGCAGCGGCGGTTTCGGCCTGCTGCAGCGCCTGCAGATTGCTGCTGCGATCGGCGGTGTCGCGGATGGCGGCGAGCAGGGTCTGGTTGTAGCTGGCCACCGCGTAGTCGTAGTCCGCGGTGCGGGCGTCCAGCCGCGCGTTCAGTTCGCCATTGCTGAAGATCGGCAGGGTGATGGCCGGCAGCAGGCGCAGGCTACGGGCGCCGTAGCTGAACAGGTCGCTCAGTTCGTTGGACGACAGCGCCGCCAACGCATTCAGGCGGATGTCCGGGTAGAAGTCGGCCTTGGCGGCTTTCACCGTCTGGGCGCTGGCTTCCACCCGCTCGCGCGCGGCCAGGATGTCGGCGCGCAGGCCAAGCTGGCCGGTGCCCAGCGCGGGCAGGGCCAGTGGCCATTGCGGCAGGCCGGCGGCGCTCAGGCCGTCGATCGCGCTTTGCGGCTGCGCGCTCAGTGCCGCCAGCGCGTGGCGTGCCTGCGCTTCGCGCATGGCGGCGCGCTGCACGCGCTCGTCAATCTCGGCCTGCTGCGCGCGGAACTGCGCCAGCTCGTCGCCGGCGCTGAGGCCGCTTTTCAGTCGCTGCTCGGCCTGGGCCAGTTGCTTGCGCGCCAGTTGCTGATCTTCCTGCAGCAGCTGCTGGCTCTGCTGCGCGCTGCGCCATTCCAGGTACTGGCTGCTCACCGCCCACGCCAGCCATTGGCGGGCATCATCGGCTTCCAGCGCGGCGGCGCGCGCCTGGCCGCGGCTGGCGGCCAGCTGGGCGCGGGTCTTGCCCCAGAAGTCGAAGCGGTAGGACAGGTCGGCGCCCACCGTGGTCAGGTTGGTCCAGATGCCGGTCATGGAGCTGGGCAGGTTGGCGTGCTCGGAGATGCGCTCGCGGGCGAAGTTGGCGCTGCCGTTGATGTGCAGGCCGTCGCTGCTGGCTACCAGCTCGCTGCCGGCGCGCGCGCTGCGCAGGCGGGCATCGGCCTGCGCCAGGGACGGGTGTTCGGCCAGCGCGCGGGACAGCAGTTGCTGTAGCTGGGCATCCGGGATGCTCTGCCACCAGTTGGCGGCGACGGGCTGTGGCGCCATGCTGCCGCCGAGCGATTCGGCCGTCAGTGGCGAGCTGGTCGGCGCGGCGACCTGCGGCGTGGCGCAGGCGGCCAGCAGCAGGCTGGCGGCGACGGCAAGCAATGTGCGTTGCGGGTTATACTTACGCATGTAATGATCACCTGCGTTACTATTGGTGGGTGAAAAAGGCAAGCGCAAGGCTTGCCTGAGTTACTGCGGCATGATGACACGCATCAAACGTTTGTCCTGTTTCCGTCTGTACGTGCGGCCAACCTGCCGGCTAGTTTTCCAGCTTGGACAGCAGCTTGCGTAGCAGGCTGTCCAGCTGGCCCTTCTCCTCGACGCTGAAGTCCTGCCACAGCTCGCGCATGCGCTGGCGCTGCGGCGGCATCGCCGCGGCGATAAAAGCCTGCCCGGCCTCGGTCAGCATCAGGATGGTCTTGCGGCGGTCGTCGGCGCAGGACAGGCGCTGGATCAGGCCGCGCTGGCACAGGTCGTCCACCACGCGGGTGGCGTTGGTGCGCGAAAACGCCAGCGCATCCGACAGCTCGGACGGGTTGATGCGCTGCTCTGGCCGCGAGTACAGCACCAGCAGCGCCATCCAGGTGGTTTCGTTCATGTCGAACGGTTTCAACGACTCGTTGAAGTAACCAAGCAGATAGGGCTGGATGTGCAGGATCAGGCGCGTCAGCAGCACTTCTTCCCGCGGCGCGCCAGGCAGCTTGCGGGCGATGGTGTCGGTGGCCTGCTCACAAGCATTGAAGCTCTGGCAGGCGGGGCGGTTTTCTTGCATGGACGATATAGTAACGTGCGTTACTAATTTGGGCAAGTAGCCAGCCACTGCTGCAGTTGCCGGGCGGCCGGGGTGAGCAAATCTGGCTGCTGGCAATCCAGCACCGTGTTTTCCGGCATCGCGCGCAGCCAGGTCAGCTGGCGCTTGGCCAGCTGGCGGGTGGCGGCAATGCCGCGATAGCGCAGCTGGTCGTAGTCGTACTGTCCGTCCTGATATTCCCAGGCCTGGCGATAACCGACGCAGCGCATCGACGGCAGCTCCAGCGATAGGCCGGGGTAGCGGCTGCGCACGCGGGAGACCTCGTCCAGAAAACCCTGTTCCAGCATCTGTTCGAAGCGCAGCGCGATGCGATCGTGCAGCCATTGCCGTTCTGGCGGTACCAGCGCCAGCCGCAGGCTGGCAAAGTTGGCCGCCGCGTCGCGGCCACGGGCGATCAGCTGCGACATCGGCACGCCGGCCAGACGATAGACTTCCAGCGCGCGGCCGATGCGTTGCGAATCATTGGGCGCCAGTCGTGCGGCGGTGACGGGGTCGACCGCGGCCAACTGCTGGTGCATCGCCGGCCAGCCGATGGCGGCGGCCTGGGCTTCCAGTTCTGCCCGCAGCGCGGCATCGGCCTGCGGCAGGTCGGACAGCCCTTCCAGCAGCGCCTTGTAATACAGCATGGTGCCGCCGACCAGCAGCGGAATATTGCCGCGGGCACAGATGTCGGCAATCAGCCGGTTGGCATCGGCATGGAACTGCGCCGCCGAGTAGCTGTCGGTGGGGTCGATGATGTCGATCAGGTGGTGCGGGCAGCTGGCCATTTCGGCGGCGGTCGGCTTGGCGGTGCCGATGTCCATGTCGCGATAGACCAGCGCCGAATCCACGCTGACGATCTCCACCGGAAAGTGCTGCGCCAGCGCCAGCGCCAGGCCGGTCTTGCCGCAGGCGGTGGGGCCCATCAGCAGCGCGGCACGCAAAGAAGAGCTCATGAGGGCAAACACGAAAAAGTCAGGGCGCTATTGTCGCACAGCCGCGGGCGCGGCCACAGTTGGCCGCCGGCTTAGCTGCCGGCCAGCAACTGGCGTAGCGCGCTGATCACCAGCTGGTGGTCCTCCCGCTGTGGCAGGCCGGACACGGTGACGGCGCCGATCAGCCCGCCGCCGTGCAGCCGCAACGGGAAGCTGCCGCCATGTGCGCAGTACTGGCTGGCATCGATGTGCGGCTGTAGTTCGAATTCGTGGCCCTTGTCGCGCTGGTATTCGCCGAGGTACAGCGAGCTGTGGCCGAAGCGCAGCACGCTGTTGCGCTTGCGTGCGATCCAGTGCAGGTTGTCCACGCTGGTGCCGGCCATGGCACAGCCGAATAGCTGCTGGCCGTAGGCGTAGACCTCGATGGCGACTGCCGCCTGCTGCGCTGCGGCCAAGGTGCGCAGCAGGCTGCCCAGCTGCCAGGCAGCGTCGTGGCTGAAGCGGGGCAGTTGCAGTTCGGTTTCCTGCTGTAATAGTTCGGACAGGCTGGGGCTGTGGTGCATGGCGACTCCGTGGCAAGTATCGGCGGCAAAAAGCGACAAGGCCCGGCAGTGCCGGGCCTTGTCGAACATACTTTGCTCTCGGAATGTAGGCTAGCGCTTACATCACCAGCTTGGCGCCGATCAGCGCCATCATGATGGCCAGCGCCGGGCGCAGCCATTGCTCGGCGACGCGGCGGGTCATGTGGCTGCCCAGCCAGATGCCCGGCAGCGAGCCGATCAGCAGCTGGCTCAGCAGGCCGTAATCCATATTGCCCATGCTGGCATGGCCCAGGCCGGCTACCAGCGTCAGCGGTACGGCGTGAGCGATCTCGGTACCCACCAGGCGGGCGGTGGGCAGTAGCGGGTACAGTGCAAAAATGGCCAGCGTGCCCAGCGCGCCGGCGCCGATGGAGCTGAGGGTGACGATCACGCCCAGTACCACGCCGGTAAACACGGTGGCTTTTACCGGCATATAGCCTGCCGGCCGTTGCGGCAGCATGCGGGTAAGCTGGCGCAGGATGATGGGCTTGAACAGGATCGCCAGCGCAGTGAGCATCAGCGCAAAGCCCAGCATCACCTTGATCAGGCTGTTGGCGGCCTGGGTATCCAGTTTCATGACATGCAGGGCCAGTAGCGTCAGCAGCGAGGCCGGGATGCTGCCAGCGGCCAGATAGCCGGTGATGCGCCAGTCGATCTGCTTGTGCTTCTGGTGCACCGCCACGCCGCCCATCTTGGTGATGCAGGCGTACAGCAGGTCGGTGCCCACCGCGGTGGCCGGATTGATGCCGAACCACAGCAGAATGGGGGTCATCAGCGACCCGCCACCCACACCGGTAAGGCCCACGATAAAGCCTACCGTCAGACCTGCAATTACGTATCCCAGCTCCATGCCGTGCTTTCTGCCTGATTCATAAACTGGCAGCCATGCTAACTGATGGCGTTATTCCTCTTTAGACGAATTTAGAGATTGCTTATCCAGAAAATGAATAACGTTGCCGGCCTGTACGCTGTTCGTTGCTGCTCAGGCGCCGGGGAGCTGTGCCGCCCACTGCGCCAGCGCCTGCAGAATATCCTGCTGCGCTGGCGTGGCCTGCTCGCCGAGGCGAGCCAGTTCGGCCTGGAAGTCGGCATGGCTGCGGCCGCCAGGCTGACCACTGCTTAGTTTGTGCGCACACCAGGCCTGCCAGTGTTGCGCTTCGGCGGCCGACAGGCTGTGCGGGAAATTGCGCGCGCGGTAGCGCCACAGCAGGCGGCTGAGCTGGCTGTCGTCAAACGCGGGTTGTTCTGCGGCCAACTGCGGCGCCGATAGCTGGCGCAGGCGGTTCAGCTGGCGACGGTCGTGGTTGCTGACAAAGCCGCCGTACAGGTTTTCGTCGACGTCGGGGATGGCGGCGGCTTCGCGCTGGTACACCTGCTGCCACAGCGCATCCAGCCGGGGTAGGGTGGCGGCGATGGCGGCGTGGCGTTCGATCTGCGCCATGTCGATACCCAGTTCTGCGGCACGGGCCGGGCTGAGCACGCGCAGATCGCTGACCACGAACGGCGATTTGTTGACGTGCAGTCCTTTCACTGGGAGCCGAGTCACACCTTCCGGCAGCGCATCGTTGCGAGTGAACATGCGCAGGCGCGCCTCATCCGCGCTCAGGCCCAGCAACTCGGACGGGTCGTGTGCCAGATCCCACACCAGGACTTCGTTCTTGTTGCTGGGGTGCTCGCCCAGCGGCCACACGATGGCCAGGTTGCCGCGGGCGGTGCCAAACATGCCGGAAACGTGGATCAGCGGCCGCGGCGCATGCAGCGACAGCTGGTGGCGCACGCTGTCTTTCTGCCGCAGTGACAGGCAGAAGGCAAACAGCTTGGGGTGGTGTTGGCGGATCAGGCGCGCCAGTGCGATGGTGGCGCGTACATCGGACAGCGCATCGTGTGCCGCCTCGTGCAGCAGGCCGTTGGCGGCCGACAGGTGCTCCAGCTTAAAGCTTACCTGGCCGTCTTCGTGCCGCGGCCAGGCGATGCCGTCCGGACGCAGCGCGTAGGTGGCGCGCACCACGTCCAGCAAGTCCCAGCGGCTGCAGCCGTGCTGCCATTCGCGCGCGTACGGGTCGATCAGGTTGCGCCAGAACATGAAGCGCGTCACCTCATCGTCGAAGCGGATGGAGTTGTAGCCCACGCCGATGGTGCCCGGGGTGGCCAGTTCCTGTTCGATGGCGGCGGCAAACTGGTGTTCCGGCACGCCGCGTTCGGCGCACAGCTGCGGGGTGATGCCGGTGAGCAGGCAGGCCTCCGGCGCCGGCAGGTAATCCGGGGTCGGTTGGCAGTACAGCATTACCGGCTCGCCGATTTCGTTCAGCTCGGCATCGGTACGGATGCCGGCAAACTGCGACGGGCGATCGCTGCGCGGTACCGCGCCAAAGGTCTCGTAATCAAGCCAGAAGAAGGTGGGCTGGGTCATGGCGGCAAGAGCGGCGTGAGCGAAACACCGATTGTCGCATTGCCGTCCGGCGGCGGCCAATATTGCGGCCAACGTTGGCCGCATCAGCGGCGCATGGAACTTTGCCGCACGGCGGCTGACCAATCACCCGGACGTCGTTCAGACGTTTCCTCCCCTGATCGTTTCATGCATTTGGCCGGACCCGTGCGCGGGTTCGGCGTTCTTTTTTGTTCACTTTAGAAAATTTGCTTGTGAAAGCGAAACAACGTCATGGCATGGTGCATGGCGTATGTTGCTGCGCCGCATTGGTGCGTGCTGAGGCTGCTGCGAGAGAATGGCGGTGGGGAGAAAAGCTTGATGCCGGGTAACGACAGTGGCGCAGGTGTCTGCTAAGTGCTTGAAATGGATGGTGCCAGGATGGCAGGCAAAAAAAATGCGCGGGGTTTTATGCCCGCGCCAAGTCTACAAAGGAGAAATAGAGGAGAAACTATCAAGAAGCAATTGCTGCATCTCAACGAGTTCGGATTATCCCGATCATGGTGCATGGTGTCAATGTATACAATTTACACAAGCGCAAAAAACATAACATTTTGTCGCGCCGTGAACACAAATTTGTTTGAAAGTGAAAATCGAGCGCTTGCTTGTGCGGCAAATTCGGAGGCTTGCCTCCCCTCTGCCGGCAAGCTGTGCGACAATATCGCCTTTGCCGAATCCGACATTCCTTGGCCCTGCAATGAGCGATTTCACTCCGGTTTTGCCCGATCCGCGCCAGTATCCCGAATCTTCTCCTTCTAATATGTTGATCCATCACGCCGAGGCGATTGCCAAGGCAGTGACCGAGGACGACCGCGAGCTGTGGCGCGACAACCTGCGTGCGCGCCTGGTTGAGCTGCTGGAGCGTGAAGAGCTGTTGTCGCTGTCGGTGGCGCTGGCGATGGTGTCCTCGCAGCAGATCTACCAGATCCTGTGGGATGCGCTGCGCGATGCCGCCGAGCGTCCGGACAGTGGTCGCCATGCGGTGGTGTTCGCGGTGCCGGTGGTGCTGGTGATCGGCAGCAAGAGCAAGGTCACCCTGCCGGAGCGTATTGCCGACGTGGATGGCCTGAACGCCATCTTCCGCGAGCACGGCGTGTTTGCGCCGGGGGCCGAGGTGTTCCTGTCCGGCAAGCTGCTGCATCCGGACTCGGTGGTGGCCATCAGCTCCCCACAAATCTACCGCTACAGCCGCCAGCTGGCCGATGCCGCGCGCGGCCTGCCGCTGGAGTTGCCGGCCGCGGCCATTACCGCCAAGGACGAAGGCGTGTTCCTGCGCTACCTGCTGGGTGTGGCGATCCGCGAAGACGGCGCCGAGCCGCCGGTGAAGCTGGGTGGCAGCGTCGGTGCCTGGGGCGTGCCGCTGATGAAGTTTCTCGGCGAAGAGCTGAAAGCCGACGGCGTGACGCTATTCCCGATTCCGCGCGTGCCGATGCCGCTGATGCAGGCTATCGTTGCGGCCAACCAGGCGCGACTGGAAGTAGCGCTGCAGGTGTTTGCCAGCACGCAGATCCGCAAGCTGCGCGACCAGGGCGAGGAACCGGTGGCCATCATCTCTGCCCACGACAATGGCGAACTGCACTTCACTATCTCCGCCGCCGGCAACGAGAAGGACTGGGGGGGCTTCGTGTGGCCGCTGGCTGCGCAGGACGTGGTGGGGCAGATCGAAACCACCTTCCGTATCCTGATGCTGGAATGCCAGGTCAACGATGTGCGCGTGGTGCCGCAGCTGCAGCCTGAGCAGCAGAATGGCATCCCGCTGTTCTTTACCGCCGACGACTGGCCGGTGCAGCGTACCTTGCAATAAGTATTTGAAATGGCGAACGGAAGATGAAACAGATTCATGCTCCGTTCGCCATTTGTTCATTTCGGGCTACCTCCGGAATGCAGTAGAATTTCCCGATCCATAACCCATTGATGGAAAGTCAACGATGTTTGCTGATATCAAAATCGCCCAGTACGACCCGGAACTCGCCGCCGCCATCGCCGGCGAAGTGCAGCGCCAGGAAGATCACATCGAGCTGATCGCCTCGGAAAACTACACCAGTCCGGCGGTGATGGAAGCCCAGGGCTCCCAGCTGACCAACAAGTACGCCGAAGGCTACCCGGCCAAGCGTTTCTACGGCGGTTGCGAATACGTTGACGTGGTAGAGCAGCTGGCCATCGACCGCGTGAAGCAACTGTTCGGCGCCGAGTACGCCAACGTGCAGCCGCACTCCGGCTCGCAGGCCAACCAGGCGGTGTACTTCTCGATCCTGAAGCCGGGCGACACCGTGATGGGCATGAACCTGGGCCACGGCGGTCACCTGACCCACGGCTCCCCGGCCAACCTGTCCGGCAAGTTGTTCAACATCGTGGCTTACGGTCTGAACGACAAGGAAGAAATCGACTACGACGACATGGAGCGTGTAGCGATGGAAACCAAGCCGAAGCTGATCATCGGCGGTGCTTCCGCCTTTGCGTTGCGCTTCGACTTCGAGCGCATGGGCCAGATCGCCAAGAAATGCGGCGCCTACTTCATGGTCGACATGGCGCACTACGCCGGTCTGGTGGCTGCCGGCCTGTACCCGAACCCGGTGCCGCACGCTGACTTCGTGACCTCCACCACCCACAAGACCCTGCGTGGTCCGCGTGGCGGCCTGATTCTGGCCAAGGCCGAATTCGAGAAGTCGCTGAACAGCAACGTGTTCCCGACCCTGCAGGGCGGCCCGCTGATGCACGTGATTGCCGCCAAGGCAGTGGCGTTCAAGGAAGCGCTGACCCCGGAGTTCAAGGAATACCAACAGCAGGTGATCAAGAACGCCGACGCGATGGCGCGCACCCTGGCCGAGCGCGGCCTGCGCATCGTGTCCGGCCGCACCGAAAGCCACGTGTTCCTGGTTGACCTGCGTGCCAAGGGCCTGACCGGCAAGGCCGCCGATGCCGCGCTGGGCAAGGCGCACATCACCGTCAACAAGAACGCCATTCCGAACGATCCGGAAAGCCCGTTCGTGACCTCCGGTATCCGCATCGGCTCGCCGGCCATCACCACCCGCGGTTTCAAGGAAGAAGAAGCCCGCATCGTCGCCAACCTGGTGGCCGACGTGCTGGACAACCCGAACGACGAAGCCGTGCTGGCGCGCGTGGCCAAGGAAGCCACCGAGCTGTGCCACCGCTTCCCGGTGTACAAGAAGTAAGTCGTCCCGACGACTGACAAAGCGGCCCGCGTGGCCGCTTTTTTATTGTGCTGACGGTGGTGTGACGTGGCCGGTGGTACCGGGTGCAACCATCCGGTTATATTCAAGTGCTGCAAAATTCCAAAGCGGATTTTTTGGCTAACACCATGATTTTTTATGAAAAATTATCAGGTGGTGGGAATAAGGGTTGGCCGCAGTGCGGAACAGCCCGGCGCAAGCCGGTATAATGCGCCGCATCAAGGAGAGCGTGATGACCCTGCCCCAATTCAAGTATCTGGAAGACTTCGTCGGCAATACCCCGCTGGTGCGTCTCAAGCGCATGGCTGGCAACAGCAGCAACGTGCTGCTGGTGAAGCTGGAAGGCAATAACCCGGCCGGTTCGGTGAAGGACCGCCCGGCGCTGTCGATGATCCGCCATGCCGAGGCGCGCGGCACCATTCGGCCGGGCGACACCCTGATCGAGCCGACCAGTGGCAATACCGGCATTGCGCTGGCGATGGCGGCCACCATGATGGGCTACAAGATGATTCTGGTGATGCCGGAAAACTCCAGTCAGGAGCGGGTGGATACCATGCGTGCCTACGGCGCCGAGGTGATCCTGACGTCGAAGGAGTTGTCCATGCCCGGTGCCATCGACGAAGCGCGGCGGCTGGAGGCGGCCGGGGTTGGCCGCATCCTCGACCAGTTTGGCAACCCGGACAATCCGCTGGCGCACATCGAGGGCACTGGCCCGGAAATCTGGCGCGATACCGCCGGCACTGTGACGCACTTCGTGTCCAGTATGGGCACCACCGGCACCATCATGGGTACCAGTACTTACCTGAAGCAGCAGAACCCGGCGATCCGCGTGATCGGCGTGCAGCCGCAGCCCGGCAGCCAGATTCCGGGCATCCGCAAGTGGGAAGACGAGTACCTGCCCAGTATCTGCGACTTCTCCCGCATCGACGAACTGTTGCTGGTCGACCAGCAGACTGCCGAAGACACTACCCGTCGCCTGGCGCGCGAGGAAGGCATCCTGGCCGGCCCGTCGTCCGGTGGTGCGCTGGCCGTGGCGCTGCGCCTGAACGAGCAGTTGCAGAACGCGGTGATTGTTTCCATCGTCTGCGACCGTGGCGACCGTTACCTGTCCACCGGCCTGTTTTCCTGAATCAACGTTGGCCGCAGCATGCGGCCAACCCTGATGTGCACACACCATGTCCCAACACGTATTCTCGCCGCCCAGTGACGGCTCACTCAGCCCGCGATCCTGGTATCAGGCTGCCAGTCAGCAGCCGGGCTTCATTCACGATGCCGCGCAGGCGGCCGCCATCGAGCGGCTGGATGAACTGTGGCAAGCGCTGCAGGAGTTCAAGGACAAACGCAACCGCTTCCTGGGGCGCAGCCTGCGCAAGCCGCCGATACCGCGCGGCCTGTATTTCTGGGGCGGGGTGGGGCGCGGCAAGAGCTTCCTGATGGATGCCTTCTATAGCTGCGTCGGCTACCGCCGCAAACGGCGCGTGCATTTCCATCATTTCATGGCCGAGATCCACAAGCAGCTGCGCACACTGTCCAGCGAGGCCGATCCACTGCAGACGGTGGCGGAGCGCATTGCCCGCGACGTGCGCCTGTTGTGCTTCGACGAGTTCCACGTCAGCGACATCGCCGACGCCATGATGCTGGGGCGGCTGTTCACCGCGCTGTTCGAGCATGGCGTGATCTGCGTGATGACCTCCAATTACCCGCCGGACGAGCTGTACCCCAACGGCCTGATGCGCAGCAACTTCCTGCCCACCATCGCGCTGTTGAAAGCCAATCTGGATGTTATCAACGTCGATGGCGGCAATGACTACCGCCTGCGCGAGCTGACGCGCGAGCCGCTGTTCCTGGTGCCGGGCGGTGACGATGCCAGTGCGCGCTTGACCGTGATGTTCGAGCGACTGGCGGGTGCGGCTCCAGAGTTGCCGCATGTGCTGGAGGTGCTGGGGCGCGAGATTCCGCTCAAACGCCATGCGCCGGGAGTGATCTGGTTCGATTTTCGTGCCATCTGCGACGGCCCGCGCGCGCAGACCGACTATCTGGAAATCGCCAGCGAATATCACACCGTGTTCGTGTCGGATATCCCGAAGCTGGAGGCGCGCGATGCGGCGATTGCCCGGCGGCTGACCTGGCTGGTGGATGTGTTCTACGATCACCGCGTCAAGCTGGTGGCCTCGAGCGCGGTGCCGGCGGAGGAGGTGTATACCGACGGGGTGCAGGCCAGCGAGTTCTTCCGCACCGCTAGCCGGTTGACCGAGATGCAGTCGCAGAGCTATCTGCAGCTGCCGCACCTGGTGGACAACTTCAAGATCGGCGACGGGGTGATCGAGACCTGAGTTGGCGCTCCGCTAAACGACAAGGCCGCAGCATGCTGCGGCCTTGTGCTTTCATACGGTGGCTTATTGTGTGCCGAGCGGGACCAGCAGTGGCTGGTAGCCTAGTTCGCGCAAGCGCTGCATGGCTTCTTCCGCTTCCGCGCGGGTGCGGAACGGTCCCAGTTGCACGCGGGTCTCGGTGCGGGCGCTCAGGCCGTGCTTTTTCAGGTCGGATACCAGCTTTTCGGCATTGCCCGGGCTGCTGAACAGGCCGAGTTGCAGCTGGTAGCCCAGCGATGGCTGGTGGTTGTTGCCGGGTGCCAGGGTTGGCATGCGGGCCGGGGCGGGCAACGGGGTCAGTTTGGCTGCGGTGGCTTGCGTCACGGCGCCCTTGCCGGCAGGCGTGGTGCCAATGCTTTCGGCGAGCGGTGCCGTGTGCTTGTCGGTGCTGTGCGTCTGCGCCGGCGTTGGCTTGGCCGCTGGCAGTGGCGGTGCGGCGGCAGGCTTGGCTGGCGTGCCGGCTGCGGCCAACGGTGGATGGTTCTGTGGTGCCGGGGTGGCGGCTTGTGGGCTGCCTGGCAGTGGCGCGGCCGGGCTGCCGGTGACAGGGGGATGGCTGCCATCTGCCTGCGGTGCGGCCACGGCGGGAGTGCTGGCGGCCAGCGGCGCGCTGCTCTCCGGTAGCTGGGCAATCACCAGTGCGGGGGCCGATGCCGCCTCTTCCTTGCTGACGATGCGGCCGGAACTCAGTGGCGTACTGCTGCTGGGCGGGGCGGTTTTCTCGCCGCCGCTAAGCGATTCCAGCACCGGAATGGCGGCCAGCGCCACGGCAACCAGGCCGCCGGCGATGGCAAGGCGTTTGCGCATTTCCGGGCTCAGGCCGGTGGAGGGGAGGTCGCTGTGCTGCTGGGGGTCGTTGGGCGTGGGCTTCATCGCGTCTTGAATTCAGTGCAGCAAAGGCTGGTGAACGCTGGTAAGATAACGGGTTCCTCAAAATTGGGTGACCCGCAGGCTCGATTGTGAGCCTGTCAAGTGTAACCATTTCGCTTGTAAACAGGGAGATTTTATATGGCAATCGAACGTACTCTTTCCATCATCAAGCCGGACGCAGTAGCCAAGAACGTTATCGGCAAGATCTACGACCGTTTTGAATCCGCCGGTCTGAAAATTGTTGCTGCCAAACTGAAGCAACTGTCCCGCGCCGAAGCCGAAGGCTTCTACGCCGTACACAAAGAACGTCCGTTCTTCAACGACCTGGTGAGCTTCATGATCTCCGGCCCGGTGATGATCCAGGCACTGGAAGGCGAAAACGCCGTGCTGAAGAACCGCGAACTGATGGGCGCTACCGACCCGAAGAAAGCTGAAGCCGGCACCATTCGCGCCGATTTCGCCGATTCTATCGACGCCAACGCCGTACACGGTTCCGACAGCCTGGAAAACGCTGCTATCGAAGTAGCCTATTTCTTCGCTGCCACCGAAATCGCTGCACGCTAAGCTGTATCCGGCGGCCGCCTCTGGCGGCCGCCTTTATTCAGAGTATTGCCATGAAGACCAACCTGCTCGACTTCAACCTCCCCCAGCTCACCGAACATTTTGCCGCCATGGGCGAAAAGCCGTTTCGTGCCAAGCAGATCATGCGCTGGATGCATCAGATGGGCGAAGCCGATTTTGACGCCATGACCGACATCGCCAAAAGCCTGCGTGCCAAGCTGCACGACACCGCTATCGTGGGTGTGCCGGAGCTGATGGTGTCGCAGGAGTCGGAAGATGGTACCCGCAAGTGGCTGCTGGACGTGGGCACCGGCAACGGTGTCGAGACCGTGTTCATCCCCGAGGATGATCGCGGCACCTTGTGCATATCATCTCAAGTGGGCTGTGCGCTGGAGTGCACCTTCTGCTCCACCGGCCGTCAGGGCTTCAACCGCAACCTCAGCACCGCCGAGATCATCGGCCAGCTGTGGTGGGCCAACAAGGCGATGGGGGTTACCCCGCGCAACGAGCGCGTCGTCTCCAACGTGGTGATGATGGGTATGGGCGAGCCGCTGGCCAACTTCGATAACGTGGTGTCGGCGCTGCAGATCATGCTGGACGATCACGGCTACGGCCTGAGCCGCCGCCGAGTGACGGTGTCCACCTCTGGCATGGTGCCGCAGATGGACCGCCTGAAAGAGGCCTGCCCGGTGGCGCTGGCCGTCAGCCTGCATGCTTCCAACGACCGCATTCGCGACGAAATCGTGCCGCTGAACAAGAAGTACCCGCTGAAGGAGCTGATGGCGGCCTGCCAGCGCTACCTGGTGAAGGCGCCGCGCGATTTCATTACCTTTGAATACGTGATGCTTGACGGGGTCAACGACAGACCGGAACATGCGCGTGAACTTATCGCGCTGGTACGTGACGTACCGTGCAAGTTCAATCTGATTCCGTTCAACCCGTTCCCGAATTCCGGCTACGAGCGTTCCAGCAATAATGCCATTCGCGCCTTCCGCGAGATTCTGCAGGAGGCCGGCTTTGTGGTGACGGTGCGCAAGACCCGTGGCGACGATATCGATGCCGCCTGCGGCCAACTTGCCGGCCAGGTGCAGGACAAGACCCGGCGCCAGGAAAAGTGGATACGCATTAGCGAGGAAAGGTCCTGATGATCAAGACACGCGTCGTTGCTTTGTTACTGGCGGGCCTGCTGGCCGCAACGCCAGCCATTGCCGCCTCCGCGCCTGCGCGCGAACTGGCGCAGACGCGTGCCTTGCTTGCCATTGAGTACATGAAGTTCGGCAATATGCGTGTTGCCATGGAAAACGCCGAGCTGGCCATTTCCACCGATCCGAGCTTTCAGTCCGGCTACCTGGCCAAGGCCTTGATCCTGACGCAGCTGGGGGTGGAGAAAGAGGCCGATACCGCTTTCCAGCAGGCGCTGCGCATCGATGCGCGCAACCCCGAGGTCAACAACAACTACGGCAACTTCCTGTGTGGCCGTGGCCGTTTTGACGAAGCCCTGCAGATGTTCGATCGCGCGCTGGCCGATCCTTTCTTTGCCGCGCCACAGAGCGCCATGGTGAACAAGGCGCTGTGTCTGGAGCGCATGCAGCGTACCGACGAAGCCAACCAGCTGTTGCTGGCCACGCTGCGGCGGGTGCCGAATGACCCGACTGCCCTGCGTGAACTGGCGCGTTTTGCGCTCAACGGCGGTAATGCGCAACTGGCCGAGTTCTACTATCAACGCCTCGGTATCGATGAACGCCGTGGCAGTGCGGCCGATCTGTGGCTGGGGGTGCGCCTGGCCAAGCTCAAGCACGACGATGGCACGCGTGAACGTTTGTCGGCGCAGCTCAAAAAACGCTTCCCGGATAGTCCCGAAACCCAACAGCTCTTAAGTGGAAACTGATTTCAGCATGCAGCCTCAGGATTCGACTTTGTCTCCCGCCCAACAGATTGGTCAGCAACTGCGCACCGCACGCGAGGCCCAAGGCCTCAGCCTGCTGGATGTGGTTGATCGTCTCAAATTGTCGCAGCGTCAGCTGGAAGCCATCGAAGCCGGTCAGTTCGACCGTCTGCCCGGTGTGACTTTCGTCCGCGGTTTTGTACGTAACTATGCGCGTTTTCTGGAACTGGACAGCAGTGGCCTGATGACACTGCTGGACGCGCAGTTTCCGCCGGTAAAACTGGAGCCGGCACCGCTGGCGACCGCCGCAGCAGAGGCGCAGCCAGCCGGCAGTGGCAAGGGCTGGCTCTGGTTGTTGCCGCTGTTGCTGGCCGGTGGTGCGGCGGGATGGTGGCAATTCAGCCAGCAGCCCGCGCCTAGCAGCGAACCGCAGGCCCTGCAGCTGGAAATGACTACGGCGAGTGCGCCGCTTGCCGAGAGCAGTGTGCCGTTGACCGAGGTGAAAGCCGAGGCCAGTGCTGCACAAGCCACGCCGCTGCCGGCCAGTGCGCCGGCTGTGGTGGCACCGGTAGTGGCCCCGGCCAAGAGTGCTGCATCGGCACCGGTTGTCGCCGCCGCGGGTGAAAAAAGCGTGCGTCTGACCACGCGCCAGGAGTCCTGGGTGACGGTGACCGATGCCAGTGGCAAGCGCCTGATTTACGGCCTGCTGCCGGCTGGCAGCGACAAGCAGGCGACCGGTGTGCCGCCGTTCAAGCTCACCATCGGCAATGCTGCCCAGGTCGAGCTGGCCTATGAGGGCACTGCGGTCGACCTGAAGAGCAAGATTCGCGGTACCACCGCCAAACTCGAACTCAATTGAACATCGTGATGGACGCAACAAGCAAACGCCGCCCGACCCACCAGGTTGCCATTGGTCATGTGCTGGTCGGTTCGCAGCACCCGGTAATGGTGCAGTCGATGACCAATACCGATACCGCGGATGCCGTGGCCACCGCACAGCAGGTGTACGAGCTGGCGCAGGCCGGTTCCGAGGTGGTGCGTATTACCGTCAACAGCCCGGAAGCAGCGGCCAGGGTGGCGGAAATCCGCCAGCGGCTGGATGATATGGGCAGCGATGTGCCGCTGGTTGGCGACTTCCATTTCAACGGTGAGCGTCTGCTGAAAGAGTTTCCGGATTGCGCCCGCGCGCTGGCGAAATACCGCATCAATCCGGGCAACGTTGGCAAGGGCGCCAAGGGCGACGAGAAGTTCGCCTACATGATCCGTACCGCCATCGAATACGACAAGCCGGTGCGCATCGGCGTGAACTGGGGCAGCCTGGACCAGGCGCTGCTGGCGCGCATGCTGGATGCCAACAACCATGCGGCCAACCCCAAGCCGCTGGAGGTGGTGATGCGCGAGGCGCTGATCGTCTCCGCGCTGGAGTCCGCCGACAAGGCGATGGAGCTGGGCCTGCCGGCCGACCACATCCTGCTGTCGTGCAAGGTCAGTAACGTACAGGACCTGATCACCGTGTACCGCGATCTGGGTAGTCGCTGCCAGTTTCCGCTACACCTGGGCCTGACCGAGGCCGGCATGGGCAGTAAGGGCATCGTCGCCTCCAGCGCCGCGCTGGCAATCCTGCTGCAGGAAGGCATCGGTGACACCATCCGCATCTCGCTGACCCCGCAACCGGGCGAAGCGCGTACGAAGGAGGTGGTGGTGGCGCAGGAACTGCTGCAGACCATGGGCCTGCGTTCGTTCACGCCACTGGTCACCGCCTGTCCGGGCTGTGGCCGCACCACCAGTACTTTCTTTCAGGAACTGGCGGACAGCATCCAGAGCTACCTGCGCGAGCAGATGCCGGTGTGGCGTCTGCAGTATCCGGGTGTGGAAGACATGAAAGTGGCAGTGATGGGCTGCGTGGTGAACGGCCCGGGCGAATCCAAGCTGGCCGACATCGGCATCAGCCTGCCGGGCACCGGCGAGGTACCTGTGGCGCCGGTATATGTCGATGGCCACAAGGATGTCACGCTGAAGGGTGACAATATCGCCGCCGAGTTCAAGGCCATTGTCGACAACTATGTGTTGACCCGCTACGGCGAAGGCGGTGCCAAGCGTCGCGAGCTGGTGAGCCGCACCATTCCGATCAAGTCGCTGTGACAGCGGCCAACCTGTAAAGAATCTGACTGTTTCCGGAACGAGTAATGGCACAAAAAATACAAGCGATTCGCGGCATGAATGATGTGCTGCCCGCAGAGTCGCATCAGTGGGAATACTTTGAAACGGTACTGCGTGGCTGGCTGCACGATTACGGTTACCAGAACATCCGCACCCCCATCGTGGAAAGCACGCCACTGTTCGTGCGCTCGATCGGCGAAGTGACCGATATCGTCGAAAAGGAAATGTATTCCTTTACCGACGGCCTCAACAACGAGCCGTTGACCATGCGCCCGGAAGGTACCGCCGGCACTCTGCGTGCGGTGGTGGAACACAACCTGCTGTACAACACCACGCAGAAGCTGTGGTACATGGGCCCGATGTTCCGCCATGAGCGCCCGCAGAAGGGGCGCTATCGTCAGTTCCACCAGATCGGGGTGGAAGCGCTGGGTATGCATGGCCCGGACATCGATGCCGAAATCATCGCCATGACCGCCGAGCTGTGGCGTCGTCTGGGGCTGGCGGACAGCGTGCGTCTGGAAATCAATACCCTGGGCAACAAGGAAGAACGTGCCGCGCACCGCGAGGCGTTGATCCAGCATCTGGAAGCCCATCTCGACATCCTCGACGAAGACGGCAAACGCCGCCTGTACAGCAACCCGCTGCGCGTGCTGGACACCAAGAATCCGGCTCTGCAGGCCATGGCGGATGCTGCCCCGCGGCTGAGCGATTATCTGGGTGAAGCGTCGCGCCAGCACTATGAGGGCTGGAAGGCGTTGATCGGCGCGCTGGGCATCGCCTACGTGGAAAACCCGCGCCTGGTGCGCGGTCTTGACTACTACAACCAGTCGGTGTTCGAGTGGGTGACCACCGAGCTGGGCTCGCAGGGCACGGTGTGTGCCGGTGGCCGTTACGATGGCCTGATCGAGCAGCTGGGTGGCAAGCCGGCGCCGGGTATCGGCTTTGGCATGGGTATGGAGCGCGTGCTGCTGCTGTTGGCCGAAAAAGGCCTGTTGCCGGCTCGCCGCAGCGTGGATGCCTTCATCGTCAATCAGGGCGAGGGCGCCACCGCCTACGCCATGCAGCTGGCACAGCAATTGCGCCAGGCCGGCATGAGCGTGGTGCAGCACATGGGCGACGCCAGCTTCAAGTCACAAATGAAAAAAGCCGATGGCAGCGGCGCCGTGGTGGCGCTGATCATCGGCGAAAACGAAGTGTCTGCCGGCCAGGTAGTGGTGAAACCGCTGCGCGCCGAGCTAGCACAGGAAACCGTTGCTGCGGCCAACCTGGTTGCCACGGTTGCCCGCTTCAAGGCTGAATAAGGGGAAGGCCATGGCCTACGACTTGCAGGAACAGGAACAGATCGACACGCTGAAGGCGTTCTGGTCGCAGTGGGGCAAACTGATCGGTGGCGCCGTGCTGGCGGTATCGCTGGGTTTTCTCGGCTTCAAGGGCTGGCAGTATTACCAGCGTAGCCAAGCCGAGGCGGCGGCCGTGATCTACAGCCAGCTGGAAACCCAGCTGCAGGGGGCCAAGCTGGATCAGGTCAAGTCCACCGTTGCCCTGCTGCAGCGTGACTACCCGTCGTCAGCGCTGTCGTCCAACGCCGCCTTGCTGGCCGCCAAGCTGGCTTTCGAGCGCAATGACCTAGGCTTTGCCCGTGCGCAGCTGAAATGGGTGCTGGCACAGCAGGGTGACGAAGTGGTGATGGCCGTGGCGCGTCTGCGTCTGGCCACCGTGCTGCTGGATGAAAAGCAATACGATGCCGCTCTGGCCGAGCTGTCCCAGCCACGTCCGGCGGCTTTTGACAGCCAGTTCCTCGACCTGAAGGGCGATGTGCTGGTAGCGCGGGGTGATATCAGCGGTGCGCGCGAAAGCTACAAGGCCGCTTTGGCCAAGGCGGCGCCTGATGCGCCAGCACGCGACTTTATCCAGACCAAGCTGGACTCCGTGGGGAACTGACATGAAACGTTACTTGCTTGCTACTGCCATTGCCCTGCCGCTGCTGTCTGGCTGCGCTTCCTGGTTTACCGGGGAAGATGCCTATCAACCGACGCCGCTGGCCGACATCAAGCCGGAACAGGCGCTGCGAGTGAAGTGGCAGGTGTCGGTACCGGAGGCCAAGACTGGCCTGTTTCCGCCGTTTTACGATGCCGGCACGCTGTGGGTAGCGGGCGAGGATGGCGAGGTCAAGGCGCTGGAGGCACTGACCGGACGTACCATGCAGACGCTGGATCTCAAGCTGGAGCTAAGCGCCGGCCTGGCCGCGGCTGACGGCATGCTGTTTGTTGGTACCCGCAGCGGAGAGCTGCGGGCGGTGGACAGCAAAACTGGCAAGGTCATCTGGCACCAGAACCTGACCAGCGTGCTGGCAGAACCGCCACAGCTGGCCAGCAAGCTGCTGGTGGTACGTGCCGGCGACGGCCGGATGACGGCGTTCGATCGTGCCAGCGGCCGCCAACTGTGGACGCAATGGCAGCCGCTGCCATCGCTGACCGTGCGGGCCACCACGCCGCAGCTCAAGACCGAAGGCGATGACGTGCTGTTGTCCGGTGAAACCGGCGGCAAGATTTCTGTGTACGCGGTTGAGCAAGGGCGCCAGTTGTGGCAAGCCACGGTGGCCTCGCCGCGTGGCGCCAGCGAACTGGAACGTGTGACCGACGTGGTCAGCCAGCCGGTATTCGACGGTCGCCGCGTGTGCGCGGTGGCCTTCCAGGGGCGTACCGCCTGCTTCGAGGCGCGTGGCGGGCAACTGTCCTGGGCGCGCGATGTCGGCAGTAGCCGTGGCCTGGCACTGGATGCCAGTGCCGTATACGTGACGGCAGAAGATGGCGCGATCTGGGCATTCGACATTGAGTCCGGGCGCAACTTGTGGAAACAGGACAGTTTCCGCTATCGCAATGTCACCGCACCGGTGAAGCTGGGCAACCAGTTGCTGGTGCTCGACGGCGAAGGCTATGCACACCTGCTTTCGCCTCTTGATGGACACACGGTTGGCCGCAGCAGGCTTGACGTCAGCGGCACCATGAGTCGCCCGCTGGTACTGGGCGATACCGCCTATGTGTACGGCAAAAACGGCACGCTGGCTGCACTGACCCTCTAAGCTGTAAAAGATGAAACCAACTATTGCCCTAGTGGGCCGCCCCAATGTGGGCAAATCAACTCTGTTCAACCGGCTGACCCGCTCGCGTGATGCGCTGGTGGCGGACCAGCCGGGCCTGACTCGCGACCGTCACTATGGTCACGGCCGTGTCGGCAGCAAGCCGTACCTGGTAGTGGATACCGGCGGCTTCGAGCCGGTGGTGGATGAGGGCATCCTGTTCGAAATGGCGCGGCAGACGCTGCAGGCCGTGGACGAGGCCGATGCCATCGTGTTCCTGGTGGATGGCCGTACCGGCCTGACGCCGCAGGACAAGATCATTGCCAACCGTCTGCGCCAATCCAAGCAGCCGGTATTCCTGGCGGTGAATAAGGCCGAAGGCGTCAACCACGCGATGGCCGCCGCCGAATTCCACGAGCTGGCACTCGGTGAGCCGTACACCATTTCCGCTTCGCATGGTGACGGTGTGCGCGAAATGGTGGAAATGGTGCTGGAACACTTCCCGGATGCCGAGGAAGAGGACAAGACCCATCACCCGAAATTCGCCATTATTGGGCGACCCAACGTGGGCAAGTCCACGCTGGTGAACGCCATCCTGGGTGAAGAGCGCGTGATCGCCTTCGACCAGGCCGGTACTACGCGCGACAGTATTTATATTGATTTTGAGCGCGAAGGCCGCAAATACACCATTATCGATACCGCAGGCGTGCGTCGTCGTGGCAAGGTCAACGAAACCATCGAGAAATTCTCGGTGATCAAGACCATGAAGGCGATCGAGGATGCCAACGTTGCGGTGCTAGTACTGGATGCGCAGCTGGATATTTCCGAGCAGGATGCCACCATCGCCGGCTTCGCGCTGGAAGCGGGCCGTGCGCTGGTGGTTGCGGTCAATAAATGGGAAGACCTGGAACTTCAGCAGAAAGACACCATCAAGCGGGATATCCTGCGCAAACTGGGCTTTCTGGATTTTGCCAAGTTCCATTACATCTCGGCGCTGGAAGGCCGCGGGGTAGGCGATCTGTTCAAGTCCATCGATGATGCCTACAAGGCGGCGATGAGCAAGCTGCCGACGCCAAAACTGACCCGCATTCTGCAGGTGGCTACCGAGCGTCAGCAGCCGCCGCGTGCAGGCACCGTGCGTCCGAAGCTGCGCTACGCGCACCAGGGTGGCATGAACCCGCCGATCATCGTGATTCACGGCAATGCGCTGGACCGGGTTCCGGAAAGCTACACCCGCTACCTGGAAGGCATGTTCCGCAAGGCTTTTCATTTGCAAGGCACGCCGCTGCGGGTACAGTACAAATCGAGTGACAACCCGTTTGAGGTCGAAGCCACAGGCGGCAAACCAGGTTTGATGCGCCATAAGGGCCTCAAATAGTCGGCTGGAATTTTTTATGCTACAAAGACTGCTAGCACCAGCCCGCTTGAACCGAATTACAGAAACTCTTTGAAATTGGAGAACAAAAAATGAGCGCCAAAGGGCAAATGTTACAAGACCCGTTTCTGAACATCCTGCGTAAGGAACACGTGCCGGTATCCATCTACCTGGTAAACGGTATCAAGCTGCAGGGTCAGATCGAGTCTTTTGACCAGTATGTCGTTCTGCTGAAAAATACTGTGACTCAAATGGTATACAAACATGCCATTTCCACAGTGGTACCGGCCCGTCCGGTAAGCATCCCGCACGAGCACCACGTTGCCAAGCCGGAAGCACAGGACGCCTAACTTTTGCTTCATCTCGGGGGCTGGTCGATCATCAGATCGGCCAGCCCCCATTTCTTGAAAGTCCCCCGAGTGTTTGACCGTCCCGACCTAGGTGACCAGGCAGTACTGGTATGTCTGGATTTTGGCGAAGCCGACTACGAAGAAGGCGTTGCTGAGTGTGTGGAACTGGTAAAGGGCGCCGGCGTTGGCGTCTGTGGCATTGTGCGCGGCAAGCGACAACGACCGGACGCCGCCTTGTTTGCCGGCAAGGGCAAGGTGGAGGAAATCGCGGCCATGGTGCGTGCCACCGAGGCCAATGTGGTGATTTTCAACCATGACCTGAAGCCGATCCAGGAGCGCAACCTGGAGCGGGAAATGCAATGCCGCGTGGTCGATCGGGTCAGCCTGATTCTGGATATCTTTGCGCAGCGCGCACGCAGCCATGAAGGCAAGCTGCAGGTGGAGCTGGCGCAGCTGTCGCACATGGCTACCCGGCTGGTGCGTGGCTGGACCCACCTGGAACGGCAAAAGGGCGGTATCGGTCTGCGCGGCCCGGGTGAAACGCAGCTGGAAACCGACCGCCGCTTGCTGGGCATCCGCGTCAAGGCGCTGAAAGAGCGCCTGGCCACGGTACAGAAGCAGCGCAAGACCCAGCGCAAGGGGCGCGCGCGCTCCGGGGTGGCCTCGGTATCCATTGTCGGCTATACCAACGCCGGTAAATCCACGCTGTTCAACGCGCTGACCAAGGCCAATATCTACGCGGCCAACCAGCTGTTTGCCACGCTGGATACCACCAGCCGCCGGTTGTATATCAATCCGGAGGTGTCGATCGTGCTATCGGATACAGTCGGCTTCATCCGTGATCTGCCTCACTCGCTGGTGGCGGCGTTCCGCGCCACGCTTGAAGAAACCATCTCGGCCGAATTGCTGCTGCATGTCGTGGATTCGGCCAGCGAGATGCGCGACCGGCAGGTCGAAGAAGTCAACAAGGTGCTGCACGAGATCGATGCCGCCGAGGTGCCGCAGCTCCTGGTGTGGAACAAGACCGATTTGCGCGAGCTGCCACCGGAGATCATCCGCGACGAACATGGTGTCGTTATCGGCGTGCGCGTATCGGCGTTGACCGGGGCCGGTCTGGAACTCCTGCGGGAGGCCATTGCCGAACGCGTGTCGGGAACGACAGCAACGCACTTTCAACAAGAAGACACCTATGGCACAGAATGACAACAACCGTGGCCCCAATGACGGGCCGCCGGATTTGGATGAGATTTTCCGGCAACTGAATGAAAAACTATCGCGCCTGCTAGGGGGCAAGCCGCGCCAGCCCCAAACGCCGAATGGCGGCAATGGCGGCCCGCGCATGACCGGTGGCATGCGTTTCGGTGCGGCCGGTCTGCTGCTGGTACTGGGCGGTTTGTGGCTGGCCAGCGGTTTCTATGTGGTGGACGCCCGCGAAGAGGGCGTGGTGCTGCGTCTGGGCAGTTACAGCCGCACCAGTGAGTCCGGCTTACAGTGGCATGCGCCATACCCGTTCGAACAAGTCGAGATCGTCAACCTTACCCAGTTGCGCAGCGTAGAAATCGGCTATCGCAGCAACGCCAAGAACCGGGTGAAGGAAGAGTCGCTGATGCTGACCGAAGACCAGAACATCATTGATGTGCAGTTGTCGGTGCAGTACGACGTGAAGGACGCGCGTGACTTCCTGTTCAACAACCTGGCGCTGGAAGAAGACGCGCAGGACGTGGTGAAGCAGGCGGCGGAAACCGCCATCCGTGAAATAGTTGGCCGCAACAAGGTGGACTTCGTCCTGAACGAAGGCCGCACCCAGATCGCGGCGGAAACCCAGCGCATCATGCAGCAGATCCTGGACCGCTATCGCATGGGCGTACGGGTTGCCAAGGTCAACATCAATGATGTGCAACCGCCGGAAGCGGTGATCGCCGCCTTCGACGACGCGGTGAAAGCTGGTCAGGACAAGGAAAAGCTGCGCAACGAAGGGCAGGCCTACGCTAATGACGTGGTGCCCAAGGCACAGGGTCTGGCATCGCGGCTACTGGCCGAGGCCGAAGGCTATCAGCAGAAAGTGGTTTCTACCGCCGAGGGCGATGCCGCGCGCTTCCAGAGCGTGCTGGCCGAGTACAGCAAGGCCCCCAAGGTGATGCGTGACCGCCTGTATCTGGACATGATGCAGCAGGTGCTGAGCAACAGCAGCAAGGTGTATGTCGATCAGAAGGCCGGCAATAACCTGCTGTACCTGCCGCTGGACAAGCTGATGCAGCAGGCCGGCCCGGAACGTGCCGCCGAGCCGAAAGCCCCGGCTATTCCGCAGAGCGACAGTCAGCCCGCCCAGGCGCCTAGAGCGCACACCGAACGCGAAGTCATTCGCGGCCGCTAAGAGGATAAACAGATGGAACGCATGTTTCCCGTCATTATTGCCATCGCCGCGGCCCTGCTGCTTGCGGCCGGTTCGCTGTTTACCGTTGATCAGCGTCAGTTCGCCATGGTGTTCCAGTTTGGCGAAGTCGTCAGCGTCATCAAGCAGCCGGGCATCCACTTCAAAATTCCGCTGATGCAGAACGTGCGCTACTTCGACCAGCGCATTCAGACCATTGATCCGGAAGCGCCGGAGCTGTTCAACACCCGCGAAAAGAAAAACGTGCTGGTGGACAGTTTCGTCAAATGGCGCGTGATCGATGTCGAGCGCTTCTACAAGAGCGTGGGCGGTAACGATACCGTGGCGGTACAGCGTCTGCGCCAGACCATCAACGATGGCCTGCGTGCCGAGTTCGGCCAGAAAACCGTGGCGGACGTGATTTCCGGCAAGCGCGATGAAGTCATGGAAATCGTACGCAAGCGGGCCGATGGCGAAGCGAAGAAGATTGGCGTGGCCATTCTCGATGTCCGCCTCAAGCGCGTGGATTTCCCGGAAAAGATCAGCGATTCGGTATTCGAGCGCATGAATTCCGAGCGCCGTACCGTGGCCAACCAGCTGCGCAGCGAGGGCTCGGCCGAGGCTGAGCGCATCCGCGCTGATGCCGACCGTCAGCGCGAAGTGGTGCTGGCGGAAGCCTACAAGAAAGCCCAGCAGCTGAAGGGCGAGGGCGATGCCAAGGCGGCGGTGATCTATGCCCAGGCCTACGGCAAGAACCCGGAGTTCTACGCCTTCTGGCGCAGCATGGAGGCCTACAAGCAGACCTTCCGCAACAAGAGCGACGTGATGGTGCTCGACCCCAGTTCGGATTTCTTCAAGTATTTCAAGCGTGCGCAACCGGGTTCACGCTGATACAATTTGGGCTGACATTTAGGCACGTTGGCCGCAGGCCGCGCTGCTGAATAACAAGGCGGGATCCTGAGTCCCGCCTTTTCTTGTGTGTAAGGCAAAATGCGCAACTGGCTGTTACCCGAACATATCGCCGACATCCTGCCGGCAACCGCGCGCCAGGTGGAAACCGCCAAGGCAGCGATGCTGGAGCTGTTCCGCGTGTCCGGCTACGAACTCGTACTGCCGCCGCTGGTGGAGTACGCCGACGCGCTGGTGTCCGACGACGACGCCACGCTGGATCTGAAAACCTACAAGCTGGATGACCATCTGTCCGGCCGTCAGCTCGGCCTGCGGGCCGACATTACCCCCCAGGTAGCGCGTATCGACGCGCACCTGCTGTCGTCGCGTACCGGCGTTACCCGCCTGTGCTACGCCGGCAGCGTGGTGCACGCCCGTCCGTCCGGCCTGATGAGCTCGCGCGAGCCGCTGCAGGTGGGGGCCGAGCTGTACGGCTACGCCGGCATCGAGGCCGACGTGGAAATCATCGGCCTGATGCTGGATGCGCTGGCCCAGGTCGGGGTGAACAACCTTCGTCTCGACGTCGGTCACATCGGTATCTTCCGCGGCCTGGCCGCTGCTGCCGGGCTGGCCGCCGATGTGCGCCAGGAGCTGTTTGCCGCACTGCAGGCCAAGGATGTGGCCACCGCCGCCGAGCTGGTCGCCGGTGTCGCCGAGCCGTATCGCAGTGCCTTCCTGGCATTGCCGGAGCTGTATGGCCCGGCCAGTGTGCTGGAAAAGGCGCGCAACCGCTTGCCATCGCTGCCGGAAATCGAACTGGCGCTGATGCAGCTGTCCGCCATTGCCGCCGCCGTAGGCGACCGTGTGCAGGTGAGCTTCGATCTGGCCGAACTGCGCGGCGATGCCTACCACACCGGCCTGATGTTTGCCGCTTACGCTCCGGGCTGGTCCGAGGCGCTGGCGCGTGGCGGCCGCTACGACAACGTTGGCCGCCGCTTCGGCCGCGCCCGTCCGGCCACCGGTTTCAGCCTGGATCTGCGCGATCTGGTGCGCATCCTGCCGCAGCGCGACAGCGCGCAAGGCATCAAGCTGGCCGCGCGCCTGCTGCCGCAAGCCGCCGCCAAGGTGGCCGAACTGCGCGCCGCCGGCGAACGCGTGATCATTGATTACCTGGGCGAATCAGCCGATGCACTCAACTGCGACCGCGAACTGCAGGTTGTCGCCGGTGAGTGGCAGCTGGTCCCTTTCAAATAATTTGAACTTGAAACAGAAGAGGTTTTTTCCAATGTCCAAGAATGTCGTGGTGATCGGTACCCAGTGGGGTGACGAAGGCAAGGGCAAGATCGTTGACTGGCTGACCGACCACGCGCGTGCCGTAGTGCGCTTCCAGGGCGGTCACAACGCCGGCCACACCCTGTGGGTCAACGGCAAGAAAACCGTTCTGCGCCTGGTACCGTCCGGCATCCTGCGTGAAGGCGTGGAGTGCTTCATCGGCAACGGTGTGGTGCTGTCGCCGGAAGCGCTGCTGAAGGAAATCGACGAACTGGAAGCCGCTGGCGTCAACGCCTCGGCCCGCCTGAAGATCGCTGAAGGCTGCCCGCTGATCCTGCCGTACCACGTGGCTCTGGACCAGGCGCGCGAAGCCGCGCTGGGCGCCGGCAAGATCGGCACCACCGGTCGCGGCATCGGCCCGTGCTACGAAGACAAGGTAGCCCGTCGCGCGCTGAAGGTGATCGACCTGTTCAACCCGGAACGCTTCGCGGCCAAGCTGAAGGAAAACGTAGACTACTACAACTTCCTGCTGACCAATCTGCTCAAGGCCGAGCCGGTAAGCTACGACACCATCCTGGCCGATACCATGAAGCAGGCTGAGCGCATCAAGCCGATGGTGGCCGACGTATCCCGCACCCTGTACGACATGGACAAGGCCGGCACCCCGATCCTGTTCGAAGGCGCCCAGGGCACCCTGCTGGACATCGACCACGGCACCTACCCGTTCGTGACCTCGTCCAACTGCGTGGCCGGTGCTGCGGCACCGGGCGCCGGTGTACCGCCGCAGATGCTCAACTACGTGCTGGGCATCGTGAAGGGTTACTGCACCCGCGTGGGTTCCGGCCCGTTCCCGACTGAGCAGGACAACGAGGTCGGCGCCTTCCTGGCCAAACAGGGCAACGAGTTCGGCTCCGTGACCGGTCGCCCGCGTCGCTGTGGCTGGTTCGATGCCGCCGCGCTGAAGCGCTCCATCCAGATCAATGGCGTGTCCGGCCTGTGCGTGATGAAGCTGGACGTGATGGATGGCCTGGAAGAGATCAAGCTGTGTACCGGCTACATGCTGGATGGCAAGCTGGTCGACATCCTGCCGTTCGGTTCCGATGCCGTGACCAAGTGCGAACCGGTATACGAAACCCTGCCGGGCTGGACCGAATCCAGCGTGGGCGTTAAGCGTTGGGAAGACCTGCCGGCCAATGCCCAGGCTTACCTGACCCGTATCGCCGAAGTATGCGGCGCCCCGGTAGACATCGTTTCCACCGGCCCGGACCGCGAAGAAACCATCGTACTGCGTCACCCGTTCGGCCTGTAAGCCACGCGTAGTGCAGTAAGCAAAAGGCACCGTCGAGAGACGGTGCCTTTTTTCATGCGCCAAGGTTGGCCGCATGGCCTGCTGCGGCCAACCTTGATCGCATCGGCAGTGGCGGTGTGGCTAGCGGGCTACGCGATCATGGTGCCGGCTGTGCCAGCCAGGCTGCTGCTTGCTGCCGGGTGCGGGCGTTGTGGACCTGCGCAAAGCCGGCCTGTTGCAGCTGGCGGCAGGCGGCGGCGCTGCGCATGCCGCTGGCGCAGTACAGCACCAGTGCCGGCGGCTGGCTGGCCCGCAGGCGGCCGATCTGGCTGCCAAGCTGTGCCAGCGGGATGTTGATGGCGCCCGGCGCGTGGCCGGCGGCGTATTCCGGCGGCTCGCGCACGTCGAGCAGCAGGGTGCCAACCGGCAGGCTGGGCGGCGCGGCGGGGGAGAACAGGCGTGTCAGCCATTGCAGCATGGTGGTGTTTTGCTCCAGGGGAATGAGGGGAGGTCAGTTGCTGGCCGTGCAGCTGGCCTGTTCCGGCACACCCAGCTTTTGCAGCAGGATGGCCAGCGGGCAGAAATTGGTGAGCGAGAACTGGAACAGGTTGGCGCCGACAAAGGCGGTCAGCCACAGCCAGTTCTTGCTGACGAACAGCGGGCTAGCCTCGGCGCCCAGCGCCAGCGACAGCAGGATCATCAGGCCGGCAAAAAAGCGGATGGCGCGTTCGATGGTCATGGTGATTTCCTTTCAGTGTGGTGTGTCCGCGGCCTGGCCACGGAAGGCGATGTAGTACAGCAGCGGGATCACCACCAGCGTCAGCAGGGTGGAGACCAGAATGCCGAAGATCAGCGAGATGGCCAGACCGTTGAAGATCGGGTCGTCGAGGATGAACAGCGCACCTATCATCGCTGCCAGCCCGGTCAAGGCGATCGGCTGCGCGCGGGTGGCGGCGGAGCGCACCACGGCGGTGGCGAAATCCATGCCGCCGGCCACCTCCAGGCGGATGAAGTCCACCAGCAGGATGGAGTTGCGCACGATGATGCCGGCTAGCGCGATCATGCCGATCATGCTGGTGGCGGTGAACGGCGCACCCAGCAGCGCATGGCCGGGCATCACCCCCACCAGGGTCAGCGGAATTGGCGCCATGATGATCAGCGGCATCAGGTAGGAGCCGAAGTGCGCCACCACCAGCAGGTAGATCAGTACCAGGCCCACCGCATAGGCGGCGCCCATGTCGCGGAAGGTTTCATAGGTGATCTGCCATTCGCCGTCCCACTTGATGGCGTACTGGCGTTGGGTGTCCTGCGGCTGGTGGATGAAATACTCGCCCAGCGGCTGCAGGTTGGCGGTCTTGATGCTGGCCAGCTGGCCGCGCATCGCGAACATGCCGTACAGCGGACTGTCCTCGCCGCCGGCCATGTCGCCCACCACGTAGTCCACCGCCACGCCGTCCTTGCGCATGCGGGCGCGCTCCACCTCGGCCGGCACCGCGCGCACCAGCTCGGACAGCGGCAGCACGCTGCCGTCGCCGGCACGCACCGGCAGTGCCAGCAGCGCGTCGGTATTGGCCTGTGCCGCCAGCGGCAGGCGCAACTGCACCGGCACCGGGTACTTGCTGTTGTCGTGCAGCCAGGTGGCGTTGTCGCCGCCCAGGCCTGCGGCCAGGGTGCTGACGATGGCCGCCTGCGGCACGCCGCGCTGCATGGCTTTTTCGCGGTCGATCTGCAGCACGGTTTTCGGGCCTTGCGGCTGCACGCTGCTGTCCACATCCACAATATGGCTGCTGCGCTTGAATACGGCCTCCAGCTGCTGTGCCACGCTGGCGCGGCCGGCGGCGGACGGGCCGTAGACCTCGGCCACGATAGGCGCCATCACCGGCGGGCCGGGCGGCACTTCCACCAGCTTGATGCGCGCACCGTAGCGACGGGCGATCTCGGTGAGTGCCGGGCGATAACGCAGTGCGATGCGGTGGCTGGATTCGCTGCGCTGGTGTTTGTCCAGCAGGTTGATCAGCATGTCGCCGCTTTCATAGCCACTGCGCAGGTAGTACTGGCGCACCAGACCGTTGAAGTTGATCGGCGCGGCGGTGCCGGCATAGGCCTGGTAGTTGACCACTTCCGGCTGCTTGCCCAGCCACGCACCCATGTTCTGCATCAGCGCGGCAGTGTCTTCCAGCGGGCTGCCGGCCGGCATGTCCACCACCAGCTGCAGTTCGGACTTGTTATCGAACGGCAGCATCTTCAGCACTACCAGCTTGGCCACCGGCAATGCCAGCGACAGCAGCACCATGCCGGCTACGCCGAACCACAGCAGCGCGCGCGCGCGGCCGCCGCGTTGCGGGTGCAGGAACGGCGCGAACACCTTGCCGGCCAGCGGCTGCAGCTTTGCGGCCAGGCCGTCGTGCTGCTGGTGGGTCTTGGCCAGCCACAGTCGCGACAGCCACGGGGTGAGGATGAAGGCGATGGCTAGCGAGATCAGCATGCCCATGGAGGCATTGATCGGGATCGGGCTCATGTACGGCCCCATCAGGCCGGAAACGAAGGCCATCGGCAGCAGCGCGGCAATCACCGTCAGCGTGGCCAGGATGGTGGGGCCGCCCACTTCGTCCACCGCGCGCGGAATCAGCTCGCCCAGGCTGGTTTCCGGGTGCAGCTGGCGGTGGCGGTGGATGTTCTCCACCACCACGATGGCGTCGTCCACCAGGATGCCGATGGAGAAGATCAGCGCGAACAGCGACACGCGGTTGAGGGTGAAGCCCCAGGCCCAGGAGGCGAACAGGGTGGCGGTCAGCGTCAGGATCACCGCCACGCCAACGATGGCTGCCTCGCGGCGGCCCAGCGCCAGCATCACCAGCGCCACCACCGAGGCGGTGGCGAAGGCCAGTTTCTGGATCAGCTTCTGTGCCTTGTCGTTGGCGGTGGCGCCGTAGTTGCGGCTGAGGGTGACCTCGACATTGTCCGGCAGCATGCTGCCGTGCAGCTGGTCGACGCGCGCCACCAGCGCGTTGGCGATATCCACCGCGTTCTGGCCGGCCTTCTTGGTGACGCTGATGGTCACCGCCGGTGATTCGCCGCTGGCATCGCCAAACCACACGTAGCGCGACGGCTGCTGCGCGCCAGCGCTGACCTCGGCGACATCGCGCAGGTATACCGGCTTGCCGCCACGCACTGCCACGATCAGCTCGGCCACCTGCTGCGCATTCTGCAGGAAGGGGCCGGCCTCCAGCGTGATGGCACGCTGGTCCACCAGCTGGCCCAGCGGCAGCGCGAAATTGGCGCCGGCCAGCGCGCGGCGCAGGTCGTCCACGGTCAGGCCGGTGGCGGCCAACCTTTGCGGCTGCAGGCTCACGTTGATGGCCTGGCCGGGGCCGCCGATGGTGCTCACCTCACGGGTGCCGGGCACGCGCTTGAGTTCGCCTTCCAGCGCGTGGGCGATGCGCTCCAGATCAAAGCTGCCCAGGCTGTTGTCGCGGCTGTGCAGGGTAAAGGTGACGATGGGCACATCGTCGATGCCCTTGGGCTTGATCAGCGGCTGGCCCACGCCCAGGCCCGGCGGCAGCCAGTCGGCATTGCTGTTTACGGTGTCATAGAGGCGCACCAGCGCATCGATGCGCGGCACGCCTACCTTGTACTGCACGGTAATCACCGCCATGCCGGGGCGCGACACGCTGTAGACGTGGTCCACGCCGTCGATCTGGCCCAGCACCTGCTCCGCCGGCTGGGCTACCAGGCTTTCCACGCTGTCGGCGCTGGCGCCGGGGAAGGGGATCAGCACATTGGCCATGGTGACGTTGATCTGCGGCTCTTCCTCGCGCGGTGTCACCAGCACCGCGAACAGGCCCAGCAGCAGCGCCACCAGTGCGATCAGCGGGGTGATGCGTGCCTGCTGGAAGTAGGCCGCCAGCCGGCCGGCGATGCCCATCTTGTCGCTAGCGTGCATCAGTGTGCTCCTGCGCGAGAGATTGCCAGGGCTGCCGCCTGTTCGGCGTTGGCCGCAATGCGCTCGCCGGCCTTCAGGCCGGACAGCACCGGGTAGGCATTGCCCTGCGGCGTGCCCAGTCGTACGTAGCGCAGGCCGGGTTTGCCGGCGGCATCCACCACGTAGACGGCATCGAATTCGCGCTGGTGGCTGACGGCAGTGGCCGGCACGCTCAGGCGTACGTCAGGCTGGCCACGGGTAACAAAGCTGGCGCTGGCCATCTCGCCCACTGCTGGTTTGCTGCCGGCCGCCAGGTTGATGCGCACGGTGCGGGTCTGGCTGCCGGCGTCGGTGGCCGGAAACCACTCGACGCGGCCAACTTGCAGCGCCTGGCCGCGCCAGCTCAGGCTCACCGGGGCATCCTGGCGGATAGCGGCATAGGCGCTGGCCGGCAGCTGCAGCTCCACGCGCAGCGCGTTCGGGTCGTACAGCTCGACAATCGGCTGCCCCGGCATGGCCAGCGCGCCCTGGTCGCCGTTGACGCGGGCGATGGTGCCGGCAAACGGCGCGGTGAGGCGGTACAGCCCGGCCTGGGCGCCGGCGGCGCGGGCGGCGGCGATTTGTGCCCGCGCCTGCGCTTCGGCGGTTTGCAGCTGAGCTCGGGCCTGATCCAGTGCCGCGCCGCTCAGAAAGTGCTCGGCAGCGAGTTTGGCGCTGCGCTGGTAGTCACGGCGTGCCTGCGCCAACTGGGCGTTGGCCGCAGCGATCTGCGCCTGGCTGGCGGCGGCAGTCTGCTGCGCCGCTTCGCCATCCACCTGTGCCAGCAGTTGCCCGGTGGCTACCTGCTGTCCGGCGCGGACGTTGAGGGCGGTCAGCCGGCCGGCCACCGGCACCGACAGCTGCGCACTGCGCTGCGACTGGATCACACCCTGGGTGCTGTATTGCCGGGCGCTGGCACTGTCGCCCAACAGGAGGGTAGCCAGTGGTGCGGCGTAGACGCTGGGCAGTAGCAGCAGGCTGGCGAGCAGCAGGTTGGTGCGGAACATGGGCGATGCTCTCCGTCGGCATTGGCCGAATTTCTATGTCTTGAAACATAATATAAAAAACTATAATGTACAAGCTGGGAGACGCTGGCAATGTCTGCCGGTGTGACTTCACCATTAGTCGAGGAGAACGCAATGCTCAAGCAAACGGCACATGATCTGGTGGCGGCAGCCAAGGCCCAGATCCAGGAATGTTCGTTGCCGCAAGCGCAACAACTGCTGGCGGCGGGCCAGTCGCTGCTGCTGGATGTGCGCGAGCCGGAGGAGTTTGCCGCCGGACACCTGGCCGGCGCGCTGAACATCCCGCGTGGCTTGCTGGAGTTCCGTTTGTCAGGTGACCCTGCGCTTGCCGAGGTTGGCCGCACGGTGCTGCTGTATTGCAAGAGCAGTGGCCGGGCGGCGCTGGCGGCACGGGTCATGCAGGAAATGGGATACCAGGATGTAGTGTCGATTGCGGGGGGCTTTGATGCCTGGCTAGCTGCCGGCATGCCGGTGGAAAAACCGCGCCCGCTGGGTTTCGATTAGGCGGCGGCGCGCCTTGGCGCAGTTGTGCTACTTATGCCAAAACATCGGGGCCAAACGCGCAGCGTTTGGCCCCGATGGCGAGTGGCGGCGGCTTAGTACAGGCCGAAGATGCCCAGCAGGGTGAATACCAGTACAAAGCAGGTCACACCGGTCAGTATCAGGTTGGTATGCCGTTCCTTGGCCAGCGATACCTCCAGTGAACGCTCCTGCTGCTTGACTGCATTCAGCTGTTTTTGTAGTTCCAGTTTCTCGCCATCCAGCCGCGCCACGCTGTCCAGCAGCAGGCTGAGCGGCACCTCGGTGATCTTGTCGGTTTCCCAGCTGCTGATCAGCTGCCCAACGCGCTCCTTGAAATAGCGGCCGGAGCGTTGCTCGCTGTCCAGCCATTCAAAGTCAAAACCCTGTGCCGCCAGGCGGGAATTGCGTTTGATGCGCGCTTCTTCGCCGTCTGCCTCCGGGCTGGGCAGGGTAGTGGGCGGCACGCTGTAATCGGCAAAGTGGTTCTTCAGCCACTGGATAATCTGGGCGTAGGCGTAGCTGGTCAGCCCCAGATTGGCAATCTCCGGGCTTAGCAAGAAGCCGGAGCGCGGGCCGAACTGCACCATGCGCCGCGCGTGATCCACGCTCACCTGCAGGCAGTTGCGGGTATTCATCCAGTCGCTGGCTTCGCCCTGCATGGTTTTCCACTGCGTGCCCTGCACCATGGCATAAGCCTGGAACTGGATGCGGTAAAAGTCGGATAGCTGGGTCTTGGCCAGGCTGCGCCGCGCGAATACGTAGATGATATTGCCGTTGCTGTTGAGCGCCAGCAATTGGTCGCCATGGGTAACGGCCTGGCTGGCCAGGTAGGTTTCGTTCTCCAGCGGCGGCAACGGTGGCGGTTCCGGCGGCGCGGCAGTGCTTGTTTTACTGGCCTTGATATTCATCGGAGGGATGGCAGTAGACTTTAAACACACTCAAGCGTACACGATTTTTATCACAACGGTAGTCGCCAGACAGTTCGCCGAGAGGCAAGTCTCAATACGGGGCATGACGCACTGCTTCTGGGCGTGACTGGCCGATGTCAGTGCCATTATGCGTGCGCCTCCGGCGCTGCCAGGCTGCTTGCGGCTGGCACGGGGTTTGCTGAATGTGTATTGCGGAGTCTGCATGCAGATCCCCGCTTGAGAGTCTGTCCCGTTGCTTCTGTCTCACCATCATCAGAGACCGCCCGTTCCCGCCGGAACGGGCGATTTTTTTTGTGCGGCAACGGCCGTTCAGTGGTGGCCTGCGCGCCCGAGTGGGGGGAGGGTGGCTCCGGCAGCGACCGCGCACGTCCGCTATCGCGCGCGGTGGTGGAAACAATAAAGCGCCAAGCGCAGGGTACGAACCTGCAGCTGGCGCTTCTGTCTTACCGGCGGGAGCTGCGGTTAATCCCAGGGCACGTCGTCGCTGTTGCTACTAGCGGCGTCGCTGTTGCCGGCGGCAAGCACCGGGGCAGGGTTGGCCGCACGCTGGCTGTCATCCAGCCCGCCTAGCGCCATGACCAGCTCGTCCACCAGCTCGCCCAGCTCTTCCGCCATCAGCAGGAAGGTGGCTTCGAACAGGCTGGCCATATCGTCGCCGGCCTGGCTGGCTTCTTCTTGCAGCACATCGAGGAACTGCAGGCGCTTCAATTGCAGCTGGTCGGTCAGCACGAAGCGGATGCGCTCGCGCCAGATCAGGCCCAGGCGGGTGGCTTGCTTGCCAGTGGCAATGTGCTGGCGGATCTCGTCCGCGGTCAGGTCGATGCGGGTGCAGCGCACCACGGCACCGTTTTCGCTGCCATCTTTCAGCTCGCATTCGGCGTCCAGTTCGAAGCCGCCGGGGGCTTCGCCGCTGGCCAGCCAGTCGGTCATCGCCGCGTGTGGCGACAGCGCGGTACGCGGCAGTGCGGCCGGGAACGGCGGCAGCGCCTCGCGCAGTTGCGACACCAGATTTTCGGCCTTGCTGGCGGTGCCGCTATCGACCATCAGCCAGCCGCGCTGGCTATCGAGATAGGCGGTGGTGCGGCTGGAGCGGGTGAAGGCGCGCGGCAGCAAGTCGTCGGTGATCTGCTCCTTGAGCGCCAGTTTCTCCTTGCGGCCAACCTTGCGCAGCTCCTCGGCTTCGATCTGGCTGATCTTGCTGTCCAGATGGTCGCGGATGACGCCGGCAGGCAGTACCTTGTCCTCGCGACGCAGGCTGAGCAGGCGGTAATTGCGCTGCTGGTACAGCGGGCTATCCAGGTGTCCGGCGGGGGTTACCCAGCCCTCGCTGAACCAGTCCAGGCCGCTACAGTGCTGGAAAGGGCGGGTGGCCAGCGCATCGGCCAGCTTGTCACCGTCGATGGCAAAGTTTTCATCCAGACGGAAAAAAGAGAGTTGCTTAAACCACATAATTGATAGATAATCTTTCGCCTCAGTGATCGACAGATTGTAGCGCAAAAACGCAGCGATCTAACTGTCTTTCACGATGAATGAATTCACGGCGGGGTGTAGCTTAGCCTGGTAGAGCGCTACGTTCGGGACGTAGAGGCCGGAGGTTCGAATCCTCTCACCCCGACCATTTCATTCATATTGCAAGTGCAGCCTAATGCGGGGTGTAGCTTAGCCTGGTAGAGCGCTACGTTCGGGACGTAGAGGCCGGAGGTTCGAATCCTCTCACCCCGACCAGAGCTGTGTCTTGCAACAAAACTTAATTTCGGGGTGTAGCTTAGCCTGGTAGAGCGCTACGTTCGGGACGTAGAGGCCGGAGGTTCGAATCCTCTCACCCCGACCAGAATTTAAAAAGCCAAATCAACCGTCACGGTGATTTGGCTTTTTGCATTGCTGCCGGGCGGGCACGGCTGGATGCATGTCGCCGGGGGGGGGGGCATTCGCCGCGCTTGTGGCCTAGTAGCCGCAGCAACGTGGCGCCGATGGCGCGCAGCTACTGTCATTGGCCTGGTGGGGCATGATGGTTGCCTCGGATGTGGCCGCAGCCGGCACTGCTGCCCCGGACCATTGACAGCGGCGGCCGCCCTATCGGCAAACAAAAACCCCGGCATGTTGCCGGGGTTTTGTGGTGCGGCCAACCTTGTCAGGCACGCAGGCGGCGCACGACCTCATCCTTGCCAATCAGCGCCAGTACCGCATCCACCGACGGGGTCTGGGTGGTGCCGCATACCAGCACGCGCAGCGGCATGCCCAGCTGGCCCATCTTGATGCCTTCCTCGGCGCAGAATGGCTTGAACAGCTCGTGGATGCTCTCGGCGCTCCAGGCTTCCAATGCGGCCAGCTGGTCGGCAAAACGCAGCATGCGTTCGCGGCTGTCGCCGGACAGGTGTTTTTCCACGTCGGCAGCCTGCGGCTCGCGCTTGGCGTAGAAGTAGTCCACTTCCTGCGCCAGCGCGTTCAGGTCCTGGATGCGCTCTTTCACCAGTGCCACCACATCGGCCAGGGCAGGGCCGCTGGAAGTATCAACGTTGGCCGCAGCCAGGCGGTCGGCAATCAGCCCGGCCAGGCGCTGGTTGTCGGCAGCCTTGATGTGCTGCGCGTTCAGCCACATGAATTTTTCGTGGTTGAAGCGGCTGGCGGACGGGCTTACCGCCTCCAGGCTGAACCATTCCACGAACTGTTCCATGTTGAAGAATTCCTCGTCGCCGTGGCCCCAGCCCAGGCGTGCCAGATAGTTCAGCAGCGCTTCCGGCAGGATGCCCTTGGCAGCGTAGTCCACCACGCTCACCGCGTCGCGGCGCTTGGACATCTTGTTGCCGTTCTCGTTGAGGATCATCGGCAGGTGCGCGTATACCGGCAGCGGCGCGTCCAGTGCCTTGAGGATGTTGATCTGGCGCGGGGTGTTATTCACGTGGTCGTCACCGCGGATCACGTGGGTGATGTTCATGTCCCAGTCGTCCACCACCACGCAGAAGTTGTAGGTGGGGCTGCCGTCCGGGCGGGCGATGATCAGGTCGTCCAGCTCGTCGTTGCTGATCTCGATGCGGCCTTTCACCGCGTCTTCCCACACCACCGAGCCGCCGATCGGGTTCTTGAAGCGCACCACCGGCTGCACGCCGGCCGGAATCGCCGGCAGGGTCTTGCCGGCTTCCGGGCGCCACAGGCGGTTGTAGCGCGGCTTCTCGCCGTTGGCTTCCTGCTGTGCGCGCAGCGCGTCCAGCTCTTCCTTGCTCATGTAGCAGTGGTAGGCGTGGCCGCTGGCCAGCAGCTGCTGGATCACATCCTTGTAACGATCGAAGCGCTGGGTCTGGTAGAACGGGCCTTCGTCGTAGTCCAGGCCTACCCAGTGCATGCCGTCCAGGATTGCCTTCACCGATTCCGGGGTGGAGCGCTCCAGGTCGGTGTCTTCGATGCGCAGCACGAAGGTGCCGGCATGCTTGCGGGCAAAGGCCCAGGAAAACAGCGCGGTGCGCACGCCACCGATGTGCAGGAAACCGGTGGGGCTGGGGGCAAAACGGGTGCGGATCATGGTCTACGCCTGAACTGAAGATCGGTAAAGGGGGCTATTGTACGTTGCCGGCCAAAGCGTGGGCAAACCATGCTGCAAAGCAAGTTGGCCGCATGCCTTGCGGCAATGCGGCCAACTGTGGGTACGGTGGGATCAGGCGTTGAGGCCGGCCGGCAGGGCAGGGCTGGCCGGCAGATTGGCCAGCAGCAGCCACACTGCGGTGGCGGCCAGGGTCAGCGCCATAGCGGTATTGAACAGGCGCATGCGGCGCGGGGTATGCAGCAGGCGCTGCAGCGCCACGCCGGCACCGGCCCACACGCTGATGCACGGCATCATGGTGGCGAACACCACCACGAAGAACAGCACTGCCGCCTGGCTGGCCGGCATGCTCTGCGGCAGGAACACCATGCCCATGTTCAGGCTGATCATCCAGGTCTTGGGGTTGAGCCACTGGAACCAGATGCCTCCCATGAACGACATCGGCTTGCTGGCGCCGTCCTCGTCGTCCAGCACGCTGCTGCGCTGGATCTGCCATGCCAGGTACAGCAGGTAGCTGCAGCCGGCCACGGTCAGCAGCGGCTTGACGCTGCCCAGCAGCCCGGCCAGCTGGCCCATGAACACGATGATGATGGCCGCCTGCAGCGCAATGCCGGTGGCGATGCCGAACAGTGACGGCACGGTGCGGCGGAAGCCGTGATTCAGGCCGGAGGCGGCCAGGATCAGGTTGTTGGGGCCGGGGGTGATGGCCATTACGGCCAGGTAGATCACCAGTGCTGCGGTATTCATGGCGCTGCATCACAAAGCTGTTTTCGATGGCTGTGATGATAGGCATTGCCGCGCTACAATAACAGATTCAGAAATTTCAATTTGAAACCATAACAGTTTGCTGTTGGTAGAACTGTTATGGTCGGCAAAGCCCCAAACTGTGCAGGTGCAATATGGCGCAAGAATCCCTCTACATGCGGCTGGTGGGCGAATGGACCACCATGATGCAGCGCGGCGTGCTGCAGCCGGGGCAGAAGATGCCATCGGTGCGCAAGGCCTGCGAGCAGTACCAGGTGAGCCCGGCCACCATCCTGTCCGCCTACCGGCTGCTGGAAGAACGCGGCCTGGTGGAGGCGCGGCCGCAGTCCGGCTTCTACGTGCGGGCGCAGACGCGGCTGCCGCTGCCGCACATGCGCCGCCAGAGCGGCACCGTGGCCACCGGCGACGAGGTGCTGGACAACATTGAGCTGGTGTTGGCCGCGCAGCAGCAACCGGGCTATCTCGACCTGTCGATGGCCTCGCCGCGCGGCAGCGATTTCTACCCCACCAACCGGCTGAAAAGCATCCTCGGCAAGCTCACCCGCGAGCAGCCGGAGCTGGCCACCGACTACAGCTACCCGCCGGGTTCGCTCGCTTTGCGCGAGCAGGTGGCGCGCCGCGCACTGGCCTGGGGTGTGGCGCTGACGGCAGACGACATCGTCACCACCAATGGCTGTACCGAGGCGCTGCAGCTGGCACTGCGCACGGTGTGCAAGCACGGCGACACCATCGGCCTGGAATCGCCCACCTATTTCCTGCTGCTGCCGCTGCTGAAAAGCCTGGGGCTGAAGGTGATCGAGATTCCGACTCACCCCACTACCGGGTTGTCGCTGGATGCGCTGGAGCTGCTGCTGAGCGAGGGGCGGCTCAATGCCATAGTGGCCATGCCCACGGTACACAACCCGCTGGGCGCCACCATGCCGCTGGAGAACAAGAAAAGGTTGGCCGCACTGGTGAACGAGCACAAGGTGCCGCTGATCGAGGATTGTCCGCACGCCGACCTGTTCTACGGCCAGCTGACGCCGGATGCGGTAAAGGCCTTCGACCGCGACGGCTACGTGCTGCTGTGCGGCAGCTTCAACAAGACGCTGGCGCCGGGCTTTCGCACCGGCTGGATCGCGCCGGGGCGCTATCGTCGCGAGCTGACGCGGCTCAAGTTCGCTTCCTCGCTGTCGCAGCCGCGGCTGCTGGAAGAAACCCTGGCCAGCTACCTGCAGGACGGCGCCTACGACCAGCACCTGCGCTTCCTGCGTCGCCATTACCAGTCGCAGATGTCGCGGCTGCAGGACGTGGTGGCCAACTATTTTCCGCCCGGCACCCGCGCCACCTCGCCTACCGGTGGCTGCGTGCTGTGGGTGGAGCTGCCGGGCGATGCCGACTCGCTGGCGCTGTCGCGCGCCGCCTACGCCGAAAAGATGCTGCTGGTGCCGGGCGCGTTGTACTCGCCGCGCGGGCGCTACCGCAACTGCCTGCGGCTGTCCTGCTGCTACCCGTGGAGCGATGCCTACCAGCGTGGCCTGCAGCGGGTGGCGGAGTTGGCCGCAATGACATAGCACGGCAAACCGCAGGGGCTGTCCTACACTGCGGGGGTAGTCCCCGCCACTGGAGCCAGCATGAGCACTCACACCGTACACCTGCACCGCGTGATCTGCGCCACCCCCGACAAACTATACCGCGCCTTTCTCGACGCCGACGCACTGGCCAAGTGGCTGCCGCCGCACGGCTACACCGGCCGCGTGCACAGCATCGACGCCCGCACCGGCGGCAGCTACCGCATGTCGTTTACCCATCTCGGCAGCGGCCTGAGCCATAGTTTTGGCGGTGAATACCTGGAGCTGGTGCCCGGCCAGCGCATCTGTCACACCGACCGCTTCGACGACCCTAATCTGCTGGGCGAGATGCGCACCACCATCACTTTCAACGCGGTGTCCTGCGGCACCGAGGTCAGCATTGTGCAGGAGGGTATTCCCGCCGCGATTCCGCTGGAAGGCTGCTATATCGGTTGGCAGCAATCGTTGCAGTTGCTGACGCAACTGGTGGAGGCGCCGTAGCCGCGGGGCCGCATGGCCAGGCACGCGGCTGTTCTGTCGGGCAAGGCGTGGGTAGCGGTGGTTGTCAGTGGCGCCGGGCCAGCAGCGCCTGCAATTCTGCGGGCAGGCTGGCGCGCAGCTTGCCTGTAATGCTGTGCTCGTGGCGCTGCCATTGAATGCCCAGCCAGATCACCCCCAGCCCGATCAGCGTCAGCACGAAGGGGAACAGCAGGCTGTCGCGGAACACCTGGTAGGCCAGGTGTCCCAGATAGCCGGCGCAGCCCAGCGCGCCGCATACCGCCAGCACCCGCCGCGCCAGCACTGCGCTGGCCAGGATCATCAGCAGGTTGATACACAGATAGATGAACTTGTTCAGCTCGCTGTCGCTGTTCATCAGGCTTAGCCCGCCCCAGAACGCCAGTGTGCCGAACAGGTACAGCCAGAACGCGTAGTCCTTGCCGCTGCGGCTGCGCAGGTCCACCCAGAACGCCAGCAGCAGCATGGCCAGACCGAACCACAGCGACACCCACTGCCGCCAGTAGTGGCCGACATATTCCGGGTCGAACAGCATTGGCGCCAGATCCATGCTCAGGTACCACAGCGTCACGGCGATAGGCAGCACCAGAAATGGTAGCCGCAGCCGCTGCAGCACAATACTGCCGGCGGCCAAGGTGACCAGCTCCATCTGCAGCCAGCGCCAGTCGATATAGCGGTGGTAGTCCTGATAATGGGTGTTGACCGGCCACTGGCCCAGCATGCTCTGCAGCCCGTACACCGCTAGTGGCGTCATGCACACCGCCAGCGTGGCCAGAATGCCGGCCGGTATCGGCAGCTGTTGCTGCAGTAGCCAGCGGCTGCAGCCCAGCGCGGCCACGGCGTACAGCAGCGAAATCAGCAGCAGTCCGCCACCGCCAAAGCGCTCCCAGCCCAGGTTCATGAACAGCGTCATCGCGCCGATGGCGATCATGCCGCCCAGGTAGTACAGGATGTGGGTGAGCTGGAAGAGCGGTGTCGCCTCGTCCTGCTGCTGCAGAAACGCCCACAGCGCCTCGGCCTGCTCCCTGCTCAGCAGCCCGTGCGCGGCCGCCTGCTGCAGATGCTGCTTACTGATGTTCATATCACCTCCCGGTTGGCCGCATGACGGCAAGCCCGCTGGCCATGGCTATTCCAACGTATTGTCGGCAAGGCGGGGTCAGGGGGCAAGGCGGGGGTGCTGGGCGACGAGGGAGGGGGCAAAAAGAAACAGCCAGCAGATGCTGGCTGTTTTGGGTGGTGGTGGGCGGGCTTATTGCGCTGCGCCACCATCCTCTGCCTGCCGTGCCTCGTAAGCGGCGCGCTTCTCGGCGTTGGCCTGGGTGCGGGCGTGGAACTCGGCAGTGCGAGCGGCTTTTGCGGCCAACCTTTCGGCTTTTTCCGCGGCCTGCTGCTCAGCCAGCGTGGCCTCACGCTCTAGACGGGCGGCAATGGCTACCTCGCGGGCGGCGGCGCGCTGCGCTTCTTCCTCGGCTTCCATGGCTTCTAGCTCGGCGTGGGTCTTGCACGGCCCGGTTTTTTCGAACCAGGCGACGGACTCGACGTGCGCGGTGTGCGGGAACATGTTAACGATGCCGGCAGATTTCAGCGTGTAGCCCTTGGTGTGCACCAGCACGCCGGCGTCGCGCGCCAGGGTGGACGGGTTGCAGGATACGTACACGATGCGTTGCGGCGCGGTTTCCTCGGTGATGGCTTTTACCAGCTGGATGGCGCCGTCGCGCGGCGGGTCGATCAGCATCTTGTCGAACTTGCCCAAGGCGGCGAACGATTCCTCGGTCACTTCGAACAGGTTGGCCATCTCGTAGCTCACCTTGTGCTGCAGCTGGTTGTGGGTGGCGTTTTCCACCGCGCGCTTCACCAGCGCCTCGCTGCCTTCCATGCCGTGCACATCGGCGCCGCTACGGGCGATAGGCAGGGTGAAGTTGCCGATGCCGCAGAACATGTCGGCGATGCGCTCGCCGGCCTTGGGTTCCAGCAGGCGCAGCGCGCGGCTGACCATCACATTGTTGATTTCCGGGTTTACCTGGGTGAATTCGGTGGGGTAGTACGGCATTTCCACGCTGAAATCGCGCAGGCGATAGGTCAGCTTGGGCGCATCCAGCGGATAGAGCGGATAGCAGGTCTCCGGCCCCTTGGGTTGCAGCCAGATTTGCAGCGGACGCTTGGGTTGTGAGTGCTGGTCGGAGAACTTCTGCAGAATCCCGAAGTCTGCATCGGTAATGGCATCCATATTGCGGAACACCAGGATATCCACCTCGGCACCGACCGCGACTTCCACCTGCGGCATGCGGTTGTTGATCGACAGCTTGATGATCATCTCGCGCAGCGGCACGATCAGGTCGGAAATATGCTTGGGTAGCACGCGGCATTCGCGCATGTCGGCAATGAAGCTGGAGCGCTTTTCGTGGAAGCCCACCAGCACGCCGCCTTTTTTCTCAACCAGCCGGGCGGACAGGCGTGCGCGATGGCGGTAGCCCCAGGTCGGGCCCGCGATCGGGGTCATCACCACTTGCGGCTTTACCTTGCCAAGCCGCGTCAGGTTGTCTTCCAGTACGCGCTGCTTGATGGCGACCTGGGCGCTGAATTCGACATGCTGCATCGAACAGCCGCCACACACACCGAAGTGCGGGCAGGCCGGTTCGGCGCGCATGTAGCTTTCCTTGATAATATCGACGGCAACTGCGTTTTCGTAGCTGGGCTTTTTGCGGAAGCTGCTGTAGGTCACGGTCTCGTAGGGCAGGGCGCCTTCGATGAAGATGGTCTTGCCGTCTATGTGGGCAACACCTCGGCCTTCGTGGTCCAGTGATTCGATATGGGCAAGCTGCTGTTGAGTCATTGTTTTGTAAGTCAAAATGCTAGGGCAAAGGCGATAATTGTCGCAGAAACCACAGTAAAACGCACGGCAATGGCCGCTATCTATCGCAATGCAACAAACGAGGGACCATCTGGTACCATCACGGCTATGCAAACCGTATCACCTATCCCGTCCATGCTGCGTCTGGGGCTGATCTGCAGCCTGTTGACGAGCTACTCCTTAACGGCGCTGGCTGCCGAGCCAGAGCCGGATGTTGCCATTGCTGCGCAGGGGCAGCATCTGGTGGTGAATCTGCCGCAGACCCGGGTGCATTTGTACCAGGATGGCCTACTGCTCAAGACCTATCCGATTGCCGTCGGCAAGCAGATTACCCAGACGCCTACCGGTAACTACAGCGTTACCGGTATTTATCGCGACCCGACCTGGCATATCCCCAAGTCTATTCAGGCTGAAATGGCCAAACAGGGTAAGCCGGTGAAGACTGAAATTCCGCCGGGGCCGGATAATCCGCTGGGCAAGGTGTTCATTCGCTTCGGCGAGCCGCGGCTGGGGCTGGGCTTTCATGGCACCAACCAGCCGGGAAGCGTGCCTGGCGTGCGTAGCCACGGTTGCGTGCGGCTGCGCAATGAAAACGCCCTGGCGCTGGCGGACTGGGTGAATGTTGGTGCCTTGGTGACCATCGCCTATCAGCCGCTGGTGCTGAACGAAGACGAGGCCGGCGAGTTGTGGTTGACCGCCTATCGTGATGTTTATGGCATGAAGGATCCGTCCTACCGCTATCTGGCCAACACCTTGCTGTCCTGGCAGCAGGAAAAAGGCCGGGTGCTGCATGGTGCGCGGGTGGATCAGGCGATTCGCGAGCGCAAGGGCAAACCGGTGTGCCTGTCGTGCAAGGATGTCGACAAGGCGGTGGTGACTGGCAGTCTGCTGGCGAAGCGCTGGTTGAGTGTGGACGAGGAGCGGATGCTGAATAACGGAGAGGTGGTGCAGCCGGTAGGGGGGCATCTTAACCCGAGGCTGCCGCGCAGCCTGCCCGGCATCAGCTGACTGTCAACGACAGAACCCCGCTACGGCGGGGTTTTTGCTTGTTGCGGCGGAAATGCAAAAGAGCTGCAGACATTGTCTGCAGCTCTTTATGCTGGTGCCCAGGAGAAGACTCGAACTTCCACAGTGTTGCCACCGCTAGGACCTGAACCTAGTGCGTCTACCAATTCCGCCACCTGGGCTAAAACCTGATTGTGTGTTGCTGATGTGTGAACACCAACAACAAGAAACTTGTTGGTGCCCAGGAGAAGACTCGAACTTCCACAGTGTTGCCACCGCTAGGACCTGAACCTAGTGCGTCTACCAATTCCGCCACCTGGGCACATCGCAAATTTTTTATCCGGAGGGCATCAGCTTGCCGCTGGTGCCCAGGAGAAGACTCGAACTTCCACAGTGTTGCCACCGCTAGGACCTGAACCTAGTGCGTCTACCAATTCCGCCACCTGGGCCTTCCGGATTGTTACAGCTAGCAAAGTAGTGGTGCCCAGGAGAAGACTCGAACTTCCACAGTGTTGCCACCGCTAGGACCTGAACCTAGTGCGTCTACCAATTCCGCCACCTGGGCTTTGCTTTGCTGTATCATCGATGCGTTGCTTTTTCGCTGCAGCACATCGAAGAAGCACGCATTATAAAGAACTTTTTGAGTGTGTCAATGGCTACCAAGCGAAGAAACAGTAAAAATACCCCTTTGCGCCTGCAGGATCCTTATCTTGCGCGCGAAAAAGCCAAGTACGACAATCCCTTACCTAGTCGCGAATTTGTTCTCGAAGTCCTCGAAAAAAATGGCGTGCCGATGCATGCCGAAGAGTTGGCCGCAGTTTTCCCTATTTACGACAATGAGCTCGACCTGTTCGAGCGCCGCTTGCGCGCGATGGAACGTGCCGGGCAGATTCTCATCAATCGCAAGGGCGATATCTGCGTCGCCCAGAAGCTGGATCTGATTCCTTGTCGCGTCAGCGGTCACCGTGATGGCTTCGGTTTTGCCATGCGCGAAGCCGCCGACGGCGACGATATCTTCCTGCCCGAGCGCGAGATGCGCAAAGTGATGCACGGCGACCGGGTGATGGTGCGCGTGGCCGGTGTCGATCGCCGCGGCCGTCAGGAAGGCCGCATTGCCGAAATCATCGAACGCGGCACCAGCCGCCTGATCGCGCGCATCTATCGCGAGCGCGGCGTGTGGTTCGTGGTGCCGGAAGATCGCCGTATCAATCATGAAATGCTGGTGGAAGCCGGCGGTGAAGATGGCGCCAGCGATGGCCAGGTAGTAATGGTGGACATCGTCGATTACCCGGACGAGCACCGCCAGGCCATCGTCAAGGTCAGCGAAGTGCTGGGCGATTACGCCGATCCGGGCATGGAAATCGAGATCGCGCTGCGCAAGCACGATCTGCCGCACGTGTTCTCCGACGATGCGCTGGCGCAGGCCAAGGGCACCAGCCAGAAGGTGGGCAAGCGCGACATCAAGGACCGCGTCGATCTGCGTGAGCTGCCGCTGGTTACCATCGACGGCGAAACCGCACGCGACTTTGACGACGCGGTGTATGCCGAGAAAAGCGGCAAGGGCTATCGCCTGATCGTGGCCATCGCCGACGTCAGCCACTATGTACGCCCCGGCGACGCGCTGGATATCGATGCACGCGAGCGCAGTACCTCGGTGTATTTCCCGCGCCGGGTGATCCCGATGCTGCCGGAAGAGCTGTCCAACGGTATCTGCTCGCTGAATCCAGACGTTGATCGCCTGTGCATGGTGTGCGATATGCAGATTTCCGCACGCGGCAAGGTGAAGAAATACCAGTTCTACCCGGCGGTAATGCGTTCGCAGTTCCGCTTTACCTATACCCAGGTGTGGCAGCTGCTGTCCGAAAACGGCGAGCACAAGCTCAAGCCGCAGCTGGAAACGCTGTACGCCTTGTTCCAGCAGCTGCTGGAGCAGCGCAAGAAGCGCGGCGCGGTGGATTTCGACACCACCGAAACACAGATGCTGTTCGACGACAACGGCAAGATCAGCCAGATCGTGCCGGTGGTACGCAACGAGGCGCACCGCCTGATCGAGGAATGCATGCTGGCGGCCAACGTTTGTGCTGCCGAGTTCATCCTCAAGCACGAGCACAAGGGCCTGTTCCGCGTGCACGAAGGCCCGACGCCGGAGAAGCTGGAGCAGCTGCAATCCTTCCTGCGCCTGAAAGGTCTGCAGCTGGGCGGCGGCGACAAGCCGACCACCAAGGACTACGCCGCGCTGGCCGATGCCGTGCGCGAGCGGCCGGATGCGCCGATGATCCAGACCATGCTGCTGCGCTCCATGCAGCAGGCAGTGTATCAGCCGGGCAATCTGGGTCACTTCGGCCTGTCCTACGAGGCCTATACCCACTTCACCTCGCCGATCCGCCGTTACCCGGACCTGCTGGTGCATCGCACCATCAAGGCGATTCTGAGCGACAAGAAATACAAGCCGGGCAAGTGGGAGCAGCTGGGCATGCACTGCTCGATGGCCGAGCGCCGCGCCGACGATGCCAGCCGCGACGTGCAGTCCTGGCTCAAGACCTACTACATGCGTGACAAGGTGGGCGAAGTGTTCACCGGCAAGATCAGCGCGGTGGCCGGCTTTGGCATCTTCGTGTTGCTGGATGGCCTGTACGTGGAAGGCATGGTGCACATCTCCGAGCTGGGCAAGGATTACTTCCATTTCCATAAGGAGCAGCAGGCCATCATCGGCGAGAAGAGCGGCCTGAAATACCAGCTGGGCGATGTTGTCACCATCAAGGTGATGCGTGCCGATCTGGACAGCGCCCAGGTGGACTTTGCCCTGATCGGGGTGGGGCGCGATGCCGCCGGTCAAGGTGGCGATACCGCCGCACCGGTGCGTCGCCATGGCCGTGATCGCAAGCCGGAGCATAAAGCCGGCGACAAGGCGGCCAATCAGCGCCGCCAGCCGGCAGCCAACACCGCATCGAAACCCGCCGCCAAGGCTGTGTCGAAACCGGTAGCGCCTGCGGCCAACGTTGCTGCCAAACCGGCCGTCAAAGCGGTGCCCAAGCGCGACGCTGCGCCGGAAACCCCGCCGGCGGAAGTGGCGGCGCCCAAGCCGGCACGGCGGAGCCCGGCCAAGCGGGCGGCAACAGCCGAGGCTCCGGCCGCGGAGACGCCGGCAGAAAAACCGGCCAGTCGACGCCGCAGTCCGGCCAAGGCCGCTCCGGCGACACCGCCGCCAGTGGCCGACGCGGCACCCGCGCAGGAGCCAAGACCACCGGCCACCCGCGCCCGCCGCAGCCGTCGTAGCTGACCCCCGGAACCGCAGCCCTGAGCTGCGGTTTTTTCTTGCCGGCTGACCGGCGTGCCGCGTGCCGTGCGGGGGCGAAGTTGCGCAACCATTGATATGGTATTGGTATATATTGCCGACTGGCCGGTGCCATCCGCCGGTTTATTGTGAGGATACTTGGGCGATGAAATACCTGCTTGCCACCTGCCTGCTGGCTGGCGCCAGCCTGCCATCCGTGGCGGCCATGCGCGCGCCGGACGAGGCGCCGGCCGCGCTGGAACGCAGCGAATCCTGCCGCTGGGACATCAACAGCGGTAGCGATTGCCAGATTGAACAGCGCATTACCGTACTACGCGAGGCCGGGCGCGACGATAACGGTACTCAGACGTTGTGGTCGGAAGCGGAAGACCGGCTGGAGGTGACCACCGCCTACACGCTGCAGCCGGATGGCCAGCGCATCGCGGTGACGGCACGTGACCGGCAGCAGGGCACCGCGCCGGGCGAGAACGGCTTCGATGGCTACCAGTTCCTGAAACTGGCTTTTCCGGAAGTCAGGGTGGGCAGCAAGCTGGTGCTGCACTACCGTCGCGTCTCGCCGGTGGTCAAACCGTTTGCCATGCTGGCCAAACGGCTGGTGCTCGGCAGCGACGACATGCGCTACGACCGGCTGCAGTACCGCGTCAGTTCGGCGCAACCCCTGTTCTGGAAGTTGGATGACCCGCAGCAGCAGGTCGCGGTGACGGCCAGCAGCGATAGCCACCAGCTGCAGGTACAGCTGCGCGCGCCGCTGTACCTGGCGACCACCGAAGGCAGCCGCCGCCTCAAGTTGCGCCGTCAGGCCCAGCTGGACATCAGCACCGTGGCCGATGCGCGCGTGGCGGAGCGGCCGGTGGCGCAGGCCATCAGCCGCCTGTTGGCCGCACCGCTGCCGCCGCTGGCGCAGCGTGCGGTCAAGGCCGCTTACGGCCAACCCTGGCAGCAGCAGGTGGCGCAACTGCTGGAAGACGTCAACGACCGCATCCGCTACATGGGCGACTGGCGCATGTCGGAAAACGGCTCGGTGCCGTTTACGCTGGCGCAGATCGAACAGCGTGGTTTTGGCGACTGCAAGGACATGGCGCTGACACTGGCGGCCATGCTGCGGGCCGCCGGGCAGAATGCCAGCGTGGCCTTTGTACGCAGCGACTGGGACAACCGCCCGCCGCTGCTGGCAACGCTGGGGTATTTCAATCACGCCATCGTGCGGCTGAAAGTCGGGGCCGACAGTTACTGGCTGGACCCGACCCGCAAGATCAATGCGCTGGGCAGCGTCCCCAACGGTCTGCAGGACCGGGTGGCCTTCGTGTTTACCCCGGAAGGCGAGGTCAGCCCGGAGCAGATTGCGGCCAACCTGCCGGCGGCCCGCTTCGAAGAACAGGTGCAGGACTTCACCTTGCTGGCGGACACGCGCTGGCGCATGCGCGGCAGCAATGTGCTGCACGGCCAGCAGGTGCGCGAGCTGTTCGAGGACGAACTGAGCAGCAATCGCTCGGATGCCGATTCCGCGCTGGTGCGCGATTACTTCCTGTTCCGCGACATGAACCTGCGCACGCTGAGCGTGGAGCGCGGCGGCACGCAGCGGCTCATCAGCAGCCCGTACACCGTGACGGCGCAGGCCACCGTCAGCAACGTCACCCGCCCGCTGGGGCCGTACCGGCTGGCCGATCTGCGCCTGCTCAGCGACCGGGTGGAGGTGCTGCGCAACTACTACTCGCAGGATGGCGTCAGCGATTACTTTCTGGAGGCCGGCGGCTACAGCGGGGTGACCCGCCTGCATGGCGTCAGGCCGCTGCTGGCCGCGCCCAGCTGCCGGGTGCAGTCGCGCTGGCTGGATTACGCCATCGCCCCGGTAACGGTGGTCGGCGGCATCGGCCTGCGTTACGAGCTGCAGCGCAAGGTGAACTGGGTTGGTCGCGACGAGCTGGCCAGCGCGGATTTCAAGCAGATGCTGGATCAGCTGGAAGAGTGTGACGCGCAGGCACAGCTGCTGCTATACAAGTAAACGCCGCCACTGCCCGTGGCGCGCCGTTCTGGAGCCGTCATGAAGCCTGTTTCGCCTCGTCGCGTGCTGCGGCAGCGCCTGCGCCTGCTGCTGGCGCACATTCGCAATACCCTGCCGCAGCTGGCCGATAGCGCCGCGCAGGAGGCACTGCATGCGCTGCGCATTGCCCTGCGCCAGCTGCGCAGCCTGCTGCGCGTGCTGCAGGCGTTGCCGCACGGCCGGCCGCTGCGCGCCTTGGCGCGGCAGTTGGCCGCCTTCACCCGGACCAGCAATGACTGGCGCGATCGCGAGGTGCGCCTGCAGCAGCTGCAACGGCTGGCGGCAGAGGCGGATAGCGCGCGTTTTGCCGCCTGGCGCCGGCACGAGGCGTTTGCCATCGGCGCCGGCAAATTGCAGCTGGCGCAGCAGCAAGGCGAACTGGACACGCTGCTGGCGGCGATCGAACACGTCTGTCTGCCACTGCTGCACGCCAGGCCCGGCCGCTTGCAGCGGCGGGTGCGGCAGGCGCTGCGCGACAGCCGCCAACGTTACCGGCGTGCCCGCCGCCAGTGGCGGCAGCAGCCGGACAGCACCGGGCGCGTGCATGCGCTGCGGCTGCAGGCCAAGCGGCTGCGCTATCAGGTCGACGTCTGTGAGGACTTGCTGGGCAAGCGCTGGCGGCGGCGGGCCGAGCGTGCCCGCGGCGATCAACAGCAACTGGGCGAGCTGCGCGACCACCAGCTGCTGCTGGCCAGCATCCAGCGCGATGCGGTGCCATTGCCCGCCGTGCTGCGGCAGCGGCTGGGGCTGCCGGGCTAGCGTTGCGGCCAACCTTGGCCGCCGTTACTTGCGGGTTTTCTTCTCCAGCCCCGGCTCCACCTTGGTCTTGCTCTTGCGCGGCGTGGTGCTGGGCTCGCCCTTCTGGATGCGGTGCAGGCGGCGGCGAATCTCGTCGCTGTCCATCCAGATATCCTCGCCCTTGAAGATGCGCTCCAGCTCCTCGTCCGCCAGGAAGGGCTTGCACACGTGGCGCATCACCTTGTCGAACCACTTGCTGCTGGCCAGCACCTGCGCCTGCTGCTCGTTGCCCTTGCCGATGGATGCCGACGAATAGTTGTGAAACATCAGCTGGCAGGTGTCGTGCAGGATCAACTCGTCGCCGGCCAGGAACAGCAGCGCTCCCATCGAGTAGGCGCGCGCCTCCAGAATGGTGATCACGTGCGCCGGGCTGGCGGCGATGTTGTTGATGATCTGCAGCCCGGTATCGAAATTGCCGCCCGGGGTGTTCAGGTGCAGGAAGATCACATCGGTGTTGTTGGCGCTGCGCAGGGTGTACAGCAGCTCGGTGTAGTGAATCGGGTCGCCGATCTCACCGGACAGGTAAAACGAAATCTGTCGTACCGTGCCCTGGGCTTCGTAGCGGCGAAAACGCGGCACGGCTTCGTCGTCATCGTCATCGTCGTCGTGCTGGCGGGGCAGGTTGCTAAGGCTGTGGCGGGACATGGCAACTCCTTGGCTGAAATGGCGAGCAGGTACTCGGCAGCCATGTCTTGATGGTAGTGCCATCCGCGGCCGTCTGCTGCCGGATGGCGGGCAGACGGCCGGGCCGGGCGCTGCACGGCAGCAAGCGGCCCGGGGTGGCGCGGCTTACTGCACCTTGTACACCTTGCCGCTGTTGGCACCTTCCACGCTCTTGCTGTAGGCCAGCGCCACCCGTGCCGCCGGGGCCGATTCAAAGCCGCGGAAGTACGGGCCGTAGCTGGGTAGCGATTCGGTCAGCACCGTCGGGCTGACCACATTGATGCGCAGTCCGCGCGGCAGCTCGATGGCGGCGCTGCGTACGAAGCCTTCCAGCGCGGCATTGGCCATGCTGGCGCCGCTGCCGTACACGATGGGCTCCTCGCTGAGGATACCGCTGGTGAGGGTGAAACTGCCGCCGTCGTTGAGCAGATGCTGGCCGGCCAGCACCAGGTTGACCTGGCCCAGCAGCTTGTCCTGCAGGCCGATCTGATACTGCTCGGGGGTGAACTCGGCCAGCGCGCCAAAATGCACGTTGCCGGCGGTGCTCACCACCGCATCCAGCTTGCCGGCGGCGGCGTACATCGCCTGCACGCTGGCCAGATCCGCCATGTTCACCCGCAGCTCGCCGCTGTTGCGGCCGGCGGTAATGATTTCGTGGCGGGCTTGCAGTTCGGCGCTGACCGCGCGGCCGATGGTGCCGTTGGCACCGATGATCAGGATACGCATCACTCACTCCTTGGGTTCGGTTTGTTCACGTGACTAATGCTAGCTGGGCTTTTGTTGGCGATAATCAGGCTTGTGGTGAATAAACTGTCAACCTGATGAAAACAATCGATCTGGCCGGAGAGGCACAGCAACTGCAGTGGGCGATGGCCTTCGTGGCGGTGGTGGAGCAGGGCAGCTTTACCGCGGCTGCTGACAGCCTGCAGGTGTCCAAATCGCTGCTCAGCAAGCAGCTGCGCCAGCTGGAGGCGGCGCTGGGCGCCCAGCTGCTGTATCGCACCACCCGCCGCCTGCTGCTGACCGAGGCCGGCGAGCTTTACCTGTCGCACTGCCGCGACTGGCTGCAGCGGGTACAGGCGGCGCGGCAGGCGCTGGCGGAGCTGCGCGAGGACATTGCCGGCAGCCTGCGGCTGACGGTGCCCACCAGCTTTGGCGGCGTCTTCATGGCGCAGGCGATGCTGGCGTTGCGGGCGAAATACCCAGCGCTGCAGATCGAGCTGGAGCTGTCGTCGCACACCCGCGACCTGGAGGCGGACGGCTTCGATCTGGCCATCCGCGCCAATATCCCGCCGCCGGAGCGGCTGGTGGCGCGGCCGCTGGCCGAGGTAGCGGACTGGCTGGTGGTGGCGCCTGCCTATCTGGCAGCGCGCGGTACGCCGCAGCAGCCGGCCGAGTTGGCCGGCCACGACTGCCTGTGCAACAGCCATTTTGTGCACGGCCGCCACTGGGTGTTCCAGCGCGACGGCGAGCTGCAGACCGTTGACGTGCGCGCACCGATCGCGGTGAACGATTACAACCTGATCCGCAACCTGGCCTTGCAGTCGGCGGGCATTGCGCGGCTGCCGGCCTATCTGGTGGGCGGCGATGTGGCGGCCGGGCGCTTGCAGCGGCTGCTGCCGGGTTATCGCAGCGGTGGGCAGAACCTGTACCTGGTCTACCCGCAGCGGTTGCCGCAACCGGCCAAGCAGCGGGTGCTGGTGGCGTTCCTGCTGCAGTGGTTCGCCGCGCCGGAACAGGCGGCGCTGCTGGGGCATCTGCCGGGTTGAGCGCCGCAGAGGCGCTTGGTCTGCGACCTGCTGGCCGCGCAAGGTAGGGGCTGGAACCGGATTGGGTTGCGGGCCGGTGTGGCCGGCGGCGGAGGGGGAGGGGCGCTTGTCAGCCAGCGGGGCCGCGCTGCGGCCGCCGCTGGCGCTATGGGGGCTTACATATCCAGCTTGGTGATGCGGGTGCCTTCCAGCGTCAGGTTGGCCATCAGCCCGGCGTTGGTCATCACGAAGCCGATCACCGGCTGCTGCGCGGTGTTGAGGTCGATGTCACCGTTGGCGCCCATTTTCAGCAGTGCCACAGAGGCATCCACCCCGGCGGTCCAGCCATTACCGTTGCGGAAGCGGTTCAGCGCATCCTGGGTCATGAACAGGAAAATGATGGCTTTGGACTGGGCGCCCAGCTGCCAGCCGAACGAGCCGCTGATCGTCTGGTAGTAGCCGGCGGGGGTGCCGGCAATGCGCAGCGCGCCTTTGCCGTATTCACCGCCCACCACGAAGCCGGCGGCCAGCACCGACGGGAAGATCAGCACGCCCTTGGCCTTGCTGACCAGCTCCTGCGAGCCACGGGCGTTGTGGTACAGGCGGGCGAGGGCGGCATCGTAGCCGGCGTCGATTTCCTGTTTCTGGCTGGCGATATTGCCGGCGCTGCTGTTGGCGGCGGGCTTGGTGGTAGACATATAGCCGCCACCGGTGCTGGAGCAGCCGGCGGCAAGCAGGGCCAGCGCGGTGCCGATAACAAGGGATTTATGCAGGATCATGATGTACTCCTGACTGCGGCCAACGTTGGCCGCATGCGTGACGCGATGGGGAAAAACAGCGCCATCCTGCCCTTGTTATAGGTGATGTGTTGCAATCTACATGATTGATTCTGTTACGGTTTGTGCCGTTTGCATGACGGCGCCGGCTCAGGGCTGCCGCGCGCTGTCGCGCAGGAACAGCGAAAACAGCTCGCCCTGCGAGTTGATGCCCAGCTTGCTGTACAAGTGCTTGCGGTGGGCTTTCACCGTGTCGGTGGCGATGCCCAGCCGCTGCGCAATGCCCTTGGAGGAATAGCCGCTGAGCAGCAGCTGGCTGATTTCCAGCTCGCGCGCGGTGAGGTTGGCGCCGGGAAAGTGAAAGTGGCTGGCCGGGCTGCCGGGCAGCGGTGCCTGCCGCGGCTGCACCTTGAGCTGGCACTCCAGCCGCCAGCGCTGCTTCAGCAGCGGAATCAGCCACTGGCTGAGCACCGCCAGCAGCGCCATGGCGGCGGGCGAGAACCGCTGCGTGGCGCCCAGCGACAGGCACAGCGTGCGGCCGTCTTCCAGCAGGCAGTTGATCTGCACCTCGTCTTCCACGATGTTGAGACGGAAATAGCGGTGGTAGTACTCGGTGCTGCGAAAGCGCTCCGCCGCCACCTCGTCCAGGCGCAGCAGGCCTTCCTTGCGCTGCTCGATGGCGGCGATGTAGAACGGGTCCAGCTGGTACAGGCCGCCGAGATATTCGGCAAACAGCGTGTCCGGCTGGCCGTCGTCCTGCGGAATTTCCGCCAGCACCTGCGGCGGGCCATCGGCGCGGAAACACAGCGCCACCCAGCTGTTGAAATGTACGTAATCCGCCAGCAGGCGCGTCAGCCGCAGCCAGAAATCCTCGCGGTCCAGCGCCTCCAGCACCGTGCCCATGCCCCGGTGCCAGGCCAGATCATCCAGATTCAGCATCCTGCTCCCCCTTCGAGGGTAACCCCCGCGTGTGATTTTGCCGCGCGCAGCGGCTTCTTATACTGGCCCCACTGTCGCCGTGCCCGGCGGCCAGTCTGGCAGGGTACGGCAAGCCAGACCCAACAAACAAGTTGGCCGCAGCGCTGCCGCGGCCAGCAAGCCTAAGAAGGAGACGACCTTGCAAATACAGTTGGCACAGATTCCGCTGGCGGACGGCTGCACCGCGCCCAACCTGGCGCGGGTACTGGCGCTGATCGCCAGCGCCCCGGCTGGCACCGACCTGATCGTGTTCCCGGAAACCACGCTGATGGGCTTTCCCACCGCGGACGAAATCGCTGCCGTCGCCGAGCCGCTGGACGGCCCGACGCTTGCCGCCGTGCAGCAGGCGGTGCGTGCGGCCAACGTGGCGGTGGTGATCGGCCTGGCCGAGCGGCTGGACGGCCGCTTCTACAACACCACCGTGCTACTGGCACCGGAAGGCGTGCTGCTGGCCTACCGCAAGACCCATCTGTGGGCGTCGGACGTCGGCGTGTTCACCCCGGGCGGGCAGCTGCCGGTGGCGACCTGGCGCGGGCGCAAGGTTGGCATCCTGATCTGCTTCGATATCGAGTTTCCGGAAACCGCCCGCGCGCTGGCCAGCCAGGGCGCCGAGCTGCTGCTGGTGACCAACGGCAATATGGACCCGTACGGCCCGGTGCACCGCACGCTGATGACGGCGCGGGCGCTGGAAAACCAGCTGTTTGCGGTGATGGTGAACCGCTGCGGCAGTGGCGGCGGGCTGGATTTTGCCGGCGAGAGCATGGTGGTGACCCCGGGCGGCGACATCCAGCTGGCGCTGGGGCGCGACGAGGCGCTGGCCAGCACCACGCTGGATTTCTCGCTGCTGGACGCCAGCCGTCGCGACTACCACTACCTGTCTCAACGCCGTATCGCGCTGGCCGGAGAAACCAGCGCGAGCGCGGCGGGCGCTTCCGCCTTCCTGATTCCCTGATGTCTACATTGCCGGCCCGACCGCGCCGCAAGTAGCCGGCGGGCCAAGAGGAGAAATAGATGAGCACATTAAAACGATCGTTGACGCTCAGTTCGGTGGTGATGTTTGGCCTGGCCTACATGACCCCGATCATCGTGCTGGGTACCTTCGGCATCATGGCGGACAGCACCCACGGCACCGTGGCCGGCGCCTATCTGCTGGCGTTGGTGGCCATGCTGCTGACCGCGCGCAGCTATGGTGTGATGGCGGCCGAGTTTCCGGTGGCCGGCTCCGCCTACAGCTATGTGCGCAAGGCCATCAGCCCCAAGGCCGGTTTTCTGGTGGGCTGGGCGGTGCTGCTGGACTACCTGTTCCTGCCGATGGTGATCTGGCTGTTCGGCGCGGTCTACCTCAACAGCGCCTTTCCGCAGCTGCCGATGGCGCTGTGGATCATCGGCTTCATCGTGATTACCACCGCCATCAATATCGTCGGCATCAAGCTGGCCAACACCGTCAACTACGTGATGATGCTGATCCAGATTCTGGTATTGGTGGCATTCGTGGCGCTGGCTTTTCACTATGTGTGGGGCGATCCGAGCAAGTCGCTGTTCAGCCTGGCGCCGCTGTACCAGGCCGGCGTACCGCATGGCCTGCTGCTGGCCGGGGCGGCGATTGCCTGCTATTCCTTTCTCGGCTTTGACGCGGTGACCACGCTGACCGAGGAAACCATCAATCCCAAGCAGGTGATCCCGCGCGCCATCATGCTGATCACCCTGCTGGGCGGCGGCATCTTCGTGGTGACCGCCTACGCGGTGCAGCTGGCGCATCCGGGCTACCAGTTTGTCTCCACCGATGCCGCAGCGTCGGAAATCGCCAAGAACATCGGCGGCGACATCTTCGTGTCCATCTTCCTGATCGGGCTGATCATCGGCCAGTTCGCCTCCGGCCTGTCGGCGCAGGCCAGTGCCTCGCGGCTGCTGTACGCCATGGGCCGCGACGGCGTGCTGCCCAGTGCCCTGTTCGGCCAGCTCAGCGCGCGCTTCCAGACCCCGGTGGCCGCCATCCTGCTGTGTGGCGTGGTGGCCTTGCTGGCGCTGTTCATGGACGTGACCACCTCGGTGTCGTTCATCAACTTCGGCGCCTTCCTGGCCTTCAGCTGCATCAATCTGGCGGTGATCGCGCACTTCTACCTGCGCCGCCGCAGCCCGGCGCCGCGCGATTTCATCCGTTACCTGCTGCTGCCGGCGCTGGGGGCACTGGCCGACCTGTGGCTGCTGGTCAGCCTGGACCACAAGGCGCTGACGCTGGGGCTGGTGTGGCTGGGGCTGGGCATGCTGTACCTCGCCTACCTCACCGGCGGTTTCCGCCGCAATCCGCCGGAGATGGACTTCTCCGAGGCGTAAGCGACGCCACATAACACTGCGGCCAACCTTGATAGCAAGGTTGGCCGCATGTTTTGCTGCTGCTGTAACGCATTGGCTTACGCCGCCAGTTCCTTCAGCAGCTCCTTCACCTTGCCGATGCGCTGCGCCACTTCCGGCAGCGGCTGCTCCACCCGCAGCTTGTCCTGGCCGGCCAGTTTGTAGTGGCGCTTGCTCTGGATCAGCATGATGATCTTCACCGGGTCGATCGGCGGGTTCTTCACGAAGGTCAACTGGATGCTCACCTCGCTGGCGTCCAGCTTCTGCACCCCCATTTCCTTGGCTGCCAGGCGCAGGCGGTGGCTTTCGATCAGCGTCTTCACGCTTTGCGGCGGCAGGCCGAAGCGGTCTATCAGCTCCTCGTGGATGGCGTCGATCTCGTCTTCGCTATCGCAGGTGGCCAGCCGTTTGTAGATCACCAGCCGCTCGTGCACCCCGGGGCAGTAGTCGTCCGGCAGCAGCGCCGGGCTGTGTAGGTTGATCTCGGTGGTGACGCCCAGCGGTGCGTCCAGGTCCGGCTCGCGGCCCTTTTTCAGGTCGCGCACCGCCTGCTTGAGCATCTCGGTGAACAGGCTGAAACCGACTTCCTGCATCTCGCCGGACTGGCCTTCGCCCAGCACCTCGCCGGCGCCGCGGATTTCCAGGTCGTGCATCGCCAGGTAGAAGCCGGCGCCCAGTTCCTCGGACGCCTGGATCGCCTCCAGTCGCTTCTGCGCGTCCTTGGTCATGCCGTCCGGGGTCAGCAGATAGGCATAGGCCTGGTGGTGACTGCGGCCAACCCGGCCGCGCAGCTGGTGCAGCTGCGCCAGGCCGAACTTGTCGGCGCGGTTGATCAGGATGGTATTGGCGTTGGGGATGTCGATGCCGGTCTCGATGATGGTGGAGCACAGCAGCACGTTGTAGCGCACCTGCAGGAAGTCGCGCATCACCTGTTCCAGCTCGCGCTCGCGCAGCTGGCCGTGCGCCACGCCGATGCGCGCCTCCGGCACCAGTTCGGCCAGCTTTTCGCGCATGTTCTCGATGGTGTCCACCTCGTTGTGCAGGAAGAACACCTGCCCGCCGCGCTTGAATTCGCGCAGCATCGCCTCGCGGATGATGCCGTTGCGGGAGGGGCTGACGAAGGTCTTTACTGCCAGACGGCGGCTGGGCGCGGTGGTGATGGCGGAGAATTCGCGCAGCCCTTCCAGCGCCATCGACAGCGTGCGCGGAATCGGCGTAGCGGTGAGGGTGAGCACGTCGACGTTGGCGCGCAGGCGCTTGAGCTGCTCTTTCTGCCGCACGCCAAAGCGGTGCTCCTCGTCGATGATCACCAGCCCCAGGTTCTTGAACTCGACATCCGGCTGCACCAGCTTGTGGGTGCCGATCACGATGTCGATGCTGCCATCGGCCAGGCCGGCCATGGCGGCTTTGACTTCCTTGGCATTCTTGAAGCGCGACAGCTCGGCGATCTTCACCGGCCAATCGGCAAAGCGGTCGGAGAAGTTCTGAAAGTGCTGCTCGGCCAGCAGCGTGGTCGGCACCAGCACCGCCACCTGCTTGCCGCCCATTACCGCCACGAAGGCGGCGCGCAGCGCCACTTCGGTCTTGCCGAAGCCGACGTCGCCGCATACCAGCCGGTCCATCGGCTTGCCGCTGGTCATGTCGCCGATCACCGCCTCGATCGCCGCGGCCTGGTCGATGGTTTCCTCGAAGCCGAAGCCGGCGGCAAAGGCGTCGTAGTCGTGGTGGCTCAGGGTAAAGGCGTGGCCTTCGCGTGCCGCGCGCTGCGCGTACAGGTTCAAGAGTTCGGCGGCGGTGTCGCGCGCCTTTTCCGCCGCGCGCTTCTTGGCCTTGTCCCATGCCGGGCTGCCCAGGCGGTGCAGTTGCACCGTGTCGCTGGCGTTGCCGGCGTAGCGGCTGATCAGCTGCAGCTGCGATACCGGCACGTACAGCGTGGCGCCCTCGGCGTACTCCAGCTGCATCATCTCGGTTTCGCCTTCGCCCAGGTCGATGGACACCAGCCCCAGGTAGCGGCCGATGCCGTGCGCCTCGTGCACCACCGGGTCGCCGATCTTCACCTCGGCCAGGTCGCGTAGCATGGCGTCGGAGCTGGCGGCCTTGCGGCGCTTGGCGTGGCTGCGTGCCACGTGCTGGTACAGCTCGGCCTCGGTGACGATGGCCAGCTTGGCCGCCGCCAGTTCGAAGCCGCTGTACAGCGGCGTGGCCGCCAGCCCCAGCTTGTCGTCGCTGGCGAGGAACTCGGCCCAGCTGTCCATGGCCTTGGGCTGGATGCCGTTGTCGCGCAGGAACTGCTGCAGGGTTTCGCGCCGGCCCAGGCTCTCGGCGCCGATCAGCACCCGGCCGGGGTAGCGGCGCAGGTAGTTGTCCAGTTTGGTCAGCGGGTTGTCGGCGCGGCGGTCCACGCCCAGGTCCGGCAGCCGCTGGTAGTGCTCATTGTCGCCGTCGGCGGCCAACTCGAAGCGGGCGTACGGCTTGATGGCAGCCATCAGCTCGTCCGGGCGCAGGAAGATGTCGGCCGGCGGCAGCACCGGGCGTTCCGGCGCGCCCTGCGCCATCTGGTAGCGCGATAGCGCGTCGCGCCAGAAGTTTTCCGCCTCGGCCAGCACGTCGCCGTGCAGCACCAGGTTGGCCGCAGTGCCCAGGTAATCGAACACGCTGGCGGTGTCGCTGAAGAACAGCGGCAGGTAGTACTCGATGCCGGCCGGCCACAAGCCGGCGGTGACATCCTTGTAGATGCGGCTCTTGGACGGGTCGCCCTCAATGCGTTCGCGGTAGTGCTGGCGGAAGGTGGTGATGCCATCCTCATCGCTGGGGTATTCGCGTGCCGGCAGCAGGCGGATCTCCGGCACCGGGTACAGCGTGCGCTGGGTGTCCGGGTCGAAGGTGCGCAGGCTGTCGATCTCGTCGTCGAACAGGTCGATGCGGTAGGGCAGGGTGCTGCCCATCGGGAACAGGTCCACCAGCCCGCCGCGGATGGAGAACTCGCCCGGCGCCACCACCTGCGATACGTGCTGGTAGCCGGCGGTGACCATGTCGGCGCGCAGCTTGTCCACGTCCAGCCGCTGTTTCTGCTTCAGCCAGAAGGTACGCCCCAGCAGATAGCTCACCGGCGCCAGCCGCGATAGCACGGTGGACACCGCGGCGATTACCACATCGCACTCTCCATTGCGAATTTGCCACAGCGTGGCCAGCCGCTCGGAGATGAGGTCGCCGTGAGGCGAAAAGTGGTCGTATGGCAGCGTCTCCCAGTCCGGCAATAGTGCAATGCGCAAATCCGGGCGAAAGAACGGTAACTCAGCCTGCAGGCGCTGCGCGTCCTGGGCGCTGGCGGTCAGCACCAGCATTGGCAGGCCGGATTGCGGCAGTGCAGCAAGCAGGGCGCTGTCGGCGCTGCTGGCCGGCAGGGCAAGACGGGTCTTCTGGGCGGCTGGTGGCCAGGCGGGCATAGGAGGGGTCATAGCGCTACACATTCGCAAAGAGGCGGGTATTATAGTGCGGCGCCGGAATCCAGGCTGCGCAAGACAGCCAACAAAATACAGATACAGCTTCCGGCCGCTTACCCGTGTACTGCAATCCGTTGTTATTGCCATCGCCGCCCCCTGCCGCTGGTAGCCGGGGTACGGGTAGCTTTTCTTTGAAGCGGGGAGACGTGGACAAATCCACTGTAAGCGCATTGAGCGCGATGATTTTCTTTGTCGGCGGCATGCTGCTGTGGCCAGGAGACTGGCAGCATGCGCTGTTGCCGGGTGCGTTCATCGCCCACGCTGCCATGGCCTGGCGCTTTGCCGCCGGCCGCTTCCAGGTGGTGTGGTGGTGGGGCGTGCCGGCGACCGCCGTGGCCCTGCTGACCATGCCGCTGCTGCCGGCGCTGCTGTGGTCGGCCTCGTTCGGCGTCATGCTGCTGGGGCTGCACATCGTGCTGCCCGCCAGCCATTTCCGTCTTGATTCCCTGTCTGCCCTTGCCCGGCTGTCGCTGCGGCTGCTGCTGCCGGCACTGCTGGTCAATGCCGTGCTGTGGCCGCTGCTGAGTGTGATCGAGGCACTGCGCACCCTGTTGCTGCTGTGGTTGTCGCTGTCCTTGCTGGTGCCGCTGCTGTATGCCGGTTTTCCTGTGCGCCAGGCGCGTCGCGAACTGCTGGCTTTGTTGGCGCTGGCGGCAACGTTGGCCGCCACGCTGTGGTGGCTGGGTCGCGGCAACTGTGCCACCACCTGCCAGCTGCTGTTGTTGCCGGTGCTGTTCCTGGCCGCGATCCGCGCCGGGCTAGTGGGCGTGGCCGGTAGTGGCACGCTGTATCTGTTCATTTTCTCGTTGCCGGCGCTGCTGGGCGGCGCGGTGTGGGGCGTGGCGGCCAACCTTGGCAACACGCTGGCGCTGCTGTTGTTCGGCCTGCTGGCATTGGCGGTGGCGGTATTCGGCGATGGCTACCGCCGCCGTGAGCGCCTGCTGCAGGATGTGCAGGCGCGCTTCGAATCGCTGCTCAATCAGAGCACCAGCCTGATGACGCTGAAAGACCCGGACGGCCGCTATCTGCTGGTCAACCTGAACTTTGCCCGTCTGCTGGGGCTGCCACAGCAGTTCCTGAAAGGGCGCACCGCGCGCGAGCTGTTTGCACCGGACGAGGCCGGGGTGATCAATAGCCACGACCAGCAGGTGATGCGCAGCTTGGAGTCGCGCCAGTTCGAGCAGCCGATCACCGTGAACGGCCGCCACTACCTGATGCTGTCCAGCGTGTTTCCGCTGTTCGACAGCGACGGCCTGCCGGCCGGGGTGGGCAGCATCTCGGTGGACATCAGCCAGCGCGCCGAGGAAGAGCGCCAGCTGCAGGAGGCGATGGACCAGTACCGCGCGGTGGTGGAGCAATCGCTGGTGGGCATCTACATCACCCAGCACGAGGCGCTGGTGTATGTGAACCCCAAGTTGGCCGCCATGGCCGGCTATGAGCCGGAAGAGGCACTGGGCCGCGGCATCGAGCAGCTGTTGATGCCGGGCGAGGACGAGCGCATCCGCGCGCAGATTCGCCGTCGTATTCGCGAAAACATCCAGGTGATGCACTACACCACGCGCATCCGCCATCGCGATGGCGGCGCGGTGGATGTCGAGGTACACAGCCGGCTGTTCGACTACAACGGCGACAAGGCCATTATCGGCGTGGTGATGGACATTTCCGACCGCATTGCCGCCAGCGCCGAGCTGCGGCTGGCGGCCACCGTGTTCGACAACGCCACCGAAGGCATTCTGGTCACCGACGGCGAAGGCCGCATCGTGATGGTGAATCAGGCCTTTACTCGCATTACCGGCTTCCAGCAGGACCTGGCCATCGGCCGCGTGTCGCGCATGCTGCGCATCGCCAACCGCGAGCGCAACCGCGCGCTGCAGGAGGCGCTGGAGCGCGACGGCCACTGGAAGGGCGAGATGTTCGATCGCCGCAAGAACGGCGACCCGTACATCGCCGAGCTGTCGATCAGCGCGGTGCGCGACCCGTTTGGCCAGCTATCGCACTACGTTGGCGTGTTCTCCGACATCACCGGCCGCAAGCAGGCCGAGGACCGGCTGCAGTTTCTGGCCAGCCACGATCCACTGACACGACTGCCCAACCGCAGCGCGCTGATCGAGGCGATCGACACCGCCATTCTGGAGGCGGTGGAGGACGAACCGCAGCTGGCGCTGATGTTCATCGACCTGGACCGTTTCAAGCTGATCAATGACTCCTTCGGCCACCAGGCCGGCGACGAGGTGCTGCACGAGATCGCCGCGCGGCTGACGCAGTCCACCGAGCGCTTTGGCCTGGTGGCGCGCCTTGGCGGCGACGAGTTCACCCTGGTGGTGCGCGACTTCGACGGCCACGGCAGCCTGGGGCGCATGGCGGAGGAGGTGTTGGCCGCACTCACCCGGCCGATCCGCATCGAGGAGCACGAGGTGTTCGTCAGCGGCAGCATCGGCATCAGCGTCTATCCCAACGACGGCGTGGATGCCGCCTCGCTGCTGAAAAACGCCGACGCGGCGATGTACCGCGCCAAGGAAGCCGGCAAGAACACCTACCAGTTCTTCGATGCGCAGATGAATGCACAGACCTTCGAGCGCCTGCTGATGGAAAGCGGCCTGCGCCAGGCGCTGGAGCGGCAGGAGTTCGAGTTGCATTACCAGCCGCAGGTGTCGTGCGCGGGCGGGCGGCTGGAAGGGGTGGAGGCCCTGCTGCGCTGGCGCCATCCGCAGCTGGGGCTGGTGCCGCCCGGACGCTTTATTCCGCTGGCGGAGGAAACCGGGTTGATCAAGCCGATCGGCGCCTGGGTGCTGCGCGAGGCCTGCCACCAGATGGTGGCGTGGGACAAGATGGGGCTGTGCGTGCCGCGGCTGGCGGTCAACCTGTCGGCGCGGCAGTTCGAGCAGCAGACGCTGCTGAACGAGGTCAACGATGTGCTGGCGGTTACCGGGTTGGCCGCCTCGCGGCTGGAGCTGGAGATCACCGAAAGCATGCTGATGCACAATCCGCAGGAGGCGGTGTCGCTGCTGCGCGAGCTAAAGGCGCTGGGGGTGAAGCTGTCCATCGACGACTTCGGCACCGGCTATTCCTCGCTGTCCACCCTCAAGCGCTACCCGCTGGATTACCTCAAGGTGGACCGCTCCTTCGTGGAAGGGCTGCCGGACGACGAGGACAGCGCGGCGATTACCGAGGCCATCATCGCCATGGCGCGCAAGCTCAAGTTCACCGTGATTGCCGAAGGGGTGGAAACCGCGGCGCAGAGTGTGTTCCTGGCCAATGCCGGCTGCGCCATCCTGCAGGGCTACCATTTCAGCCGGCCGCTGCCGGTGGCGCAGTTGCAGCAATGGTTGGCCGCACGGCAGGCGAATATCAGCGAAGTGGCGCATTAGTCGCGGTTCGCAGGTAAAATGCGCGGTTCCCTGATTGACGGCGGTGCCCCATGAGCAATAAAAAACTGATCCACGGCTTCCACGCCGTTAACGCCAGGCTGTGGCAGAACCCGAAAAGCGTGCTGGAAGTGTTTCTGGCCGGCGGTCGTCAGGACGCCCGGGCACAGGCGGTGCTGGAGAAGGCTGCCGGCGAGGAAGTGAAGGCGCACATCGTCGACAAGGAACGTCTGGACAGCATGACCGGCAAGGCGCGCCATCAGGGCGTGGTGGCGGTGATCGACGCCAACCAGAACTTCGTGACGCTGGACGATGTGCTGGACAACCTGGCCGAGCCGCCGCTGCTGCTGATCCTGGACGGCGTCACCGACCCGCACAACCTGGGTGCCTGCCTGCGCGTGGCCGACGCCATGGGCGCGCACGCGGTGATCGCCCCCAAGGACCGCTCCGCCACGCTGAATGCCACCGTGTCCAAGGTGGCCTGCGGCGCCGCCGAGGTGGTGCCTTACATCACCGTCACCAATCTGGCGCGCACCCTGCGCGACCTGAAGGACGCCGGGGTGTGGATCGCCGGCACCACCATGGAAGCGGATAGCGACCTGTACCATTTCGACGCCTCCGGCCCGCTGGCCTGGGTGATGGGTGCCGAAGGCGAGGGCATGCGCCGCCTGACGCGTGAGCACTGCGACGTGCTGGTGTCGATCCCGATGTTCGGCACCGTGGAAAGCCTCAACGTGTCGGTATCCTCCGGCATGGTGCTGTCCGAGAGCCGTCGGCAGCGGGTGCTGAAAGCGTCCTGATCGCCGTTTGTGCCGGACAAGGTTGGCCGCAACTGGGTTGCGGCCAATTTTTTTTGTCCGGTCGCTTTTTGCCTGCGTGCATGGGTATCGCTGGTGTGTGACTGGCTGTTGGCTATATACCCTTAAGGGGTATATGATGACGCTGTCCGTATCCGGGAGAGTGTCTATGCAACGCCGAGATTTTCTGCAGTTTGCTGCCGCCGGCAGCGCCGCCTGGCTGGTGCCGCAAGCGCTGGCCGATACCGCGCCGATGGATCACGCCGCCATGGGGCATGCCATGTCGGCACCCGGCGCCACGTCCGCGGCTGCGCTACCGCCGCTGCCCGCCGGTGAGCATCTGCCAGCATTGCCGCGGCTGAGCAACGAGACGCTGGACGCCGGCCGCTTTCAGGCCAGCCTGGTCGCCGCGCCGCTGGTCACCGCTTTGTGGGGCGATGCGCGGCAGACCACGTTCTGGGCCTATAACGGCAGCCTGCCCGGCCCGCTGATTGAGTTGTGGGAGGGCGACAGCGTGGACATCGCTTTTGCCAATCAGCTGCCGCAGCCTACCACCATCCACTGGCATGGCATGCCGGTACCGCCGGAGCAGGATGGCAACCCGCAGGCGCCGGTTGCCAGCGGTGCGCAGCGGCAATACCGCTTCACGCTGCCGGCCGGCTGTGCCGGCAGCTACTGGTATCACCCGCATCCGCACGGCCACACCGCCGAGCAGGCGTTTCGCGGCCTGGCCGGCGCGGTGATCGTGCGCAGCAAGGCCGACCCGCTGCGCCACTTGCCGGAGCAGCACCTACTGCTGTCCGATCTGAAGCTGGATGCCGACGGCCAGGTGGCGGCCAACGATATGGCCGATCTGCACGATGGCCGCGAAGGGCAGTATGTACTGATCAATGGCGCCTGGCAGCCGATGATTCCGCTGGCGCAAGGCGAGCGCCAGCGCTGGCGCATCTGGAACGCGACCAGCAGCCGCATCTTCAAATTGGCGCTGCCGGCACACGACATGCTGCTGGTCGGCAGCGACGGCGGCCTGCTGGAGCAGGGGCAGCCGATCGACAGCCTGCTGCTGCCGCCGGGCGCGCGCGCCGAGCTGGTGGTGACCGGGCGCTTCCGCGATGGTGTGACGGCCGGGCTGATCAGCCAGCCGTATCGCCGCGGCAAGATGATGCACCCGGAGCAGGAGCGCGATGAGGTGCTGGCGGGCATCATGCCGCACGGCATGAGGCCGACGCAGGCCTTGCCGGCGCGGTTGCGTCCGCTGGCACCGCTGGCTGAGCCGGGCTTCCGCCGCCGCATCGTGCTGTCGGAAAACATGGCCGACCCCAAGGCCATGTTCCTGATCAACGGCCGCAGCTATGACATGAATCGCATCGACGGCACCGGCAAGGTTGGCCGCATCGAGGAGTGGGAGGTGCAGGGCAATGCCCACATGGATCACCCGTTCCACCTGCATGGCACCCAGTTCCAGGTGCTGGCACGTACCGTGGACGGGGTGTGGGAGGACGAGCCGTTCCTGGCCTGGCGTGACGTGGTCAATGTGGCGGCGAACGAGTCGGTACGGCTGCGTTTTGTCCAGCAGCAGCCGGGCCTGCGCATGTTCCATTGCCATATTCTGGAGCATGAGGATCAGGGCATGATGGCGCAGATCGATTTTCTGACGGAGTAGACATGACAGATCAACATGATGATTGCTGCAGCCACAAGCAGGTGGTGCAGCCGGACAAGGCGGCCTTGCTCAAGCGGCTGGCGCGGCTGGAAGGTCAGGTGCGCGGCGTGGCCGGCATGATCGAGGCCGACCGCTACTGCGTGGACGTGCTGACGCAGATCGCCGCCGCGCGCTCGGCGCTGGATGCGGTGGCCGACCAGTTGCTGGAAAACCACCTTAAGGGCTGTGTCGCCCGCGCCGTCGGCGAGGGTGATAGCGAGCAGGCGATCGCCGAGGTGATGCAGTTACTGAAAAAGATGCGCTGAGACAGCGCAGGTACCGGGAGCAAGAAATCATGACGCAGCAAGTACTGAAAGTGGATGGCATGACCTGCGGCGGTTGCGCCAACGGGGTGAAGAACGCGCTGCTGGCGGTGGCCGGTGTAGACGCGGTGACGGTGGATCTGGCCAGCAAGGCGGTGACGGTGGACTATCACGGCGCCGCGCAGCCGGCGGCCTGGCAGCAGGCGGTGGAGGATGCCGGTTTCGACGTGATCGCGGATTAAACCACAGCCGATTTTGGCGGCTTGGCCGTAACGGACGGTTTTGTTTGCCCTGTTGCGGCCAACTGCGTATAATCTGCAGGTTTTAACCCTTGCCCTTCGGCTATCGCGCATGACGAAGGGCTTTATAGCCACAAGGAGTTCACATGCGGCATTACGAAATCGTGTTCATCGTCCATCCGGATCAGAGCGAACAGGTTGGCGCCATGGTTGAGCGTTACAAGGGCATGGTCCTGAACGCTGGCGGCGTTATCCATCGTCTGGAAGATTGGGGCCGTCGTCAACTGGCTTACCCGATCCAGAAGGTTCACAAAGCTCACTACGTTCTGATGAACGTTGAGTGCGCTCCGGAAACCCTGGCCGAGATCGAGCACGCCTTCAAATTCAACGACGCCGTTCTGCGTCACCTGACCATCAAGATGAATCGTGCTATCACCGAAGCATCTCCGATGATGAAGGACGAGAAGGCCAAGAACCTGCTGGAAGGCCAAGCCGAAGCAGAAGTTTCCGCCTAATCGGGCGTTACTGCATCCTTGCAGAACCGACTTGAACTGACCGCTACGGTCGAACGCGAAGACAGTCTGAGATACACCCCCGCCGGCTTGCCGGTGCTGGAATTGTGGCTCAGACACCAGTCCCGGCAAAGCGCCGCCAATCTGGAACGCGATGTGGTCTGTGAAATACAGGCTGTATTGCTGGGTGAGATGGCAAAACGGTTTGCTGGCAGACTGGCAGGTAATACGGTGCAATGCGCCGGATTCCTGAGTCAGCGCAGTCTGCGTAATCCGCGGTTGGTTCTACACATCGAATACGTTGAATTTGTAAAAGGTTAATCAAATGGCTCGTCAACTCTTCAAGCGCAAGAAGTTCTGCCGCTTCACGGCAGAAGGTATCAAGGAAATCGACTACAAATCCGTTGATCTCCTGAAAGACTTCATCGCCGAAAACGGCAAAATCATCCCGGCTCGTATCACCGGCACCAAGACTGGCTACCAGCGCCAGCTGTCCGAAGCCATCAAGCGCGCGCGCTTCCTGGCCTTCCTGCCGTACACCGACCAGCACTAATAACGGGATAAGGATACGACAAGATGCAAATCATTCTGCTCGAACAAGTAGCCAACCTGGGCGTTCTGGGTGACGTTGTTAAAGTGAAGAACGGCTATGCCCGTAACTTCCTGATCCCGACCGGTAAAGCCAAGCGCGCTACCGAAGCCAACCTGAAAGAGTTCGAAGCTCGCCGTGCCGAACTGGAAGCCAAACAGGCTGCCATTCTGGCCGACGCTAAAGCTCGCGCTGAAAAACTGGTTGATGCTTCCTTCACCATCGCTCAGAAAGCCGGCGTTGACGGCCGTCTGTTCGGTTCCGTAACCAACGTTGACATCGCCGAAGCCATTACCGCTGCTGGCGTTGAAGTGAAGCGTTTCGAAGTTCGTCTGCCGAACGGCCCGCTGAAGGCCATCGGTGAGTACGATCTGGAAGTCGCTCTGCACCACGACGTGGTTTCCGCCGTGAAGATCGTGGTTGTTTCCGCTGCCTAATCGCAGACTGGACGACAATCCTAAAAAGCCGCCTTCGGGCGGCTTTTTGTTTGCTGCTAACGGTGCGGTCGGAGGGCTTTATGTCGCACTGCACAAAACCAATGTCCTGTTTCTGAACGCCAGCGTTGGCGGGATGACGGATAATGTATACACATTATTCAAGGAGCAGATCATGCAAACCCTGTTGGCCCTGGTGCTGCTGTATTTCTTTATCCTGCCGTTGTTGGGTGGCGTGCTGGCGTTTTTTGCCGGCGCAGTGCGTGCCCGGCTGGGCAATGGCGGCAAGACGCTGTCCGGTTGGCACCCGCTGAACCCGTACTACGCGCAATCCCCGTATCATTTCGGCAAGCGCTGACCCCTTGTTGCGCCTTACACTGTAGCCCCGCATTCGCGGGGCTTTTGTTTTTTTGCGGCCAACGTTTTGCTGGCTGGAGGAGGGCGCATGAGGTGTGTATTGGCACCGGATTCATTCAAGGGCAGTCTGGCCGCGCCAGCGGTTGCTGCCGCGGTGGCAAGCGGTCTGCGCCGCGTTCTGCCGGACATCGTGCTGGATATCTGCCCGATGGCCGATGGCGGTGAGGGCACGCTGCAGGCGCTGGCCAGCGCCGGTGCCGGCGCTCTGCAGTCTGCGCTGGTGCACGATGCCGAAGGCCTGCCACGGCAGGTGCAGTGGCTGCACAGCGATGACCTGGCGGTACTGGAGGTGGCGCAGGTGGTGGGGCTGCCGGACGTTGGCCGCAGCACGCTGGCCGAGCGCCATAGCGGTGGCGTGGGTGAACTGCTGCGTCTGCTGCTGGACCAGGGCTGCCGCCGGGTGGCGATTGCCTTGGGCGGCTCCAGCACTAACGATGGCGGCGCCGGGCTGCTGGCCGCGTTGGGTGGCGTGTGGCGAGATCGTGATGGCCAGCCGCTGCCGCCTTTGCCGGCAAGTTGGCCGCAGGCAGTCTACTTTGATGAAAGCGGACTCGACCCGCGCCTGGCTACGCTTGAACTGGTCGTGTGGTCGGATGTGAGCAATCCGCTGTGCGGCCCGCAGGGCGCCAGCGCGGTATTCGGCCCGCAGAAGGGGCTGGCCGCCGCGCAACTGCCGCAATTTGATGCGGCACTGCAGACGCTGGCGCAGGCACTGCTGCGACAACGGCCGGGTTTGCCGCTGGAGGTCGCTGGCGGCGGTGCTGCCGGCGGTATGGGTTTTGCGCTGCAGTGGCTGGGGGCAAGACAGCAGTCTGGTGCTGCCGCAGTGGCCGAGGTTACCGGGCTGGCGGAGAGGATTGCGGCTGCAGATTGGGTGATTACCGGTGAAGGCCGCAGCGATAGTCAGACCCTGCACGGCAAAGCGCCGGCGCTGGTGGCGCAGCTGGCGCGCGCCGCAGGCGTGCCGGTCAGCCTGCTGTCCGGCGCGGTGGAGGACAACCCGGCACTGGCGGCCAGCTTTGATGGCTGCTTCTCGCTGTGTCCGCAGCCGGCCAGCCTGGCAGAGGCCATGCAGCACGCGACAGCGTGGCTGGCGCAGGCGGCAGAACAGATGTTGCGGCTAAGGTTGGCCGCCAGGAGGCAGGCATGCTGACACGCAAGCACGGCGTCACCATTGAATTATGGCGCGGCGACATTACCCGGCTGGAGGTGGATGCCATCGTCAATGCGGCCAACAATGGCCTGCGTGGCGGCGGCGGGGTGGATGGCGCTATCCACCGTGCCGCCGGGCCGGAGCTGCTGCAGGCCTGCATGCATATCGGCCACTGCCCGACCGGCGAGGTCCGGCTGACGCCGGGTTTTCGCCTACCGTGCCGCTATGTGTTCCACACCGTGGGCCCGGTCTGGCGTGGCGGCGATGAGGGCGAAGAAACCCTGCTCGCTAACTGCTACCGCAACTGCCTGCAGCTGGCGGCGGAGAATGCCGTGCGCAGCATCGCGTTTCCGGCCATCAGCTGCGGCGTGTATGGCTTTCCGGCGCTATCGGCGATGAATATCGCCTGGCAGCAGATCAGCGACTGGCTGACAGACCAGCAAGAGCACAGTCTGCAGCGCATTGTGCTGGTGGCGTACGACGAAGCCGTGTGGCAGGCTGGCTGCCGGGTAATGCCCGGCATCAGCTAAAGCTGGCAGTTAGGAAAAAACATAGCAGCAATTGGTATTAGCTAAGCTTGCCCCGGCTGTTTAGAATTATCGAGAATAACGGATTGGCCGTTAACAGGATTGGAGAATATGCTCATGCGCATCGCCGCTACCGTAACTGATCTGATCGGCAATACCCCGCTGGTCCGCCTGAACCGCATCACTGCTGGCGTGGGCGCCACCGTGGTTGCCAAACTGGAGTTCTACAACCCGGCGCACAGCGTGAAAGACCGTATCGCGGTGTCGATGATCGATGCGGCGGAAGCGGCCGGCAAGATTGGCCCGGATACCGTGATCGTGGAGCCGACCTCCGGCAACACCGGTATCGGGCTGGCCATGGTGTGTGCTGCGCGTGGCTACAAGCTGGTGATCACCATGCCGGAAACCATGAGCCGTGAACGCCGCCAGCTACTGCGCGCCTACGGTGCCGAGCTGGTGCTGACGCCGGGGCCGGATGGCATGGGCGGTGCCATCGCCAAGGCCAAGGAAATCGTGGACAGCAATCCAGACACCCATTTCATGCCGCAGCAGTTCGAGAACCCGGCCAACCCGGAGATCCACCGTCGCACCACCGCCGAAGAGGTGTGGGTCGATACCGATGGCCAGGTGGACATCTTCGTGGCGGGCGTGGGTACCGGCGGCACCATTACCGGTGTTGGCGAAGTATTGAAAGCCCGCAAGCCGGGCGTGCAGATCGTGGCGGTCGAGCCGGATGCATCGCCGGTACTGTCCGGTGGCGCGAAAGGTCCGCACCCGATTCAGGGCATCGGCGCTGGTTTCGTGCCGGCCATCCTGAATACTACCGTCTACGACGAAGTGATCCGCGTGAAGAACGATGACGCGTTCGAGACTGCCCGCGCCATGGCGGCACAGGAAGGCATTCTTACCGGCATTTCGTCCGGCGCGGCGGTGTGGGCGGCACTGGAACTGGCCAAGCGTCCGGAAAACGCCGGCAAGCTGATCGTGGTGGTGATTCCGTCGTTCGGCGAGCGTTATCTGTCCACCCCGCTGTTCGAGCATCTGGCCTGACAAACGGCGAAAGCGCGCTACAATAACGGCCATGAACAGACTATTCATGGCCGTTTTGCTTGGCGTGCTGACCGGCTGCGCCAACCTGCCGCAATTCTCTTTCCCTTCCTCGGCGCCCACGCCGCAATCGCGCACCGCCAACGCGGCGGACAGCTTGCTGACTGAAGCCAACCGTCTGGCTGACAGGGTAGGCAATGGCGAGTTGACGCGGGTGGATGCGGCGGAAAAGCTGGGCGAGATGCGGATTCGACTGGTGGGGCGCAACCTGGTCGATGACGATGTTTACCGCCTCTACTACCAGATTGCCCAACTACGCGATGCCGGCAAGCTCGATAGCGATAGCGCGCGCAAGCAAATGGAAGACCGGCTGAAATACTGGCAGCGCCGCTGGCCGGGCTTGCAGAGCAAACCTGCCAATCCGGCGTTTACCCAGTTCATGTTCAAGGTGTACGGCCTGCCACCGCTGCCGGTTGGCAAATGAAGAAGGCCGTCCCATCCGTTGCCGCCGACGCTTGTCCCTGCGGCCAACCTTTAGCCTATGCCCAATGTTGTGGCCGGTTTCATCTCGGCGCCTTGCCCGCCACGGCGGCACAGCTGATGCGCTCGCGTTACAGTGCCTACGTGCGGTGCGACGAGGCCTACCTGCTGCAAAGTTGGGCCAGCAGCACGCGCCCGTCGACACTGGATCTGGCGGACGACGCTGGCGTGAAGTGGCTTGGGCTGCAGCTGCTGGACACGAGCGCCGGGCAGGCGGCCGACAACACGGGCACGGTGCGCTTCGTGGCGCGCTACAAGGTCGGCGGTCGGGCATTCCGCCTGCAGGAAAACAGCCGTTTTATCCGGGAAGAGGGTGCCTGGCGCTACCTGGACGGCGAGGTCAGCGAGGGCTGATTGCCTGTTATCAAGCTATAACCAATTGTGCCTTGGCTTCCTGTCTTGATGTGCCATGCTGGTGGTGAACATTCTCACCAGGAGGCTCGCTATGACCGACGTTCTCTACGATTTTGTGAAACAACTGGAAGCGCACCGGGCCGATGGCAAGGACTTGGTGCCGCTGCTGCATGCTCCGGCGGTACGGCAATTGTCGGTGCCGCTGTGCCATGAATGCTGCGCCGAGTTGCGCGCCATGGCCGAGGTGTTCCAGTGCGATGAGGCATTGTTGGCTGGTGCCATCTTGCGTGGCGCGCTACGCCATATGCAGGCGCACCTGGATGAAGATCTGGACGATCTGGCGACCATGGCCAGCCAGATGGTCGATAGCCCCTGCCAGCGGGCCAGCGAATCCATTTGATGCCACCAGCAACGTGGCCGCACGATAAAGAAGATGGCGCCTGCGGGCGCCATCGGCGTTTATGGCAGCGTGCCGCCTTGTAGCAGGCGGGTAAGCTGGTGCAGGGTGTCGCGTAATTGCGCACTGTGGTCGCTGCCGACGTCACCAAAGCGGCAGAGCAGGGTGGCCGGAATCGCCGCGGCTTGCTCCTCCAGCGTCTTGCCGGCGAGCGTGAGCCGGATGACGACGCTGCGTTCATCCTCGCTGCTGCGCTGACGTTGCAGCAGCCCGGCATTTTCCAGCCGCTTCAGCAGCGGGGTGAGTGTGCCGGAATCCAGATGCAGCCGCTCGCCCAGTTGTTTCACGCTGATGTCATCCTGTTCCCACAGCACCAGCATCGCCAGATACTGCGGATAGGTCAGCCCCAGTGGCGCCAGGAGCGGTTGGTAGGCCTGCGTCATCGCGCGGCTGGCGGCATACAACGCAAAGCACAGTTGCTTGTCCAGTTGCAGTTGCGGCTTCATAGCAGTGCCTTGATGTGTTCGGCCAGTGCCTGTGGCTTGGTGATGGAGCCGTAGCGGCCAACTACCCGCCCGTGGCGGTCGACCAGAAACTTGGTGAAATTCCACTTGATGTTGCGGCTGCCCAGTACGCCGGCCTGTTGCTGCTTCAGGTACTGCCAGAGCGGGTGCGCCTGCGGGCCGTTGACATCGATCTTTTCGCTCAGCAGAAAGCTGACTCCGTAATTCTTTTGGCAAAACGCCCCGATCTCGGCAGCACTGCCCGGCTCCTGGGCGCCGAACTGGTTGCAGGGGAAGCCGATAACGACCAGCCCCTCGTCGGCAAACTGGCGGTGCAATTGTTCCAGCTCGGCGTACTGTGGGGTAAAGCCGCAAGCGCTGGCGGTGTTGACCAGCAGCAGAACCTTATCCTGAAAGTCGGCCAGATTGATGTCTTGGCCATTCAGGCCATGCAGTGGATATTGGTAGAGTGTCATAAACGATGTTGGCGGTGGTTTGCCGGCAGTGTAGCGCAATAAAAATTGTATGCAATTTAATTGCTTAATAGGCTTGGGGCTAAAAAAAGAGCGATGCGGCAAGGGGGAACCACAACGCTCAGGAAGAAACGGCTTGCTGTGCCCAAGCCGGGAAAAAAAGCTGACCGACTCTGACTTTCATCCTAGAACAGGCCGCCCAAAATGCGAGTGGGAAACGCCTGCGCAATAAAAAAAGCGGCCAAGTGGCCGCTTCTTGATAATGTCTGTCGTTATGGGCGCGGCAGGGTCACACCGACCTGGCCCATGTACTTGCCGGCGCGGTCCTTGTAGGACACGTCGCAAATTTCGTCGGACTCGAAGAACAGCACCTGCGCCACGCCCTCGTTGGCATAGATCTTGGCCGGCAGCGGGGTGGTGTTGGAAAACTCCAGCGTCACGTAGCCTTCCCATTCCGGCTCGAATGGGGTGACGTTGACGATGATGCCGCAGCGGGCATAGGTGGACTTGCCCAGGCACACGGTCAGCACCGAGCGCGGAATACGGAAGTACTCCACGGTGCGCGCCAGCGCGAAGCTGTTGGGCGGGATGATGCAATAGCCCTTGCCGGAGACTTCCACGAAGGAGTCCGGGTCGAAATTCTTGGGATCGACGATGGTGCTGTTGATGTTGGTGAACACCTTGAATTCGTCGGCGCAGCGGATATCGTAGCCATAGCTGGAGGTGCCGAAGGAAATCACCTTCTGCCCGTCGACATTCTTCACCTGATCGTAGACGAAGGGCTCGATCATGCGCTGTTCTTCCGCCATGCGGCGAATCCACTTGTCCGATTTGATAGTCATCGTCAGTTCTGCATTCTTTAATCTCGTGATCGCCCGATTGTACTGGCTCCAACCTGCCCGCGCCACCGCCGAAAGGCCTAGTCGGTCGGTGCCGGGGCGGCGAAAGGACACAGACATCTTTCCGGCACTGGTCTAGAATCCGGGCACAGTCGTCACGATAAAAAGACAAGGAAACCCCTATGCAAGGCCATCCCAAAATCATCGATCTGCTTAACGAACTACTGGCAGAAGAGCTGTCGGCGGCGGATCAGTATTTCATCCATGCCGAGATGTACAAGGACTGGGGCCTGATGAAGCTGTTCGAGCGCATCGATCACGAGCGTGAGGACGAGCTGGAGCACGCCCGCAGCCTGATCGCCCGCATCCTGTTTCTGGGTGGCAAGCCGAACGTGGCCAAGCGGGTGGCGATTGCGGTGGGGGAGGATGTGCCCAGCATGCTGCGCAACGATCTGGAGGTGGAATACCGCGTCGGCAGCGCGCTGAAGGATGTGATCGCGGTGTGTGAGAAAGAGCGCGACTACGTGACCCGCGACGGGCTGATGGTGCTGCTGGAAGAAACCGAGAACGATCACGCGCATTGGCTGGAGCAGCAACTGAAGCTGATCGAGCTGACCGGGCTGGCCAACTATCAGCAGTCGCAGCTGGGCGGCAGCCAGGCCAGCTAAGCCGGCTCCCGCCTGCGGCCAACGTTGGCCGCATCCAGCAACAAGGCCGCCCGTGGGCGGTCTTTGTCATGGCGGCGAGCTGGTCAATCCAGCTGCGAGGTGCAGCATGGGCAGCGGCTGGCCTTCAGCGGGATGCTGGACAGGCAGTAGCGGCATTCCTTGCTGGTGACTTCGGCCGGGGCATCGGCTTTTTCTTCGCGCTTCAAGCGGTTGATGACTTTTACCAGCATGAAGATGGCAAACGCCACGATGGTGAAGCTGACCAGCGCATTGATGAACAGGCCGATGTTGAGGGTGATGGCACCGGCTTCCTTGGCGGCGGCCACCGAGGCATACGGCGCGGCGGCCTTGGCGCCTTCCTTCAGCACGAAGAACAGGTTGGCGAAGTCGACATTGCCGATCAGCATGCCGATGGGCGGCATGATTACGTCGTCCACCAGTGATTTGACGATGGCGCCGAACGCACCGCCGATTACCACACCGACAGCCAGATCGATGACATTGCCGCGCATGGCGAATTCGCGGAATTCCTTGATGATGGACATGGAGCCCCCCTTGTTATTGATGGTGGATGAATAATGCGGTCAGTATCGGCAAAAATCATGCAAATTTGAAGTCTTGACTGCATGGCCGCATGCCAGACGCAATGCTCGCCCTGGTGCGGAGAAAGCCGCTGCGGCCAACGTTGGCCGCGTGGTCAACAACAAAAAACCCCGGTCGGCTGACCGGGGTTTTGCTTGCGCGCTGCGCTGTTACGGGTGAATCACCAGGCTGGTGAACGGTGGCAGGTAGGCCATGGCCGACACCACCAGACCCACCAGGCAGGCCAGTGCCAGCGAGTGGAAGAATACGAAGCGCAGGATCACGCCTTCCTTGCCGTAGTACTGGGTGGCGGTGGAGGCCACCACGATGGACTGCGCGTCGATCATCTTGCCCATCACGCCGCCGGAAGAGTTGGCGGCGGTCATCAGGATCGGCGACAGGCCCAGCTGTTGTGCCGAGGCTTTCTGCAGGCCGCCGAACAGCACGTTGGCCGCAGTGTCGGAGCCGGTCAGTGCCACCCCCAGCCAGCCCAGCAGGGTGCCGAAGAACGGGTAGAACACGCCGGTATGCGAGAACGCCAGTCCCAGGGTGATGTCCACGCCGGAGAAGCGGGTAACGTAGCCCAGCGCCAGCATGGCGACGATGGTGATCAGCGAGAAACGCAGCGACCAGAACGTTTCCTTGTACACCTTCAGCATCTGGCCCGGACGGTAGCCCATGATCAGCGCCGAGATCAGTGCTGCTACCAGGATGCCGGTACCGGTGGTGGACAGCAGGTTGAACTTGTAGATGGCGGCTTCCAGGTGCGGCGCGGTGACAACCGGCGGCATCTTGTAGATCAGGTTATGCAGGCCCGGCCACTGGATCTCCAGCGTGAAGATGCTGTCCAGTACCTTCTTCACCGACGGCGAACCGAAGGCGAACACCGCTACCGACAGGATCAGCCACGGCAGCCAGGCACGGATCACCTCGCCAGTGCTGTAGCCATGATGCTTGTCAGCCACGATGGCCTTGGCGCCGTTGGCCGCTTCGCCGCCCATGGTGCCGGCGGTGGAGGTGTAGATCTCCTTGGGGTGCCACACTTTCAGGAAGGCCACCAGCACGGTGATGGAGCATACCGAGGCGATGACGGCCACCAGCTCCGGCCCCATGGTGTTGGACACGATCAGCTGCGGAATGGCGAACGACAGACCTGCTACCAGTACCGCCGGCCAGATGCGCATGGTGTTGCGCCAGCCGCAGAACGCGATCAGCAGCCAGAACGGCACGATGATGGCAAAAATGGTCATCTGGCGGCCAACCATGGACGAAATCTGCAGCACGTCCAGGCCAGTAACCTTGGCCAGGGTGGTGATCGGGGTGCCCAGCGCGCCATAGGCCACCGGCGCGGTATTGGCGATCAGCGACAGGCCGGAGGCGGCCAGCGGCGAGAAGCCCAGGCCGATCAGCATGGCGCCGGTCACGGCCACCGGGGTGCCGAAGCCGCCGGCACCTTCAAAGAAGGCGCCGAAGCAGAACGCGATCAGCAAGAGCTGCAGACGACGGTCGGTGGTGATGCCGGAGATCGACTCGCGCAGGATGGCGAACTGACCTTTGCGCTCGGTGAGCTGGTACAGAAAGATCACGTTGAGGATGATCCAGCCGATCGGCAGCAGACCGTTGGCGGCACCCAGCAGCGTGGCGCTGGCGGCCATGTCGGCCGGCATGCCGAAGATGCCTACCGCCACCAGCAGCGAGGTGGCCAGACCCAGCAACGCGGCCTTGTGTGCCTTGACGTGAAAAATGCCCAGCGCGCCCAGCAGCACGATAACGGGAATGCTGGCGGCGAGGGTCGATAGCCAGGGGTTGCCTAGCGGGTCATAGACGTGTGACCACATGGTTTTTCTCTCCTTGTTGTGTCGGATGCGGCGTTGCTTGTCCTTGTTGGCAAGCGGGTTTTACTGCGCACGGCCGGACTGTAGCGGGAGAGAAACGGCTTGTCTGTTGGGGCTGCCCCTTGCGGGAAAACCCTTAACTGCATGGAAAAGCGCGCGGGAAGGCGCGATTGCTGGTGGCGGCGGTAAAGGTTGGCCGCAGGCGGTGGGGCCGGGTGCGGCGTGTGCTGTTGTCTGCGCTGCGGCCAACGTTTAGTGGTGCTGCAGCGTCAGCGGATGGGCGCTGAGGCCGATGCTGTCCAGCCGCAGGTAACCGCCGTGACCATCGTGCCAGTCGGCGATCACCCAGCGTTCGTGCTCTTCGCCATTGACGCGGTGCTCGTGGCGCGCTGGGCGGTGGGTGTGGCCATGAATCAGCGTGGCGCCCGGGTAGGCTGCCAGCAGTGCCTCGATGGCGGCCGGGCTGACGTCGCTGATGTCGGTCATGCCCTGGGTCTGTTTCTTGTGTTCGCTCATGCCGCGGATCTGGCGGGCAATGGCATGGCGCTCGGCCAGCGGTTTTTGCAGGAACGCCGCCTGCCACGCCGGCTGGCGCACCATGGCGCGGAACTGCTGGTAGGCGGCATCGTCGGTGCATTCGCCGTCGCCGTGCACCAGCAGATAGTCGCGGCCATGCACCCGCAGCAGGTGCGGTTCGTCCAGCAAGGTGGCGCCGCTGGCGGCGGCAAAGCCCGGCCCCAGCAGGAAGTCGCGGTTGCCGCGCATCACGTACAGCGGCGTGACGCTGGCAAAGTCGCGCATGGCGGCCAGCATGGCGTCGTTGAACGGGTGCTGGTCGTCGTCGCCCACCCAGTATTCAAACAAGTCGCCCAGGATATACAACGCGTCGATCTTGCCGCGCCAGTCGGCCAGTGTGCGGGTGAACAGCTCGCCGAGCCAGCTGGCTTCGTCGTGCAGGTGCAGGTCGGAAATGAAATGAATGGCCATGGTCAACAGTCAAAAAAGGCCGCACATGGCGGCCTGGTATGGGTGAACGCTCATCAGCCCTGGATGATCTCTGCCTTCTCGATCACTACCGGGGTCAGCGGCACGTCCTGGTGACCGCCGGCGCGACCGGTAGCCACGGTCTTGATGCGGTCTACCACGTCCTGGCCCTGTACTACCTGGCCGAATACGCAGTAGCCCCAGCCCTGCATGGTTTCGGCGCGGAAGTCCAGGAAGTCGTTGTCGGACACGTTGATGAAGAACTGCGCACTGGCGGAATGCGGATCCGGGGTGCGAGCCATGGCGATGGTGTAGGTCTTGTTGGACAGACCGTTGTTGGCTTCGTTCTGGATAGTGTCGCGGGTATCTTTCTGCTCCATGTCGGCGGTGAAGCCGCCGCCCTGGATCATGAAGCCGTTGATCACGCGATGAAAGATGGTGCCGTTGTAGTGGCCATCCAGTACGTATTGTTCGAAGTTGGCCACGGTTTTCGGGGCCTTGTCGGCGAACATTTCCAGCACGATGTCACCGTGGTTGGTGGTCAGCTTGATCATGGGTCAATCCTTGCGTCTATCAGGGTTTATAGGTGGCCTTGGTGATCACCACCGATTCCAGCGGCACATCCTGCATGCCGTCAACGTAGCCGGTGCGTACCTTGGAGATGCGGTTCACCACATCCATGCCGGCGGTTACCTTGCCGAATACGGTATAGCCCCAGCCTTCCGGCGTCTTGCCGCGGAAGTCGAGGAACTCGTTATTCACCAGGTTGATGAAAAACTGCGAGGTAGCCGAGTTCGGGTTCGGCGTGCGCGCCATGGCAATGGTGCCAATCACGTTTTTCAGGCCATTGTCGGCCTCGATCATTACCGGCGCACGGGTCGGCTTCTGCACCAGACTGCCGTTCTGCACGGTAAAGCCGCCGCCCTGGATCATGAAGCCATCGATGATGCGATGGAACAGGGTGTTGCTGTAATGGCCGGCCTTGACGTAGGCAACGAAGTTTTCCACCGTCTTCGGCGCCTTGGCCGGGTTCAGTTCGATGGTGATCGGGCCCTTGTTGGTGGTCAGTTCCACTGTCGGGGCGGCCAGGGCGTTCAGGGGCAGCAGCAACAACAGCGAGGTCAGCAGTTTTTTCATGCGCGGCATTCCGGGGTGTGACAATGGCCGGCAGTTTAGCATGGCCTCCGCCGGGCGGCAGCCGTTGCCGGTCTTGAAGCATCGCTTGCAAATAGTCTCAAGCTTTGTGAACCGGAGCCGATAAAGCTGACACGCTGTACAACGATATACATAGCATGCGGAGCCATTCCATGAACTTAACCCGACTGTTGCCCGGCCTGCTGGCCGTTACCGCGCTGACTGCCTGCGCCGCTACTCCTCCTGCCAATCAGGCCGATGGCCAGCAATGGATGGTGGTGGCTGCCGCGCCTGCGCAGGGAACCAATGTCGAAGAGGCACCGGCGGTGGCAGGTAGCCACGAGCAGCTGGGTATCGCGCGCCAGCCGGTGATGACGCAGGGTGGGGTGATGATGGGCGGCGGTTATGTCGGTCCGCTGTCCGACCCGCCGGCCGCAAAAGAAGAAGCCTACAACGCCTTGCGTATCCGCGTGGTTGGCCGCGGTGCGCCGCCGTCCGGCAAGGACCTGTCGCCGGTGCAGCGTCGCCTGTTGGCGATGCGGGCGGCGCAACTGGATGCCTACCGCGCGGTAGCCGAGCAGGTGCAGGGTTTCAAACTGTCCGGCAACAGCTCGGTCGGCAACCTGGTGGCCAGCAACGACAGCTTCCGCGTGTATGTCGATGCCTATCTGCGTGGCGTACGCCTGCTGTCCACCGAGTTCAAACCGGATGGCAGCAGTGAAAGCATTGCCGAGATGGTGCTGGACGAGGGCTTCTTCAAGGCTTACCGTACGGCTCTGGCGACCACCGGCAACGTGGCCACCGCAGCCCGCGTGATGCCGGCCAGCGATGGCAGCAAGCTTGGCTGCACTGACAGCGGCTGCGTGTACGGTGGAGACTTCTACGTTGCACACTGAGACATAATGCAAACATCCAGTCTGTTACGCGCCGCCTTCGGGGCGGCGTTTGTTTTGCTGGTCGCGCCGGCAGCCATGGCCGAGATATATCAGGCCGAGGGCATGGCGTCACTGGAGGCCGGCCGCGTGGCGGCTCGCCAGGCGGCCATCGAAGACGCGTTGCGGCAAATTGCCATTACCCACCAGGGCGGACTGCAAGGCAGCAGCGAGATGAACAATGGTGCGGTAGCGGCGGAAAGCCTGATGCTGGGGCCAGTGTCGCTGCCGGGCAAGACGCGGGTGATCAGTGAAAGCCAGCGTGACGGCCTGCTGTTTGTCACGGTGCAGCATGATACCGACCCGCCGGCCACGCCGGCCGAGGCTGCGGCCAACAACGACAAGGCCGCCGCGGCCTGCCAGCGTTCCACGCTGCCGCCCGGCCGCTTTCTGGCGCGCCGGCTGGTGGCGACCTACTTCACCGTGGAGCAGCCGCAGCAAGCGACGGACCTGGGCGGCATTTCCACCTGGTTTCCGGCCGAGCTGGTGCGCCGTCTCAACCGGCAGCGTGACGTACAGGCGCTGGACGCCGGCAATGTGACGCTGTTTCCCGACGGCAAGGTGCAGGACCCGTGGCAGGCCAGCGATGCGGTGCGCGACGTTGGCCGCCGGGAAGGCGTGCAGTTCGTGCTGGCCGGGCGCATCGTCGATAGCGCGGTGACGCGCAAGGAACCGCGGGCAACGGTATTCGGCAGTGGCAACGATATGCAGCAAGGGGTGTACTACACCGGGCCGTTTGCCGGCTTGCTGGGCTTGTCGGTGCGGCAGGTGCCGGTCGAGCGGCGGCTGGTGGTGGAGTACTGGTTGTATGACGCCATCAGTGGCGGGGTGTTGCTGCGCGATGTGCTGACTCGCGAGGCGCGCGGCGATGTGCATGTCGATTCCGCGCGGCTGTTCGATACCGCGGTGCTGGCCCAGTCCGACTACGGCCGCCTGATCGAACAGACGCTGGGCGGCATTGCCGACAAGCTGCGCGACACCATGCAGTGCCTGCCGTTTACCACCCGGGTGGCGCGGGTGGAGGGCGACCGCGTGTACCTGGCCGCCGGGGCGCTGGATGGCCTGGCGGTGCGCGACCGGCTGTTGCTGTACAAGCCGCGACCGGCCACCGAGGTGCGGCGGCTGGATGGCCAGGTGCTGGGGGTGCCGGAGCAGCTGATCGGCGATCTGGAAATCGAGCAGGTGCAACCGCGCTTTGCCGTGGCCCGGCTGCGCAACAACAGCCAGCAAGCCGCGACCGGCGATTGGGTGCGCTTCCCCGTGCGGCCTAATTAAGAATAGTTATTGATAATAATTCTTGTCACGATTATACTTTTTTGCGTTTGTATCGGTTTGTATTGCAGAAAAGGACGGGTCGTGAACAAGAAAATCGCATTGATGGCAGTGCTGGCCGCCTTGAGCGGCGTGGCAGCGGCGGAAGAAATTACCGTTTACACCGCGCGTGCCGAGCAGCTGATCAAGCCCATTCTGGGCGTGTTCGAGCAGGAAACCGGCATTAAGGTAAACGTGGTCAGCGGTAGCGAAGGCCCGCTGATGGAACGCCTGAAAGCCGAAGGCTCCAACACCCCGGCAGACATCTTCATGACCGTGGATGCCGGCAACCTGTGGCAGGCCAACAACCTGGGTCTGTTCCAGCCGGTGAAGTCCGCTGCGCTTGCGGCCAACGTGCCGGTGCATCTGCGCGATCCGGGCAACAACTGGTTCGGCCTGTCGGTGCGCGCCCGTACCATTTTCTACAACAAGCTGACGGTGAAGCCGGAACAGCTGTCCAGCTACGAAGACCTGGCCAGCCCGAAATGGAAGGGCAAGCTGTGCCTGCGCACTTCCAAGAAGGTGTACAACCAGTCGCTGGTCGGCACCATGATCGGCAGCTATGGCCCGGTGAAAACCGAGCGCATCGTTAAAGGCTGGGTCGACAACCTGGCGGCGCCGGTGTTTGCCGACGATACCAAGATGCTGGAAGCCATTGGCGCCGGCCAGTGCGATGTCGGCATCGCCAACACCTACTACTACGGCCGCCTGCTGAAAACCCAGCCCAACCTGCCGGTGGGCTTGTTCTGGGCCAACCAGAAGCTGGACGGCGTGCATGTGAACGTATCCGGTGCCGGTGTCACCAAGCATGCCAAGAACGCCAAGGGGGCGGTGAAGCTGCTGGAATGGCTGTCGGCCGAGAAGGCGCAGAAGCTGTTCGCCGATATCGACATGGAATTCCCGGCCAACCCGAAGGTGGCGCCGAACCCGGTGGTGACTTCGTGGGGCAAGCCGAAGCAGGACCTGATCAACGTGTCCGAGGCCGGCTCCAAGCAGGCGCAGGCCGTGATGCTGATGGATCGCGTTGGCTATAAGTAAGCATTAGCCAATCTGGCCGACAAGGGCAGTTCGCTGCCCTTGTCGGCTTTTCGCTTTCAGGCTTGTTATAACGGAGTTGCGTACGCAATGCAGTTAGAAAAATCCCTGCCGAGCGCCGAGCGCTCGCCACCGCCGGGGGCGGCCATGCCCGCCGGCATCAGCCGGCGCCTGGCGAGCTGGCCGGGCCGGCTGCTGGCGCTGGCGATCAGCCTGTTCACCGTAGTGCCGCTGGCGGTGGTGATGACCTCTTCGCTCAGCCCCGATCCCGCCATCTGGCAGCATCTGCTGGAATTTGCCTTGCCCGAGCTGTTGCGCAACACGCTGGTGATGCTGCTGGGCGTGTCCGCCGGCGTGCTGCTGATCGGCGTGTCGCTGGCCTGGCTGGTGGCGGTGTACCAGTTTCCCGGGCGGCGCTTCTTCAGCTGGGCGCTGATGCTGCCGCTGGCGATGCCGGCCTATGTGCTGGCGTTTGCCCAGGTGGGCATCTTTGAATTTACCGGACCGCTGCAGAGCCTGTTGCGGCCGCACTTCGACAATATGCGCTGGTTCCCGGAGATCCGTAGTACCTGGGGCCTGCTGCTGGTGATGTCGCTGGCGTTCTATCCCTATGTCTACCTGCTGGCGCGCAATGCCTTCGCCACCATGGGGCGCCGCGCGCTGGAAGTAGGGCAGAGCCTGGGCCTGTCGCCGCGGCAGGGCTTCTGGCGCATCGCGCTGCCGATGGCGCGGCCGTGGATCATGGGTGGGCTGCTGCTGGTGGTGATGGAAAGCCTGGCCGATTTCGGCACCGTGGCGGTATTTAACTACGACACCTTCACCACCGCCATCTACAAAGCGTGGTTCGCGTTGTTCTCGCTGGATACCGCCAAGCAGCTGGCCTCGCTGCTGGTGGTGATGGTGCTCGTGCTGCTGCTGCTGGAGCAGTACAGCCGCGGGCGCCGTGCTTACTCGCAGGCCGGACGCACGGCGCCGTTGCCGCGCCTGACGCTGACAGGCTGGCGTGGCTGGGCGGCGTGTGCCGCCGCCAGCCTGGTGTTGCTGCTGGCCTTCGTGCTGCCTTTGCTGCAACTGGGCTACTGGGCGTCGCGTGATTTTGCCAATCAGTTCAGTGCCGACTTTCTCGGCTACGCCTGGCGCTCGGTGCTGCTGTCACTGTTGGCCGCGGTGCTGGTGACGCTGATCGCGCTGGTGCTGGCCTACCTGGTGCGCCGTGATGGCGGTGCCGTGGTCAAGCTGGCCGCCCGTGTGGCCACCATCGGCTATGCCATTCCCGGCACCGTGCTGGCGGTGGGGGTGTTCGTGCCGGTGGCGTGGCTGGACAACCAGATCATCGCGCTGCTGGGCTTGGGGGGCGAAGTCACCGCCGTGTTCAAGGGCACCTTGCTGGCCATGTTGCTGGCTTTTGTCGCCCGCTTCCTGGCGGTGGGGCATTCGGCGGTAGATGCCGCCATGAACCGCATCACCCGCAGCCACGACGAGGCGGCGCGCAATCTGGGCGTTGCCGGCTGGGCGCTGCTGTACCGCGTCTATCTGCCGCTGCTGTCCGGCGGGCTGTTCACCGCGGTACTGATGGTGTTTGTCGATGTGATGAAGGAAATGCCGATCACGCTGATGACGCGGCCCTTCGGCTGGGACACGCTGTCGGTACGGGTCTACAACATGACCAGCGAAGGCATGTGGGACCAGGCCGCGCTGCCGGCCATCGCCATTGTGCTGGCGGGTCTGTTGCCAACCATTTTGCTGTCGCGTCAACAGGATGTTGCCTGATGAGTTTGCTTGAATTGGTGTCGGTGTCGCAGTCGTACGGCGACAAGAAAATCATTGACCAGATGTCGTTTGCGCTGGAGGCCGGCGAGATCGGCTGCCTGCTGGGTAGTTCCGGCTGCGGCAAGACCACCGTGCTGCGCTGCATTGCCGGCTTTGAAAACCTGCTGGACGGCGAAATCCGCCTGGCCGGGCGGGGTATCGCCAGCGCTGCGGCCAACGTGCCGGCGCATCAGCGCGAAATCGGCATGGTTTTTCAGGATTACGCGCTGTTTCCGCACTTGTCGGTGGCGGAAAACATCGGCTTTGGCTTGGGTAGTCTGCCGCGCCGCGCGCGTGCGCAGCGGGTGGATGCCATGTTGGAGGTGGTAGGGTTGGCCGCATACGGCAAGGCCTACCCGCACGAGCTGTCCGGTGGCCAGCAGCAGCGGGTGGCGCTGGCGCGGGCACTGGCGCCGCAGCCGCGCCTGCTGCTGCTTGACGAGCCGTTTTCCAACCTGGATGTCGACCTGCGCGAGCGGCTGTCGCGCGAGGTGCGCGACATCCTGAAATCGCAGGGCACCACCGCCATTCTGGTGACGCACGATCAGCATGAAGCCTTTGCCATGGCCGACAAGGTGGGGGTGATGTCGCAGGGGCGGTTGTTGCAGTGGGCGGCACCGTATGAGCTGTACCATGAGCCGCAGAGCCGCTATGTGGCCGATTTTATCGGTCAGGGCGCGTTCGTGCCGGGCACGGTAACCGGCCCGCGCTGCGTGACGCTGGAGCTGGGTGAATACTGCAGCGCGGTGCCGCGGCAGTTTGTGATCGGCGATGCCGTCGACGTGCTGTTGCGCCCGGATGACGTGGTGCACGACGATGCCAGCGAGGTAAAGGCCCTGGTGTTGGGCAAGGTGTTCCGCGGCTCGGAGTTCCTGTACACCCTGCAGCTGGCATCCGGCCGTAGCGTACTGGCGCAGGTGCCCAGCCATCACAACCATGCCATCGGTGAGGCGATCGGCATCCGGCTGGAGCTGGATCACCTGATCGCTTTCCGGCAAGCGTAGCGCACCAGCAAAAAAAATTGGCCGCCTCCGAAACGGGGCGGCCAACTTCATGGTGGCGGCAGCCGGGATTAACCCGACAGCCAGGTATTGGGATGCGATTCCAGCCAGGTCTTGATCGACTTGGCGTCGTTGACCCGCGCCGCCGAGCCATTGGCTGCCAGCAGCACCAGGATCAGGTGCTGGCTGCCCACCGTGGCCTGCATCACCAGGCAACGGCCGGCTTCTTCGATGTAACCGGTCTTGGACAGGCCGATGTCCCATTCGCCTTCACGCACCAGCGGGTTGCTGTTCTTGTAATGCAGCACCCGGGTGGCGGTGGGATGGGCGTAGTATTCGGCAGTGGTGGTGAACTGGCGGATCAACGGGTAGTTTGCCGCGGCCTTTACCATGCGCACCAGGTCCATCGCGGTGGAGGTGTTGCGCATATCCAGGCCGGTGGCGTCGTGGAACACGGTGTTGGTCATGCCCAGCGAACGCGCCTTGCGGTTCATTTGCGCGATGAAGGCCGCCTTGCCGCCCGGATAGGTGCGCGCTAGCGAGGCGGCGGCACGGTTTTCCGACGACATCAGCGCCAGCAGCAGCATCTCGCGGCGGGTCAGCGTGGAGCCGACGGCCAGGCGCGAGCTGGTGTTCTTCAGGCGATCGATCTCGTCATCACTGATGGTGATCGGCGTATCCAGCGACAGGTTGGCATCCAGTGCCACCATGGCCGTCATCAACTTGGTGATGGAGGCAAACGGCTGAATCTGGTTGGCGTTCTTTTCGTAGACCAGTTGGCCGGTCTGGGCGTCCACGACGGCTACCGCGTGCGAACTCAGGCGCGGTGATGCGGCCATGGTGGCAAGGTTTACCGGTTGGGCGGCTCCCGCCATCAGCGGGGCGCCGGCCAGGCAAACCAGCAAGGCCAGGGTTCTGAGCATCATGTAATGACTCCGATGCGAAGATGTTGCGATTCGATATCTCAATTTTAAATTGAAATAAACTGTTTGTGCGGGCGAAATTGCGCTGCAAGCCATGATTGGCGCGGTTTTCGGCTACAATCTGCGTGACAAATGAGTGAGATGCCATGGTTGTTACCTATCCCGGCAGCCCGTTCCGGCTGCACCAGCCTTTTCCCCCTGCGGGTGACCAACCGACAGCCATTGCCAGTCTGGTTGAAGGGCTGTCTGACGGCCTGAGCTACCAGACCTTGCTGGGCGTCACCGGTTCCGGCAAAACCTACACCATGGCCAACGTTATTGCGCAGACCGGCCGCCCGGCCATCGTCATGGCGCATAACAAAACGTTGGCCGCACAGCTGTACAGCGAGATGCGCGAGTTCTTTCCGGAGAACGCCGTCGAGTATTTCGTCTCCTACTACGACTACTACCAGCCGGAAGCCTACGTTCCCAGCCGCGATCTGTTCATCGAAAAAGACTCCAGCATCAACGAACACATCGAGCAGATGCGGCTATCAGCTACCAAAAGCATTCTGGAGCGTCCGGACTGCGTGATCGTGGCGACGGTGTCGGCTATTTACGGTATCGGTGATCCCACCGAATACCACCAGATGATTCTGCATCTGAAAGAAGGCGAGACCACGCCGCAGCGCGAGATCATCAGCCGGCTGACGGCGATGCAGTACGACCGCAACGACATGGATTTCGCCCGCGGCACCTTTCGCGTGCGCGGCGACGTGATCGATATCTTCCCGGCGGAAAGCAACGACACCGCGCTGCGGGTCAGCCTGTTCGACGACGAGGTGGAAACGCTGACGTTGTTCGACCCGCTGACCGGGGTGACCAAGCAAAGAGTGGGCCGCTATACCGTGTACCCGGGCAGCCACTACGTGACGCCGCGCGACACCGTGCTGCGCGCCTGCGACAAGATCAAGACCGAGCTGCGCGAGCGCATCGAGTGGTATCACAAGGAAGGCAAGCTGGTGGAGGCGCAGCGCATCGAGCAGCGCACCCGCTTCGATCTGGAAATGCTGTACGAGATGGGCTTCTGCAAGGGCATCGAAAACTACTCGCGGCATTTCTCCGGCCGTGCGCCCGGTGAAGCGCCGCCGACACTGATCGACTACCTGCCCAAGAACGCGCTGATGTTCATCGACGAAAGCCATGTCACCGTGCCGCAGGTAGGGGCGATGTACAAGGGCGATGCCGCGCGCAAGCAAAATCTGGTGGACTACGGCTTCCGCCTGCCATCGGCGGTGGACAACCGACCGTTGAAATTCCACGAATTCGAAAAACTGATTCCGCAGGCCATCTTCGTGTCCGCCACGCCGTCGGACTACGAGGCCAAGCATGCCGGCCAGGTGGTGGAGCAGGTGGTGCGGCCAACCGGGCTGGTGGATCCGGTGATCGTGATTCGCCCGGTATCCACCCAGGTCGACGACCTGTTGTCGGAGATCCATCTGCGCATCGAGCGTGGTGAGCGGGTGCTGGTGACCACGCTGACCAAGCGCATGGCGGAGCAGCTGGCGGATTACTACACCGAGCACGGCATCAAGGTGCGCTACCTGCACTCCGACATCGACACTGTGGAGCGGGTGGAAATCATCCGTGATCTGCGGCTGGGCATGTTCGATGTGCTGATCGGCATCAACCTGCTGCGCGAAGGGCTGGATATTCCGGAGGTGAGCCTGGTGGCGATTCTGGATGCCGACAAGGAAGGTTTCCTGCGCAGCGAACGCAGCCTGATCCAGACCATCGGCCGTGCCGCGCGTAACCTTAATGGTCTGGCGCTGCTGTACGCCGACCGCATCACCGACAGCATGCGCCGTGCCATCGATGAAACCGAGCGCCGCCGCAGCAAGCAGATGGCGTTCAACACCGAGCATGGCATTGTGCCGCAGGGCATCAATAAGAAGATCAAGGACATTATCGACGGCGTGTACCACGACAAGTCGGTGGATCGGAAAGCGTTGGCGGAAAGCGCGCGTATTGCGATGATGGACGAAAAGACGCTGGCCAAGGAAATCAAGCGGCTGGAAAAAGCCATGCTGGAGGCAGCGCGCAATCTGGAGTTCGAACAGGCCGCCAAGCTGCGCGACGAGCTGAAGGCGCTGAAAGAAAAAGCCTGGTTCAGCGAGTTGTAATGCCGAAAGGCAAGGGGGAAGCATGGCACGCAAACTACGGATTTTGATGATCTGCATGGGCAATATCTGCCGCTCGCCCACCATGGAAGGGGTGATGCGCGCCCGACTGCAGCATTACGGGCTGGATGCGCTGGTGGAGGTGGACTCCGCCGGCACGCACGATTACCACGTTGGCCGCGCACCGGATCCGCGCAGCGTGGCCGCCGCCGCCGGCCGCGGCTATGACCTGAGCGCGTTGCGGGCGCGGCAGGTGACGGCCGCGGATTTCTCCCGCTTCGACTACCTGCTGGCCGCGGACTGCGACAATCTGGCCAATCTGGAGCGTGTGCGTGGCGGTCGTGGCGTGGCGCCGCAGCTGCTATTGTCGATACTGGGGCAGCAAGCCGAGGTGCCTGATCCTTACTATGGCGGGCCGCAAGGGTTCGAGCAGGTGCTGGATCTGGTAGAAGAGGCCTGCGATGCTTGGTGCCGTCATCTGCAACAGTCGTTGTAGTGCACCATGCCGTCGTCACAAGAGAACACTATGCCGCATACCCAAAAGATGCCAGACATCAAGCCGATGTCCGTGGCGCCCAGTCATTCCGCCGATGTGATCCTGCCGCGGCAGCCGGGCAAGATGGCGTTGGGTCGGCAGTCGCTGATCGCGATCGGCTCTTCCACGGGTGGTACCGAGGCCTTGCGGGTACTGCTGACCAGCCTGCCGGCCGACATGCCGCCGATCGTCATCACCCAGCATATGCCGGAGATGTTCACCAAATCGTTTGCTGCGCGGCTGGATTCGCTGTGCAAGTTGGCGGTGAAAGAGGCCGAGGACGGCGAGCGCCTGCAAGCCGGTACCGTCTACGTCGCTCCCGGTCATTCGCACCTGCTGGTCAAGTCCACCAATGGCATCGGCTATGCCGCCAGTTTGCACCAGGGACCGCCGGTCAACCGGCACAAGCCGTCAGTCGATGTGCTGTTCCGCTCTGCGGCCAACGTGGCGGGCAAGCATTGCATTGGGGTGATTCTTACCGGTATGGGGCGGGACGGTGCTGCCGGCATGCTGGAATTGAAGGAAGCCGGGGCGTTGAATATTGCGCAGGACGAAGCATCCTGCGTGGTGTTCGGTATGCCCAAGGAAGCGATTGCCACCGGCGGCGTGCACGAAGTGCTGCCGCTGCAGGGTATCGCCAATCGTTTGATGGCACTGTGTGCCAACCGCCAGGGGGCTGGCGGCTGAAGGATGGAATACAACAATAAATGAAACGCTTGCCTGTTTTGGTGGTTGAGGATGATGCCGACCTGCGTGAGGCGCTGGTGGATACGCTGCTGTTGGCCGGCTTCCAGGTGGTGGAGGCGGCCGATGGTACGGCGGCACTGGAGGTGCTGCAGCGCGAACCGGTCGGGCTGGTGATTTCGGATGCGCAGATGCAGCCGATGGATGGCTACCAGTTGTTCTTTGCGATCAAGGACCGTTACCCCGGCCTGCCGTTCGTGCTGATGACGGCGTATGGCGTAATCGAGCGTGCGGTGGAACTGCTGCGTGCCGGCGCCAGCCACTACCTGCTCAAACCGTTCGAGCCACAGCAACTGATCGCCGAGGTGGAGCGTTTTGTGCTGAATGCGCCGGAAGTCAGTGCCGACACGCTGGTGGCAGAGTCGCCGGCCATGCGCAAACTGCTGTCGATTGCCAGCCGGGTAGCACCCAGCGACGCCAGTGTGTTGATCAGCGGCCCCAGTGGTGCTGGCAAGGAGGTGTTGGCCCGTTTCATGCATCAGTATTCCCGGCGCAAAGATGGGCCGTTCGTGGCGGTAAACTGTGCGGCCATTCCGGACAACCTGCTGGAATCCACGCTGTTTGGCCACGAGAAAGGCGCCTTTACCGGCGCGACGGCCAGTCTGCCCGGCAAGTTCGAGCAGGCGCAGGCCGGCACCATCCTGCTGGATGAAGTCACCGAAATGCCGTTGCCTCTGCAGGCCAAGCTGTTGCGGGTGCTGCAGGAGCGGGAGGTGGAGCGTGTCGGCGCGACGCGTACCATCAAACTGGATATTCGCGTGCTGGCCACCACCAACCGCGATATCCAGGCCGAGGTTGCCGCGGGTCGCTTCCGGGAGGATCTGTATTTTCGACTGAATGTATTCCCGCTGCAGCTGCCCGGTTTGGCTGCTCGGCCGGAGGATATTCTGCCTTTGGCACGGAAATTGCTGCGAAAGTATGCCGACGCAGTGGGTAAGTCGAATTTGACCCTTGGCAGGGATGCCGAACGAGAATTGACTGCCTATAGTTGGGAAGGTAACATCCGCGAGCTAGATAATGTGATGCAGCGGGCGGCAATTCTTGCCGCCGGAACGGAGGTTTTTGCCGCCGATCTTATGCTGGAGTCTGTCTCGCCTGAACGGCCTGTTGCCTTGCCCGATATTTTCGCGGAACCATCCGCTGTCGAGCAGGCGATGGACATGAAGTCCATCGAAAAAAAGCACATTCTGGATGCGCTGGAAGCCGTTGGCGGTGTCAAGAAGTTGGCCGCAGAACGATTGGGGATCAGCGAACGCACCCTGCGTTACAAGCTGCAGCGCTACCGGGAAGAAGATGGTGACTCCGCCTGAAGCAGGGCGGTAACAGACAGGTAGAAATCAACATGTCTACGCAAGGCATTAACCAGCTGCTGGGTGAACTGCAGGCGATGTCGGCACTGGCTGCCGGCAAGCAGCCCGCGGCGCCAGCCCAGGCACCGGAAGTTGACTTTTCCTCGGTGTTGCAGTCAACGCTGGAGCAGGTCAATCAAGTACAGCAAACCTCCCAGGAGCTGCAAAAGCGCTTTGAGCTGGGGGAAGAAGGGGTCAACATCCAGGACGTGATGGTGACCATGCAGAAAGCCAGCCTGAGCTTCCAAACCATGGTGCAGGCTAGAAACAAACTGGTTTCGGCCTACCAGGAAATCATGAATACGCAAGTGTAGCCCCGCTGTCCGGCTTGGCCTGCAGCGGTAAACCAATAACGAAACAACCACTGTATGGCTGATCTGGTAGACAACGCTACGCCTGCCTGGAGAGTGCGCGTCAATGAAATGACGGCGCGCTTTAATGCTCTCCCAAATAATCGCAAGATCCTCCTCTTCACCGCGGTTGCCGCAGTGTTGTCCATTGCCATTGCACTAATGGCATTCAATCGTGAACCCAGTTACAAGATTTTGTTTACCGGGCTGGCCGACCGTGATGGTGGTCAGATAACGGCTGCTTTGCAGCAGATGAATATTCCTTACCAGTTGGGTGACGGTGGTGTCATTTCGGTGCCCAATGACAAGGTCTATGACGCACGTTTGCGCTTGGCGTCGCAAGGTCTGCCCAAGGCGGGGGGCGTCGGCTTCGAGCTGATGGACAAGCAGAAGTTCGGCATTAGCCAGTTTGCCGAGCAGGTCAACTACCAGCGTTCCATTGAAGGCGAACTGGCGCGCACCATTGAGTCGGTGGCGGCAGTGGACAGCGCGCGGGTGCACCTGGCGATGCCCAAGCAAAGTGTATTCGTGCGTGACCAGCAGCTGCCGACGGCATCGGTGATGCTGACACTGCGTGGTGGGCGCATTCTGGATGCCGGACAGATTGCCGGTATCCTGCACCTGGTTTCAAGTTCGGTGCCCAACTTGCCGGTAGGCAATGTCTCCATTGTCGATCAGGATGGCAACTTGCTGTCAGCCTTGCCGGATCTGAACGGCAACTCCGGCATGGACCGTCGCCAGCTCGCCTATATCCGCCAGATTGAGGCCGATTACGCCAAGCGGGTGGAAACCATTCTGGAGCCGATCTTTGGCAAGGGCAACGCCCGTGCCCAGGTAACCGCGACGGTAGATTTTTCCGAGGTGGAGCAGACCTCGGAGACGTATCGCCCCAACTCCACGCCCAATCCTTCGGCTACCCGCAGCCAGCAGATCGTCGAATCGCTGGGCAAAGAGGCAAGCCTGCCATCCGGGGTGCCGGGGGCGATGACCAATCAGCCGCCAAACGCGGCATCGGCCCCATTGACCCTGCCGCCGGGCGCCGCGCCAGGCACGGCGACCTTGTCCGGGTTGCCGATGGGTAATGCTTCCGGTGCCGTGCATCGCGAGATCACTACCAACTACGAAATCGACAAGACCATTCAGCACACCAAGCTGCCGCAGGGCAATATCAAGCGCCTGACTGCCGCAGTAGTGGTGAACTATAAAATGGTGCCGGATGCGAATGGCGAGTCGAAGCCGACGCCGATGTCCGAGCGCGAGTATCAGCAGATTAACAATCTGGTGAAAGAGGCCGTTGGCTATAATCAGGAGCGTGGCGACTCGGTCAATGTGGTGAATGCCAGCTTTGCCGAGGCGGTGCCAGTGGTGTCCGCGAAGGACCGCCTGGTTGAATATGCCTCCGAGAATGCCGGTAATCTGGTCAAGTACGGTTTACTGCTGATTGCGGTGCTGTATCTGTTGTTCGGTGTGGTGCGCCCGATCATGCGCGACGTGGTCAAGCCGCCTGCCCCTGCCTTGCCAGAGGGTGAAGAGACCGCAGCCGCGACCGGTGGCCGCTTGTTGGCCGTAGCCGGTGAAGAGGGGGAGGGCATGGCTGCAACCAGCGGCGAGGTGCCGTTTGATGCACTGGATCCGAAAGAACAGTCGCGCCGCCAGTACGAAACCAATATTCAGGCGGCGCGTGATTTGGTGAAAGCCGATCCGCGTATGGCGGCTCAGATCATAAAAGAATGGATTGCGTCCGATGAGTGATGCCGGTATCCGTCGCAGCTCCGTGCTGCTGTTCAGCCTGGGGCAGGCCGAGGCGATCGAGGTTTTCAAGTACCTCGGGCCGAAGGAAGTGCAGAAGCTGAGCTTGGCCATGGCCGGTCTCAGCAACCTCAGTCATGACGAAGTGGAAAAGGTGGTGGGGCAGTTCGAGGAAGAATATGCTGCCCGCGCTAACTTTGGCGCCACTGACGAATACTTGCGCAATGTGCTGATCGAGGCGCTGGGGCCGGACAAGGCGGCCAACCTGCTGGACAAGATTCTGCAGGGCAACGACCACAGCGGTATCGAAAGCCTGAAGTGGATGGACCCGTCCTCGGCGGCAGATCTGATCCGCAACGAGCACCCGCAGATTATCGCCACCATCATGGTGCACTTGGATCCCGATCTGTCCAGCGCGATCCTGGCGTATTTCCCGGAGCGGCTGCGCAACGAGGTGCTGATCCGTACCGCCACGCTGGAAGGGGTGCAGCCGCAGGCGCTGCGCGAACTGAACGATGTGCTTACCCAGTTGCTGTCCGGCTCTGATCGCATCAAGAAGAGCGCCGCCGGTGGCGTGGGCATGACGGCGGAAATCCTGAACTTCCTCGGCTCCAACGTGGAGGCCTCGGCGCTGTCCTACATTCGCGAATACGATCCGGAGTTGGCGCAGCGCATTCAGGACAAGATGTTCGTTTTCGACAACCTGCTGGAAATTGACGACCGCTCGATCCAGACCATCCTGCGCGAAGTACAGTCCGACTCGCTGGTCATCGCACTCAAGGGCACCAGCCAGGAGCTCAAGGACAAGATCTTCCGCAATATGTCGTCGCGTGCGGCGGAAATGCTGCGTGACGACCTGGAGTCCAAAGGGCCGGTCAAGCTGTCGGAAGTGGAAGCCGAGCAGAAAGAAATCCTCAAGATCGTGCGCAAACTGGCCGACGAAGGTCAGATCGTACTAGCAAGCAAGGGTGGAGACGAAGGCCTTGTCGAATAACAATGTAATTCCGGCCGAGGCATTGGGCCAGTGGCAGTCCTGGCGGTTTGGTGAGCTGGGGGCGCAGCCCGGGACACCGCAGCCTGAGTCACAGCCTGACATCAGCGAACCCCCTGCAGAGGGGGTTTCTGCATTGGAGCCGTCGCAGGTAGTGCCGGCGGAGGTTGCTGATCTGCCGTCGCAACTGGCCGAGCCAGAGGAGGCGCCGCCAGCCTATCCCACGGCAGCGGAGCTGGAGGCAATTCACCAGGAGGCGTGGCAAGCCGGTTTTGATGCCGGACATCAGGAAGGTCTGCAGAGTGGCCTGCAGCAAGGTCGTAGCGAAGGTGCCGGCCAGGCATTGCAGGAGGCATCGGCGCGCTTTACCGAATACTGGCAACCATTGTCCGAGTTGCAGCGGGCATTTGAGCAGCAGCTGTCGCTACTGGGTGAGTCGCTATCCGGCGACGTGCTGACCCTGGCGGTAGAGTTGGCCGAGCGTATCGTCGCCACGCATATCGAGCTGGAGCGTGCGGCCATTCTGCCCCTGCTGCAGCAAGCGCTGGATGAGCTGGGGCTTGGCCTGCTGCAGGCAAGAGTAAAGGCGCACCCGGAAGACATCGCGGTGATTCAGGCATTCGCGAGCGATGCCTATCCCGGCGTGAGCTGGCAGTGGCTGGCGGACGAAGCGGTGGCGCGCGGTGGTTGTGTTATTGAAACCAACCAGCGCCGGCTGGATCTGGGGCTGCCACAGCGGTTGCAGGTGCTGCGTCGCGCGCTGGGAGCGGGCGATGTCTGAACTGTTGGCCGCACAGCGCCGTTACCTGCAGGCCTGCCGTGAGGCGGCAGCACAAGTGCCACTGTGGCAGGTGCAAGGCCAGCTGGTCAGGGTTACCGGCTTGGTGATGGAGGCAGTCGGGTTGCGGCTGCCGGTGGGTAGCGCCTGCAGCGTGGAAGTGGCGCCAGGGCATGTGGTGGAAGCCGAGGTCGTCGGTTTTGCCGAAGAGCGGTTGTTTCTGATGCCGTTGACCAATATTCAGGGCCTGCTGCCGGGGACGCCGGTGAAGCCGGTGGTGTCGTTTCAGCCACCGGATTATCAGCAGAGCACGGTCAAGGCCGAGCTCAATGGTCCGCTGGGGCGCCAGGTGCCGGTAGGGGCCAGCCTGCTCGGGCGCGTGCTCGACTCCTTGGGGCGGCCGCTGGATGGTAAGGGACCGGTGTTTCCCGATGCCTATTTCCCACTGTACAGCCAACCGCTTAATCCCTTGCACCGCACCCCGGTACACGATGTGCTGGACGTTGGCGTCAAGGCCATCAATGGCCTGCTGACCGTTGGCCGCGGCCAACGTTTGGGCCTATTTGCTGGCTCCGGTGTCGGTAAGTCGGTGTTGCTGGGCATGATGGCGCGCTTCACCCGCGCCGATGTGGTGGTAGTGGGGCTGATCGGTGAGCGTGGCCGCGAGGTCAAGGACTTCATCGAAAACATCCTGGGCGAGGAGGGGCTGGCGCGCGCGGTGGTGGTGGCGGCGCCTGCCGACATGCCGCCGCTGATGCGCCTGCACGGCGCGGCCTACGCCACGGCGCTGGCGGAGTACTTCCGCGCACAGGGGCTGGATGTGCTGTTGTTGATGGATTCGGTTACCCGTTACGCGATGGCGCAACGCGAGATTGCGCTGGCCATCGGCGAGCCGCCAGTGAGCAAGGGCTATCCGCCGTCGGTATTTGCCAAGCTGCCGCAGCTGATCGAGCGTGCCGGTAACGGCGAAGCCGGCGGTGGCTCGATTACCGCTTTTTACACGGTGTTGTCAGAAGGCGACGACCAGCAGGATCCGATTGCCGACTCGGCGCGGGCGATTCTGGATGGTCACTTCGTGCTGTCGCGCGAGCTGGCCGAGTCCGGGCATTACCCGGCTATCGACATCGAACAGTCCATTTCGCGGGTGATGGTGGATGTGGTTAGCCGCTCACACATGGATTCGGCGCGGCGCTTCAAGCAGCTGTTCTCCCGCTATCAGCGCAGTCGCGACCTGATCAGCGTTGGCGCGTATGTGCCGGGCTCGGACCCCATGCTCGACGAGGCCATCCGTCGCCATAATCAGCTGGTTGCCTTCCTGACCCAGTCCATGCATGAAAACGTGGATTTCTCTACCTGCAGCAGCCTGCTGGGCGATACCCTTGCCGGTTGATGTGGAGCCAGTAAGCCATGAGCAAGTTTGAACTGCTACTGCGGCTGGCCGGTGATCGTGTGGACGCCGCGGCGGAACGCATGCGCAAGGCGCAGCAACAGCAGCTGCAGGCACAGCAGACGTTGCAGCAGCTGGACAGCTTCATCGCCGATTACCAGCAGCAAATGCTGCACAAGGGGCAGGTGGGCATGTCGGTGACGCAGTGGGCAGACTACCGGCTGTTCATGCAGAAACTGGACGATGCTCGCGCGCAGCAGCAGCAGGAGTTGGAGCGGAGCCTGCAGCGCTTCGCGGTGGAAAAGCAGGGCTGGCTGCAGGAGCGGCGCAAGCTCAAGTCTTACGAAGTGCTGCAAAAACGCGAGCAAAAGCGTGCCGATCTGGCGCAGAAACGGCGCGAACAAAAGACGCTGGACGAGTTTTCCGCACGCCTGAAAAAGCCTGACTAGAGCTGGCACGCAACCTGCTTTATGGAGGCATCCTGTCTCTGGGGGCGCTCAACATGGCCCATGCAATTTCTCCTGCCAACAAGGCCGTGCCATCGGCACCGACCGCCAGCTCGGCTGCCGCCGGGCAGCCGGCCGACAATAGTATTTTCACGATGCTGCTCTCCCAGCTGCAGCCTGCCGGCAGTGCCGAAGACGGCCTGTCATCTACGCTGGGTGACTTGCTGACCGGTGGTGATGATAAGGCGCTTAGCGGAGATTTGGCGGTGCAGCCGGGGGCGGATGCCATGGCCGCGCTGCAGCTGCTGATGCAGGGCTACAACCCGCAGCAGCAACTTGCCGGTAGCCGGCAGCAATTGCCAGAGGCGGCAGCATTTGCCGATCAGGCCTTGCCGGATCAGGCTGCCATGCCGGCCCAGATTCTCAATGCGCTGCATCTGCAGCAAACCGCCGGTGACAAGGCTGCTGCGGCTAAACCGCAAGCGCCGGGCCAGCAAGGTATCGAGCAGGCGCTAGGCCGGCTGTCTGAAGCGTTGCAACAGCAATCAGCGCCTGCGACTCCGCCGGCGACAGATGGCGCACGCCGCAGTGATGTGTTGCCGAGCAATGTCCGGCTGCTGTTCCGTCCTGAACAGCACACCGATGTGAATGAGCTGAGCGACGGCAATGCCATTGCGCAGACCGATAGCAGCCAGAGCATGCTTTCCCAGGCGGCCAACAGCCTGCTGCCGCATCGCGGACACGATAACTGGCAGGAAATTCGCCAGCCGATGACGCCGGGCAGTAGTGCCTGGCGGCAGGAGTTTGCCGAGAAGCTGGGCAATCTGGTGCAGTTCAAGCTCGATTCCGCCAGCATAAAAGTGTCGCCAGAGCACTTGGGGCCGCTGGATATCTCCATTACCTTTGATCCGCAGGACAAAGCGCGGATTTCCGTGGTTGCGGCCAACCATGCGGCGCGTGAAATCGTAGAAAGCGGCTTGCCGCAGCTGGGCAAGATGCTGGAGCAGTCAGGCATTCAGGTCGGCAGCGTCGAGGTAAGCTCGCAATCGCAGCAACAACAGGGCCGTGATTCGGGCGCCCAGTGGCAGCAGGGCCAGCAACAGGGGCAACACCGTGGCCAGCAGCAGGAGCCATTCTTGCCGCAAACTGAGTCGGGCGTCCCGGCGTTGAGCGGCGATTCGTTGGCTGGCAGCGTGGCGGCAGCCGTTTCCGAGCAATTAAGTATTCGCGCGTGACAGCTTTTCTATAGCAGCCCTGTTCAACAGGCGTGGAAATGGAGAAAATAGTCGAAATAATTTCCCGCTAGCGAGTTGACCAAGAGATGGCTGAAAAAAAGGAAGAAACCAAGGCAGCTGCGGCGTCCGCGCCTGCAGGTGGCAACAAGAAGCTGATCATGATCGTCATCGTGCTGCTGGTGGTGCTTTTGGCCGCCATTGGTGGTTTGGCTGCGTATCTGATTCTGGGGCAGTCGCATGCGCCGGATGCGGCGTCTGCTGCGCACGCTGAAGAAGCGGCGCCCAAGAAAGAGAAGAAGGACGGTCCGCCCATTTTTGAAAAAATGGATTCCTTTGTGGTCAACCTGACCGGAGGACCAACGGCACCGATGCTGCAAGTGGAAATGCAGGCGGAGCTGGCGGACGAAGAAGCCAAGAATAACTTCAAGGCCTATATGCCCAAGATCCGCAGCGCGGTGATCCTGCTGTTGTCCTCCAAGGGCGAGGAAGAGCTGGCGACACCCGATGGCAAGGTAAAACTGCGTGCGCAGATCAAGCGCATCATGAACGAAGCCATGGATGCTGCCGATACCGAACCGGTAGAAGGCGTGCTGTTCACTTCCTTCATCATCCAGCAACAATAAAGCTGAGTCATGGCCGACGAGATCCTGTCCCAGGAAGAGGTAGACGCGCTATTACGGGGCGTTACCGGGGAAGAGGAAGATGATGGCGATTCCGGCGACGGAAGTTCGATACGTTCCTACGATATTGGTCGGCAGGAACGTATCGTCCGTGGCCGTATGCCGACGCTGGAAATCATCAATGAGCGTTTTGCTCGCAACCTGCGTATCGGCTTTTTCAACTTTATCCGCCGCAATGCCGAAATCTCGGTAGGGCCGGTACGGGTACAGAAGTACAGCGAGTTCATCCGCAATCTGGTCGTTCCCACCAACCTCAACCTGGTGCACATCAAGCCGCTGCGCGGTACCGGGCTGCTGATTTTTGACCCGGACCTGGTGTTCCTGGTGGTGGACAACCTGTTTGGCAGTGATGGCCGCTTCCACGTGCGCGTCGAGGGGCGCGACTTCACCCCCACCGAGCAGCGCATCATCCAGAAACTGCTGGAAGTGGTGTTCGCCGAGTACCAGAAGGCGTGGGAGCCGGTGTATCCGATCGAGTTCGGCTATATCCGCTCCGAGATGAACACCCAGTTCGCCAACATTGCCACGCCTACCGAAGTGGTGGTGGCGGTGACCTTCCATATCGAGCTGGGTGCTGGTGGCGGGGACTTCCATGTCTGCCTGCCGTATTCGATGGTCGAGCCGCTGCGCGACATCTTGTCCAGCACCATGCAGGCCGACCGTACCGAAGTGGACAATCGCTGGGTCAACCTGATGCAACGCCAGGTGCAGGCGGCGGAAGTGGAGCTGGTCGCCACTCTGGCGCAAGCCAAGATCACGCTGGGGCAGATTCTCAATCTGAAGCAGGGCGATGTGGTGATGGTGGAGGTGCCGGAGAAAATCGTGGCCGATGTTTCGGGCATTCCGGTGCTGTCCTGCAGTTACGGCACGGTTGCGGGCAATTACGCGCTGAAGGTGGAAGAAATCCTGGCTGGGGCGCACGACCTGGCCGATATGCCGAATGGAGAAAACGAAGATGGCTGAAGAACAAGGCTTTGACCCGGATTCCGTTGCCGGCGCCGTGGATGGCGACAGCAACGATGTCATGGATGACTGGGCCGCGGCCATGGCCGAACAGGAGCAGGTGGAAACGGCTGCTGCCGAGGTGAAGCCTGCCAGCGCGCTGTTCCCGGATTTCTCGGCAGCGGGTGGCGCGCAATCGGTGCCACAGAACCTGGACATGATCCTGGACATCCCGGTGCAGCTTACCGTGGAGCTGGGGCGTACCAAGATTGCCATTCGCAACCTGCTGCAACTAGCGCAAGGTTCGGTGGTGGAGCTGGATGGCCTGGCTGGTGAACCAATGGATGTGCTGGTGAATGGCTGCCTGATCGCCCAGGGCGAGGTGGTGGTAGTCAACGACAAATTCGGTATCCGCCTGACCGACATCATTACCCCGGCCGAGCGTTTGCGCCGGCTGCAAAAATAATCATGCTGCGTATCCTGTTTTGTTTGCTGCTTGCCGCCCCGGCGCTGGCGGCCCCTCCCACCGAGGGGCCGTCGCCGTTATGGGGCATGCTGCAGGTGATCTTTGGCTTGTTGCTGGTGCTGGCGGCCATTGTCGGTATTGCCTGGCTGTTCCGTCGCTTTTCGATGGGTGCCATGCTGGGCCGTTTTCAGCCGGCGCGGGTGGTCAGTGGCGTCATGGTCGGGCCGCACGAACGTGTGGTGATCGTGGAGCTGGCAGAAGAGTGGCTGGTGCTGGGGGTCACCTCCCGCAACGTCAACCTGCTCAAGAGCATGCCCAAGCCGGCTGGCTATGACGCCGGCCAGCCTGCGGCCAACCCGCCGTTTGCGCAGTGGCTGGCGGCGGCGATGGACAAGGCCCGCAAGCGCCAGGGAGACGGCGACAAATGAAATGGAAGTTGAGTTTCGGTCTGCTGCTGTCGCTGCTGCCGGCGGCAGTGTGGGCCGCCGGGCTGCCGATGATGACCAGTACGCCGTCGCCGGGGGGCGGGCAGAACTATTCGCTCAGCCTGCAGATGCTGCTGCTGATGACCGGGCTGAGCTTCATCCCGGCCATGGTGCTGATGATGACCTCGTTCACCCGCATCATCATCGTGCTATCGTTGCTGCGCCAGGCGCTGGGTACCATGCAGTCCCCCCCCAACCAGGTACTGGTGGGGTTGGCATTGTTCCTGAGTATTTTCGTGATGGCGCCGACGCTGGACGAGGTGTACACCAAGGCTTGGGTGCCGCTGTCCGAGGACAAGATTACCTTCCAGCAGGCGGCGGACGAGGCGGCCAAGCCGATGAAGGCCTTCATGCTGACGCAGACGCGGGAGAAGGACTTGGCGTTCTTCATCGAAATCTCGCAGTCGCCGCCACCGGCCACGCGTGCCGACGTGTCGCTGAAGACACTGGTGCCGGCATTTGTGGTCAGCGAGCTGAAAACCGCGTTCCAGATCGGCTTCATGGTGTTCATTCCGTTCCTGATTATCGATCTGGTGGTGGCCAGCATCCTGATGGCAATGGGGATGATGATGGTGTCGCCGGTGATCATCTCGCTGCCGTTCAAGATGATGCTGTTCGTGCTGGTGGATGGCTGGACCCTGCTGCTGGGTTCGCTGGTGCAGAGCTTTGCCGGGCGCTGAGGTAACACTATGACTCCAGAAACCGTCATCAACCTGGTACAGAACGCACTGTATGTGCTGATCCTGGTATCGGCGCCACCGCTGGCGGTGTCGTTGCTGGTGGGTCTGCTGGTGAGTATTCTGCAGGCGGCGACCCAGATCAACGAAATGACGCTGACCTTCATCCCCAAGCTGCTGGCCATGTTTCTGGTGCTGGTGCTGGCCGGGCCGTGGATGCTGACCACCTTGCTGGATTACATGACGCGGCTGTTCCAGAGCATCCCCAGCGTCATCGGCTGAGCGTGACTGACGCATGCTGACGTTCAGCGATACCCAGATCAGTGCCTTTCTGGCGTATTTCCTGTGGCCGTTTGCCCGCATCGTCGGGCTGATGCTGTCCGAACCGCTGTTGTCCTCGCGCAGCATTCCGCGCCGCTACAAGGCTGGCTTCGCCTTGATGCTGACCCTGTTGCTGGCGCCGATTCTGCCGCCACTGCCGGCGATTCCGGTGCTGTCTGCCGCCGGCACCTTGCTGGTGATTCAGCAACTGCTGATCGGCATCATCATGGGCATGGCAATGCGCATCGTGATTACCGGTGTGGAAATGGCCGGTTTCCTGATGGGGACGCAGATGGGCCTGGGCTTTGCCATGTTTTTTGATCCGCAACATTCGTCGCAGGTGCCGGCGGTATCGCGGGTGCTGACCGTGTTCGCTACCCTGATCTTCCTGAGTTTCGATGGCCACCACGTGCTGATCTCCGCGCTGGCGGACAGTTTTCAGACCTTTCCGATCGGCACCAGCCTGCGGGTGGACAGCCTGCGCGAAGTGGCGATCTGGGGCGGCAAGCTGTTTACCTGGGGTATCTGGCTGTCGCTGCCGGTGGTGGGCTGCCTGCTGGTGGTGAACCTGGCCATTGGCGTGATGACACGCGCGTCGCCGCAGTTCAATATTTTTACCTTCGGTTTCCCGCTGACGCTGATGATCGGCTTTTTTGCGCTGTACCTGGCGTTGCCGCTGCTGGAGCCGGCGGTGAGCCAGATTTATCGCGAGGCATTCGAGTTTATTGCGGCGCTGCTGAAGGCGCCCTAGCTTTTTGCTAGAATGTCGCGTTAGTTATTTCCCGGCCTGCCGTTGTGTTGGCCGTAAACCATTGATATACCGAGGCTTTTATGGCTGGCCACAGCAAATGGGCGAACATTAAGCACAAGAAAGAACGCGCCGACGCCAAGCGCGGCAAGATCTTTACCCGCCTGATCAAGGAAATTACCGTTGCCGCCAAGATGGGCGGCGCCGATATCGACTCCAACCCGCGCCTGCGTCTGGCAGTGGATAAAGCCTGGGATGCCAACATGCCCAAGGACAATATCCAGCGTGCCATCGACCGTGGCGCCGGCACGCTGGAAGGCGTGGATTACCTGGAGTGCCGTTACGAGGGTTACGGTATTGGCGGCGCCGCCGTGATGGTGGACTGTCTGACCGACAACAAGACCCGTACCGTGGCCGACGTGCGTCATGCCTTCTCCAAGTACGGCGGCAATATGGGCACCGATGGCTGCGTGGCGTTCCAGTTCACGCACTGCGGCTACATGCTGTTCGCCCCGGGCGTGGATGAAGACGCGCTGATGGAAGCGGCGCTGGAAGCCGGTGCCGACGACGTGGTCAGCAACGACGACGGTTCGCTGGAGGTGATCACTCCGCCATACGAATTCAGCCGCATCAAGGCTGCGCTGGAAGCCGCCGGCTTCAAGGCCGAGGACGGCGAAGTGACCATGCGTCCGCAGAACGAAAGCGTGCTGGCCGGTGACGACGCCGTGCGCATGCAGAAGCTGCTGGATGCGCTGGAAGACCTGGATGACGTGCAAGAGGTGTATACCTCGGCGGTGCTGGAAGACTGACGCCAGCCACGCTCAGCAAAAAGCCTGCATCGCATGATGCAGGCTTTTTTCATGTGGTGGCGGCTGGCTGAAGGTTGGCCGCATGCGGCCAACCTTGTCGCGGAGCTAGAACACCGACTCACCGCTGCGGGTGGTGAAACGATCCAGCGCCTCCAGCCCGGCCAGCGAGTTACCGCGCGCGTCCAGCCCCGGGCTCCACACCGCGATGCTCATCTTGCCCGGCAGTACGGCCAGGATGCCGCCGCCGACGCCGCTCTTGCATGGCAGGCCGACGCGGTAGGCGAACTCGCCGGCAGCGTCGTAGGTGCCGCAGGTGAGCATGATGGCGTTGACCTGCTTGGCCTGGCTGCGGCTCAGACGCTGCTGGCCGCTGACCGGAGAGACGCCGTGATTGGCCAGGAACAGGCCGGCGCGTGCCAGTTCGCGCACGTTCATGCGCATGCTGCAGGCGCGGAAGTAATGCGCCAGCAGCGGTTCTACGCCGCCGGTGATGTTGTTGCAGCTTTTCATGAAGTGGCCGAGCGCGGCATTGCGATGGCCGTGCTCGGCTTCCGAGGCGGCAATCACGTAGTCGAAGTCGATGGCCGGTTCGCCGCTTTCCTCGCGCAGGAAGTCCCGTAGCGCGCTGCTGCTGTCGCCAAACTCGCTGATGGCGATGTCGGTTACCACCAGCGCGCCGGCATTGATGAACGGGTTGCGCGGGATACCGTGTTCGTACTCCAGCTGCACCAGCGAATTGAACGGGTTACCGGATGGCTCCTTGCCCACTCGCTGCCACAAGGCTTCGCCATGGCGCTGCAGCGTGTGCGCCAGCATGAAGGCCTTGGAGATGCTCTGGATGGAAAAGCGCTTGTCGGCAAGGCCGGTGGCGTACAGGCCGCCATCCAGCGTGGCTACCGCCATGGCGAATTGCTGCGGGCTTTCCATCGCCAGCGCCGGGATGTAGTCGGCTGGCCGGCCCTGGGCCAGGTAGGGTTCGACATCGTGCGCGATGCTGTTGATCAGGTTCTGAATGTCCATATTGCTCTGTCAGGTGTTGTTATGTGTGCAAGTCCCACCGCGCTGCCCTCTGTGTGGCTGTGTGCGCAGGTGGGGGGGCAGTGCCGCAGCCAGGGTTGGCCGCAGGCGCTGTCAGTTGCCCCATTCCGCGACAAAGTCGTCGCGGAACTGGTATAGCCAGGCCAGACGGGCTGCGCCCAGTGCCTTGCCGGCTTCGGTTTGCATGCTGGCCGGCAGCGTGGCCAGCTTTACTGCGATGTGATCCAGCGCGTACTGGCGGTCGTCCAGCGCGCGGCGGCTGCCCAGTACGTCGTCCGGGTGGGCCAGCCGGCTGTTCATGCGCCCGGCGGTGTAGAACAGCCGCGCCAGCCCCACTGCGCCCAGCGCATCCAGCCGATCGGCATCCTGCACCAGCTGCGCCTCCAGCGTCTGCGGGGCGATATTGGCGGAGAAACTGTGCGCTTCGATGGCGTGTGCCACTGCGGCCAACTTGCCGGTAGGAAAGCCCAGCGCGGCCAGCTCGCGGCTGGCCAGCGCCGCGGCCTGGCGCGAGGCCAGCTGGCGTTCGGGGTGATTCTTCGGCAGGTTGACCAGATCGTGCAGGTAGCAGGCAGCCATTACCACCAAGGCATCGGCCTCGGGGTGGCTGGCCAGCAGCTGCTGGGCTGTACGCCATACGCGTTGCAGGTGGTTAAGGTCGTGGGCGCCATCGTCGTCGGCATGCTGGCGGGCCAGCTCGGCGCAGCGCGGTTGCCAGGTGGCAAGCAGGGAGGTCATGTCAGGTCCGGGCGGGAAAGGTCGCCCATTTAAAAAGCCGGGCCGGGCGCTGTCAATCGGCGTGGCCAGAAAAGCAAAGGCGCCCGCATGGGGCGCCTTGTGGGGGCAATAAACTGCCGGCTTATTTCTTGCTCTTGATGCTTTCTTCCAGCTCGGCAAAGCTCGGGCGCTCGGTGGAGTACAGCACCTTGCGGCCGAATTCCACTGCCGTCTGCGGGGCATAGCCCTGCATGCTGGCCAGCAGTACGGTCTTGATGCACTGGAATTCCTTGGAGCTTTCGTCCAGCTTCTGCTCCAGCAGGGTGCCCAGCGGGCCGACGAAGGCGTAGGCCAGCAGAATGCCCAGGAAGGTACCCACCAGCGCCGAGCCGATCATGCCGCCCAGCACTGCCGGTGGCTGGCCAACCGAGCCCATGGTGTTCACTACCCCCAGCACCGCCGCCACGATACCGAAGGCCGGCAGTGCATCGCCCAGACGGGTAATGGCGGCCGCCGGCGCGTGGCCTTCGTGGTGATGGGTTTCGATCTCGATATCCATCAGGTTTTCAATTTCCATCGCGTTCAGGTTGCCGGACACCATGATGCGTAGGTAGTCGGTGATGAAATCCATGATGTGATGGTCGCTGGAGATGGCTTCGTACTTGGAAAACACCGGGCTGCTGTGCGGGTCGTCCACGTCTTTTTCCACCGACATCAGGCCTTCTTTGCGGATCTTGACCAGAATCTCGAACAGCATGCCCAGCAGGTCCATGTAGCGGGCCTTGGTGTAGCGCGAACCCTTGAACAGGGTCGGCAGGGCGCTTTTGACGGCTTTGAGGGTCTTGCCCTGGTTGGTAACGACGAAGGCGCCCAGCGAGCCGCCGAAAATGGCCAGCAATTCCGTCGGCAAGGCATGGATGATGACTTCCAGATTGCCGCCGTGAATGATGTAGGCGCCAAAGATACAGACCAGCGCGATGGCGTAACCGATACCTACGTTCATGAGCCTGCTTTCTCCCGAGTGTGCAAGGCAAGTGGTTTCACTATAGGGCCAGCCCATTGGCGATTGCCAGCTGCGTGGCTAATGCCTTTCGCATGGTTGGGTGGCATTCTGTTTCAAGTGAATGCAAACACGGGATGCTACCGCGATTGCGCAGGCACTGCCAACCACGGCGGTGCCTGCGCGGCGGGGAAGTGTGCTTGGCTCAGCGCTGTTGGCAGTAGGCGCTGGCGATGGCTGCGGCCAACCTGGCGTTGTTGAGCACCAGCTGGATGTTGGCCGCCAGGCTGTCGCCGCCGGTCAGCGCGCAGACGCGGGCCAGCAGGAAGGGGGTGGATTCCTTGCCGCCGATGCCTTGCTCGCCAGCTTCGCGCAGCGCCTGTTCGATGGCGGCGTCGATCTTGTCGCGCGGCATCGCGTATTGCTCGGGGATGGGGTTGGCAATCACCATGCCGCCCTGCAGCCCCAGTTGCCACTTGGCCTGCATCGCCGCGGCGATGTCGGCGGCCTCGTCCAGCTGGTAGTCCACGCCGAAGTCGCTGTCGCGGGTAAAGAACGCCGGCAGGCGCGCGGTACGGTAGCCGATCACCGGTACGCCGTGGGTTTCCAGGTATTCCAGCGTCAGTCCGAGGTCCAGGATGGACTTGGCGCCGGCGCATACCACCGCCACCGGGGTCTGCGCCAGTTCCTGCAGGTCTGCGGACACGTCGAAGCTTTTTTCCGCGCCACGATGCACGCCGCCGATGCCGCCGGTGGCGAACACGCGGATGCCGGCCATGGCGGCGATGATCATGGTGGAGGCCACGGTGGTGGCGCCGGTGCGCTTGGCTGCCACGATGAAGGGCAGGTCGCGGCGGCTGACTTTCACCACCTCGCGGCCGGCCTTGCCCAGCTGCTCGATCTCGTCATGGCTCAGGCCAGCCTTCAGGCGGCCGTCGATGATGGCGATGGTGGCCGGCACAGCACCGTGGGCACGCACTTCGGCCTCCACGCGCAGCGCGGTTTCCACGTTCTGCGGGTAGGGCATGCCATGCGAGATGATGGTGGACTCCAGCGCGACGACCGGTTTGCCGGCGGCCAGCGCGGCGGCCACGTCCGGGTGAATGTCGAGGTAAGGCGTGGTGTTCATGGTTTGGCTTCCGTGTCAGGCATGTTGGGCCAGCCAGTTGGCCACCGCGGTGGTGGACAGGCTGGGGTGATTGGTGGCGGGGGAGGCCAGCGTCAGCGCGGCGCAGGCCTGGGCAAACGGCAGGCTATCGGCCAGGCGCCAGCCCTGCAGCTGGCCGTGCACGATGCCGGCCATCAGCGCGTCGCCGGCGCCGGTGGCGTTCACCACGCTGATGGGCGTGGCCGCTAGTTGGCCGCGACTGCCATCGATGTGGCTCCAGCAGGTGCCTTGTTCGCCCAGGCTCAAGACCAGTTGCTGTACCCCTTGGCGGTGGAACCAGTCGGCGACCTTGCCGGCATCGGCGGGCGAGTGCAGCGGCAGGCCGCTGAGGGTCTCCGCTTCCAGCCGGTTGGGCTTCAGGGTGTGGATGTGGGCCAGCCACGGCCGCAGGCGCTGGCATTTGTGTGCCGATACCGTGTCGGCAAACACCGGGGTGTCCCCACGGTGGGCAAAAATCCACTGCAGCGAGTCTTCCGGCAGGTTGCAGTCGATCACCAGCGCGGCGGCATTGCGCAGCCGCTCCAGCTTGTCGGCCAGCCGCTCCGGCCCCAGTCGTTGCAGGATGTCCATATCGTTGACGGCCACCGCCATATCGCCGTCCGGGCCGTGCAGCGACAAATAGGTGGAGGTGGCTTCGTCCGGCAATATCCAGCAGTCGCGTACGTCCACGCCGGCCTTGTGGCTGGCATCCAGCAGCGTGCGGCCGTACAGGTCGTCGCCGACCACGGCGAGCAGGCGGGCGTCGTTGCCCAGCCGTGCCAGGTTCTCGGCGATATTGCGTGCCACACCGCCGGGCGAGCAGCGGATGCGTCCTGGGGTCGAGTCGCCGCTGTGCAGCGTGCGCTGGGTACTGCCGCAGATGTCCATATTGGCGCCGCCGATCAGCAGCACATACTGCTGCTGCGCCAGGATGTAGCCTTTGCCCAGGATGCGGCCCTTCTGCATCAGGTTCATGATGTGGCCGGCCACGGCGGAACGGCTGATGCCCAGGCGCTCGGCCAGCTCTTGCTGCGGGATCAGCGGCTCGTCGCGCAGGATGGCGAGGATTTGTTGTTCGCGTTCGGTCATTTAACAAATGTTTGTTGTACAAACTTAAGTTTGAATTGTGGGTGCCGTGGCTGGTGCTGTCAAGTGCGGTGCCACGGGCGGGGCCGCGCAAAGGTTGGCCGCAATGGCTGTGGTCAGCCGAGAGCCGTTGCTGCTGTGTGGCGGTGACGTGATGCGGCGATGGCCGGCGGCCGGGCGGGCAACATCCGGCGGGTGGCGTGTTGCGGGCGGCACGCTAGCTTGTGCGGTAGCGGTTGCCGCTGCATGCAAAACGGCCGGAGGCATGGCATCCGGCCGTGGTGTATCCGCAAGCGGGCTTAGCAGGCTTGTAGTTGCCAGCCGCCGCCGCCCTGCAGCAGCAGTTGCCGGTCGTGGTGCGCCAGCAGCGAGCTGCGGTGGCCAACACTGATCAGCGTGGTGTGTGGCAGCCGTTCGCGCAGTAGGCGGTACAGGGTGTCTTCCAGCCCCTCGTCCATGGCCGAGGTGGCCTCGTCGAGGAAGGCCACGCGCGGTGCGGCCAACAGCAGGCGGCCAAAGGCCAGCCGCTGCTGCTCGCCCAGCGACAGCGTGTGGCTCCAGTCTGTGTCCACATCCAGCTTGGTGGTCAGGTGCCCAAGGTGCACGGCCTGCAGGGTGGCCATGGCGGCGCTGTCGTCATGGCCGGCCTGGTTAGGGTAGTACAGCGCATCGCGCAAGGTGCCTAGCGGTAGGTAAGGGCGCTGCGACAGGAATAGCAGCTGGTCGGGCCATGGGTGCTGCATCTGGCCGTCGCAGTACGGCCACAGGCCGGCGATGGCACGCAGCAGCGTGGTCTTGCCGCTGCCGGATGGGCCGCGGATCAGCAATGCCTGTCCGCCATCCAGCGTTAGGTCCAGCTTGCTCAGCAGCGGTTGCTGGTCTGGGCGGCGCACGTTCAGCCCGTGCAGGGTCAGCCCGCTGTCGCGCAGAGTGTGGGTGGGCTGTGGCAGGTGCGCGGCGGCTTCCACTGCGTCCATGAAGCCGGTGAGACGATCCAGCACCGCCTTGTATTCGGCAAAGCTGTCATACGCGCTGCGGAAGAACGACAGGTTGCCCTGTAGTTGGCCGAAGGCTTGCGCCGTCTGCACCATGTCGCCCAGCGAAATCTGCTTGGCAAAGAAGCGCTTGGCCTGGATCAGGAACGGGAACACCGCTGCGGTCTGGCTGACAATCAGGTTGAAGCCGCTGAATTTCAGGCTTCGGAACACGATCTGCCACACGTTATCAATGATGTTGTCGAAGCGATGGCGCAGGGTACGGCCTTCCACCGCCTCGCCACGATAGAACGCCACGCTCTCGCCATACTCGCGCAGGCGAATCAGCGAGTAACGATAATCGGCCCCCAGTTTCTCGTTGAGGAAGTTAAGGCGGATCAATGGCTTACCGATTCGGAAGGCCAGCACGGTGGCGATGATCACGTAGATGTAGACCATGAAAACCATGCCGCGCGGGATGTCCACCCCGAGCAGCGTCAGCACGCCGGACAGCCCCCACAGGATCAGGGTGAATTCGAAGGTAGACACCAGTGCGTCGATCACCCCCATCGACAGCGACAGCGAGCTGGACACGAAGCTGGCGATGTCCTGCTGGATACGCTGGTCCGGGTTGTCGCTGGGGTTGGTCAGGTGGGCGGTGCGATAGTAGGCCTGCCGGTTCAACCAGCGTTTGAGCATGCTTTCGTTCAGCCACTGGCGCCAGCGGATCACGAACGCCTGCTGCAGGTAGTATTCCAGCAGCGAGCGGCCAACGTGTACCGTTGCCAGGGCGGCGAAAATCCACATCGAGGTCCAGAACAGCTTGGCATCCCACTTCTGCAGCGCGGTGTACATGCCGTTGTACCAGTTGGAAAACAGCACGTTGACGCGCACGCCGGCCAGGGTGATCAGCAGGATCAGCAAAATGGCCAGCAGCGGGCGCCAGCCATTTTTGGCCGGCTGGAAAAAGTCGCCGGCCAGGCGCCAGAACTGACGCCCCCACACGGTAAAGCGTGTCAGCAGCCAGATTGCCAGCGCGCTGGCCAACAGCGTGATCGCCATTGCCTCGCCCAGCCAGATCGTGCTGCCGAGTAATTCCTGACTCCAATCCATCATTTCTCCTTATTGTGTGGAATGGTCTATTGATAGCCGCGGCGTGAAACTGTTCCGCCGCCGACTGTGGCGGGCTTGACGGGTTTGCTACAATGGCGTTTTGTCGACAACGCAACAGGCCATACCCCCGCCATGCTCAATCTCTACAACACACTGACCCGCCAAAAAGAAGTATTCAAACCGATAGCACCCGGCAAGGTAAAGATGTACGTGTGTGGCATGACTGTCTATGACCTGTGTCACATCGGTCATGCGCGCATGCTGACCGCTTTTGACGTTATCTATCGCTGGTTTGCCGCCTCCGGTTACGAGGTGACTTACGTGCGCAATATCACCGATATCGACGACAAGATCATCAAGCGCTCCGCCGAGCGCGGCATCAGCCCGGAGGCGCTGGTGGAAGAAACCATCGCCGACATGCACGCCGATACCGGGGCGCTGGGTCTGCTGCGGCCAACCTTTGAGCCGCGCGCCACCCAGCACATCGGTGGCATGCAGGACATCATCAGCAAGCTGATCGCGCGTGGCAAGGCCTATCCGGCGGCCAACGGTGACGTGTACTACGCGGTGCGCGAGTTTACCGGTTACGGCAAGCTGTCCGGCAAGACGCTGGAAAGCCTGCGTGCCGGCGAGCGTATCGAGGTGGACCCGAACAAGCGCGACGCGCACGACTTCGTGCTGTGGAAAGCCGCCAAACCGGGCGAGCCGCAGTGGCAGAGCCCTTGGGGTGCCGGCCGTCCGGGCTGGCATATCGAGTGCTCGGCGATGAGCTGTCATCACCTGGGCGAGCATTTTGACATCCATGGCGGTGGCGAGGACCTGCAGTTCCCGCACCACGAGAACGAGATCGCGCAGAGCGAAGGGGCAAACGAGCAGCAGTACGTGAACTACTGGCTGCACAACGGCTTCATCAATGTCGATGGCGAAAAGATGTCCAAGAGTTTGGGCAATTTCTTCACCATCCGCGACGTGCTGGGCCATTTCGATGGCGAGGTGATCCGCTTCTTCATCGTGCGCAGCCACTACCGTAGCCCGGTGAACTTCACCGACGGTATCCTCAACGACGCCAAACAGGGCCTGACCCGGCTGTATACCGCGCTGCGCGGCCTGACGCTGCCGGCATCGACCGGCATCGACTGGAGCAACCCGTACGCGGCGCGCTTCAAGGCGGCGATGGATGACGATTTCGGCACCTCTGAGGCAGTAGCGGTGCTGTTCGATCTGGCCGGCGAAGTGAACAAGAGTGGTGATCTGGCGCAAGCGCGCCTGCTGAAGGATCTGGCCGGGGTGCTGGGCCTGTTGCAGCGCAACCCGGAAGTGTTCCTGCAGGGCGAGGCAGGCGAAGACGGCCTGAGCGCCGAGCAAGTAGAAGCGCTGATCCAGGCGCGCAAGGACGCGCGCGCGGCCAAGAACTGGGCCGAGTCCGACCGCATCCGTGACGAGCTGACCGCCGCCGGCATCGTGCTGGAAGACAGCGCCGCCGGTACCAGCTGGCGCCGTGCCTGAGCAAGGCATCGCGGCAGGGGGCATGGCTGCAATTGCCCCTTGCCAACTCCGGCTAATGGTCGGATAATCGCGTGTTCTAAAGAAGTACAGGCAAAACCCCCTGTACCCGTGTGTAAAGGAAAAATCATGCAAGCTGACATCCAGCCGAATTACAAAGAAGTACAGGTTGCCTGCTCCTGCGGTAACCAGTTCGTGACCAAGTCCACTATGGGCAAAGACAACTTCCATATCGAAGTTTGCTCCCAGTGCCACCCGTTCTACACCGGTAAGCAGAAGATCGTTGATACCGCTGGTCGCGTTGATCGCTTCAACCAGAAGTTCGGCGGCTTCTTCAAGCGCTAAGCGCTGCTTGCAGGATGCTAGTGAAAAAGGCAGCTACGGCTGCCTTTTTTGTTGCCTGCGATTTGTCATCGCGGCACCATGCGCGAGGATCGCTGTCTCTTTCCCGTTAACGATTTTCCCGGTTTGCACCGCATGCTGACCTATACCCCCTACGATTCCAATCGCCTGCCGGTCGCCACCGAAAAACCGTGGCTGCTCCTGCTGCTGGCTTTTGTCTGGCTGTGGCCGGGCATCTTTGGCCACACGCCGTGGAAACCGGACGAGCCGTTTGTCACCGCCGTGGTGCAGCACTTTGTTGCCGGTGGGCACTGGATGCTGCCTACCGTGGCCGGTCAGCCTTATCTGGAATACGCGCCGCTGTACTACTGGTTGGCCGCATTGCTGGTGAAGCTGCTGTCGCCATGGTTGTTGCCGTTACACGATGCCGCGCGGCTGGCGACGCCATTGTGCATGGCCATCGCGCTGGCCTTTGCCGGCGGCCTCGGGCGCGAGCTGGTGGGGCAGCGTCACGGCCGCAGCGTGGTGCTGATCCTGATCGGCAGCCTGGGGCTGATTGTCACCGGCCATGAAATGAACCCGGTGGTGGCCGGTTTTGCTGGCTTTGCCGCCGCCCTGTACGGGCTGGTACTGACCTGGCGCTCGCCCGCGATCGCCGGTGCCTTGCTGGGCGCCGCCATTGTGGTGATCTTTTTGTCCACCAACCTGCTGCAGCTGTTGCTGATTAGCAGTGTGGCGTTGTTGTTGCCGGCTTTTAGCGCCTGGCGCAACAAGAATTACGCCATCACCCTCGCCATGGCACTGCTGTTCGCACTGCCCTTGCTGCTGGTGTGGCCGTGGGCACTGTACAAGAACTACCCGCAGGTTTTCGCGTTGTGGTGGCAGAGCTACGCGCTGGGCCCGCTGCAAGGCTTTGGCAAGCTGGGCTTGTTCCACGAACTGGGTTACTACCCCAAGCTGGTGCTGTGGTATGGCTGGCCGGCGTGGCCACTGGCTGCCTGGACGCTGTGGAAGAATCGCCGTTACGAGCAGCCGGTGCTGCAGCTGCCACTGCTGTGTTTTGCGGTGATGCTGCTGTTGCTGACTTTTTCCAGCCGCAGTCTGAGTGAAGACGCCATGGTGCTGCTGTTGCCGCTGGCGCTGTTGGCCGCAGTGGAACTGGACAGCCTGCGGCGGGGGGCGTCGTCATTCCTCAACTGGTTCGGCTTGATGGCTTTCGGCTTCTTTGCCTTGCTGGTGTGGCTGGGCTGGGCGGCAATGAACTTTGGCTGGCCGGAACGACTGGCGCGTCGCGCGGCATACTTCAGTCCGTACTATACGCCGCAGGTATCCACCCTGGCGGTGATACTGGCGGTGATTGCTACCGCACTGTGGGTGTGGGCGGTCACGCGTCGTCACCTGCGTGGGCGACAGGCGGTGACCAACTGGGCGGCCGGGCTGACCCTGTTCTGGGGGCTGCTGCTTACCCTGTGGCTGCCGTTCCTGGATGCGGCCAAGAGCTACCAGCCGGTTGTGCAGGGCATGGTACGCGCCTTGCCCGCCGGTGATCAGTGTGTGGCGGTAGAGCGGGGGCAGACCATGGCACGCATTAGCTGGAGCTACTATGCCAATCTGCAATTGCGCCCGTTCCAGCCAGGCCAGCCGCTGCCGTGCCGTTTGTGGCTGCAGGTGCGCGACCCGAGTCACGGGCTTGCCCTGCCGGCTGGTTGGCAGCAACGCTGGCAGGGCAACCGCGCCCGCGACCGGCATGAGCAGTACGTATTGCTGCAGAAACAGGGATAAACACAGAGGCCACCGCATGGTGGTCTTTTGCTAGTGTGACGCACTGCAGTACCGCACTTGGTGCTGCAGACGGTAATGGCGCATCAAAACGGTCGGCATGTATGCGTCTTGGCGCCTTCGGACTTGATTGCACGCGCGCGGCAGATCGAGCTCTCCTGAGAGGCGGTGGCACAAATATGGCACAAAAGGAAATGGGCTAGGTGATAGTCACCTAACCCATTGATTCTTTGGTGCCGGTAAGAGGAGTCGAACCCCCGACCTTCGCATTACGAATGCGCTGCTCTACCAACTGAGCTATACCGGCACACCGTCAGCATCGGCTGAAGCGGCAGCGATTATAGCGGTAGCCGCCGGCTTTGGAAATACGGGCGGATATTGCCTGTGACGCGCGCTGGCCCTATCGTGAAAGCACCTTCTGCTTGCCGTGACCATTGCCATGAAAATTGCTGTTTCCGACTGTCTGTCCCTGCTGCATGCCTGCGCTAATGCCGCGCTGGCAAGCCATGCCCTGTCGCTGCCAGGCTATCCGTTTGTGACCAGCGTGCCGCTGGCACTGGGTCCGGATCATGCGCCATGGCTGCTGATGAGCGATCTTGCCGAGCATTGCCGCAACGTGCGTGCCGATGGCCGTGTCAGCTTGTTGCTGCAACGGGCCGACGGCGCCGATGTGCTGGCGGCCGAGCGCATGACGCTGCTGGGCGATCTGCAGCCGGCACAGCCGGATGCCGATACCCTGGCGCGTTTATTGCGTTACTGTCCCGACTTTGCCGATTACCTGGCGCTGGGGGATTTTCATTTTTTCCGCCTGCAGCCGCGCCGGGTGCGCTTCATTGGCGGCTTTGGCCGCATGGGCTGGGTGGAGGAGGGCGACTGGCAGGCGGCGGCGCTGTTGCCCGCGGCGCGAGAGGCCGAATTGCTAACCGCATTGCAGCCGCTGAGCAGTCTGGTATTGCTCGGTATCGACCGCTACGGCCTGGATTGTCGTCAGGGCGATAGCCGCCTGCGACTGGATTTCGCCGCCGTGGCCAGTGTCGATGATGTGGGTGCCGTGGCGCGGGCCAGGCTGCAGGCTGAAGGACTGGCCACCTGATACGGGCAGCTGGCCACTGATTGTGTTACCACCGGGACTGCGGCCAACCTGTGTCGCGGCTTCCCGGCCGGGAGAAAACCATGTCTGATCTGCAGACCGTGCTCTGCGTCGAAGGCGACGACACGACCCGCCTGCTGCTGTGCGAGGAATTGCAGTTTGCCGGCTATCGGGTGCTGGAGGCGGATAACGGCCGCAGTGCGCTGTCGCTGATTCGCGGCGAGCGGCCGGAGCTGGTCATCAGCGATATTGCTCTGGCGCACATGGATGGCCTGGCCTTGCTGGAGGCGGTGCGGGCCGATGCCGACATCGCTGACACCCCTTTCATCCTGCTGACGGCGCAGGCTGACAGCCGGCAGCAGCTGCGCAGCCGGGAGCTGGCGGCGCAGCATTTGCTGAGCAAACCGGTCGATCTGGACCGGCTGCTGACGGCGGTGGCAACGTGCATTCGCCACCCGCGGCAGACGGTGGCGGCGCCGCTCGCTGGCGGCTGGCTCAACCGCCAGCAGTTGCAGGCCAGGCTGCAGGCCGGGCAACGGGGGGGGAAACCGGAGCGGGTGGCGTTGTTGAAGCTGGACAGTTACCTGGCGCTGTCCATGCGGCTGCGGCCGCAGGAGCTGCAGCAACTGCAGCAGGCGCTGTATACCCGCCTGCAGCCACTGGCGGAGCACGGGCAGGTATACAGCTGGTCGGATGGGTGCTGGGCATTGATCGAGTTGCCGCACCTGAGCGAGGGCGATTTCGACCAGCTGCAACAGCGTTACAGCATCGCGCTGGGCAGCATCAGCCTTAACTACACCACCAGTGTGTTGCGACTGCAGATCGACTGGGCGCAGGCCGATCTCTATCGGCTGGATGGCGCGACATTGCTTGAGGCCAGCGCCTTGCACCTGAATTTTGCCAGTGCCGGTAACCCGCGTCGCCTGCTGCAGTTGCAGGCAGCGGACTATCCCGCGCTGCAGGCGGCGCGCTATGCCGAGCATAACCTGGCGGAAGTGATCCGCAACGGCGAGCTGGAGCTGTTGTTTCAGCCGCGGGTGGCGGTAGCCAGCGGCCGCATCGTGGGAGCCGAGGCACTGCTGCGCTGGCCCGGTGCCACCGTGGGCGCCTTGTCGCCCGGATTCTTTGTGCCGGTCGCCGAGCGCATGGGTCTGGCGGCCGAACTGGATCGCTGGGTGATCAGCCGCATGCTGGCCGCCGCGCGGCAGCTGGTGACGCGGCAGCCGGATTTTGTGCTGTCGTTCAACCTGTCCGGCCAGAGTCTGGATGCCGATGTGCCGGCGTACCTGTACCAGTTGTTGCAGCAGCAGCCGGATCTGGCCGCCAATATCGAGATCGAGGTGACGGAAACGTCGATGGCCACGCTCAATGCTGGCGTGGAGCAGGCGATTGCCAGGTTGCGCGAGATGGGCACCCGGCTGGCGGTGGATGACTTCGGCGTCGGCTATGCCTCGCTGTCGTACCTGAAGCGACTGCGCGCCGGGGTGATCAAGATCGACCGCAGCTTTGTTACCGACATCGCGCGCCGCGGTATTGATGCCCAGATCGTGCAGGGCCTGGTGGGGCTGGCGCAGGCGCTCGGTTGCAGCGTGGTGGCAGAAGGGGTGGAGACGGCAGAGCAGGCCGACTGCGTGCGCGAGCTGGGCTGCCAGTACGCGCAGGGTTACCATTTCTACCGGCCGATGCTGCTGGATGAACTGTTGCAGGGCCTGGTCGGGCCATGAGCGCTGCCGCTTGCGGCCAACCTTGGTGCCGGATGTAAAAAAACCGCAGCATTGTGCTGCAGTTTTTTCATGGCACTCGGGCTGCTTACTGGGCGGCCTGGGCGCCCTGTGCCGCGGTGGCTTCCAGCGTGATGTTCAGCTTCACTTCGTCGCCGATGGCCGGTACGAAGGTCTTCATGCCGAAGTCGGAGCGCTTGATGGTAGCCACGGCGTTGGCACCCCAGGTTTCCACGCCGGTCATCGGGTTCTTACCCTTGCTGACGCGTGCCAGGGTCAGGGTGACCGGTTTGGTCACGCCCAGCAGGGTCAGGTTGCCTTGCACGGTGGCCGGCTTGTCACCCTTGAATACCACGGCGGTGGACTTGTAGGTCAGGGTCGGGAACTTGGCCACGTTGAAGAAATCGGCGCTCTTCAGGTGGGTGTCGCGGTCGCCGAGGAAGGTCTGCAGCGAGTTGGCGTCGATGCTGACATCCACACTGCCTTTCTTGGCGGCTTCGTCCACGCTCAGCTTGCCGCTGACCTTGGTGAACGTGCCGTGCTGCAGCGACAGGCCCAGGTGGTTCACTTCGTAGCCGGCGAAGGTGTGGGTCGGGTCAACGTCATAGTTGGCAGGGGCGGCAACGGCCACGCCAGCGGAAGCAAACAGGGCAGCGAACAGGGCGGTACGGATCATCGGGTTTCTCCAGTGGGTAAGGATAATCATGCGTTGTTCAGCACAAGGCGGAACTTGAGGTCGACGTTGTCGGCAACGGTACTGGTGTCGCTCCAGCTGCCTTCACCAATCTTGAAGGCCAGGCGCGACAGCGGAATGGCGCCATCCACGGTCAGCAACTTGCCTTGCGCCGTTACCTGGAACGGGGCGCTGATGTCGCGGGTGATGCCCTTGAGCGTCAGCTTGCCGTTTACCTGGAAGCGGTTGTTGCCCAGTGGCTTGATGCTGTTGGACACGAAGCGGGCCTGCGGAAACTGGGCGCTGTTGAACCAGTCTTTCTTGCGCGCTTCGGCATTGGCCTCGGCGGTGGGCAGGCTGATGCTGTTGATGTCGATGCTGATATCGGCCTTGCCGGTCTCCGGCTGTGCCGGGTTGAACGACACGTTGGCCGCAAATTTCTTGAAGCTGCCGGAAACCGGCACGCCCATCTGTTTCATGGTGAAGACCATCTGGCTCTTGGCCTGGTCTACCGATTGGGCGAAAGCGGGGGTGGCCAGCAACGGCAGCAGCAGTAGTGCGTGTTTCATCAGTCGGGTTCCTGTGGGTGTCAGCGGCGCAGGCTCATGCGTTCGAGCAGGCCGTCCTTGTCGATGAACTGGTGTTTCAGGGCGGCCAGCACATGCGCCACCACCACGATCACCAGCACGTTGTTCAACAGACCATGTGCGGCTTTCAGTTGTTCCGCCAGCGCAGGGTTGGCCGCAATCAGGTCCGGCAGCGGCAGGACGCCAAACAGCACCACCGGAAAGCCGTAGGCCGAACTCATCAGCCAGCCGGATAGCGGAATCAGCAGCATCAGCAGATACAGTGTGGCGTGGCCGATATGCGCCAGTGCGCGGGCGGCGGCACTCATACCGGCGGGCAGCGCCGGGGCGCGCTTGCTCAGGCGAACCAGTACGCGCAGCAGCAGCAGAGCCAGCAGGCTGATGCCCAGCCACTTGTGGTAGCTGATCAGATGAAACTTGGCCGGCGACAGCGGCAGGTCGGCGAGGTAGTTGCCAAACAGAAAGGTGCCGATCAGCAGGGCGGCCATCAGCCAGTGCAGCAGAATTTGCGCGGTGCTGTAGCGTGTTCGGGTGGTGCTCATTCAGGATTCCTGGTGGTTATCAAGCGCAGTGCGCAGCTGGTGCAGCAGGGCGGTGGCCTGCGCCAGTTCCGCATCGCTCATGTGGTCAAAGGCAGCACGCAGATGGCCGGCCACATCCGGAAAGGCGGTGTGGAACAGGGTCTCGCCTGCCGGGGTCAGCGCCACAAACAGGCTGCGGCGGTCATTGGCATCCACGGTGCGGCTGATCAGCGCTTTTTCCAGCAGCCGGTCCAGTACGCCGGTCAGCGTGCCTTTGGTGATCAGCGTCTTTTCCGACAGCGTCTTGCAGCTCATGCCCTGGGTATTGCCCAGGGTGGCAATCACATCGAACTGGGCATGGGTCAGACCATGCAGGCGGATGCGGTTGTTGGAGCGCTGCTCGAACGCCTGGTAAGCACGTACCAGTTCGCGAATCAGATCGCGGGTACGCGGCACCATGGAGGCTTGTGGCATATGGATTCCTGGCTGCCTGATTAGTTCCGACAAGAATAGTTCTGGTTCAAACTAATGGCAATCAAGCTTTTTTGAGATGCTTATTCAGAAATTCAGAATAAAGACGAAGTGGTGGCCGTGTGGCCAGCGGTAGTGCAGGGGACTGACGGGGAGGTAGGGAAGAGAATCAAAAAACAGGGCGGCCAATGGCCGCCCTGTGCATGACAGAAATGTGTTCAGCCTGCCTTGTTGTCCGACGGGTTGCTGCGCTGGGCACGTTCTTCGCGCGGGGTAATGCCAAAGTGGCTGCGATAGGTGCTGGAAAAATGCGGGCCGCTGGAGAAGCCGCAGGCTAGGCCGATCTGCACGATGGATTTGCTGGTCTGCTGCAACAGCTGGCGTGCGCGGTTCAGGCGCAGCTCCAGATAGTATTTGGATGGCACGGTGCCCAGGTATTGCTTGAACAGCCGCTCCAGCTGGCGGCGCGACACCCCCACGTAGTAGGCGATGTCGTCGGTGGTCAGCGGCTCCTCGATATTGGCTTCCATCAGGCTGACCGCCTCGGTGAGCTTGGGCTGGCTGCCGCCGATGCGGGTAGCCAGCGGGATGCGCTGCCGCTCGGTGCCGGGGCGTAGCCGCTCCATGCTGAACACTTCCGACAACTGGGCGGCAAATTCGTGGCCCAGGTTGGCCGCAACCAGTCCCATCATGAAATCGTAGGTAGCGGCGCCGCCGGCGCTGCTCATGCGGTTGCCGTCCATCTCGTACAGGTTGGACGACACGATCACATCCGGGAACTCTTCGGTCAGCCGGTTGATTTCCTGCCAGTGGATGGTGGCGCGATGTCCGCCCAGCAGGCCGGCGCGTGCCAGCCAGTAGCTGCCGCAACCGATGCCGATCAGCGCGGTCTGCTCGGTCAGCTGGCTGCTGATGGCTTTGGACAGATCTTCGCCCGGCACATCCAGCCCCACTTCGTCGGCCAGCACCACCAGTGCATCCAGCTTGGGCGCATGCGCCAGCGGCAGGTCCACCGGCATTTTCAGACCGTTGCTCATGGTGACCATTTCCCCGGACAGCGACAGCGGCAGGAATTCATACACCCGTCGTTCGGCCAGTTGGTTGGCGCGGGTCAGCACCTCGGTGGCGATACCGAAATCGGCCAGCGAGGCGTTGGGCAGCAGCAGGAAGCCGAAGCGTACGGGTTTGTTGCTGGAGGTATTGGTGACCATATCCGGTAGCAGGGGAGCGTTGTCGCGGGATGGTGAAGGCAGCGCATTGTGTCGTGATCGCGGCATGGAGGCAACCGCAAACCGGCTTGCTGCCACTTTATGTATCCCATTGGCGCAATAACGAAAGAGCCATGCTGACTTTGTAGCCAGCATGGCTCCGGCAAATCAAGGCAAGATGGTGATTATTTCAGGCTGCCGGACAGAAACTGACCCAGGCGTTCGCTCTTGGGCGTGACCAGCACTTCCTTCGGGTTACCCTGTTCTTCGATGCGACCCTGGTGCAGGAAGATCACGTGGTTGGACACTTCGCGGGCAAAGCCCATTTCGTGGGTCACCACCACCATGGTGCGGCCTTCCTTGGCCAGATCCTGCATCACGCGCAGCACTTCGCCCACCAGTTCCGGGTCCAGCGCCGAGGTCGGCTCGTCGAACAGCATCACTTCCGGTTCCATCGCCAGCGCGCGGGCAATCGCCACGCGCTGCTGTTGGCCACCGGACATGTGCGACGGGTACTTGTCTTCCACGCCCTTGAGACCAACCTTTTCCAGGTACTTGCGCGCACGGGCGATGGCTTCATCCTTGGGAATGCCCAGCACGTGCATCGGCGCCTCGATGATGTTTTCCAGCACCGTCATGTGCGCCCACAGGTTGAAGTGCTGGAACACCATCGCCAGCTTGGTGCGGATGCGCGCCAGCTGCTTCGGATCCTGCGCCTTCAGCGCGCCGTTGCGCTTGTCGGTGATCAGCGCCAGTTGTTCGCCGGTAACGGCGATGGTGCCGCTATTGGGCTGCTCCAGCATGTTGATGCAGCGCAGGAAGGTACTCTTGCCGGAGCCGGAAGAGCCGATGATGCTGATCACGTCGCCGGCGTGGGCGGTCAGCGACACGCCCTTGAGCACTTCGTGGCTGCCGTAGCTTTTGTGCAGATCGGTGACTTGCAGCTTGATGTTGCCGCTGTTGGCGGACGAATTCTGGTTCTGGTTCATGCTGAGAGCAACTTTCCGGATTTGAAGGCGTCAGCGCTGGCAACCTTGGCCAGCCACTGTCCCGCGGTAAGGTAATGACGGCTTTCCGTGGCGTACAGCATGCCGGCGCGATTGGCGCGTACGGCACTGACACGGTCGTTGATCGGGTCGATCACGTCGGCGATGTGGTCACCCGACTGCACCAGACAGCCGGAGGCCAGGTAGTAGTGCACCACGCCGGCATGGGGTGCCAGCAGGGTTTCCGAGCCCGCCAGTGGCGTGGCCGGGTAGACCAGCGCCGGCAGGGCGGGGGCGTCGCCGCGGATGACACCGCGATGGGTCAGGAAGGCGATGATGGCGTCGGCGTCCTGACGGGCGAAGTCGTGGCTGACATCGGCCTGGCCGCGCAGTTCGACGGTCACCGCCAGGCAGGGCATGTCGATGGCGGCGTTGCTGCCGGCGGCACGCGCCAGCTCGCGCAGCTGCCACCACAACTGGCTGCAGGCTTCGTCGAACGGGTTGTCGCCGGAGTCTTCCGCCAGCAGTGTGCAGGCGGCGCCTAGGTAGCGCGCCAGCGGTTCGCACTGCGGCCACAGCGGGGTGCCGGTGTACAGGTGCAAGGCCGCGGCGCAGTCGCAGTGCAGGTCCAGCACCACGTCGGCGTCACAGGCCAGCTGCATCAGCTGCTGGCGCAATGCGGCCAACTCCGAGGCCGGCTGGATGGCCGCTACTTTCTGCAGCAGCAACTGGCGGATGCGCGCGGTGTTGGCCGCGGCATCGCTGCCCAGTTCGTGTTGCAGCGCGGCGAAGATCTCGCCGGCAAACGCCGGGTAGTGGCGGTTGAAGTTCTGGCCGGAGGCCAGCTCGAAGCGCCCCAGCGCCACGCCGTTCAGGTTCTGGTCGAGGCCGATCGGGTTGGCCACCGGCACCAGTACGACCTCGCCGGCCAGACGGCCTTCCGCCTCCAGCGCTGCCAGCTGCTGCTTCAGGTGCCAGGCGGTGAGCATGCCCGGCAGCTCGTCGGCGTGCAGGCTGGCCTGGATATATACCTTCTGGCCACTGCCCGCCGTGCCGTAGTGGAAGCTGCTGATGCTGCGGCTGCTACCCAGGCTGCTAGAGGCCAGCGGATGATCAATGCGTTGCATTGCGGCTCCTTAATGCTTGCGCGGTGCCAGGTAGGCCAGCCAGCGGCCTTCCGCCTTCTTGAACAGCCAGACGAAGCCGAAGGTCATGGCCAGGTAGATGCCGGCGGCGGTCAGGAACGGCTCGAACGGCATGTAGGTGTCGCTGAACACGCGGCGGGCGACGCCGGTCACGTCGGCCAGGGTCACCAGACCAGCTACCGAGGTGGACTGCATCATCATCACCACTTCGTTGCTGTACGCCGGCAGCGCGCGGCGCAGTGCCGACGGCACCACGATGCGGCGCATCATCAGCCACTTGCTCATGCCCATCGCCTTGGCCGCTTCGATTTCACCGTGGTTGGTGTTGCGGATCTGGCCGGCAATGATTTCGGTGGTGTAGGCGGCGGTGTTCAGGGTGAAGGCCAGGATGGCGCAGGCATAGGCTTCGCGCAGGTATTCCCACGCCCAGCTGTCGCGTACCCATTCAAACTGCGACAGGCCGTAGTAGATGATGAACAGCTGTACCAACAGCGGGGTACCGCGGAACACATAGGTATACAGCCACACCCCGGTGGACAGCACGCGGTTGCGCGACACGCGCATCAGCGCCAGCGGAACCGACAGCAGCAGGCCGGCAACCAGCGATAGGAACAGCAGCTCCAGTGTCAGTTGCAGACCTTCGCTGGTGGACAGCATCGGGGCGCCATCGGTGCCGCCGAAGAACGCCGGCAGCTTTTCGATAATCAGGTTTACGTCGATCACAGTTCAGTCTCCCGTACGCCGCTGGAGTAACGCTTTTCCAGACGCTTCAGAGCAAAGTCGGACACGCTGGTGATGGCCAGGAACACGCCGCCCACCACTGCGTAGACGGTGAATGGCTCCTGGGTGATGGACTTGGCGGTGTCGGCGCGATACATCACGTCGTTGAGGCCAATCACCGATACCAGCGCGGTGGACTTCACCAGCACCAGCCAGTTGTTGGAGAAGCTCGGCAGCGCGAAGCGCACCATCTGCGGGAAAGTGATGCGGCAGAACACGCGCAGCGGGCTCATGCCGTAGGCCAGGCCGGCTTCCATCTGTCCCTTCGGTACCGCCATGATGGCGCCGCGGAAGGTCTCGGTCATGTAGGCACCGAAGATGAAGCCGATGGTCATCACGCCGGCGAAGAAGGAATTGATTTCCGGTGCCGGCCAGTCCATGTAGGTACAGAAGTCGTTGATCATCATCTGTACGCCAAAGAACAGCAGCAGCATCCACACCAGATCGGGCACGCCGCGCACCACAGTGGAATACAGCTCGGCCAGCCATACCAGCGGCTTGGACGGCGCCATCTTGAACATGGCGCCGATCAGACCCAGCACCACGGATACTGCCAACGAGGCAACGGCGACCTGAACGGTCAGCAGCGTGCCTTCCAGAATGCTGGGGAGATAACCCTGTAAAAACATTGCATTACTCCGTAAATCTGCCTTGCGGCCGGTTGAGGCGGCGGCCAACGTCAAAGGTTGGCCGCAGGCGCGGACGGCTTACTTGCCGTAGATATCGAAGCTGAAGTACTTCTTCTGGATCTTGTCGTAGCTGCCGTCGGCGCGGATCTGCTTCAACGCGGTGTTGAGGCGTGCCAGCAGCGCCTTGTCGGCCTTGCGCACCGCAATGCCGGCACCGATGCCGAAGTATTTCGGATCGTTGTAGTCCGGGCCTACCAGCGCAAAGCCTTTACCGTTCGGGGTCTTGATGAAGTCCACGTCACCCACGGCGGCATCGACGAAGGCGGCGTCGACACGGCCGGCTTTCAGGTCGAGGAAGGATTCCGGCGCCTTTCCGTAGGGCACCAGCTTGGCGCCCAGCTTGGTAAAGTGCTCGCGAGCGTATTTTTCCTGGATGGAGGAGCGCAGTACGCCGATTTTCTTGCCTTTGAACCAGGCGTCATTGACCGGGGTGCCGCTCTTGGCCACCAGACGGCTGGCCATGTTGTAGTACTTGTCGGAGAAGTCCACGGCCTTCTTGCGTTCTTCGGTGATGTTCATCGAGGCAATCACAGCATCGAACTTCTTGGCCTGCAGTGCCGGAATGATGCCGTCAAAGTCTTGCGGCACTACTTCGCAGGTCGCTTTCATGGCCTGGCACAGCGCCTGGGCAATGTCCGGGTCGAAACCGGTCATCTTGCCGTCGGCACCTTGCTTGGAAAACGGTGGGTAGCTGGCGTCGGTCGCGAAACGCAGGGTTTCGGCCTGGGCAGTCAGGCTCAGGATGAGCGAGGCCGCGCCCAGCATCAGCAAGGGCTTCTTCATGGATTTTCTCCGTCTCAGGGGGTGTTTTTTATTATCAAGGCCCCGCCCGGAGGAGCGGGCGGGGCCTTGCATGCCGGCTTAGTTGCCGTACACGTTAAAGTTGAAGTACTTGTCCTGTACTTTCTTGTAGCTGCCGTCTTTGCGAATCTGTGCAATCGCTTGATTCAGACGATCCTGCAGAGTCTTGTTGCCTTTTTTCACGGCAATGCCGGCGCCGTAGCCGAAGTATTTGCTGTCGCTGTAGTCGGCACCGACAAAGGCAAAGCCCTTGCCCTGGGCGGATTTCAGGAAGTCGGTTTCGCCCACCACGGAATCAACGAACATGCCGTCGATGCGGCCGGATTTCAGATCCAGGAAGCCTTCCGGTGCCTTGCCGTAGGAAACCACGGTGGCGCCGTTTTTGCCCCAGAAGTCCTTGGCGAACTTTTCCTGGGTGGAAGCGCGCAGCACGCCAACCTTTTTGCCCTTGAACGAGGCCTGGCTCACGGTGGTGCCGGCCTTGGCGATCATGCGGCTGGGGGTGTTGTAGTACTTGTTGGTGAAATCAACCGCCTTCTTGCGCTCGTCGGTAATCGACATCGAGGACAGGATGGCATCGAACTTGTTGGCGTTCAGTGCCGGGATCAGGCCGTCCCAGTCCTGCGGTACGATTTCACAGCTGGCCTTCATCGCGGTACACAGCGCGTAGGCGATATCCACGTCAAAGCCCTGCAACTTGCCATCGGCGCCTTGTTTGGCAAACGGAGGGTAGTTGCCGTCGATGCCGAAACGCACGGTGTCGGCGTGGGCGGTGAAAGCGATGGAAGACAGGGCCATGCTGGCCAGGATGAATGCTTTTTTCATGCTATCTCTAACTCTCTCTTGAGGTACGTAATCCCGTGTCGGGATCAGGTTTGCCTGCTGCGCCAGCACCTGCAGCTTGCGTAGCCAGCCCGTGCGGGCCTTCCCTTGTAATGTTGTTATTTTGCGATCCCCCAGCGAGGGAGGACGGCGAAATCTTGGCACGCAACGAAAGCAGGCACAATGCGGCGTCCGGGCTTATGGCCCGATTTGCCGGAAGGCGCGCATTCTACTGATTTTTTCTTTGTTATGGAAATGTGTTTGTATTCAATGGCTTGAATTGTTTTTTTGCCTGGTGGGCCGATAAACGCCGCATGAGTATTTTGTAATTTGCCGTCGCATTGCTATAAGGCAAAAAGCGCAACCGGTGTCAAATGCAAAACATTTATGAATTCATGATTGTGCGCTGCGTTTATTGAATGTGTACGTCAATGTCGCAATACGGAAATGCCTTGCTGGTGGCGGCTCTTACAATGCCGCCACACAACACCTGTGTCCCCGAGAACAACTACGAGAAGCAACATGTCGCTTACCAAAAAGACCGAAACCCTTGGGCTGGTCGCTGACATCCTGGCAGTGGCTGAACAGAAACTCTCCGCGACCGAGGCCGCACGCCTTGGCACCTTTATTCCCCTGTACTTCGAAGAAACCGAGCAGGAAGACCTGAAGAGTTTCTCCCCGCTGGACCTGTTTGGTGCCGCCATGGCGCATTTCGAGTTTGCCCAGAAGCGTGCCCCCGGCCAGGCCAAGGCCCGCATCTACAACCCGGATTTCGAACGTGATGGCTGGCTGAGCACGCACAGCGTGATCGAGATCGTGAACGACGACATGCCGTTCCTGATCGACTCGCTGACCATGCTGCTGGGCCGTCACAACCTGAACCTGCACCTGCTGGTGCACCCGGTGCTGTCTGTTGGCCGTGATGCCAACAACGAGATGACCGAGCTGAAACGTACCGAGGATCGCAGTCTGCCGCTGGAATCCTTCATCCATGTGCAGGTGGACCGCGTCAGCGACCCGGCGGTGCTGAAGGCGCTGCAGGATGATCTGGACAGCGTGCTGGGCTATCTGCGCCAGGTGGTGGACGACGAGCCGCAGATGCGTGAAACCATGGCCGCGGTACGTGCCGAAGTGGCCAAGGTCAACGGTGCCCGCAGCGACGAAGCCAAGGAAGCGCTGGCTTTCCTGGACTGGATGGCGGCCAACCATTTCATCTTCATGGGTTACTGCGATTACGACTTGGTGAAGCGTGACGGCAAGGACAGCCTGAAGATCGTGAAGGATTCCGGTCTGGGCTTCCTGAAAAACCAGGGCAACAAAGAATATTCGGAAAGCTTCGAGGCGCTGCCGCAAGAGCTGCGCGAACTGGCGCACCAGCCGCATCTGCTGATCCTGAACAAGTCGCAGTCCCGCTCGGTACTGCACCGCCCGGCCTACATGGACTTCGTCGGCATCAAGCGCTTCAACAGCAAGGGCGAGGTGATCGGCGAGCGTCGCTTCCTCGGCCTGTACACCGCCAGCGCCTATCAGAATTCGCCGAAGGACATCCCGATCCTGCGCCAGAAAGTGGCGCACGTGGTTGCAGCCTGCGATTACGTGGACAACAGCTACAAGGCCAAGACCCTGGGCTTCGTGCTGGAAAGCTACCCGCGTGACGAGCTGTTCGAAATCCCGGCCGATGTGCTGACCCCGATTGCCGAAGGCATCGTCAGCCTGCAGGAGCGTCCGCGCGTGCGCCTGTTTACCCGCGCCGACCGCTACCATCGTTATGTCAGCTGCCTGGTATTCGTGCCGCGCGACAGCTTCAATACCGAAATTCGCCTGAAGATCGAAAAAGTGCTGCTGGCTGCCTTCAATGGCGCCTCCACCGAATTCAGCGTGCAGATCAGCGACAGCACCCTGGCGCGTGTGCATTACATCATTCGCACCCAGGGCGGCCACCTGCCGCAGTTCCGTGAAGACGAGCTGGAAGCCGACATCGCCCGCGTCGTGCGCGGCTGGGTGGAAGAGCTGCACCAGCAACTGATCGAAACCCACGGCGAAGAGAAGGGCAACCTGCTGTTCAATCGCTACCGTGGTGCCTTCCCGGTGGCTTACCGCGAAGAATTCGCCGCCCGCAATGCGGTGCTGGATATCCAGCTGATCGAAGACGCTGCCGAGCAGCAGGGTCTGACGATGAAGCTGTATCGCGCCTTCAACCGTGGCCACGGCTACAACCTGAAGCTGTTCCGTGCTGGTCAGCCGCTGGGCCTGTCCGCCAGCCTGCCGATCCTGGAAAACATGGGCGTGCAGGTGCGTGACGAGCATCCGTACCTGGTAGAGCGCAACAGTGAAACCGTCTGGATCAGCGATTTTGGCCTGGAGCTGGGTGCGCACGCCGATGCCATGCAGCAGGAAGAGGTGCAGAAGAACTTCCAGGCGCTGCTGTCCCGCGTGTTTGCCAAGGATTGCGAGAACGACGGCTTCAACCGTCTGGCGGTGGTAGCCGGCCTCGACTGGCGTGAAATCACCCTGGTGCGCGCACTGGCCAAGTACCTGCGTCAGGGCGGTCTGACCTTCAGCCAGGCCTATATCGAAAACTGCGTGGCGCACTACCCGGACATCACCCGCAACCTGGTGGAACTGTTCTCGGTGCGTCTGCACCCGACTGCTTTTGACGATGCCGCTGCGGCCAAGCTGCAGGACACGCTGAAAGAGCAGCTGGATAAAGTGGCCAACCTGGACGAAGACCGCATCCTGAACGGCTTCCTGCAGGTGATCCTGGCGACCCGCCGTACCAACTTCTGGCAGAAGGATGCCCAGGGCGAGTTCAAGTCCTATGCCTCTTTCAAGCTGGATTCCAACCAGATTTCCTTCCTGCCGCAGCCGCGCCCGATGTTCGAAATCTGGGTGTACAGCCCGCGCGTCGAGGGTGTGCATCTGCGCGGCTCCAAGGTGGCGCGTGGTGGTCTGCGCTGGTCCGACCGTATGGAAGACTTCCGTACCGAAGTGCTGGGCCTGGTAAAAGCGCAGATGGTGAAGAACTCGGTGATCGTGCCGATGGGTTCCAAGGGCGGTTTCGTCGGCAAGCAACTGCCGGCGCCGTCCGACCGTGAGGCCTTCATGGCCGAAGGTATCGCCAGCTACAAGACCTTTATCTCGGCGCTGCTGGACGTGACCGACAACCTGGTGAATGGCCAAGTGGTGCCGCCGATCGACGTGCGTCGCCTGGACCCGGATGATCCGTATCTGGTGGTGGCCGCCGACAAGGGCACCGCGACCTTCTCCGACATCGCCAACAGCATTTCCGAGGCCTACAACTTCTGGCTGGGCGACGCGTTTGCCTCCGGAGGTTCCGCCGGTTACGACCACAAGGGCATGGGCATTACCGCCCGCGGCGCGTGGGAATCGGTGAAACGCCACTTCCGTCACCTAGGCATCAACACCCAGGAACAGGATTTCAGCGTGGTGGGTATCGGTGACATGGCCGGCGACGTATTCGGTAACGGCATGCTGCTGTCCGAACACATCTGCCTGAAGGCCGCGTTCAACCACCTGCACATCTTCCTGGACCCGACCCCGAATGCGGCGGTCAGCTTCGCCGAGCGTGCCCGCCTGTTCAACCTGCCGCGTTCCAGCTGGTCGGACTACAACCGCGAGCTGATCTCGCAGGGCGGCGGCATCTTTGAGCGTTCCGCCAAGTCCATCCCGCTGTCGCCGGAAGTGAAAGCCTGGCTGGAAACCGACAAGGACAGCATGGCGCCGAACGAGCTGATCCACGAGCTGCTGAAGGCCAAGGTCGACCTGTTCTACAACGGCGGTATCGGTACCTATATCAAGGCCTCCACCCAGAGCCATGCCGATGCCCGCGACCGCGCCAACGACCCGGTGCGTGTCAACGGTAACCAGTTGCAGGCCCGTGTGGTAGCCGAAGGCGGCAACCTGACTTGCACCCAGCTGGGCCGTGTCGAGTTTGCGCTGACTGGTGGCCGCATCTGCACCGACGCCATCGACAACTCCGCCGGTGTTGACTGCTCCGACCATGAAGTGAACATCAAGATCCTGGTGGGTGCGGTGATGCAGGCCGGTGACATGACACTGAAGCAGCGTAACGACCTGCTGGCCGAGATGACCGAGGAAGTGGGCGAGCTGGTACTGCGCAACAACTACCTGCAGACCCAGGTGCTGGCGATCAACCGCAGCCACGCCGCGTCGATGCTCAGCGCGCATTCCCGCATGATCAGCCACATGGAAAAAACCGGCGAGCTGAACCGCGAGATCGAATACCTGCCGTCCGACACCCAGATCAACGAACGTCGTCTGGCACGCCAGGGTCTGACTTCGCCGGAAGTGGCGGTATTGCTGGCCTACGGCAAGATTTCGCTGGATCAGGCCATTCTGGCCACCGACGTGCCGGATGACGCCGACTTCCTGCCGGTGCTGGTCAACTACTTCCCGAAACCGCTGCAACAGCGTTTTGGCGAGCAGATGCAGCGTCACCACCTGAAGCGCGAGATCATCGCCAACCAGCTGGCAAACCAGATCATCAACCGCATGGGCGTGACCTTCGTGTTCCGTCTGCAGGAAGAGTCCTCGTTCTCTGCCGCCGACATCACCCGCGCGTTCTGGGTGGCCAGCCGCGTATTTGATGCCGATCGTCTGTGGGGCCAGATCGAACAGTTGGACAACAAGGTATCTGCCGACCTGCAGGTGGAAATGATGGTGATGGTGCGTACCCTGATTGAGCGCGCCGTGCGCTGGGTACTGCGCAACCGTCGTCCTATTGGCTCGGTCAGCGCTGCCATCGAGCAATACGGTGCCAAGGTACAGGCACTGCTGCAGCAGCTGCCGCAGCTGATCAGCGCCGATGCCTACCCGCAGGTAGCGCGTCTGGAAAAACGCTTGAACCAGCCGAACGTACCGGCCGAGCTGGCCAGCGTACTGGCCCGCCTGGAGTTCGCCGTACCGCTGATGGACATCATCGAGATCGGTGGCAACAGCGAGCTGCCGCTGGACGTGGTTGCGGCCAACTACCTGCAGCTGGGTCGCAGCCTGCAACTGGACTGGCTGCGCAGCGCCATCACCCAGCTGCCGCGTGACAACCGCTGGCAGTCGCTGGCCCGCTCCGCGCTGCGTGATGACCTGTATCGCCAGCATCGTGAGCTGACCCGTCGTGCCCTGGCGGCTGGCGGTGATAGCGCCTTCGTCAACGCCTGGATTGCCCAGCGCGCCAGCGATGTCGAGGCTTGCCAGCAGATGTTTGCCGAGCTGCAGTCGTTCGAAGCACTGGATCTGGCGATGTTGTCTGCCGGCATGCGCGAGTTGAACAACCACCTGCTGGGCTAACGCCTGACGTATTCGCAGTACTCCCTTAAGCCGACCCTTGCGGGTCGGCTTTTTTTTCGTCGCTTTGCCGTGGTGGATGCGGCGCAGGCGAAAGCGTCAGACGCCAGATGCTGCCGGTTTGCGACGCCTGTCGGTGATGTCTGTCGCCATGTAGGGGACAGTTTGGCTGCTATGGATGGTCGGTTGCCACGGTCTGATGCGGCTGGAGCGGCGCGATTGCGGCGGATTTAGCGGTATCGGCGTCGGATAGAGGCGGGATATCGGCAGTTTTCTATGTAGACATTTGTCATTTTCGGCTAATTTTGTTGTATGCCGACAACAAACACTTGTTTTACGACATGGTGCATTTTTTGCGCACAAGCGGTGCGTTTCATTGCAGAAAGCCCCGCAGTGCTTGGTAAATAATGCCAACAAATGTAAATAACATGCACCGCCGGAGTGCTGGCGCAATGTGTGCGCTGATTTGCTCGGGGTTTCGCGGGAATTTGTGTACAGTGCTTGCTCGTTTTCTTAAACGGTGTGGTTAAATTAATCAACGGCTGTACTGCGGGACAGGTTGGCCGCTGCATCAGGCAGTGACTTGAGTGCTTTACATCCCCGCCAAGGCCGATTAGCCTAATAAAACTGAAACAAGATTCCGCCCAGCGGAACAAGTGGAGAAAAGCAGGATGAGCGAGCAACAACCGGCATCGGATGTGTTAGTCAGCTTTCGTGGCGTGCAGAAAAGCTACGACGGCGAATCCCTGATTGTTAAGAGCCTGGACCTGGATATTCGCCGCGGCGAATTTCTCACCATGCTGGGGCCGTCCGGCTCCGGTAAAACCACCTGCCTGATGATGCTGGCTGGCTTCGAAACCCCCACCCACGGCGAAATCCGTCTCGGCGGCCAGTTGCTGAACAATGTGCCCCCGCACAAGCGCAACATCGGCATGGTGTTTCAGAACTACGCGCTGTTCCCCCACATGACCGTGGCTGAAAACCTGGCCTATCCGCTGACCATCCGCAAGATGAGCAAGAGCGACGTCGCCGCCCGCGTCAAAAAGGCGCTGGACATGGTGCAGCTGGGCAATCTGGCCAACCGCTACCCGGGCCAGATGTCCGGTGGCCAGCAGCAGCGCGTGGCCCTGGCGCGCGCGCTGGTGTTCGAGCCGCAGCTGGTGCTGATGGACGAACCGCTGGGCGCGCTGGACAAGCAGCTGCGCGAACACATGCAGCTGGAGATCAAGCACATTCATGACACTCTGGGCATCACCGTGGTGTACGTGACTCACGACCAGAGCGAAGCGCTGACCATGTCCGACCGCGTGGCCGTGTTCAAGGACGGCATCATCCAGCAGATCGATGCGGCCAACGTGCTGTACGAAAAGCCGGTCAACTCCTTCGTCGCCAACTTCATTGGCGAGAACAACACCCTGCACGGCGAAGTCGTGGCCGTGGAGCAGGGCAGCGCCGTGGTACGCCTGGCGTCCGGCGATACCGTGCGTGCCTCCGCCATCTGCGTCGACCGCGCCGGTGAAGCGACGTCGATGTCGATTCGCCCGGAACGCGTGCGCCTGAACCAGTTTGCCGAAGCCTGCGAAAACCGCCTGTCGGCACGCCTGGCCGAATTCATCTACTTTGGCGACCACGTGCGCCTGCGCCTAGATGTGGCCGGCCAGAGCGGCTTCATGGTGAAAGTGCCGGTCGGCGAGCTGGATAGCCGCTGGCAAGTGGGTGACACCCTCAACGTTGGCTGGATGTCGCACGACATCCGCGCCTTGGATTCGGCTGTTATCGCGCATTGATCTGGCGTGCTGCGGTGCCGGCGCTGCTGCCTGCACCGTAGCCGGCTGATCGGTCGCGCCTGACCAGATGAACCACCCGCAGTACCCAACCAAGTACCAAAACAAGGCCTGCTAAAACGGGTCGTAAACTGCTGTCTGCAAACGTGCAATCTTCGAGGAGTTATCCATGACCAAATTTGCCCCCCGCCTTGCCGTTCTGTCCGTTGCCGTCGCTTTCGCTGCGCCGGCCATGGCTAAGGACATTACCGTGATTTCTTTTGGCGGCGCCAACAAGGAAGCGCAAAACGCTGCTTATTACCAGACCTTCGAAAAGGTGACTGGTAACAAGATCACCGCGGGTGATTACAACGGCGAGATGGCCAAGATCAAGGCAATGGTGGACACCAAGAAAGTGACTTGGGACGTCGTTGAAGTTGAATCTCCGGAACTGCTGCGTGGTTGCGAAGAAGGCATGTTCGAGAAGATCAACTGGGCACAGGTTGGCAAGAAGACCGACTTCGTGAAGCCGGCGGTATCCGAATGTGGCGTCGGCATCTTTGTATGGTCCACCGCGCTGGCCTATAACGCTGACAAACTGAAGGTAGGTCCGAAGAGCTGGGCCGACTTCTGGAATGTGAAGAAATTCCCGGGCAAGCGTGGCCTGCGCAAGGGCGCCAAGTACACGCTGGAATTTGCGCTGCAGGCTGATGGCGTCAAGCCGGCCGACGTGTACAAGGTACTGGCTACCAAGGCCGGTGTGGATCGCGCCTTCAAGAAGCTGGATCAGCTGAAACCGAGCATCCAGTGGTGGGAAGCCGGCGCGCAGCCGCCGCAGTTCCTGGCCTCCGGCGACGTGGTGATGAGCTCGGCCTACAACGGCCGTATCGATACCGCGCAGAAGGAAGGCAAGAACCTGAAAGTGGTATGGACCGGTAGCGTGTATGACGTGGATTCCTGGGCTGTGCCGAAGGGCTCCCCGAAGCTGAAGGAAGCCATGGACTTCATCAAGCATGCCAGCAAGCCGGAAAACCAGGCGGTGTACTCCAACAAGATCGCTTATGGCCCGACCAACCTGAAGGCGGTGCAGAAAGTGGATCCGAAGTCGGCTTCCAACCTGCCGACCTGGCCGGCCAACCTGAAGGGCGCGCTGGCTCTGGATGTGAACTTCTGGGTTGAGCATGGCGAAGAGCTGGAAGAGCGTTTCAACGCCTGGGCTGCTCGCTAAGCGTCGTCAGACAGTTAGTACGATATGAGCTACCGACTGCACTAAGCTGCGGTCGGTAGCTCGGCTTGCTGCTAGCTGACCGACCTGGTGTCTTGCCAGGGTCGTGATCTTTGCTGATCCGTCCTGCCACTGCGGTGGCGGGACTTTCCGGAAGTGATGCCCACTATGTCCGAATCCCTTTCCGTCAATGCGCCATTGACGGCCGCCGATGGCGAGCCGCTCAAGCTGAAGCTGGCGCGCGAACGCCGTAACAAGCAGCTGAAGGCCGCCGCGCTGGTCGCGCCGCTGGCGATCTTTCTGCTGCTGACCTTTGTGATCCCGATTGTTACCCTGCTCAAGCGCAGCGTGGACAACCCGGAAGTAGTGACCTACCTGCCGCAAACCAGCCAGCAGATCGCCAGCTGGGACCGTCGTGCGCTGCCGTCCGAAGAAGTGTTCCGCGCCATGGCGCAGGACCTGACCGTGGCGAAAGAGGCCAAGACTGTGTCCGAAGTGGCCAAGCGCCTGAACATGGATATCAGCGGCTTCCGTTCGCTGCTGCAAAAAACCGCGCGCAAAATGCCGCTGGAGTTGGCCGCAGGCGAATCGGTACGTGACCGCTTCATCCAGATCGATGAGCGCTGGGGCGACCCGGATCACTGGCACGTAATCGCCAAGAATGCCAAGTCGTGGACGCCGTATTACCTGTACAGCTCGCTGGACCTGCGTGAAACCAAGGCCGGCACCCCGGAGCTGGCGCCGGTGGAAGAGCGTGCCTTCCTGAACATCTTTGGCCGTACGCTGTGGATCAGCCTGTGGGTAACGGTGTTCTGTCTGCTGCTTGGCTATCCGCTGGCCTACTGGCTCGCCAACCTGCCGGCACGCAAGAGCAACCTGCTGATGATCCTGGTGCTGCTGCCGTTCTGGACCTCGGTGCTGGTGCGGGTGGCGTCGTGGATCGTGCTGTTGCAGCGCGAAGGCCTGATCAACAGCGCGCTGATGAATCTGGGCATTATTGGTGAGCCGCTGCAGCTGGCCTTCAACCGGGTCGGTGTCTACATCGCCATGGTGCACATCCTGCTGCCGTTCGTGATCCTGCCGGCCTACAGCGTGATGAAGAGCATTCCGCAAACCTATATGCGTGCTGCCATCTCGCTGGGCGATCATCCGTTTGCCGCCTTCTGGAAGATCTACTTCCCGCAGACGGTGGCCGGTGTGGCTGCCGGGGCGTTGCTGGTGTTCATCATGTGCATCGGCTACTACATCACCCCGGCACTGCTGGGTAGTCCGGAAGAGCAGATGGTGAGCTACTACGTGGCGTTCTACACCAACGTCACCATCAACTGGGGTATGGCCGCCGCGCTGGGTAGCCTGCTGCTTATCGCCACCATGACGCTGTACGCGGTGTACAGCAAGCTGGTGGGTGCCAACCGTCTGAGCCTGGGGTAAATCATGCTGCCGAATTATGCTTCCCCGATCGAACGCCTTTGGTTCTGGAGCTTCCGTACCCTGTGCGTGCTGATCCTGATCTTCCTGGTGTCGCCGTTGCTGGTGATCGTGCCGCTGTCGTTCTCCGCCGATACCTTCCTGCTGTACCCGATCCAGTCGTTCTCGCTGCGCTGGTACCAGGAATTCTTCGGCAACGGCGTGTGGCTGTCTTCGCTGAAGAACAGCTTCATCGTGGCGCCGGCGGCTACGCTGCTGGCCACCTCGCTGGGCACGTTGGCCGCAGTGGGGCTGACCTCGTCGGATTTCCCCGGCAAGTCGTTCCTGATGACCGTGCTGATCTCACCGATGGTGGTGCCGGTGGTGATCGTCGGTGTCGGCGCCTATCTGTTCTTCGCGCCTATTGGCCTGTCCAACAGCTATCTGGCGCTGATTCTGGTGCACACCGCGCTGGGCGTGCCATTTGTGGTGATCACCGTGTCGGCGACGTTGCGCGGCTTCAACAGCAACCTGATCCGTGCCAGCGCCAGCCTGGGGGGCAACGCCATCACCACCTATCGTCGTGTGGTGCTGCCGTTGATCGCTCCGGGGGTGATTTCCGGTGCGCTGTTCGCCTTCGCTACCTCGTTCGACGAAGTGGTGGTGACGCTGTTCCTCGCCGGCCCGGAGCAGACCACGCTGCCGCGCCAGATGTTCAGCGGTATCAAGGAAAACATCAGCCCGGCGATCGCCGCTGCGGCCACGGTGTTGATCCTGTTCTCCATCGCCTTGTTGCTGACGCTGGAGTGGCTGCGCGGCCGTGCCGAGCGGATGCGCACCAGCAAGGTGGAGTAGATCGCCTGACGGCAATAAAAAGCCCCGCTTCGGCGGGGCTTTTTTCATGGCAACGGGCGTGCGATTCAGAACAGCTCGATATCGCCTTGCGGCCAACTATCGCCCTGTACCAGCCCCTGCTGTTGCAGTAACGCGTAGTCCACCACCTGGTTGCGGCCGTGCTCCTTGGCGTGATACAGCGCCTTGTCGGCCTGTTCCACCACGTTGGCCGGCAGGGGTTGGCGCTCGATGCGCACATGGCCGATGCTGATCGTCACCTTGCCGACCTGTGGAAACACAGTGTCGGCAATCTGCTGCCGCAGCTGCTCCAGCAGCTGTTCGACGCTGCGGGCGCTGGGCCTGAGCACGGCGGCAAACTCTTCGCCACCGTAGCGGTACAGCCGGCCTTCCTGGCCCAGCGTATCGGCCATCAGCTGCGACATGCGCAGTAGCACTTCGTCGCCGACGATATGACCGTAGCGGTCGTTGATCTGCTTGAAGTGGTCGATGTCCAGCAGCGCCAGCGTGTACTGCGCGCCGGGCATCGACAGCAATTCATACAGCCGGCTGTCAAAGGTACGCCGGTTCAGCAGCCCGGTCAGCATGTCGCGCTCGGCGTCGTACAGCAGGCGCAGGTAGTTTTCGTGGATCAGCACGATGGCCGCCAGAAAGCCCAGTTCCTGCTCACCCAGCACGGCGCCCTCAACCACCAGCAAGGCCATGCGGCGATTGCGCTGGCGGATCACCTGCCAGGTCTGCTTGTCCTGGTACCACGGCGCCGGGTCGTCATCGCTGTGCAGAATGGCCTGGCGCATGATGGCGTCCGGCTGCTGCCAGACGCGCGGGCTGACCTTGTGATAGCCGCCCGCCTTGTCCAGCAGGTGCAGCAGGCGCACCTCCAGCTCCTGGTCGTTGCCGCGCAGGCTGTAAAAGCGGATGCGATGCGCAGGCAGCAGCACGCCGACCAGTTCCAGCAGGCTGCGCTCCAGCTCACGTTGCTCACGCTGCGCGCTCATTTTCGCCATCTGCTGAACCAGATGGGCGATGCTGGGGTTGGCCGTGCTGTCGTTCATGTCACCTTTCCGAGCTATCTGCCGCTCAGCCGCGGCCGGTGCTGCCAAAGCCGCCGGCACCGCGCTCGGAGGCATCGAAGTCTTCGACAATGTTCAAGGCCACCTGTACTACCGGCACGATGATCATCTGGGCAATGCGCTCCAGCGGGCTGAGCTTGAAGGCGGTGTCGCCACGGTTCCACACCGAGACCATCAGCTGGCCCTGGTAGTCGGAATCGATCAGTCCCACCAGGTTGCCCAGCACGATGCCGTGCTTGTGGCCCAGGCCGGAGCGCGGCAGGATCATTGCCGCCAGTGACGGGTCTGCCAGGTGGATGGCCATGCCGGTTGGGACTAGCGTGGTCTGGCCGGGTTCAATCAGCATGTCGCCATCGATGGCAGCACGCAGGTCGAGGCCGGCAGAGCCGCTGGTAGCATAGGCCGGCAGGCAGTCGTGCAGGCGGGAATCGAGAATCTTGACGTCGAGTACGGGTTTCATCTGCTAAAAATATCGGGTTAACGGTTAAGGCACTTGGCCAGATGGACAACGATGGCGCGGCCAACGTCGTCCTTGGACATGGCCGGCAGCGGGTGCTGGCCATGGTCGTCCAGCAGGATCACTTCATTCTGATCGGCGCCCATCGCCTGCTGTGCCAGATTGGCCACCAGCAGCGGCACCTTTTTGCGCTTGCGCTTCTGTTCGGCAAAGTCCAGCAGGTTCTGGCTTTCGGCCGCAAAGCCGACGCAGAACGGCGCCGCCGGCAGGCCGGCCACGGTGGCAAGGATGTCCGGATTTTCTTCCAGCTCGATCACCGGCACGGCATCGCCTTTTTTCAGCTTGTGTTCGCTGCGGTTCTTCACCCGGTAGTCCGCCACTGCCGCCACGCTGATGAACACATCGCTGCGGCCAACCTCGGCCAGCACCGCCTGGTACATCTCCTGGGCGCTTTGCACCGGCAGCAGACGTACGTCCACCGGGGCGGACAGGGCGGTCGGGCCGGACACCAGGGTGACCTCGGCACCGGCGTCACGGCAGGCGCGCGCTAGCGCGTAGCCCATCTTGCCGGAGCTGATATTGGTGATGCCGCGCACGGCGTCGATCGGCTCGAAAGTCGGGCCGGCGGTCAGCAGCACTTTCTTGCCGGCCAGTACTTTGGCATCGAAAAAGCCTTGCAGCAATTCGAAGACTTCCTCCGGCTCCAGCATGCGCCCCGGGCCGGTTTCGCCGCAGGCTTGCACGCCATGCGCCGGCCCCCATACCGTCACGCCATCGGCGTGCAGTTGGGCGATGTTGCGCTGATTGGGCGGGTTGTCCCACATCTGGCGGTTCATCGCTGGCACCACGATCAGCGGGCAGGTGCGTGCCGCCGCCATGGTGGAGATCAGGTCGTCGCAGGCGCCGTGCGCCAGTTTGAAAATGCAGTCGGCAGTGGCCGGCACGATCACGAATACGTCGGCGCGGCGCGACATTTCGATGTGCGCCATTGCGTTATCCGGCCGGCTGTCCCACACGTCGTGGTACACCGCATGGCCGGATAGCGCCTGGAAAGTCAGTGGCGTCACAAAGCGGGTGGCGCTTTCGCTCATCACCACTTCCACGCGGTGGCCCACCTTTACCAGCAGCCGTGTCAATTCGGCGGCCTTGTAAGCGGCCACGCCACCGGTAATGCCCAGAAGAATGTTTTTTTGCGCCATGCCAGTCTCGGAATGCTGCGGTTTCATCACGGCAGCAATTGTAGCGGAAGCGCCAGTGCTGCGCTGCGGAAGGTCCCAATTATCGAATAGTGATTTGTCATTAATAATCTGGTAAAAACCATGCTATAGCCAAACTTAGGAGCTTGCGATGTCCATCACGCACTGGCCGGAAGCAGAACGCCCACGCGAGAAGCTGCTGCAGCGTGGTCCGCAGATACTGTCGGATGCCGAGTTGCTGGCCATCTTCCTGCGCACCGGGGTGCGTGGTTTGTCGGCGGTGGACATGGCGCGCCAGCTACTGCAGCGTTTTGGCAGTCTGGGCAAGTTGCTGGCCGCCGGCGAGGAGGACATCAGCCGCTGCGCCGGCATGGGGCCGGCCAAGTATGCGCAGTTTGCCGCGGTAAAAGAGCTGGCGCGGCGCCTGCTGGCAGAGGATATGCAGCTGGGCGATGTGCTGGACAGCCCGGATGCCGTGCGCCATTACCTGCGGCTGGCGATCGGCAGTCAGGACGTGGAGGTGTTCATGGTGCTGTTTCTGACGGCACAAAACCGCGTACTGGCAGTCGAAGAAGTATCGCGTGGCACCCTGACCGAAACGCGGGTCTACCCGCGGGAAGTGGTGCGCCGGGCGCTACAGCACAATGCCAGTGCCGTGATCGTGGCGCATAATCATCCTTCCGGCGTGGCCGAGCCATCGGCCGCCGACCGGGCACTGACCGCCACGCTCAAGCAGGCGTTGTTGCTGGTCGATATCCGGTTACTGGATCATTTTGTGGTGACCGGCACGCGTGCCGAATCGCTGGCCGAGCGCGGCTGGGTCTAGCATACAGAGGGAGAATCAACGGGTGGTGAACAGGTAAGATGTGCCGGCAGCCGGCCGGTGCATACAGGGTGAAACTGACCCGCGGTCAGCCGGCTGGCCGCAATTGGAGGGCGTATCATGAACATCCTGCAGTTGCTCAACCAGTCCGATTACATCCAGATCAACAACCAGCTGATCAAACCGGAATTCATGTTTGCCTCCGAAGACTACGCCGAAGATGACGATGTGGCGCTGGAGGCGCAGTTGGACGGTGCCGAGCTGGTGCTGACCGTGGCCGATCTGGAAGACGCCACACCGCTGGCGGATGGCGCCTACTGGATAGAAAGCGTGGGCTACCTGCGCTTCCTTACCCGCCAGGCCCTGCATTGACCCACCCGGCAACGGGTTGCCAGCCGCCGCAAGGCGGCTTTCTGCTGTCTGTGGGGCCAGCTTGAGTAATTGCCGGGGCTGCCAGATAATCGCCGCCGCCTTTTTTTTGACCGCACGATACCGGTGGAGCAGGCAGTAATGACCAAAGTTGTAGTGGTAGGCAGCATCAATATGGATTTGGTGGTGGTGACCGATCGCTTCCCGGCGCCGGGCGAAACCCTCAGCGGTGAACGCTTCCTGACCGTGCCCGGCGGCAAGGGCGCCAACCAGGCAGTGGCTGCCAGCCGGTTGGGGGCCAACGTCAGCATGGTGGGCAAGGTTGGCCGCGATGCGTTTGGCGAGCAGCTGCTTGTGGGGCTGCAGCAAGAAGGCATCGACACCCGGCACGTTGGCCGCACCGATGTCGCCACCGGCGTGGCGCTGATTACCGTCAGCGGCGGCGAAAACAGCATCGTGGTAGTGCCGGGCGCCAACCATGCGCTGCTACCGGCGGATATTGCCGCCGCCGACGCGTTGCTGGCGGGGGCGGACGTGATCCTCACCCAGCTGGAGATCCCGCTGGCCACGGTGGCGGCGGTGCTGACAAGCGCCGCCCGCCATGGCGTGCCGGTGATCCTTAACCCGGCGCCGGCGCAAGTGCTGCCGGCGACCCTGCTGCAACAGGTCGCACTGTTGACGCCGAATGAACATGAGCTGGCGACGGTGCTGGGCTGCCCGGGGGCGGACATGGCCAGCTTGCTGCCGCTGTTGCCGGGCAAGGTGGTGATGACCCATGGCAAGAACGGCGCCTGGCATGCGCGGGCCGATGGCACGCTGTATCACCAGCCGGGTTTCGCGGTGGAGGCGGTGGACAGCACCGGTGCCGGCGACACCTTCAACGGTGCGCTGGCGACCTTCCTGCCACTGGGCGTGGAGGCGGCCATGCGTTATGCCGCCGCCGCCGGTGCCTTGTCGGTCACCCGCCTGGGCGCGCAGGCCGGCATGCCGCGCCGCGACGAGCTGCGGGCGTTTGTGGGCAATTGATCTGGCGCAAGTTGGCCGCAAGGCGCGCTCGCTAAAATGCCGGCTTCCAAATGCTTAGTGCATGAGCACGAGTTGGGGTCGAGATGGAAAAAATTCGCGTGGCGATGGTGGGGGCGGGCGAGACTGCTACTCCACTGCTGAAGCAGCTGCTGGCTTCGGACTTTGTCGAACTGGTGGGGGTGGCCGAGCTTAACCTGGCGCTGCCGGGTGTGGCGCTGGTCCAGGCGCATGGCATTCCGGTGACGGACAACTTCATTGAGCTGGCCGAGCAGGGCGAGCGGGTGGACATCATCATCGACCTGACCGGCTCGCGCAAAGTGCGTGAAGACCTGCGGCGTTTCATGCAGTTTGCCGGCAACAGCCACACCGTGATCATGCACGAGCGCATCGCGCTGCTGCTTATGTCGCTGTCTGCCGGCAAGCTGGTGCAGACCCGTCACGAGTCGCTCGGCTACTGAACCGTTTGTGCCATTGCCGGTACCGCGACTGGCCGGCAATGTTGAAGGAGGGCAACGGCCCTCCTTTTTTCATGTCTGTGCAGTGACTGGCAGGCATGGCGGCCAACGTTGGCCGCCGTCGCCGTGTGCCGACAAGAGCGGCTAGCCGAAGCCGCGCTTTTTCAGTGCCAGATACATCATGCCGGCGGTGATGGCATCGTTCAGCGCATCGTGGCGCGGCAGCGCCGGCACTCCCAGTTCGTCGATCAGCGTGGCCATGCGCAGATCCACATTGCTGTCCGGCTGCTGGCGGATCTTGTAATCGTAAAAACGGCCGGAGACTTCGATCTGGCGGTTGGGCAGACCGATGCCGGCCAGCTCGCGCACGTACTTGTTCAGCACCGCCACGTCGTATTCCAGGTAGTAGCCGACCAGCGGCCGCCCTTGGATAAAAGCCAGCAGCTGAGCCACTGCCTCGCGCGGCGACAGCCCGTCGGAGACATCGCGCGGGCGCAGGCCGTGAATCTTCACGCTGCCGGCCTCCGGGCGGCGCTCCGGTTTCACCAGCACGTAGAACGACTCGCTGCTGAGAATACGTTGGCCGCGGATTTTCACCGCGCCGATGGACAGCAGTTCGGCCTCGCGCACGTTCAGGCTGGTGGTTTCGCAGTCCACGCTCACCACCTCGCTGTCGTCTGCGTCCAGCAGGTAGGCAAAGGCCGGATCTTTCAGCCGCCAGCGCGCCAGCTGCCGTTTCAGCACCGGGATCATGCGATGGCTCCCAGGCGGAAGTGGTGGCGCAGATAGCCCTTGAAGCGTTTCACCAGCGCCAGCGCGTCTTTCAGCAGGTCACGCTCCAGCGTGGACAGCCGTTCCGGGCGGATCAGGTTGCTGGCGCTGCGGCCGTCGGCCAGTTCGGCCAAGCCGTGGCTCAGGCGCAGCCCCAGCAGGAAGGACAGCGCCTCGCCGACGTCGTTGGCCAGCTCACGCTCCAGCAGGCCGCGCTCGGCCAGCAGCTGCAGCCGTTCGAAGGTATTGCTGGCGCCGATGCCATGCCGCAATGCCAGCGCGCGGATGCCATGCACGATGGGAAAGATGCCGCCTTTCTTGATGTCCAGTGTGGCGGCGCCGTCTTTCTCCTTGGTCAGCAACTGGGCGAAGAAGCCCAGCGGGGTGTCGAATTGCTCGATGGCGCGGGCGAAGCGGGCGTAGAAGCTTTCATCGTCCGACAGCAGGCTGTTCAGATACTGGCGACACTGCGTCAGCAGGCTTTGGTCGCCGGCCACCGCCTCGGCATCGATGAAGATGGCCAGGTTCATCAGCGCATCGCCGTCCGGCGTCAGCACCCAGCGATACAGCTGATCGCGCATCGCCTGTTCGTGCCGACACCAGTCCGGGTTGCGCACCATGATGCCGCCGGGGCAGGGCGGGTAGCCAAAGCGCGCCAGGGTATCGCTGAAGGTCTGGCAGGCGCCGCGAATGGCGGGGTGGTCGAAGCCGTCGCGGATCAGCAGCGCGTTGTCCTGATCGGTCTTCAGGATCTGCTCGCCGCGGCCTTCCGAGCCCATCACCAGCAGGCAGCTGTTGGCCACCAGCTCGGCCGGGGCGATCAGCTGCCAGGCGCGCTCGAACAGCCGCGCATTCAGCGCCTGCACCAGCCGCCCCAGCTGCGGCGCCTTCACACCGTGGCTGGACAGGATGCTCACCAGCCGGGTGATCTGCTCGGCAATGGCGGCCAGCTCGTCCAGCGATTCGGCGCGGTCCAGCCGCTGCGCGATCAGGTGCGAGTGGTTGGAGAAATAGGACAGGATATCCACCTGCGCCAGAATGCCCGCCGGTTCGCCGCGCTCCATCACCACCAGGCGGCGGATATTGCGCTGGGTCATGGTCAGCAGCGCGTTGAACAGAAAATCGTCGATATCCACGGTGATCAGGTCGAAGTGGCAGACCTGGTGCAGCGGGGCGGAGGACGGCGTGGCGGTCAGGATGATGTCGCGAAAATCGGTGGTGGTGAACATGCCCAGCCGCTCGCCGTGGCGCACCAGGATCGATTTGCTCTTGCGCTGCTTCATCAGCCGCGCCGCATCCAGAATGCTGTCGCTGCCCTCGGCAAATACCGGCAGCCGCGAGCAGGCATCGCGCACGGTGGCGGTGAGCAGGGTCTGCAATTCGCGATTGCCGGATTCGCGCGCCATGGCGCCGAATTTCTGCGAGATGCTGGCAAAGAAAAAGGCGCCGAAACTGGGGTTGCTGTCGGTCAGCGCCAGCACCGTGTCGCGCGGTAGCGCGAACACCAGCGCTTCTTCGTGCACCACGAAGCGGGTGCTGGTGTGGCCGGCCACCATGGAGCGGGCATCGAAGGTGTCGCGCTGGTGATAGACGGCGATCACTTCATCGTCGGCCATTTCGCGCACCACGCCCTTGATCACCACGTACAGCGCATCCACCGGCTTGCTCGGGGACAGGATCAGTTCCTCGTCGTCGAAGAACACGATGTCGGCGGCGTTTTCCAGCGTTTGCCGCTCGGCATTGCTCAGGTGGGTAAACGGCGGATGGGAGAAGTCGAAACGGGACATGCGGGCACTCCGGACGGGACACCCTTGCAGCATAAACGGCAGCCTGCCGCCACCGCCATGTCGGCGGTGGCGGATGCGGTCAGTTTTGCGCTGGATCAGCTTTCGTTGCAGCTTCCGCGCCGCAGGCGCTGCCGCAGCTGGCGGCATCGATGCGGGTGGGCGGGGAGCTGATGCTGTGCTGCAGCGGCAGGCCGTCGGCGAACAGGATCAGCTCGCCATCCTGTAGCGGCGTCCAGTACTCGTTGTCGGTCAGCGGTACGGTGGCGATGATGGCGACGCGATCCTGCGGCGTGGTGACGGTGGAAAAATCCACGGTCACGTCGTCGTCGACCAGGTGGGCTGTAGGGAACGGCGCCTGGCGCACGATGTAATGCAGCTTGGTGGAGCAGTGCACGAACAGCCACTCGCCATTGGACAGCATGAAATTGCACACGCCGTGGCTGCGCAGCTCTGCGGCCAACGTTTCTACCGCCGCAAACAGCGCCTCGCGCGCCGGCGGCTGGCGCCAGCGCTGGCGCAGCGTTTCCAGCAGGTAGCAGAAGGCGCGCTCGGAATCGGTGCTGCCGACCGGCTGGTAATGGCTGCCCTGCGGCGGCGCAAAATCCAGCAGGTTGCCGTTGTGGGCGAAGATCCAGTACTGCCCCCACAGCTCGCGCTGGAACGGGTGGCAGTTGGTCAGGTTGACTTCGCCCTGGGTGGCCTTGCGGATGTGGGCGATCACGTTCTTCGACTTGATCGAATACTGGCGCACCAGGCTGGCCACCGGCGAGTCGATGGCCGGCTTGTCGTCCAGAAACAGCCGCACGCCGCGTCCTTCGAAAAAGGCGATGCCCCAGCCATCAGCGTGGTGGTCGGTGAGACCGCCGCGGCGATGGAAGCCTTCAAAGGAAAACAGGATGTCGGTGGGCGTATTGCAGTTCATGCCCAGTAATTGGCACATGGGAATTACCGTGGCGGGTGTCAATACCGCCATTTTTTCACGAAGTGCGCCAGCGGCCAAGGTTGGCCGCACGACGGGGGCGGGCGATAATGTCGACAGTGGCGCACTTGCAGTTTGCTGCCGCGCCCCTATCTATGGCGTTTGCCCGCCCAACCGGAGTCTGTCATGACCACCATCGTCGTTGTCTGCAAGGACGGCCAGGTCGCCATTGCGGCCGATACCCAGACCACGTTCAGCGACGAGCACAAGCTCTTGGCCGGCTACGACGTGTTCCACGACAAGATCTTCCGCATCGGCGACAACTACCTGGCCATCGCCGGCTCCGCCGCGCACGACCTGGTGCTGCAGTCGGCGCTGAAGGGCATGAAGTCGCGCGACCTGTCCAGCCGCGCCGGCCTGTTCGAGACCTTCCGCAAGATCCATCCCAAGCTGAAGGACCATTTCTTCCTGCGGCCGGAAGAGGACGAGGAAGACCCGTACGAATCCAGCCAGATGATGGTGCTGGTGGCCAACGCCCACGGCATCTTCGGGGTGTTCCCGATGCGCGAGGTGTACCAGTTTGCCCGCTACTGGGCGATCGGCTCCGGCCGCAAGTTCGCCATGGGCGCGATGCAGGTGCTGTACGACAGCCCGCTGACGGCAGCGGAAATTGCCGAGCGGGCGGTGAAGGCCGCCTGCGAGTTCGATGCCAGCTCCTCGCTGCCGTTGACGCTTTATTCCATCTCTACCGACAAGGACAAGCATTCATGAGCCAACACGACAATCTGCAACGCTTCCTGTTCGACGGCGCACCGGTACGCGGTGCGCTGGTGCGCATGGACGGCGCCTGGCAGCAGGTGCTGGCCCGTCACGATTACCCGCCGGCCATTCGCAAGGTGCTGGGCCAGATGCTGGCCGCCAGCGCGCTCTTGGCGGCCAACCTCAAGTTCGACGGCACGCTGATCATGCAGCTGCATGGCAAGGGCGCACTGCGCCTGGCCGTGGCCGAGTGCACCAACGAGCGTACCGTGCGCGCCACCGCCCGTTACGACGCCCACATCCATGACGCGCCGCTGGCCGAGCTGCTGGGCGAAGGCGGCACCTGCGTGCTGACGCTGGAGCCGAAGGATGGCGAACCATGGCAGGGTATCGTGGCGCTGGAAGGCGACAGCATCGCCGCCATGCTGCAGCACTATATGGAACGCTCCGAGCAGCTGGACAGCCGCCTGATCCTGGCCTGTGATGACCAAACCGCCGCCGGTCTGCTGTTGCAGCGCCTGCCGGACGGCCATGGCGACCCGGAAGCGTGGCAGCACCTGACCGTGCTGGCCGACACCCTGCGCCCGGACGAATTGCTGGGCCTGGATGCGCACGACATTCTGCACCGCCTGTACCACGAAGAGCAGGTGCGCGTGTTCGAGCCGGAAGAAGTGAGTTTCGCCTGCAACTGCAGCGAAGAGCGCGTCGGCGACATGCTCAAGCTGCTGGGTGGCCAGGAAGTGGCCGAAGTGGTACTGGAGCAGGGCTCCATCGAAGTGGGCTGCGAGTATTGCGGCCAACGTTACGTGTTTGACGAGGACGAAGTGAACGAGCTGTTCGGCATGGATGTGATCGAGGCCGTGCGCGACGAACAGCAGCGTCACTGAGCTAGCTGCGGCGGCGTGGCCGCCAACAACAAGGGCCGCTTGCGCGGCCCTTGTTGTTTGGTACGGCTAACTGTGGACTCAGTCCTGGCCCGGAGCCATCGACGCACGCAGCCCGGCGCCGGTTTCGGGGCGGCTTTCCAGCATGTCGTCTTCCGGTGCCGCATCACGCTGGTCCTTGGTGCTCAGGAAGTAGGCATAGCCGGTCAGCATGGCGGCGACGAACACCGCGAACACCAGCTGGTTGAGCCAGGCCATGGTCACCAGCGACAGTACGGCGATACCTAGCGCAATGGCCGGGAACAGCGGGTAGAACGGCGCGCGGAACGGGCGCTCCAGCCGGGTTTCGCAACGACGCAGGCGGAACAGGCTGAGCATGGACATGATGTACATCACCAGCGCGCCGAACACCGACATGGTGATGATGTTGGCGGTCAGCGTCTGGCCGCCGAAGCTGATCCACTCATCGCTGAAGATGGCGATGATGCCGATGGCGCCGCCCAGCAGGGTGGCCAGATGCGGGGTCTTGAAGCGCGGATGCACGCGGGCAAAGATGGCGGGCATGAAGCCGGCGCGGGCCAGCGCGAAGATCTGCCGCGAGTAGCCCATGATGATGCCGTGGAAGCTGGCGATCAGGCCGAACAGGCCGATCCACACCAGCATGTGCATCCAGCCGCTGTTGTCGCCCACCACCGCCTTCATCGCCTGCGGCAACGGGTCGTTGATGTTGGCCAGTTTGCGCCAGTCGCCCACGCCGCCGGCAAACAGCATCACACCGATGGCCAGTACCACCAGGGTGAGAATGCCGCCGATATAGGCTTTCGGGATGGTGCGGCGCGGATCTTCCGCTTCTTCCGCCGCCATGGCGGCGCCTTCAATCGCCAGGAAGAACCAGATGGCGAACGGAATGGCGGCCAGAATGCCCAGTACCGCGGTGTGGTTCAGCTCGCTGCCGCCGGCCCAGCCGTTGGCGCTGAAGTTGGCCAGCGAGAAGCCCGGCGTTACCACCCCCATGAACACCAGCAGCTCGCCAATCGCCAGCACGGTGACGAACAGCTCGAAGTTGGCCGCCAGCTGCACGCCCAGAATGTTCAGCGTCATGAACACCAGATAGGCGCCGACGGCGGCGACTTTCGGGTCCAGTCCCGGAAACTGCACGTTCAGGTAGGCGCCGATGGCCAGCGCGATGGCTGGTGGCGCGAATACGAACTCGATCAGTGTGGCGGCGCCGGCGATAAAGCCACCGGTGGGGCCGAAGGCGCGGCGGGCATAGGCAAACGGGCCGCCGGCATGCGGGATGGATGTGGTCAGCTCGGTGTAACTGAAGATGAACGTGGTGTACATCGTGGCAATCAGCAGCGAGGTCACCAGAAAACCCAGCGTACCGGCGCTGGCCCAGCCGTAACTCCAGCCAAAGTATTCCCCGGAGATCACCAGACCAACAGCGATACCCCACAGATGAATGGTCTTGAGGCTGGGTGTCAGCTCTCGCACGACCTTTTGCTTCTCCATGAATTTCTCCTTTGATCCCAATCTTCTTGCATGGTGGCTTGCGCCGCTTTGCCCGTCCGGTCTGCGCCGGTTGCTACCAGGCGTGGTACGGCGGTCGTGGCTGTCCCAGCACGGCCGTCGCGAATAAAGCTGTTACTGCGCCGCCGCAAAACCTCGCGGCAAACCCGGGGCCGCGCCTGGCGGTACCGGGGTACGGTCAGGCGGGGTGACGGGGGCTGAAAGGTATTGCTGCGGGGCTCAGACGGCCTTGCTGGCCAGCCGCACCAGGTGGTCGAACAGCGCCTGCTGGCGCGCATCGTCCGCCGCGGTGATTTCCGGGTGCCATTGCACGGCCACTAGGTTGGGGTTGTCCGGCTGTTCCACCGCCTCGATCACCCCGTCCGGCGCCCAGGCCACCGCCACCAGGCCTTCACCCAGCTGGTCGATGGCCTGGTGATGCCAGGATGCCGACTTGCTGTGTTCGCCCAGCAACCCGGCCAGGCAGCTGCCGGGCTGTACCGTCACCGCGTGCGGTATCGGTTCGCGCGGCGGAGCGCGGTGCAGGGTGTCCTCGCCCACCACGTCCGGCAGGTGCAGGTGCAGGCTGCCACCCAGCACGGTGTTCACCAGCTGCAGGCCGCGGCAGATCGCCAGTGCCGGCAGTTGCCGCGCCAGCACCGCGCGCGTCAGCGCCAGCTCGGTGTCGTCGCGCGCCGGGTTGAGGTTGTAGATGGTGGGGTGTTCGCCGCCGTCGTAGCGTGCCGGCTCGATGTCACCGCCGCCGATCAGCACCACGCCGTCCAGGCCGGCCAGCCAGTCGTCCACCATGTCGGCGCCGACATGCGGCAGCAGCACCGGCACGCCGCCGGCACGCACCACCGCTTGCACGTACAGCTCCGGCGTGTGGTGGCCGTGGCCGGGACCGGGCGGGTAGGTGGTAAGACCAATCACAGGTTTAGCCATAAAGCTTGCCCTCGCAGGCGGCACGGAAGATGGCCGCATAGTCATCGGCGGACAGCGGCAGCGGGTTGCCGCCGTCGCTCGGATCCTGCTTGGCGTCGTTGCCGATCATCACCGCGTGTTCGCTGCTGATGCCGGTTTCGGCCAGACTGTGGGCGATACCCAGCTTGGCGCGCAGTTGCAGGATCCAGTTCAGGAAGCCGTCGAAGCTGGCGTCGGCCAGGCCGATGTAGCGGGCGGCGGCGGTGATGCGCTCCTCGATGGCCGGGCGGTTCTTCACCAGCACATAGGGCAGCAGGATGGCGTTGGCCAGGCCGTGATGGGTGTCGAAGTGCGCGCCGATCGGGTGCGCCAGCGCATGCACGCCGCCCAGCCCTTTCTGGAACGCGGTGGCGCCCATGATGGAGGCGGCCAGCATGTGCGAGCGTGCCTCCACGTTGTTGCCGTTGTCGCAGGCAGCTTCCAGCCAGTCGTGCACCAGCTTCATGCCTTCCAGCGCCACGCCCTGCGCGATCGGGTGGTAGAACGGCGAGCAGTAGGCTTCCAGGTTGTGTACGAAGGCATCGATGCCGGTGGCGGCGGTGAGGTGGCGCGGCAGGCCGCAGGTCAGCTCCGGATCGGCCAGCACCAGCTTGGGCAGCATAGACGGGTGGAAGATGATGACCTTGCGGTGGCCGTTCTCGTCGATGATCAGTGAGGCGCGGCCAACCTCGGAGCCGGTGCCGGCGGTGGTGGGCACCGCGATGGTCGGCGCCACGCCGGCCACGTTGACGCGGGTCCAGTTGTCGCCGACGTCTTCGAAGTCCCACAGCGGGCGATCCTGACCCACCATCAGCGCGATGGCCTTGCCCACGTCCAGCGCACTGCCACCACCGACGGCGATCACGCCATCATGGCCGCCGGCCTGGTAGGCGGCGACGCCAGCATCCACGTCGCGGCCCACCGGGTTGGGGCGCAGGTCGCTGAACACGTTGGCCGCCAGGCCGGCGCTGTGCAGGTAGTCCAGCAGCCGGGCGATCAGCGGCAGCTTGGCCAGCCCGGAGTCGGTGACCAGCAGCGGGCGCTTGATGCCCAGCTCGGCGCACATGGCCGGCAGTTCGCTGGCGCGGCCGGCGCCGAAGCGGATGGCGGTGGGGTAGTTCCAGTTGCCTTTCAGTTGCATGGTGCGTGTCCTTGTGCGGTAGCTGCGGCCAACGTTGGCCGCAGCAGTAACGATGATCAGTCTTTGAGATGGAAGGATTTGATGCGGGTGAGCTGGCCGTAGCCCAGCACCGACAGCGACACACCGCGGCCGGTATCTTTCACCCCGGTCCAGGCCAGGCTCGGGTCCAGGTAATCGCAGCGGTTCATGAACACGGTGCCGGTTTCCAGCCGCTCGCCCAGCCGGATGGCGGCGGCGCGGTCGGCGGTCCAGATCGAGGCAGTCAGGCCGTAGCGGCTGTCGTTCATCAGCCGTAGCGCTTCCTCGTCACCGTCCACCGCCATGATGCCGATCACCGGGCCGAAGCTTTCCTCGCTCATCACCCGCATGCCGTGGTGCACGTTCACCAGCACCTGTGGTGCCAGGTAGGCGGTGCCCGGCGCATCGGCGGCAAAGTGGCCGGGCGGAATCAGCGCGGTGGCACCCTGGGCGATGGCCTCGGCGATCTGTTCGCGCACGAAGCCGGCGGCGCTGGCGCGCACCATCGGCCCCAGATTGGTGTTCGGGTCCAGCGGATTGCCGAAGCGATAGCCCTTGGTGAGCGCGACAAAGCCGGCGACAAAGGCATCGAACTGGCTGCGGTGCACATAGATGCGCTCGATGCCGCAGCAGGACTGCCCGGAGTTGAAGAACGCGCCGTCCACCAGGTTCTCGATGGCGGCGGGCAGGTCGGCATCCTCGCGCACATAGGCCGGGTCCTTGCCGCCCAGTTCCAGCCCCAGGCCGATGAAGCGCTCGGCGGCGGCGCGCTGCACGGTGCGGCCGGCTTCCACCGAGCCGGTGAAGGCAACGAAGTCGATGCCGTCGCTGGCCACCAGCTGCAGGGTGGCGGCGTGTTCCAGATGCAGGATCTGGAACACCCCGGCCGGCAGCCCGGCGGCCTTGAACGCCTCGTCGAACAGCTCGGCCACCAGCGGGGTCTGGCTGGAGTGCTTCAGGATCACGGTGTTGCCGGCCACCAGCGCCGGCACGATGGTGTTGATGGCGGTGAGGAAGGGGTAGTTCCACGGTGCCAGCACCAGCACGGTGCCCAGCGGCTCGCGACGCAGAAAACGGTCGAAACCTTCCTTCGGCGTCGGGCGGATGTCGGCCAGGCCCTCATCGGCCAGTGCGAGCATGGTGCGGGCGCGCTCTTCCAGGCCGCGCACTTCGCCCGGTGACTGGCTGATCGGGCGGCCGATCTGGCGGGTAATCGCCTCGGCGATGCGCTCCTTGCGCGCTACCAGTTCGTCCACCGCGCGGCCAACCATCAGCTTGCGTTCGGTCAGGCTGGTGTGACGCCAGCTGGAGCGGGCAAGGTTGGCCGCATCCAGCGTGGCGCGCACCGTGGCGGCGTCGTGGTACGGGCGTTGCAGCAGTTCGCTGCCATCGACAGGGGAGATAACGGAAAAATGCTGGCTCATATCAGATGATCTCGAAGTAGCGGTTCAATTCCCAATCGGTGACGTGGCGCTGGAACTCGCGTTCCTCCCACTCCCGGGTGGCGGCAAAGTGGTCGACAAAATCGTTGCCCAGCCAGTCGCGGGCCACGGCGGACTGCTTCAGCGTCTGCGCGGCTTCCCACAGCGAGCGCGGCAGGCGGCGCTCCGGCGGAACATCCAGTAGGTAGCCGTTGCCGCTGATCGCCTCGTCCGGCTCGATCTCGTGTTCGATGCCGTGCAGGCCGGCGGCCAGGGCGCTGGCCAGCGCCAGATAGGGGTTGCAGTCGGCGCCGGGCAGGCGGTATTCCACTCGTTGCGACTTGTTGCTGCCGGGAATGGCGCGCAGCGACACGGTGCGGTTGTCGATGCCCCACAGCGCGGTGGTCGGCGCCCAGTAGCCGGGTACCAGACGGCGGAAGCTGTTGATGGTGGGGGCGGCCAGACAGGCGATCTGCGGCATCAGCTGCTGCAGGCCGCCGATGAAGTGGCGCATGGTGCGGCTGATGTTGCCCGGCTGCGCCGGGTCGAAGAAGGCGTTGTTGCCGGCGGCGTTTTTCAGCGAGATATGGATATGGCCGCCCTGACCAGAGTAATCCTGATGCCACTTGGCCATGAAGCTGGCGGTGCGGCCCTGCTTTTGCGCCATTACCTTGGCGAAGGTCTTGAACAGCGCGGCGTTGTCGGCGGCCAGCAGCGCTTTTTCCACCCCCAGCGCGGCTTCCAGCTGGCCGGGGCCGGTTTCTTCGTGGAAGCCTTCCAGCGGCATGTTCATCGCTTCGCACAGCTGGATCAGGCCGTGATAGAACTCGGTGTTCACCGAATTGCGCAGCACCGAGTAGCCGAAGGCGCCGCGGCCCAGCGGCTTGATGTCCTGGTAGCTGCGGCTCAGCAGCGACTCGTTGCTTTCGTCCGCCACCAGGAACTCGTATTCGATGCCGGCCATGGCGTCAAAGCCCATGCCGGCGGCGCGTTCGCACACGCGGCGCAGCAAGGCGCGTGGACACAGCCCTTCTAGCCGGCCGGTCACTTCGCCTTGCAGCAGGATCATATTGCCTTCCAGCGGCAGCTCGCGGCAGCTTTCCGGAATGATGCGCACCTGGGCGTCGGCATAGCCTTTCTGCCAGCCGGTGAGCTTGGTGTTGTCGTACAGTTTGTCGCCCACGTCCCAGCCGAATACCACATCGCAAAAACCGAAGCCGCCGTCCAGCGCGGACAGAAACTTCTCACGCGACATATACTTGCCGGCCATTACGCCGTCCAGATCGTACAAGCCGACCTTGATCTGCTTCAGGTCACGCTGCTGAATCAGCGTGCGCAGATCGTCTGCGGTCTTTACGTTATGCGGTTCCATGATTTCCTCTCTCTTTGCAGTCATCCGGGGCGGTTTTCGTGCCCTCTGTGCATAGTAGTAGACGTTAGAAAAATTAATTGCAAGGTGTTAAATGTAATAAAAATTACGTTGCCCTCTCGCGGTGCATCCGCCAAACTGTCGACAAGTACCGCCAATGCTGGAAACGAGGATGTCATATGGGACAAAACCGCTCTGTTGCAGAATTGCTGCGCACCGAAATGGACAAGCTCACGCCGACCGAACGCAAGATCGCGCGCGTGCTGCTGGCCAATTACCCGGTTGCCGGGCTGGAGACCATTGCCCAACTGGCGGCGCGGGTGGAAGTCAGCGGGCCGACAGTGTTGCGGCTGGTGGGCAAACTGGGTTTCGACAGCTACACCGCGTTCCAGGCCGCCCTGCGCGGCGAGCTGGAGGCGCGGCTGCAATCGCCGCTGGTACGGCGCGAAGCCGCCAGCGAGGCGGCGGGTACCGATTTCCTCGCCGGTTTCGTGCGGCGGCAGAGCGAGCTGATGCAGCAGACTGCGGCCAACGTCAGTGCGGCAGAGTTCGATGGCGCGGTGGCGCTGCTGGCCGACCCCAAGCGCCGCATCTGGCTGCTGGGCGGCCGCCTCACCGAGCCGCTGGCCGCGTATCTGGCGCATCACCTGAAGGTGGTGCGCTCGCAGGTGACGCAGCTGCGCGCGCTGCCGGCCAGCTGGGCCGACCACCTGGTGGACATGGACAAGCACGATGTGCTGGTGGTGTTCGATATCCGCCGTTACTGGCAGGACGCCCAGCGCATGGCGGAGATGGCGGCGCAGCGCAAGGTGCAGGTGGTGCTGTTTACCGACCAGTGGCTGTCGCCGGTGTCACGCTGCGCCAAATACACGCTGGCGGCACACACCGCCGGCCCGGCCGGCTGGGATGCCAATACCCCGCTGCTGATGCTGATCGACGCGCTGATCGCGGCGGTGAATACCCGCCACTGGAGCGACATCCACGACCGGCTGCAGGAGTTGGAGCAAATGCGCGCGGCGCTGGGCGAGGGCGGCGGTTGAGTGGCAAGGTTGGCCGCACGCCGCGGCGTGATGCGGGCATGAAAAAACCGGCCGTGGTGGCCGGTTTTTTGTGGTGCTGCGCGCTGCGTCAGGCGTGGTGGATGCGGTCGTGCATTTCGTCCACCCAGTCTTCAAATTCCACTTCGCTCATGCCCAGATAGGCCAGCAGCGCTGCTTCGCGCTCCTTCCAGCCCGGATCACCGTGGTGATCGGTGCTGGTACGCCACACGTGCTGCGCGGCCCGCGCCACGGCCACCATCATCTTGTGCTCGTGGTCCAGCAACTGGTTGTCACTGTCGCTACTGAACAGCTCGGGGCTGTGCTGCAGCAGAATGGCCTGGTTGAAGTCATCCGGCATCAGCCAGGCGCGGCCAACCAGGTAGCCCACCACATCGTGGCTGGTGCCGTGGAATTCCTGCTCGATCTTGCTGATCTGCTTGTCTTGCGCCTGGGTAATCAGGCGCAGGGTGCGTTCGTAGTTGGGGTAGCGCATCAGCATCACCGCAATGCCGCAGCTGCGGAACAGAGCAAAGGACTGACACTCTTCACTGGGGCGGCCCAGTCGCTGGCACAGTGCCGCCGCGGTGGCGGCCTCGTGCATGGTGCGTTCCCAGAACTGCTCGATGGCGGGAGGCTTCTGGCTGGTCAGCGTCAGGCGCAGCAGCAGGCCCTGTACCAGGAACAGCAGATTGCGCACCCCCAGCAGGCTGACGGCCTGGTGAATGGAGGTCAGCGTGCGTGCCACGCCGAAAAACGGGCTGTTGGCGGCCTTGAGCACCGCCGACGACAGGCCGATATCGGTGGAAATGACATCGGCCACGTCCAGCAGGCTCATGTCCGGGTTGCTGCGCAACGCCATCAACTGATCCATGATCGCCGGGCGTGGCGGGATAACCAGATTGCGCACCAGTTCCGACGTGGTGTCAGCGTCAAATAGCGGGACTTTCATGCCTAGCTGCTGCTTTCAATAGAATATCTGCCGCGATTCTAACAGCGCGCTGGCGCTTTTCATGCCCCGGCCAGGGTCTCCAGTACGGTTTTTTGCAGGGCATCCGGATGGGCGGTCACGCGCAGCACATGCTGCATGGATGGGTGCGGCGGGCGGTGCACGGCAATCCCTTGGGCCAGCAGGGTTTTTTGTCTAGCCAGTGCACTGTCGGCATCCGGGTAGACGATGGCGACAAAGTTGGTGTGCGACGGCAATAGCTGTAGCCCGTTTTGCAACAGTGCTGCGGCCAAGGCGTCGCGCAACTGCAGGGTGTCGGCGATCAGCCGCGCGCTGCAGCCCGGATCGTCCAATGCCGCCACCGCAGCGGCTTGTGCCACGCTGGAGACGGCGAACTGGGTGCGGATCTGGTCGGTCTTGGCGATCCATTCCTGCGGCGCGATGGCATAGCCGACGCGCAGCCCGGCCAGTCCATGCGCCTTGGACAGCGTGCGCAGCCGCGCCGTGCCCGGCAGCACGCCCTGGCGCTCGCTGTCGGCGCAGAAGTCGATGTAGGCCTCGTCCAGCAGCAGCAGGCAGTCGGCCGGCAACTGGCTTTGCAGCGTGCGGATGGCGTCCTGCTGCTGGAAGGTGCCGGTAGGGTTGTCCGGATTGGCCAGATACAGCAGCGCGGCATCGTGTTCGCGCGCGGCGCGGGCCAGTGCCGGCAGGTCGTTGTGCAGCACGCCCTCGGTTTCCGCATACGCTACTTCCACGATGCGGGCACCGACGCCTTCGGCAAAGTAGCGGAAGGTGGGGTAGGTGCCAGCGGTGCACACCACCACGTCGCCCGGGCTGACGCGGGCGCGCAGGAACAGCGCGATCAGGCTGTCGGCACCGGCATCCACCACCACGTTGGCCGCAGCCACGCCATTGAGGGCGGTGGCGCGCTCGCGCACGGCGGCGGCGTACGGGTCCGGGTACAGCCGCGCCAGCTCGTACAGTGCCTCGCCCCACAGCTGGCTGACGGTGTGCTGCGCGATGGCCATGCTTTCGTTGGAGCCGATGCGGCTGACAATCGTGCGGCCGATCATCGCTTCCAGCCGCGGCAGGCCGGGGAAGGGGTTGCTGATGGTGACATCCTGCAGGTGACGGGCAAAGCGGCTCATGGGGCGATCCGGTAGTGGCGGCACCGGCTGGCGGTGCGGGCGGGGTGGATAAGCGGGCTGCCGAAAACTTTACGGGATGGCGGCGTCGGCGGCCAGCCCATGGTTATGGCATTTATTCATAAGCAAAGAAGTGCTGCAGTGCGCTGGCCACGGCGGCGGGCTGCTCCCATTGCACCATGTGCCCGGCCTGGGCGATGTGAACCTCTTGCAAGTCGGTAAAGCAGGCGCGGCGCTCGGCCAGCGTGGGGGCGATGCCGCGGGCCATCGGCGTGGCCAGGGCCTCTTCCGCCACCACCCACAGTACTGGGGCGCTGATACGGCGCCAGCAGGCCATGGCTTCTTCCAGCCGGTACAGCACCGGATTCACCATCTTGTGGCGCGGATCGGCACGGTACTGCAGCGCGCCATCCTGCCAGCGGGTAAGCGCGGCAGCCATGAAGCGCGCCGCCGGCGGCGACAGAAAAGCATTGCGCCCCAGTAGTTTGCTGGCCAGCTCCTCGATGCCGCCCAGCGGCGCAAAGGCCGGCGGCTGGCGCTTTTCTTTCAGCCAGTTGCCGTAGCGGCCGGGAGCCTCGGCCGGGCGCGAGGGCGGCAGGCCAAAGCCCTCCAGCAACGCCAGCCGTGCCACGCGTTCCGGGCGGATGCCGGCATACAGGCCGCTGACCATCGCCCCCATGCTGTGGCCCACCACGTTGGCCGCAGCGTGCGGGCTGTAGTGCTGCAGCAGCGCGTCCAGGTCGGCCAGATAGTCGGGCGAGTAGTAGCTGCCGCTGTTCCAGGCACTGTCGCCAAAGCCGCGCCAGTCCGGGGCGATGACCTGCCAGCGCTCGTCCAGCTGGTCGACCACAAACTGGAAGGTGGCGGCGCAATCCATCCAGCCATGCAGCATGAACAGTGCCGGCGCGGCCGGGTCGCCCCAGCGCAGGATGTGGTAGGCGTGCTGGTTGAGCGTGAGCTGTTCGCTGCGTGGCTGGCGGCGGGGCTGGTAAGCTGGTGTCATGAAAAAGCGCAACCTGGATCAATCGAAGCACCGTAGTTTACGCACCGGAGGACAACCATGACGAGCCAGAACAGCAGCAAGCGTTACATCAGCCGCATCCTGCGCGTGGTGCAGTACCTGTGGCAGCACCCGGATGACGACGTGCCGCTGGCGGTGCTGGCCGAGCTGGCGCATTTTTCGCCCTGCCATTTTCACCGTCTCTATCACGCCGTCACCGGCGAGACCGTGGTGCAAACGCGGCAACGGCTACGGCTGGCACGCGCCGCGCTGCAATTACAGCAACCGCAGCCACAGGTACTGCTGCAGGTGGCGCGCCGCGCGGGCTATGGCAGCAGTGCCGCCTTTGTCCGGGCATTCCGCCAGGCTTACGGCTTGCCGCCAGCGGCCTACCGGCGCCAGCGCATGGCTTTCCTGCAATCCGCCATTCACGAGGAGAACCGCATGCATTACCAACCGCAATTACGCCAGCTGGCCACGCCGCTGGCCGTGCTCTGCTGCCCGCATCGCGGGTCTTACATGCAGATCGGCCAGGCGTTCGACAGTCTTAACGTGCGCACCCTGAACCTGCTGGCCGCCGATGCGCGCTGGTTCGGCATCTACTACGACGACCCGCAAAGCGTGCCGGAGGCCGAGCTGCGTGCCGCCGCCTGTGTCAGCTACCCGGCGGAGGCGCCACTGCCGGACGGGCTGCAGCGCGACACGATAGCCGCCGGCGATTATCTGGTGCTGACGCACCGCGGGCCGTACAGCGAGTTGGCCGCGGCGTATCAATGGCTGTACGGCGTGTGGCTGCCGCAGAGCGAGTGGCAGCTGGCGCCGGCACCGTGCATCGAGGCGTACCTGAACTCGCCGCAGAGCACCGCGCCCAAGGATTTGCTGACCGAGATCTGGACGCCGGTGTTGCCACGGGGCTGAGTGGCAGCAAAACACCCCGCCGCGGCGGGGTGTGTCGGGGGGCTGCGGTTACAGCGGGTTGGTGTCGACGTGCTTCAACAGGGTCGTCATGTCGATACCGGTGCTGCCCTGCAGAATCACCATGTCCTGCATCTGGTACTGGTTGCCGGCACCATCGCGGTCGATGCTGATCACGGTGTTGCCGTTTTCCTCGCGTAGGCTCAGGAACTGGTTGGCCGCATTCGGCTGGTAGCCGGTGAGCAGGTCGCCGACGTGCAGCTGGTCACCACCATCACTGCTGTCGAAATCGGTGATGCTATCCAGCGCATTGCCGTCGCTGCGCAGCAGCAGGAAGGTGTCGCTGCCGGCGCCGCCGCTCAGCGTGTTGTGGCCGGCGCCGCCCAGCAGAATGTCGTTGCCGTCGCCGCCGCTCAGCGTATCGTTGCCGGCAGTGCCGATCACGGTGCCGCTGTCGGCCTGGCTGGTATTGACCACGGTATGCCCGGCGGCATCACTGCCCAGCTGGAAGTCGCCGGCCTGATAGTGGCCGATCAGCATCAGGCTGCTGCTGTCGCTGCCATTGCTGATGGTCAGCAGCCCGCCGGTGCCGGAGGCATTACCGACATAGTCCAGGCGTAGCCCGTCCTGATAGGCCAGGCCGGTAAGATCCAGATGGTCGCCGCTTTCCAGGCCGATGATGCGGCCGCTGAAGTTGGCCGCATCACCCAGCAGCAGGCTGCCATTGCCACCATCGGCAAAGCTGACATCGCTATCGGCGGCGGCGGCAAAATCGATGCTGCCGGCCCCGGAAATCAGCGCGCTACCCTGGCCGCTGACCTCCTGCTGCAGTTGCAGCGAGCTGTCGTTGGCCCACAGATTGCCGCTGTTTTCCAGGCTGCTGGCCACCACCATGCCGCCACTGCCGCTGGCTTGCAGCTGACCGCTGTTGACGATGCTGTTGCTGCCAGTGTCCAGTAGTAGCGCATTGCTGCCATCGGCGATGATGCTGGCGTGGTTCACCAGCGTCATCTGCCCGCCACCCAGCTGGCCGGCACCGCTGATGGTGTTGTCCATGTTGATCAGCGTGGCGTTGGCCGCCCCACCGAACACGATGTTGTGTGCGTCGTCCGATAGCACCACCTGGCCGCCACCTTGCAGGGTCAGGCTTTCCACCAGTACCTCCAGCCGCGCGTCGCCAGCTGCCGCACCCAGCTCGATGCGCCCACTGTTATCCATCACCCCGCCCAGCGGCAGGATGGCGCCATCGGCAATGGCCATCACCCCGGCGTTGTGGATTTCCGGCACCTGGTTGAACAGGAAGTTGGCCGCACTCAAGTTGGCCGCATCCACGCCGCGAATGGTAATGCTCTGGCCGGTGCCGATGCTGATCACTGCATTGCCGGTGCCATCGCTGCCGATTTGCAGGTCGGTAACGCTACTCACGCCGGCAAAACCGATCAGGTCGATCTTGTCGTTGGTGGCATCGAAACTGTAGATCACGTTATTGCCCATCGGCTGGGCAAACACGAAGGTATCGGCAGCCGACGAACCGGTGAGGTTGTCGTCGCTGGACAAGGCGAAGATCGGCGAGCCGGGGGCGTAGGCCTCCAGGTTGTTGTAGATCATGGCGTTGCCAGTGCTGCCGTCGGCACGCTGCCACTGCATGGCGACTTCGAGCAGCATCGCGCCGGCAAAATCGCTCGGCGTGGTGACGCTCAACAGTTCCGGGTGCGCGGTGAGCACCGACCAACTGCCATCAGCGTTGCGCGTGGCACCATTAATCTGCCACCCCTCCGGCACGCCTTTCAGTGTGATCAGTACATCGCCGCTGCTGTCGGCTGGGGCGTCTAGCGCTAGCTGGATCGGCTCGCCGGCACTACCGGCCGGAGCCAGCGAGGTTACCTGCGCGGTGGCAAAGCTGCTGCCGCTGGCGGTGTTGTTACTGGTGTCGTGCACATCGGTGCCGCTTTTCAGGTTCAGCCCCAGTGAATTGCCACGGTCCCCGTTGCTGGGAGAGCGCCCGTCGTAGCTAACCGTTACCGTGTAAGTGGTGCCCGAACCGCTGACCCCGGTAATGGTGGGCAGTGGTGAGGCCGTCATGGCGGAACCGAACAGCGTGAAGTCGTCGGTGGTCACCCCGGTCACCGCCTCCGAAAAGGTGACGGTAAAGGTGGCGGTGCCAGTGTTGCCGCTGCGGCTGGACGTGCCGGTAATCGATGCCACGCTGGGGACCGCATCATCGACGTCACCGACGTTGATAGTAAAGCTCTGGCTATTGCTGGAGCCATCGGCACTGGTGGCCAGTACGGTGATGTTGTGGCTGGTGGCGGTTTCGTAGTCGAGTGCGCCGGCTACTGTCACCACGCCGGTGCTGCTGTTGATGGTGAAGCGCCCGCCGGCATTGTCGCTCAGCGAGTAGGTAATGGCTTGGCCACCGGCATCAGCATCGCTGGCGAAGGCAGTCAGACCGACCGTGGTACCGATGGCGGCATTCTCCAGCACCAGGTTGGCCGCGCCATTGCTGTCGCTGGGGCCGACTACCGGGTTGTCGTTGACGTTGCCGACGGCAATGGTGAAGGTCTGGCTATTACTGGAACCGTCTGCGCTGGTCGCCAGCACGGTGATGTTGTGGCTGCTGGCGGCTTCGTAGTCGAGCGCGCCGGTCACTGTCACTACCCCGGTGCTGCTGTTGATGGCGAAGCGCCCGCCGGCATTGTCGCTCAGCGAGTAGGTAATGGCTTGGCCACCGGCATCAGCATCGCTGGCGAAGGCAGTCAGACCGACCGTGGTACCGATGGCGGCATTCTCCAGCACCAGGTTGGCCGCGCCATTGCTGTCGCTGGGGCCGACTACCGGGTTGTCGTTGACGTTGCCGACGGCAATGGTGAAGGTCTGGCTATTACTGGAACCGTCTGCGCTGGTCGCCAGCACGGTGATGTTGTGGCTGCTGGCGGCTTCGTAGTCGAGCGCGCCGGTCACTGTCACTACCCCGGTGCTGCTGTTGATGGCGAAGCGCCCGCCGGCATTGTCGCTCAGCGAGTAGGTAATGGCTTGGCCACCGGCATCAGCATCGCTGGCGAAGGCAGTCAGACCGACCGTGGTACCGATGGCGGCATTCTCCAGTACCAGGTTGGCCGCGCCATTGCTGTCGCTGGGGCCGACTACCGGGTTGTCGTTGACGTTGCCGATGGCAATGGTGAAGGTTTTGTCGGTACTGGAGCCATCGGCGCTGGTGGCACGCACGGTGATGTCGTAGTGATCGGCGGTCTCGCGGTCGAGCGCGCCGGCGACGGTGACCAGGCCGGTGCTGGCATCGATGGCGAAGCGGCCGCCGGCACTGTCGGTCAGGCTGTAGCTGACGGCGTTGGTGGTGGCGTCGCCATCGCTGGCGAAGGCGGTGAGGCCGACCGCGGTACCGACGGCACTGTTCTCATTCACCGCATTGTCGGCCGCATCGGTGTCGGCCGGGGTGCTGACGGCGAACTCGTTGACGTCATTGATAGCGATGGTGAAGGTTTTATCGGCGCTGGAGCCATCGGCGCTGGTGGCACGCACGGTGATGTCGTAGTGATCGGCGGTCTCGCGGTCGAGTGTGCCGGCGACGGTGACCAGGCCGGTGCTGCTGTTGATGGCAAAGCGGCCGCCGGCGCTGTCGGTCAGGCTGTAGCTGACGGCGTTGGTGGTGGCGTCGGCATCGCTGGCGAAGGCGGTGAGGCCGACCGCGGTACCGACGGCACTGTTCTCATTCACCGCATTGTCGGCCGCATCGCTGTCGGCCGGGGTGCTGACGGTAAACTCGTTGACGTCATTGATAGCGATGGTGAAGGTTTTGTTGGCGCTGGAACCGTCGGCGCTGGTGGCGCGCACGGTGATGTCGTAGTGATCGGCGGTCTCGCGGTCGATGGCGCCGGCGACGGTGACCAAGCCGGTGCTGGCATCGATGGCGAAGCGGCCGCCGGCGCTGTCGGTCAGGCTGTAGCTGACGGCGTTGGTGGTGGCATCGGCATCGCTGGCGAAGGCGGTGAGGCCGACCACGGTACCGACGCTGCTGTTCTCATCCACCGCATTGTTGGCCGCATC